>CAWBUQ010000018.1:0-91222 GCA_963791995.1 uncultured Acidimicrobiaceae bacterium | reverse complement strand
CAACAGCGACCCAGCCGCATCTGATGATCCAACCGAAGGACCTCGATTACTCCTGTCCATTCTCCTATCAGCCCATCAATCGATTCTCCATCACTGGTGGGGGAGACAATTCAGGAACGACTGGAATGGTCGTCACGTTCTATTCGATGGCGGTGGCTCCTGCGGGTGGAAGTTCCTCCTCATGTGACGGAGAGAACTCCTGAACTCTTGGCGACCACAAACGTTGCCAACTGGTCACCGCGAACGGACGTACAGCCATAACGAGATGCCGATGTACTGGTGGACCGCAATCAACGTGTAGTAGGGGTGGAGGACCGATTCGGTGAAGCTCGTCAATCCGTTCCCGTCTTCGACGATCCAAAGACGATGCGGCAGCTTGTAGGCAGCTCCTGGATGCAGGACCAGATCAACGCCGTCGGGGTCGCTCTGCTGCACGCCCACCTCGGGCCACAGAGCGAGACTCCGTCCATCTCTTGTGAGGTAGTAGTCGACGGCCGTGGTCAGATCGTGGTTGTGAAGGACGATCGCGTCCCCGGGTTGGGCCTGCTCGGCCACGTAGAGCGCCAAGCCCGGAAGATCTTCGTAAACGGTCGATGCGTTCGTCCAAAAATTGACCGACAGGATCACCAAGGCCACTGCTCCAGCGACAGCCAAAGCTTTCCCCAGGGGCTGTCGCAGCCGACCGGGCGCTGCGGCGCGTCGTCGGCCCTGTACGAGCTGGACAACTCGGCCAGAGACGAGGCCGAAGAACAGGGCAAGACCCGGAGACGACATTGTCGCGTAGCGGCTCACGAACACCGGATAGACGATCGATGTGCCGACGAGGACCAGCGTCGGAAGTATGGCCCACCCGAAGGAAAGCGCCAGGCCGTCGCGATCGCGACCGAGAAGTTCCGACCACATTGCGCGACCGCCCTGATTCCAGAGGTAAAAGGGAACCAGCAGTGCCACGATCGCAGCAGCCACTAATGCCACGTCGTAGAGATTTCCTATGGCCGGACCCCTGGCATTTTCAAGCACAGTCGCCATCGGGAGCGAGGCGATCCATGACACTTGCCCCCGCTGTCCGGCGGTGGCGGCGAGGAACGCCACAGTGACAAGGACCATTGTGCCGATCGGCACCACCATCGCACGGAGGCGTTCGGCGAGGCGCTGCGGCCGCGCAACCAGTACGGCGAACACCATTGCCATGGGGGCGAGGACCGCAAAGATCTGCAAGAGTGCAGTGGCGATGCCGAGAAGGCTGAACACCCACAACCGGCTTCGCCGACCGTCCTCCAGCCACTTCACGAGAACCGCCGCGCACAGGGTCGCGCTCAGAGCTGTCAGCTCGTAGGGACGCGCGCTCAGCGCCTTTTCGGCCAAGAGCGTGTTCGTCGCAGCGAGTACAGAGGCGATAATGCCGCACCATCGTCCGCCGACTCGCAGCCCTATTCGGCCGACCAGCATGACGACCGCGCCAAACGCAAGGAGCGAAGGGACTCGTGCCCACTCGATGCTGGCGGAGGCCAGCAGCCAAAAATGCAGAAACACGTAGTAGGACAACAGAACGAGATCTTGATGCTGGGATTGAGTCCACAGGTCAGACCACGGCAAATGGGCTGAGAAGAGGGACGTACCTTCGTCTTGGTAGATGGAGGCACCGAGCCAAGGAGTCAGCCCGATCATGGCGACTAAACCCAGGCCCGTAACAGCCCAGCTCCCGAACCGGTCCTTGACCTGCGTATGCACGCGGTCTGGCCCCACAATCAGTTCCCTCCGGGCGATCGCTTCGCTCTGCTCGCCTGTGGTCAACTTTGGGTCTCCACTCGTCAGCTCGGTGTCGAGTCCTCGCCTTCGGGCCCCTGATACCGGCCATCTGCCGGACGAGTGATCCGCTAGCTGGTCGAGTCCTGCATTTGCACGTGAAGTTCGTACATTACCTTCCACTCGGCCTGTACGGCTTTGGCCAGGACCGGCCTGGCACAACCGCAGCGCTCGGCGAACCGCGTGCAGCGGCTGCCACGTTCTGAGCGGCATCGTCGCAGTCGCGTTCACGATCTCTGCCTGCACCTTGTCCGGGACCAGAAGAGAACAAGACGACCTTGGTAACGTCGTATGGCGCCACGTGTCGAGCGAGCGCGGCGGCGCCGAACCAACGCAGCACTCCGTGCGTCATACTCCTCGTGATGGGGACGTGGCTGCATGCAATGGTCGCCCTGGGGGTGGTGTCGCTCGCCCTGGTCGCCGGCGGCCCGGTCGTCGATGCTGGTGGGGCGCCGGCAAGCCCGATCAAGGTCCACCTCGTTCTCAGCACGCACGACGTCATCGCCGGCTACCGGATCAAGGGAACTGCGGTCTTGACCAACACGACCCCGAAGACGATCACCGTCAACACCTGTGCGATCGACGGGTGGCTGGCCGTCGGACTGAAGAGTCCAACCTATTCGCCTTCCTTCGGCCATTCCCTGGTTGGGTGTGCACCATCGGCCCGGCTCCGGCCCGGCATCAATCGCTATCCGGTTGCCGTCATCACGACGTTCGTCGGCTGCTCGCAACCGGAGCCACGTGGGACGTCGCCGTCGGCCTTCCCGACATGTGACGTCGCCAACGGTCGTGATGTCCCGCCTCCCTTGCCGACCGGGCATTATTCGACGGTGCTCGACCTCGTCGGCCTGAAAGCCTCACGCAGACTCCCAATCGAGTGGCCGTCACGCTCGCGACGCCGGCGATGGCTCCCGAGCTTGCACCGTGCGCACCATCAACGACCGCGCCCACGTTGGGGACCGTCCCCAATGTCGTGGGGGAAAGCTCGTCCACTGCGGCCTACGCCTTTGTCGAGGCATGCCTCAATGCCGGTTGGGCAAACCCTGTCGGGACCCATGTGGTCTCCGAGTCTCCGGCCGCCGACTCCAAGGTGCCCGAGTACTCGACCGTCACTCTGACGACTCGGTAACGGGCGGCGAAATCAGCCCGACGACGCGTCAGCAGCCGGCGTCGAGGATCTTGACCAGCACGGCCGTCAGTGCGGCGCGGTCGGCCTCCTCGCTGCGGGCACCAGCCCCCGGCCCGAGGCCTACCAGATCTGCGGCGTCCCCCTGGGAGCGCCGGGGCACCCGCATGGACTCGCTGAACCCGTTCCATCCCTCGAATCAGCGCGCCGTCGTCATAGTCTCGTGCTCCATGGCCCTCTCTCCACGTCGTTCGGTGCTGCGTCCCGTCGGGTCGGTGTCTGCTCGCCGCTGGTTCAGGCTGGCGGCGCCCATCGTGGCGCTGGCCGGCGGCGCATTGGGCTGGGGGGTCCTGGCCGCGCCACCGGCCGGCGCCATCGTGGCGACCCTCTTCGTGGCGACGGCCGGGTCGGACAGTGGGAACTGTCAGAGCGCGGGGAGTCCCTGCGCGACGGTGAGTTACGCCCTCACCCAGGCAGGTCCCGGCGACACCATCGAGGTGTCCGGGACGATCGACGACCACCCGTCCGTCAACCTCGCGGTGACGATAAAGGCGGAGCCCGGAGGCTCACCCGCCGTGCTGGACGGCACCGGCAGTGGCACCGTGGTCAGCCTCGGTTCGAGTGCGGACGTGACGATCCAACAGGTCATGATCGAGAACGGGAGCACGCCGGGCGTTGGTGGCGGCATCGACGTGTTGGGCGGGACGCTGACCCTTCTCGACTCAACGATCGCCAACAGCTCGTCGGGCATCGGAGGAGGAGGGCCCGGGCTGGGCGGGGGCATTGACATGGACGGGGGCACCCTCGTCGCCACCAACTCGACGTTCGCCGATGACACGGCGCTCAACGGCGGCCTCGGCGGCGCCATCGACGACGACGGCGCCACGGTGACCATCACCGATTCGACGTTCGCGAACAACTCCACCCAGGGCGGCCTCGGCGACGCCATTCTCTTCGACGGCGGCACGTCAGTCGTGGCCGGCGACATCTTCGGGAACGCCAGCGCGAGGTGGCAGGGTCCAACGAGTGCAGCGGGGCGCCGAGCGTCGACGGCGGGTACAACATCAGCGACGACACCTCGTGCGGGTTCAGCGTGACGGGCAGCGTGAACGACTCGGCGGCCCTCGACCCGTTCGTGGACTCGCTCGCCGACAACGGGGGCCCGACCGAGACGGTGGCGCTGCTTCCCCAGACCGGGGCCCAGGTGAATCCGGCGCAGGCGGTGATCCCGGCGAGCTTCGTGGCACCGGGGCAGAGCACGGCCTCGTGCAGCCAGCCGGACCAGCGAGGCGTGAGCAGGGGCGCCCCGTGCGACATGGGCGCCTTCGCCGTGACGACGGCGCCGGCGCCGGCGCCGCCCACGCCGACCCCACCGACGCCGGCACCAGCGGGTGGCTACCGGCTGGCCGCGGCCGACGGCGGTGTCTTCACCTACGGCGACGCAACCTTCGACGGCTCCATGGGCGGCACTCATCTCAACGCGCCGATCGTCGGCATCGCCGCGACGCCCGACAACGGCGGGTACTGGCTCGTGGCCTCCGACGGCGGCGTCTTCGCCTTCGGTGACGCGGTCTTCTACGGCTCCATGGGCGCGCAGCACCTCAACTCGCCCATCGTCGGGATGGCCGTCAACCCGGGTGGAGGCGGCTACTGGCTGGTGGCGGCAGACGGCGGAGTGTTCGCGTTCGGCCAGATCATCTTCGAGGGCTCGGCGGCCGGCCAACACCTCAACGCCCCGATCGTCGGCATGGCAGGGGCCGCGCACGGATCGGACTATTCGGACTACTACCTCGTGGGAGCCGACGGCGGTGTCTTCACGTACGGCCTGCACGTCAAGTACTACGGGTCCCACGCCGGCTCGCCCCTGAGAGCCCCGGTGGTCGGCCTGGCCACGACGGCAGACGAGGGCGGCTACTGGCTGGCCGCGGCCGACGGCGAGGTGTTCCCCTACGGCGATGCCGGCGCCGCCGGTTCTGCCGCCGGCACCGGACTCCGCGCGCGCATCGTCGGGTTGGAGCGATCGCCGGGCGGCAACGGCTACTGGCTCGTCGGAGCCGACGGCGGGATCTTCGCCTACGGCGACGCACCGTTCCTGGGCTCGCACGGCGGGTCCCCGCTGAACGCGCCCATCGTGGGGATGGCCTGAGCGCTCGGCGTGCCGCCGCGTTCAGCGACCGGCGGGTTCGGCAAATCGTGGTGATCGGGTAGCGCCGAGCCTGGGGTTCAACGTCACATCCAGAGACGACACTGGAGCTATGGCCGGCGGCACCGAAGAGGGTTTCGTGACCCGAGGCGTCGTTGTAACCCTCGACCCGACGCCCGCGCAAGAGCGCCTTTTGCGCTCGTACTGCGGCGCCGCTCGCGTGGCGCACAACTGGGCCATCGCCCGGATCAAGGACAACCTGTCCACCAGAGCGGCCGAACGCGCCAGCGGCGTCAGTGAGGATCAACTCACCCCGGCGCTCTCGTGGTCCGCCTACGGACTGGGTATGGCGTGGAATCAGGCCAAGGAGGATGTAGCGCCCTGGTGGCGGGAGGTGTCCATGCACGCCTTTCGTTCCGGAGTTACCTCGGCCGCCGCCGCGTTGAAGAACTTCTCGGACTCGAAGAAGGGTGCCCGGCCCGGGCGGCGTGTCGGCTTCCCCGGATTCAAGTCGCGGGCCCGATCCATGCCGACAGTCAGCTTCGTCGAGATCAATCACCAGCTGTCCTGGCTCCACCCCTCCCGCCACTCTGTCCGCCTGATGCTGCCGCAGTGCAGCCCCGATACCGGCATCCGTAGGCGGCGAGACCAGCTGGCCTGGATTCACACCACCACCTCGACCCGGCGGCTCTACAACTTGGTCGCACACGGTCGGGCCAGCATCCAAAAGGTCACCATTTCGCATCGAGGCGGACGTTGGCAGGCGGCGTTCTCGGTGCGCTTCGCTGAGAAGCCGGCCCCGCCGCCGATGAAGCGCCGAGGGCCGACGGTGGGAGTCGACGCCGGGCTCAAACACCTGGCCACGTTGTCCGTGCCCGTGCCGTGCGGGCTCAGTGATGTGGTCGGCCACGTGTCCAACCCTGAGGTCCTGGCTAGCCAGCTCCGCCGCCTCGCCGCGCTTGATCGGGCCGTCTCACGTTGTGAGAAGGGCTCGCGTAACCGCCGGCGGCTTCTCGAGCGCCGGGCCCGCCTGCACGGCCAGGTCGCCAAGACCCGGGCGCTTCATCTCCACCGGCTCAGCACGGTGCTGGCCGGATCTTTCGATGCCGTGGTCATCGAGGACCTGAACGTCCATGCCCTGGCCCGCTCGGGACGTCGCCTGGCCCGACGTGTTGCCGACGCCGGGCTCGGTGAGCTGCGCCGACAACTCGCCTACAAGTGTGACGACCGAGGTGGGCGCCTCGTGATGGTCGACCGCTTCTACCCTTCGTCGAAGACCTGTTCGGCGTGTGGGGCGACAAAAGCCACGTTGCCCCTCTTCGAACGGGTATATCGCTGCGAGGGCTGCGGGCTCGTGTTGGACCGAGACGTCAACGCAGCCCGCAATCTCGAGCGCGAGGGACTGAGGCTCCTCGCGCTCGGTGTGGACAGATCCGTCGCCGGGCTACGACCGGAGACGCAAAACGCTGACCCGAGAGGGCATAAGACCAACGGGGCACGCGCTTCGCTGGCAGCCATCGCCTGAGGGCAGAACCAAGCAGCACCGCCGCCTTCTTCGGCGGGGTTTGTGGGACTTGGACGGGGCACTGGCAACGGTGCTCGGTTTGGCAGATAGGCGGTGATTGGTGCTGACGCACCCGTCATCACACCCATTTGCCGAACCTAGCGACCGGTGAGGACGGCGGCGATGCGGTCGAAACGGGGGTCCTCGTCGCCGGCGATCCGAGCCACCCAGCGCAGGACCTCGGCGGCGGAGACGTCCGCCCCGGCCCCGAGCATCGCCTCGATGTCGATCCAGTCCCGCGGGCGGTTGTAGATCACCTTGCACACCACGAGGTGGTCGGCGGCCAGGATCGGGATCGCCACGTCGGCGAATGGCACCGGTCGGCGCGCCGAGGCCGCCGACTCGTGAAAGGCGTCGTAGGCAAAGAAGAGATCGATCGGCGTGCTGTCCCACAGCACCCGGACCTGTCCGTCGCGACGGGCGATGACCTCGGTGGTGGGGTCGTCCGTCGCCGCCCCGAGCCGCGCCAGGGGAGCGGCGACATCGGCAAATCGCTCGGCGGGCACGAACACGTTGAGGTCGATGTCGATCGTCGACCGCGGCTCGGCGTAGTAGGCGAGGGCGAGGGCACCCCCGAAGGCATGGGGCACAGCAACCAGCGCCTCCTCGATCGCCAGCACCCGACCGGCCAGGGTCAGCGTGGTCATCGAGAGACGAGTCGCGGGGCCCGCAGGACGGGATCGAGGCGCCGGCGCGGAATGGCGTCGGCCAGGGACAGCACGTCGAGTAGGCGGCTGGCATGCTCCTGTTCGTCCGCAGGCGGTACCAGCTCGGCCGGCGGAGGGGCAGCGTCGAGACGCAGCCGTTCCCCGGCCGCTTCGACCAGCTTGCGCAACGTGGCGTAGCCCGGGTCGCGCCGCCCGTGCTCGTAGGCGGAGATCACCGGCTGGGAGGTGCCGGCGCGGCGGGCCAGCTGGGCCTGGGTCAGGCCCTGGCGGCGCCGGACATCGCGGATCACTTTGGCTGCGCTCACCGAGTGAGTATATCGAATCGTCTATGTCATAGACGCTGAGAAGTCGGCACGCAGCCGGATCCGGAGATAGAAAAGCCAGTTCAGGAGGCGTCGCGCCCGTCGAGCCGGTCGAGCCGGTCGAGCACGACCGGGAGGTCGGTCAGGGTCTGCACCACGGCGTCGGGGACATCGTCGCCCTCGAGGCTGTCGGGAAAACCGTCCCTGTCGCGGTCGAGCCAGACTGCGTGCCAGCCGGCCCGCTTGGCCCCGACGACGTCGTTGAGCGGGTGGTCGCCCACCAGGACGCATCGCTCGGGCGCCAGGGCGAGCTGGCGCTCGACGATCTCGAAGATGCCTTTGTCCGGCTTGGCCACGCGGTGGTCCTGTGCGAAGACCACCGACTCGAAGTAGCCGCTGAGCCCCACCTTCTCGGGGAGGCGGCTGCCGTTGGAGAGCAGGCCGAGCCGGTAGCGCGGGCGCAGCGCCCGCAGGCAGGGCAGCGTGTCGGGGAAGAGGGCGGGGTCACGGTCGCGGTGCTCGAAGTACGACGCAGCGATCCGCTCGGCCACCTCGGCGTCGGCTGCCTCGTCGCCACCCTCAGTGGCACGGACACGGGCCAACGTGCGCGAGAACCCGAGCACGCGGAGCCGCTCGAGGTTGTACTCGACGCCGGCGAGTTCGGCCGCCACCTCGGCCCGGTCCTCTTGAAGGTCGTGCCACGTGAGCGCGTCGCTGGCGGGACCAGGTCGCTCGGCCCGCAACTCGCCGAGGACGGTGACAAGGGCGTCGCGCATGACGCGCTCGAAGTCCCACAGCGTCTGGTCGCCGTCGAAGAGGACGGCCTCGATCATCGGCCGCGGATCAAGGGACGAGGACCACCTTGCCGAACTTGGCGCCCTGGGCGAAGCGGTCGTATGCGGTCTGTGCCTCGGCGAGTGAGAAGGTGTCGCACACCGGTACCGCAATGCGGCCCGACGCCAGCAGTGGTACGACGTGACGTGCCACGCCAGACGCGACGTTCGCCTTCTCGCGCAAGGTGCGGGCGCGCAGTGTGGAGCCGCCGAGACGCGCCCGTTTGCCCATCAGCGTGAAGAGGTTGATCTCCATCTGCGCGCCGCCGCCGACGCCGATGACGACGACGCGCCCGCCGGTGGCGAGCGCCGGCAGCGCGTTGGTGAGGCTCGGCACGCCGACGAGCTCGAGCACGACGTCGTAGGGGCCGTGCGCGGCCTCCTCGCCAGGGGCGATGACGGTATCGGCGCCGAGCTCGGCCACCGCCTGGCGGCGCTCGTCGTCGCGCACGCTGGCGATCACGACGGCACCGGTGGCCGCGGCCAGCTGGACGCCGGCGGTGCCGACGCCCCCGGCCGCGCCCGACACGAGCAGGCGCTCGCCCATGGCGAGGCCGGCCTGGGTGAAGAGGGCGTCATAGGCGGTTGAGTACACCTCGGGGAACCCCCCGGCCTCGGCCCAGGGCAGGGAGGCGGGGACGGCCAAGGCATGGGACTCGTCCACACGGGCCATCGTCGCCTGCGCGCCGCCGCCGACGACGGCCATGACGCGGTCGCCGGGGGAGAAGAGAGTGACGGCCCGCCCGACGCCCGCCACCTCGCCGGCCATCTCCATGCCCGGGATGTCCTGGGGCCATCCCGGTGGGGCCGGGTAGTGGCCGGCCCGCTGGGCCATGTCGGCCCCGTTGATCCCGGCCGCCCGCACGTCGACCACCAGCTCGGTGTCACCGGGGACGGGGTCGTCCCGCTCCTCGTAGACGAGCCGGCCGTCTTGGATCACCACGGCGTGCACGACCGCCACCCTATGCCGGGCCCGTCAGGGGCCCTCGGCGCTGCGACTGCGGCCGAACGCGCCGGGCGGCAGCGCCCGGTAGGGTCCGGTTCATGGCTCTCTACGACATCCCGATCCACACCCTCCGAGGCGCCGACACGTCGCTCGGCGACTACAAGGGCAAGACACTGCTGCTGGTGAACGTGGCCTCCAAGTGCGGCCTCACCCCGCAGTACGAAGGGCTCGAGCGCCTGCAGAAGACGTACGGGGACCGCGGTTTCTCGGTCATCGGCTTCCCCTGCAACCAGTTCCTCGAGCAGGAGCCCGGCACGGCCGAGGAGATCGAGCAGTTCTGCTCGGCCACCTACGGCGTCGACTTCCCGCTGATGGAGAAGATCGAGGTGAACGGCGAGGACCGCCACCCGATCTACGCCGAGCTGACCGAGAAGACCGACGCCGAGGGCAAGGCCGGCGACATCACGTGGAACTTCGAGAAGTTCCTCCTCTCACCAAGCGGCGAGGTCGTGGCGCGCTACCGGCCCCAGGTCGAGCCCGAGGACGCCACCATCGTGAGCGACATCGAGGCGCAGCTCCCCGCTTGAATCCGCCTCACCCCGCGCTCGACGGGGTTCAGCGCGTCCATCTTCGACATGGACGGGTTGCTCATCGACTCAGAGGTGCTCTGGCACGAGGCCGAGATCGACATCCTCGGCGCCCTCGGCGTGCCGCTGTCGACCGACGGGTGCCGCACGACGAAAGGGATGTTCGTCAACGAGGTCACCCGGCACTGGTACGCCCGCTACCCCTGGGCGGGCCCGACCCCCGACGAGGTGGCGGTCACGATCGTCGACCGCGTCGATCGCGCTCATCTTGTCCAAAGGCGTCCTCAAGCCCGGAGCCGAGCACGCCATCGACCTGTGCGTCGGCGCGCGGCCTGCCCTTGGCGGTGGCCTCGTCCTCGCAGTACCGCCTGATCGACGCCGCGCTCGAGCACTTCGGGCTGCGCGGGCACTTCAGCGTGATCCATTCGGCCGAGGAAGAGGAGTACGGCAAGCCGCACCCCGCCGTGTTCCTCTCCGCCGCGATTCGGCTCGGCGCGCCGCGCAGGCAGTGCCTGGTGTGGGAGGACGCACCGGCCGGCGTGCTGGCGGCCAAGGCGGCGTCCATGGCCTGTGTCGCAGTGCCCGAGGACGGCCAGGGCGACGATCCGGCCTTCGGCTGGCCGACCTGGTGGTCGATTCGTTGCTCGACGTGGACGACGCCGCGCTGGACGCGGTCGCTGCGGCGGCGTTCGGGACGGCGCCCTCCTAGAGCGAACGGCGTCGGCGAGCGCGAGGGACTCAGAGCATCTGCTCGAGCCGGGCGGCCACCTCGCGATAACGCGCCACCGGGATGAGGTGCACGCCGTCGAACGCGCCCGAGTCGCGGATGGCGGCGACCAGATCGCACGCCAGGTCGACGCCGGCGTTGCGGTCGCGCTCGAGCCGTTCGAGCAGATCCGGCGGGACCCTCAGGCCGGGGATGCTGAGACTCGCCGCCATCTTCACACTGGGGACGACGAGGACGCCGGCGTAGACGGGGCAGTCGACGACGACGGTCTCGCGCCACCGCACGAGGGCGTCGAGGTCGAAGCCGATCTGGACGAACAAGAAGTCAGCCGCCTGCTTCCACGCCGGCAGCGGTCGCAGCCCGGAGGCCGCCCCGAAACGCATGCTCGTGGGCGGGTGCAGTGAGCCGGTGTAGGCGCGGCCCTCGTCGAGCATGGCGCGGACGGTGAGCTCGCTGGTGCGGGCGCCGGCGAGCGGTTGGTCGCCGTACACGAAAAGGAACTGGTCCACCCCGTAGGCGGCCGCGGTGAGCAGATCGCGGCGGAACCCGAGGAGGTTGCGGTCGCGGGCGTTGAGGCAGGCGATGGAGCGTCCGCCCATCGCCTCCACTTCGTGAGCGACGGCCACGCTCGAGACGGTGGCCCGCCCGATGTGGTTGTCGGGGATCAAGAACGCGCTGGCGATCTGGCCGAGGACGCCGATCTGGTGGCGGACCCGCGTGAGGTCGGGTGTCGTCGCCGGTTCGATCTCGCAGATGACCTCGAAGGGTCGCGTCGCCACGGCGTTCACCCGGCCCGCTTGGTGAAGCGGATGTAGCCCGGGAAGAGGGCGTTGCCGTCGGCGTCCTCGAACCGGCGCTCCCAACCCGTGGCGGCATAGAGCGCCACGGCCTCGGGTTGGCGGTCGCCGGTGAAGAGCTCGAGGTCGGCCAGGCCGAGGTCGCGCGCCGCGCGTTCGAGCGCCGCCATGAGAGCCCGTCCGATGCCCCGGCCGCGCCACCCGGGGTCGACCCAGAGCCGCTTGACCTCGCCGGCGCCCGCGCCGCCTGTGGCTCGCTCGCCGAGGCTGCGCAGGCCCACGCCGCCGATCGGATCGGGGCGGCCCTCGGCGCGGGCAATCAGGAAGGCACCGGCCGGGGGGTCGAACATGGCGGGGGAGAGGCCCAGCTCGTTGTCGGTCAGCTCGCCGTAGCGCGTCACGAGCTCCTCTTCGGCCCGGGCCACCACCCACCGCGGGCCGGCGTCGCCGGCGGGCTCGGGAGCCAGTCCGGTGCCGACGCGATGGCGAAGGTGGGGCGATGCATACCCTCTATCCTTTCCGAACAGCCGGGGCGTCCGTTCCCCGCGTCGTCCGCCACCTTTTCCCGTGTTCTCTCCCGTCCCACCCGACATCGACTTCGTCGCCCTCGAGCAGGCCGAATTGGCCCGCTGGGCGGCGCACCGCGTCTTCGAACGCTCCGTCGAGCAGCGCGAGGGTGCGCCGCCGTGGATCTTCTACGAAGGCCCGCCGACGGCCAACGGGATGCCGGGGCTCCATCACGCCTGGGCCCGGGTCTACAAGGACCTGTTCTGCCGCTTCCGCACGATGGACGGCGCCTACGTCGCCCGCCGGGCCGGGTGGGACACCCACGGGCTACCGGTCGAGGTCGAGGTCGAGAAGAAGCTCGGCATCACGGGCAAGGAGCAGATCGAGGACCAGGTCGGCATCGCGGAGTTCACCCGGCTGTGCCGCGAGTCCGTGTACTCCTACGTCGGCGAGTTCGCCCGGCTCACCACGCGCATCGGCTACTGGGTCGACATGGACGCGGCCTACTGGACGCTGAGCCCGTCCTACATCGAGTCGGTGTGGTGGCACCTCCAGCAGCTCTTCGACCAGGGACTGCTCTACGAGGACCTCAAGGTCGTCCCCTACTGCCCGCGCTGTGGCACCGCGCTGTCCAGCCACGAGCTCGGCCAGGCCGACGTGTACCGCGACGAGGAGGACGAGTCGGCCTACGTGCGCCTGCGCCTGGTCGATCCCGACCCCGACGTCGTCGGCGACGCCGAATGGCTGGCCGTGTGGACGACGACGCCGTGGACGCTCCTCTCGAACACGGGCGTCGCCGTGAACCCGTCCCTGACCTACGCCGTGGTCGACCGGACGCTCATGGCCGCCGAACTGGTCGACTCGGTGCTCGGTGAGGGCGCGTCCGCCCGCGTCACGCAGCGGCTCCCGGGCTCCGCGCTGGTCGGCCTGCGCTACGAGCGACCCTTCAGCGACCTCGGCCCGCCGCCGGGCGCACGACGGCTGGCGCGTGGTGCCCGCCGACTACGTCACCACCGAGGAGGGCACCGGACTGGTGCACCTCGCTCCCGCCTTCGGTGAGATCGACCGCCAGATCGGTCGCGACAACGGCCTGCCGTCCCTCAACCCGGTCGGGCCCGACGGCCGCTTCACCGCGGACATCGACTGGCTGGCGGGCCGCGAGGTACGCGCCGCCAACCCCGACATCAACGACCGCCTCGAGTCGACCGGGCTGCTCATCCGGCGCGCCCCCTACGTGCACTCGTACCCGCACTGCTGGCGCTGCCGCACCCCCCTGATCTACTGGGGCAAGCCGAGCTGGTACATCGCGACGTCGACGCGCAAGGACGATCTGCTGGCGGCGAACGAGACCGTCGACTGGCACCCGGGGTACATCAAGGAGGGGCGCTTCGGCGAGTGGCTGGCCAACAACGTGGACTGGGCGCTGTCGCGCGACCGCTACTGGGGCACGCCGCTGCCGATCTGGCGGTGCGGGCGCGGCCACCTGCGCTGCGTGGGTTCCCTGGCCGAGCTCTCCGACCTGACCGGGCGCGACGTCACCGGCGTCGACCCGCACCGTCCGACCATCGACGAGGTGACGTTCGCCTGCTCGACCTGCGGGGCCGAGGGCACCGACGACGAGCTGGCGGTGATGCCGGCGCGTCGAGCCGGTGATCGACGCCTGGTTCGACTCGGGCTCCATGCCGGCGGCGCAGGTGGGCTACCCGCACGCGCCGGGGTCGGGCGAGGCGTTCACCTTCCCGGCCGACTTCATCTCCGAGGCCATCGACCAGACGCGGGGCTGGTTCTACTCGCTGCTCGCCGTCAACGACGCTCGTCTTCGGCGAGAGCCCCTACCGCCACGTCGTCTGCCTCGGCCACATCGTCGACGCCGACGGTCGCAAGATGTCCAAGTCGCTCGGCAACATCATCGACCCCTGGTCGATTCTCGACACCCGGGGCGCGGACGCCATGCGGTGGTGGATGTTCAGCCAGGGTTCGCCCTGGACCCCGACGCGGGCCACGCTCGGCGCCATCGACACGGCCATGCGCGACATGTTGCTGACGTTGTGGAACACGTTCAGCTTCTTCACGCACCTACGCGTCCCTCAACGAGTTCGACCCCGCCGATCCGGCCGTGCCGGCGCCGGCCGAGCGCGGCGAGCTGGACCGCTGGATCCTGTCGCGCCTGGCCGGAACCGTGGCCGAGATGACGACGGCGCTGACCGGCTACGAGCCGCTCCCCGCGGCCACCGCGCTGGGCGACCTCGTCGACGACCTGTCCAACTGGTACGTGCGCCGCAGCCGCCGGCGCTTCTGGCGGACCGACCCCGACGCCCCGCCGGGGGACACCCTGGCCGCCCAGGCCACCCTGCACACCGTGTTGACCACGCTGTCGTTGCTGCTCGCCCCGCTCTGTCCCTTCGTCGCCGACACCATGTGGCGCCAGCTCACCGCGGCAGGGGAGGACGACTCGGTCCACCTGGCCGACTGGCCCGTCGTCGAGGCCGCGTGGCGCAACGTCGACCTCGAAGCACAGATGGCCCAGGCGCGCCGGCTGACGTCGCTCGGCCGCGCCGCCCGCGCCGAGGCCTCGGTCAAGGTGCGCCAGCCCCTTGCGCGTGCGCTGGTGTTCCTGCCTTCGGGCGCGCCGGCCATCCTGCGCGACATCGTGGCCGACGAGCTCAACGTCGACGAGATCGACACGGCCGACGAGCTCAGCGAGGTCATCGAATTCCAGTTGGTGCCGAACTTCAAGACCCTGGGGCCCCGCCTCGGCAAGCGGGTCCAAGACGTGCAGCCCGCCCTCAACGCGCTCGACAGCGCGGAGGCGGCCGAGGCCTTGGAAGCGGGCCGCTCCATCACCATCGGCCTCGACGGCGAGGCGGTCGAGCTCACGCCCGACGACGTGTCGCTGCGGGTCCGGCCCCAGCAGGGTTTCGCCGTGTCGCGCGAAGGGGGCGAGGTGGTGGCCCTCGACCTGGCGGTCGACGACGAGCTGCGTCTGCGCGGACTGGCTCGCGACGTGGTGCGTCTGGTCCAGGACCTGCGCAAGACGAGTGGCCTCGAGGTCTCGGACCGGATCAGGCTGCACCTGGTCGGCCTGGACGCCCTGGCGGTGCACTTCGACTTCATCGCTCGTGAGGTGCTGGCCGTCGAGATCGTCAGCGGGCCCGGCGAGGGGGAGGGCACGCCGTTGGACCTCGACGACGAGCCGGGAACCGGGCCGGTTCTGGTCTGGCTCTCGAAGGCCTCACCGGGAGCCGCCGCGCCGGGCTAGCCCCCGGCCTCGTCCTGGTCGAAGAGTTTGGGTTGGTTCTCTGGCGGACGCCGTGTTGCGTGACGCGGCGCGGGCCTCTGCCTGGGTGGCGGCCCGGATGGTGTGAAGGTCGGTTGTGCCGGGGGGCCGGTCGACGCCACGCCGGCCTTCCCACCGGAGACGTGGGGCCGTTGGAGCCGACCAAGTTCCTCGGACAAGCGACGGTTGACCGCGGCCTCTTCGGCCTGCATCATCCGCCACCCGTCCCGGTCCTGTTCCAGATGTCGAGCGTTGTCTTCCAGGCGGTCTGCTCGGTCCGAGAGGCGCCGGACCGACCTCGTCGCGCGGCGCGCTCTCGCGCGGACGGCACGCCACATGTCGAAGGCCGCAAGGAACAACAAGAGAAGGCCCGCGGCGAGGAGGTACGGGCCGAGGCCGTGATGGTGCAGCAATGCCTGGACGGTGGTCACGGCACCTACCACCGTCACTATGGTGCCGGCCGCCCACAGGACTCGACCAAACACGACAGAACTGTGGTTCGGATCTCGTGGGGACACCCGACTGGTCAGCTCCTCGGGTCGCCTGGCAACAACCGGCCGGTCAGTGCGATCTGTACGCCTCCGGTCGCGGCAGGGTCGAGCACGACGAGGTCGGGACCGGTCCGCAAGGCCGCCACGCCGGCGCCGGCGACCGCGTCGGCCGCCTCGTCGAGGTCGTCCACGCGCAGGGCCACCAGATGGGTGCGCGCCCGCTCGTAGGTCCGCCACCACAGGCCTGGGCTCTCCGCCGGAGACAACCGGAAGAGGGCGAGGGTGCAGTCGCCGAGCGACACGCCCGCCTCGGGGCGACCCGCGGCCGCGTCGGGGTGCTCGAAGGTGACGGCGGTACCGAGCAGCGTGGCGAAGCGCTCCGCCCACGCGCCGGGGTCGTCGACCAGCGCGCCGACGTAGGCGTGCTCGCTCACCGGTGCGATCGGTGGCGGGGTCGCCGGCGACGCGGGGACGGACCCGCCGAAGCGGGGGTCGACCGCCAGCTCGAATGTGCTCCACTGGAAGAAGACGCCGCCGGTGTCGCGCGGATCGGTGAAGCACATGTCGGGGCGGGGGCGTGCCGCGATGTGGACCTCTTGGGCTTCGAGGTGGGCCATCGTCGCCTCGAGGTCCTCGACCTGGAGCGCCACCGAGTGCAGGCCTCCGCCGAAACGCGAGACGAACTGGGCCGCCCCGCCTTCGGTGATCGGCTGACCGATCTCGATGGCGTTGTCGCCGGCCCACGCCATGCCACCGCGCCGCCCGATGCCAGGCTCGGTCGATTCGCCGTACTCGAGCACGCTCAGGCCGACCAGGGAGCCGAGGTTCCTCACCGCCAGGTCGTAGTCGGCCACCATGGCGGTCGAGTGGAAGAGCCAGCGGACGTGGTGGTGGTGCTTCATCGTCCCGCCGTCACGGGAAGCTCGACGCCGGTGATCGCGGTGGCCCCCGGGCCGGCGAGGAAGAGCACGGCCTCGGCGACGTCGGACGGCTCGACATGACGGCCGAGCGCGGCGCTGGCGGCCAAGCGTTGCGACGCCTCCTCCGCGTCCTCGACGTTGTGCGCCGCGGTGGCGTCGACCATGGCGTCGACCATGGCGTCGAGCGCGGGACCGGTGACGAAGCCGGGCGTGACCACGTTGACGCGCACGTTGGAGGATCCGAGCTCCTTGGCGAGGGTGAGGGAGGCACTCACCATGGCCTGCTTGGTCGCCGTGTAGCGCGCCCGTCCCGTGGGGAGCGCGTGCGTGCCGAGCGTGCCGATCTGAATGATGGACCCCCCGCCTCCCTCGGCCATGACGCGGGCGGCCAGCGCGGCTCAACTCCAGGGTGCCGATCACGTTCACCTCGAAGGCGGTGCGCCAGGACTGCCAGTCGCTCTCGTCAATGCGGCTGAACGCGCCGCCGTAGGTGGCCACGTTGACCAGGATGTCGATCCGGCCGAAGCGGCGCGCAGGTCTCCTCCACCAGCGCCCGGCACGAGGCGACGTCGGCCAGGTCGGCGACGGAGAGGCACGACGCGGCGGGTGGTCTCGGCCGCCACGTCCCTCGCCAGCGTGGCCAGGCGCTCGGCGTCGCGTGCGGCGACCACGACGTCGGCGCCTGCGCGCCCGAGCGCGGTGGCGCAGGCGCGGCCGATGCCCGGTCCGGCACCGGCGACGACCGCCGCCATCCCCTCGAGTTGACCCGTCACCTCGGTCGCCGGGCTCAGTCGCCGAGGTCGGGTGCCCACTGCACGCCGTTGATGTGGCCGCCGCCGTCGACGAACAGTGTGTTCCCCGTGAGATAGCGCGCGTCGTCACTGGCCAAGAACACGGCCACGGGTGCGATGTCCAACTCGGGATCGCCGAGGCGTCCCATGGGATTGATCGCGTCCGCGGCCGCCTCGAGCTCGGGATGCGCGGCGAAGGCCGCTCTGGAGGCGGCCGTCTTGGCGCCCGGACAGATCACGTTCACGCGGATCTGCCATGGTGCCCATTCGCGCGCCGCGGTGCGGCTGGCGCTGCGCAACGCCTCCTTGGCCACGTTGTAGCCGACGGTGCCCATGTGGGCGTTGACGCCGTTCAGCGAGCACATGTTGATCACCGCGCCGTCGCGCTTGGCCTTCATGATGGGCAGGACGGTCTGCATGGCCCAGAACGGTCCGAGGAGTCCCATGGAGAGGGCCCATTGCATCTGCTCGTCGGTGGCGTGCTCGAAGCGTCCCAGTGCGCCGCCACCCCAGGCGTTGTTCACCAGGATGTCGACGGTGCCCCAGGCGTCTCGGGCAGCCGCCACCATGGCGACGACGTCGTCCTTGGCGCTGGCGTCGGTGTGCACGAAGCGGACGTCGGCACCGAGCTCGTCGCGACAGCTCTGTGCCACCAGGTCGCCGGCGTCGTCGTCGACTTCAGCCACCAGCACCTTGGCGCCCTCTCGGGCGAAGCGCCGGACGATGCCGCGTCCGATCCCGTCGCCGCCCCCGGTGACGATGGCCACCTTGTCACGCAGGCGCTCCGTCATGCCGGGACACGCTACCCATCCGGGTCGCATCCGGTTCGGTGAGGTCGGTCGGGAGCGTAGGTGTCGGCGGTGCGCGAAATCCAGGTTTATCCGGTGCCAGAACCGGCCGATATGACCTCCCGAGGAACGCACATGCACCGAACCAGGTTCGATCCCATCAATCCGCGTGACCACCGGAGCGGATCGTGACCATGCCCCGAGAGGGGTGGTACCCCGATCCGCGTGGCGCATCCGGCGTCAACCGCTGGTGGAGCGGAACGCAGTGGACGGAGCAGACTCAGTTCGCACCGCCTCCGCCGATGCGCCCGCCGGACCCGCCGCCGAGGCCGCCTCTCGCCGGCTACGGGCTACGTCTCGGCGGGTGGCTGATCGATTGTGTGATCCTCAACGTCGTCATCATCCCGTTGCTCATTCCCTTCGGAGGACTGCTCCACGAGACCACGACGCAGGTCGTCACGAACAACGGCACCTACACCAACCACAGCCTGACCTTCGGAATCCACGGGGTGGGGATCCTGATCCATGCGATCGTCGCTCTCCTCTACGGCATGCTCTTCATCGGGTCGCGGCGGGGCCAGACGCCGGGCATGATGCTCCTCGGGATCCGCTGCGTCGATGCGAACGACGCGACCGGCTCCATCGGCTACGGAAGGGCGCTGCTTCGCGCGTTCGTCGAGTACATCCTCGCCGTCGCGTTCGTCCTTCCCTGGGTCATCGACATGCTCTTCCCGCTGTGGGACGAGCGGAACCAGACGATCCACGACAAGGCGGCGGGATCGATCGTGCTCGACAGAGCGCCGGCGCCAGCTCGCATCGGCGTCTGAGAGGACAATCCCGCAGAGGCGTCGAACCGATGCAGCCCTCCCTGCGTCATACTCCTCGCGATGGGGAAATGGCTGCGTGGAGGGGCGGGCCCGGGTCTGGCCTCGCTCGTCTTGGCCGCCTACGGACCCGCTGCGCGAGCGAGGGGAGCGGGAGCGGCAGAGGCATCCCCCATCAAGGTCCACCGCGTAGGGACGGCGGACGACAGCCGGGCACGCCGAACAAGGCGACTCGGTGTGTTCATGCCGGTGCTCGTCGTGAGCGTCTTCGTTGGCTTCGCCAGTGATGGCGGGGCCGCGGTCGCCAGGTCAGGACCGAGTGGGCCGGCCATCGCGTCTGCACTTGCGGCCTGGGCGCACTTCCCCGTGCAGGGTGCACACCGGCCACTAGTCCTGATCGGCAACGACAACGTCAATGCACCGGAGTTCGGGTTCCCTGACGACGAGACCAAGCTCGCCTTCGAGGACGGCACGTTCAGCGGGCCCGTCACGTACCCCCAGGGCGTTGTGTCACGAGATGGGTATCCGCTCACCAGCGCAGAGACGGCGCTCGCGACGATGCGAGCCGAGAGGACCAAGGGTCCGCCCGCCAGCGCTCCACTGGTGGTGACGTCGGTGGACCTCGGGACGGGGGCGTTCCAGACGGATCGAGGCGTTCGCCTGCTCCCGGCGTGGCTGTTTCACTTCCGGGGCGTACAGAACCCGGCCCAGGTCTTGGCCATTGCGCCGTCTCGGATCTTCACGCCGCCGGCGCGGCGATCCTTCTCGTCCACCGACCTGCAGACGAGCGCGCCGGTCGGCGCTGTCTCGCTGGCATCAGACAACAGGAGCCTCACGGTGCGCACCGGTGGTGCGCCAGAAGGGACGGGACCCTGCACGGCCAGCTACCTGCTGCATGTCGGTGCGTCGAAAACGGCGGTGGCGCTCCAGGTGCGCGTGGTGCAGCACAACCCCACGTCGGGCATCGGGTGCGCCCTCCCGGCCTACACCGTCCAGCTCACGGCCAAGCTGGCGGCCCCACTGGGCAATCGCGTCGTGGTGGACGCGCTCAGTCACACCGCAGTCCCTGTTGCGCCGGCAATCCAGACCGCGGCCCCGTAACTGGCCACGAGGCCAGGGGACAGAACTCGAACAGGAAAGGGCCGGCTCGGGCGTCGCAACCCGCGGTGCCGGCTCACCCCCACCACGAAGTCCACCGCTCCGATGACATGCGGCCGCTGTCGCGGGCCTCCATTTTCGCTGGACGACTGATTCCAAACATCAATGGGTAGACAAAACACATCAACGGGTAGACAATTCTTGGGGCGGGGCAATCTTTAGGCGGAACTGTGAACGAGCGCTTTTTCAAGGACGCGGACGGAAGCTTCTGCCAGGCGTTCCCCTACGGCGATCGTCGACGGCGCTGGCCGCGCTGGGGTATTACCGGGGTCCTCCTTGGAGCGCTCATTTTGATGTTGCCACAGGTCGGCCTCATCCATGCGGCCGGAGTTCGGACGCCACGAGGGCTGAGAGCCCCAACCCCGGCACGGACAGACCCGAAGACGGCCGACCCCGTCGCACCACCTTCGGCCGCCCCGACGAGCGGGCTTCCCGATCCGGTCTTCACCAGCGGATCGATCGCAGAAGCTGGACCCCTGCTCCCAACGGAGAAGTCGATCGCACCGGCCAGGTCCGGGTTACCAACGGCGTCAACGGGGTCGATGGCATTGAACGCCGGGATCACCAACGTGACGGCTGACGAACCGCCGGGCCCGCGGTTGACGACGACAACGACGACAACGATTTCAATGCCGCAATCGGGTAGCACCGCAACGATGACTGTCACCGTTCCTCCCGCGAGCGCCACGACCGAAGGCTCGAGTCCGCCCAAGGCCACGGCGCCCGTCGCCACTACGACGACGTCGATTCCGGTCGCAACGACCACGACCGCACCGGCAAGCCCTCCACCGCCGGCAAGCCCTCCGCCGCCGGCGAGCCCTCCGCCACCGGCGAGTCCACCCCCCTCAACTCCGGCCCCGATCACCATCACCGTTCCGGGCTTGGTCCCAATCACCGTGACGCTGCCGGGGTTACCCGGACTCTAAGTGAACGGTGGTCCGGCGGTCTGGACCTACACCATCGGCATCCAACTACTGCTGCAACCAAGGGTGCAGCGGTTGAACGCCTCGGGCCGTTGGTCGCTCGCTCGATCGCAGCTCGGCCGGCGCAGCGACCGCTCAGCAGCCGGCGTCGAGCACCTTGACCAGCACAGCCGTCAGCGCGGCGCGGTCGGCTTCGTCGAGGTGGGCCATGAGATGGCGGTCGATGCCGTCGATGTGCGCGGCGACGGCATCGTCGAGCACGGCTTGGCCCTTCGGCGTCAGCACCACGTGCACGCTGCGGCGGTCGTTCGGGCAGTTCTGTCGTTCGACCAGGCCCGCCTCGGCCATGCGGTCCACCAGGCGGGTGACACCACCGGTGGTCAACGCGACGTCGGAGCTGAGACGGCTCATGGTGAGGCGGCCGTCGGATGCGGCGCCGACGTGGATCAGGACGTCGAAGAAGACGAGCGGGATGCCGACCGACTGTTCGAGCTCGCGGCCCAAGGTGTCGGTCAGGCGGCGATGGGTACGGACAATGAGAGTCATGAGCTGGATCCGCTCGTCGTCCATTTGCCCGAGGACACCGCAGGTGCCGCCGTCGTCGGGACGCCGCCCCTGCCGGGCCGCCGCCGCCGCTCTTCGTCGAGATGATCGCCGTTCCCATATTCGTGCCCTCGTGTTCAGTCTCCCCCGAACCGGGCTGCTTCTTCTAGTACATCTGATTGACAAGTATCTGCTACATCAGATACTATACTGTCAGTAAGTTCTCGAGCAAGCACTAGGAGGCACAAAATGAGTACGACGAGCACCACCCAGACCCTTCCCCGGACCGGCACCTACGTGATCGACCCGGCCCACACCGAAGTTGGCTTTGTGGCCCGCCACCTGGTCGGTACCAAGGTCAGGGGCCGTTTCACCGACGTCAGCGGCACCTTCACCGTGGCCGAGACGCCTGAGGACTCCACCGTCGACGCCGTGGTCCAGGCGGCGACCATCCACACCAACCAGCCGCAGCGTGACGAGCACCTGCGGACCAACGACTTCCTCGACGTCCCGAACTACCCGACGCTCACCCTGAAGAGCACGGGTCTGAAGAGGGTCAGCGACACCAACTGGGTCCTGACCGGCGACCTGACCATCAGGGGGGTCACCAAGTCGGTTGACTTCGACCTGGAGTTCCTGGGCGAGGGCCCGTCCATGGCAGAGGGCAAGACCGTGGTGGCCTTCTCCGCCTCGGCGACCATCGACCGGCGTGACTTCGGCGTGAGCTTCAACCACTCACTGCTCGACGGCAGCGTGGTCGTAGGGAACAAGGTCGTCATCGAGATCGAGGTCGAGGCCACCCAGGCCGACTGACCTCGCACGGGCGGGTCGCCGGCACCCGGCTGCGGCCGGAGCAGCGGACACCTGCTCATGACGATGCTGGGCTCATGACGGTGTTGGCGGGGAAGCCGTACGCTTCCCCGCCATGCCCACACCAGCGGCAGGCGGTCTGCGTGCCGCGACGGCCACGCCGGTCCGCCCGGCCGATCACGCCAGTCCCGACGACACGTTCGTCCTGGCCGTCGACCTCGGCACCGGCGGCCCGAAGGTGGCGCTGCTGTCGGCATCGGGACGCGTCGCCGCGCACGCCTTCGAACCGGTCGGCGTCACGCTCAGCGATGACGGCGGCGCCGAGCAGTCGCCGCAGGCGTGGTGGGACGCCATCGTCTCGTGCGCCCGGCGCGCGCTGGCCGACAGCGGCGTGGCGCCCGAACGTGTGGTCGGCGTCGGGTGCACGTCGCAGTGGTCGGGCACGGTGGCGGTCGACGACGCCGGCGACGCCATCGGGCCGTCCATCATCTGGATGGACTCGCGTGGTGCCCGCGCCGTGCGTGAGACCGTGCGGGGCGCGGTCAACGTCCAGGGCTATTCGGCGTCCAAGCTCGCCCGTTGGGTCCGCAAGACCGGCGGCATCCCCAGCCTCTCGGGCAAGGACCCCGTGGGCCACATCCACTTCCTGCGCACCCAGCGCCCCGACGTCTACGCCGCCACCGCCGTCTTCCTCGAGCCGGTCGACTATCTGAACCTGCGGCTCACGGGTCTGGCCCGGGCGTCGCACGACTCCATCACCGTCCACTGGGTGACCGACAACCGCAACATCGGGGCGCCGTCGCCTATGACGACGCCCTGGTCGAGCTGGCCGGGCTCGACCGCGCCACCCTGCCCGACCTCGTACCGACGGGCAGTGTGCTGGGCGGGCTCGCGGCCGGTGCGGCGGCCGAGCTCGGCCTGGTGCCCGGCACCGCCGGTCGTGGCGGGCACCGGCGACCTGCATTCGGCGGCCGTCGGCTCGGGCGCCGTCGCCGACTTCGCCGGTCACCTCTACATCGGCACCTCGAGCTGGATCAGCTGCCACGTGCCGTTCAAGAAGACCGATGCGCTGACCAACATCGCGCTCGATCCCCTCGGGCATCCCCGGCAAGTACCTGGTGGCCGACGAGCACGAGACCGGCGGGGCCTGCCTCACCTGGCTGCGCGACAACGTGCTCTTCCCTGGCGATGCCTTGTCGTCGGGCGCCCGGCGGCCCCCCCGAAGGGTTCTTCGCCATCCTCAACGACATGGCCGGCTTCGGTCCCGCCGGGTCCCACGGCGTCTTGTTCACCCCCTGGCTCAACGGGGAGCGCTCGCCGGTGGACGACCACACCATCCGCGGGGGGTTTCACAACATCTCGCTGTCGTCGACCCGGTCGGACATGGTCCGTGCCGTCTTCGAGGGCGTCGCGCTCGAATTCCGCCTGGCTGCTCGGGGCGGTGGAGAAGTTCTGCAAGCGCCCGTTCGACTCGCTCGCCTTCGTCGGCGGCGGGGCCAACTCGGACCTGTGGTCACAGATGCACGCCGATGCCACGGGCCGCGCGATCCGCCAGGTGGCCGACCCGGTGTTGGCCAACGTGCGCGGCGCCGGCTTGCTGACCCACGTCGCCCTCGGGCACATGACCCTCGACGACATCCCCGGCACCGTGGCCGTGAAGGCCACCTACCGAGCCGGACCCGGCAGCGGCCGCTCGTCTACGAGGAGCGGCTGAAGGAGTTCGTCAACTTCTACGAGAAGACCAAGGGGATCCACAAGCGGCTGAACGGCCGCCGTCTGCACCAGGGCGCCGGGTAAGCCGGCGCGTTCCGCCGGGTTGGCAGACGATCTAGATCCGCTCGAAGTTGCGGGCCAGCTCCCAGTCCGTCACGTGACGGTTGGCCGAGGCCCATTCCTGCTCGGCCGTGTTGAGCAGGTGGTGGTGCACGTCGGCCCGAAGGCCTCGAGCGCCACGGCGGACGCCGCGCAGCTCCTCGATCGCCTCGACCAGCGTCGACGGGATCCGCGGGACGTCGGTGGCCTCGTAGGCGTTGACGCGGGTAGGGGTCGCCCGGCTCGAGCTCGTGGTCGATGCCGTAGAGCCCGGCCGCGATGGCCGCGGCCAGCACCAGGTACGGGTTGACGTCGGCGCCGGGGATCCGGCTCTCGACCCGCCGGCCCGCCCCGTGCCCGACGACGCGGAAGCCGCAGGTCCGGTTGTCCTCGCCCCAGACCGCTGCGGTCGGTGCCCAGCTCCCGGGCACGTAGCGGCGGTACGAGTTGAGCGTCGGGCGCCGCCAGCACCAGGCCAGCTCGCGCGCCGCGTGCAGCTGGCCACCGAGGAAGTGGCGCCCGACCGTCGACAGCCGGCTCGGGTGCAGCGGCGTCGGCCATCAGCGCCTCGCCGCTCTCGGCGTCCCACAGGCTGGTGTGGACGTGGCACGAGGACCCGACGTCGTCCATCGTCCACTTGGCCATGAACGTGGCGGCCCGGCCCTCTTGGGCCGCGATCTCCTTGATCCCGTTCTTGAACACGAGGTGGCGGTCGGCCGTGACCAGCGCTTCGTCGTAGGTGACGTTGACCTCGTGCTGGCCGCGGCCCGCCTCGCCCTTGGAGAACTCGACGGGGATGTCGGCCTCGCACATCTCGTTGCGGATGCGCCGCAGCACGTACTCCTCGCGGGCCGTCTGGAGCAGCTGGTAGTCCTCGATGGTCGACGTGTGGGGCGTGAGGTCCTGCCATGCCTTGGCCGCAGCTTCCTCGTAGGAGTCCTTGAAGAGGAAGAACTCGAGCTCGGTGGCGCTGCAGACGCGCAGGCCGCGCTCGGACGCCCGCGCGAGCTGGTGGCGCAGGATCCGGCGCGGCGACACGTCGACCGGCGTGCCGGCCTCGTCGGTGAGGTCGCAGATCACCATCGCCGTCCCGTCGAGCCACGGGATCCGCCGCGCCGTGGCGTAGTCGGGCCGGCAGACGAAGTCGCCGTAGCCGGTGTCCCAGTTGGTGAAGCGGTAGCCCGGGAGCGGCGTCATGTCGACGTCGACCGCCAGCAGGTAGTCGCAGGCCTCGATCCCGTGCTCGGCCACGTGGGAGGTGAAGAAGTCCGCCGTCACCCGCTTGCCCACCGGCCGCCCGTACATGTCGGGGAAGGCGACCACGACGGTGTCGATGGTGCCGTCGGCGATTCCCGTGTCGATCAGTTCGCGTCCTGGCATGCGCCATGTTGACCGGGCCGCGGGCGTCCGTCCAGCCCGTATGTACGCTGGACCGGTGACGATCTGTCCAGCACAGTGCCGCAGACAGACATGTCGATGATCCCCCTCGTCGGCGTCTCGACCTACGTGGCCGACACGGCCTGGGCGTCGTGGGAGCGACGCGCCGCCGTGCTGCCCGAGTCCTATTTCGAGCTGGTGGCCGCAGCCGGCGGCCGTCCGCTGCTGCTCCCGCCGCCGGCCAGCGCACCGGGCGGTCCAGGGGCGGGAGCCGACGAGGTCGTCGACGTGCTCGACGCCCTGGTGCTCACCGGCGGGGGAGACGTCGACCCGGCGTCCTACGGCGAGGAGCCCGACCCCGAGGTCTCGGGCGTCGACACCAACCGCGACGCCAGCGAGCGCGCCCTGCTGGCCGCGGCGCTGCGGGTCGACATGCCTGTCTTGGCCATCTGCCGGGGTTGCCAGGTCCTCAACGTCGAGCTCGGTGGCACGCTGTACCAGCACCTGCCCGACGTGGTCGGGAATCTCGACCACCGCAGCGCACCGATGGTCTTCGGCGACGTCGACGTCGCCACGGTGCCGGGCACGGTGACCGCATCGGTCTTCGGACCCACGACGACGGTGCGCTGCTCGCACCACCAGTCGATCCGTGAGCTGGGCCGGGGTCTGCGGGTAACGGCGCACGCAGCGGACGGTGTCATCGAGGCGGTCGAGCTGCCGTCGGCCCGTTTCGTCCTCGCCGTGCAGTGGCACCCCGAAGAGGGGATGGACCAGCGCCCCTTTGACACGTTCGTGCGAGCGGCCATCGCCTTTCGCCGCGACCGGTCGGTGCGCCGGAGCGCGTGAGCTGGCCGCCGCACTTCGCCGGCTCGGTTTCCGAAAGAGCCGGGGCAAGGTCTCCCCATGGCCGACAGCGGTGCCCGAAAGGTCGTGAAGCCGGTGGCAGCAGCCGCCGTCACGCTGGGAACGATCGCCAGCATCTGGTGGTTCGCCCTCAAGCCCCGCCGCAAGGCGAAGAAGAGCGGCACTTCGGGCGAGAAGTAGAGCTCGGTCGCCACGGCCCGACACGGAGCGGGGGACGTCGCTCTCGAATGCAAGCGCTCGCTCGGTGACGTTGCCGATCTCAGTACCGCGTTCCGGCAGACACGTGGGTTGGTAACGCGATCGGGGACGTGTGCCAAGCCAAGGCGTCCCGAGTCATGACGACGAGGAGTGACACGGTCACGACTCCTCCCGCGACGAGGACGAACTCGACCGGAAGTGTGCCACCCGGTGGTAGCCATTTCGTCGCGGGCGGCGGACCCGCTGTGAGGCCCGTCTCGTTCCGGATGAGGGTGAGAGAAAAGCACGCGGTTTGCGCCGCGATCCAGAGGCCCCCCAAGACCCCCACCACCGATGGGAGCACCCATGGATTCGGGGGACGCCAATCAAAGGTCGCGGCGACCAGGGGGAAACCGATGGCAACTGGCACCAGGTACCGACCCGCGAAGTACGTCCCCACCGTGTTGACCTCGGGCGTCTCCAACAGCTGGGGTATGAGCACGACCGCGAGGACCAAGACCGGTAGTGCACGGCGGCACGGGACGGAATGGACGAGAGCCACGATCGTCAACCCCGTCACGACGACGATCCAGATGGCCACGACCCATGCCGGGGCGCGCACGTCGTCCCAACCAAACGCCCCGACGACTTCGCGGAAATAGTGGGGCGTCTGGCGCAGCACCGTCCACCCGTTGGAGGACAGGCTGGCCGGATGGGCCGGCCTGATGCCGAGGAGTTGCGGGAGACCGTCGATCGCAAGAAAGAGTGCGGCAATCGAAACGGCGCACACGATGGGAATCCACAGCGGTGGAGGCTGCGATTGAGCCTTGCCCGAACCCCGCGCCACCCGACCATGAACCCAAGGACGACAGCGATGATGATGGCGTCGAGTGGGCTCGCGGCCGGGCGAGGATCAAAACAACCACCGGTATGGCGGACAAGAGCGCAAGGCGCGGGGTACCTTCGGGGTCTCAATGACGCAGAGGCCCGCGCACCAGGACGCGAACCCCGCCGCGGTTTCGAGTCCGCTCGATGTGACCACGGACATGAGAAAGATCGTCATCGGCGTCAGTGCGAACAGGGCGCCAAGAAAGACAGCCCGGCGTGGGTAGTACCGGTCCAACAGGGCAAGACCCAGCGCCAACATCGCCGCCTCCAAGAGGCCACCGACCAGCCGCATCGTGTAGACCGCGGCAGGACCGGCAAGAAACAGCGTGGGCGTGCCCACGATCGCGTAGTAGAGGGGCGGGGAGTTCGAGAACTGGGTGTTGGCGGGGACTGTGCGCGTGGAATCGCCGAGAGGCTTGATGCAGGCGGCACTGATCGCCGGTCTCTCCGCGTAGCAAGGGGGGTCGTTGGCAAGTTGCGCTGCCCACGAGGGGATCATGACCGTGGCGAACTTGCCGATGAACGTCTGGACTCGCTCAGGCTCGTCAAACTGACCTCGGACCAGTGCCGTCGCTTGAATGATGTGCTGGGGTTCATCGGGCCCAGCGGACATGGGCGTCGCGAACGACCATGCGGCGATCATGGTGCCGAGACCCAGAAAGGACCAGAGGAATGTCATGACGCATCGCCTGTTGCGCACCCGGCTGTTCTAGTCGATATGTGTCGGCGCCGACACGGTTCGTGAAGCGGACACGGTGTCAGGATGAACGCGCCGGCCGGTTCGGCCGCCGGGTTCATCCGTCCTGTGTGCTCACCGAGACCGGGCTTCGTGTCGGTGCGGCGGCGACCGCATCGACACTCGCTGTCGAAGCAGGTCGAATCCGCCGATACGTCGCCATCAGGCCCACCGAGGCGGCGATCGCCAGCGATGGTTCGGCTGCGGTGCGCATTCTCGTACTGCCATAGAAGATGGCGGCGTTGATGACAACGAGAAGGACTGGAGCCGCCAGCACGACGAACTCACGACGACGCCCGGAGCGCCAGAGCGCAATGCTCCCGATCACGACAAAGGCAAAGAGCACCCAGTCCATGACTCGGCCGGCTGCCTCCCACGGTGGGTCGCGACCTTCGGCCCCGGCGACCGCCTGTTGGTAGTCGAAGTTCCCGGACCCCAGGTCGACCATTCCCGAGCCGCGATCTCCCCGGGGAGATCAGAGAGGTGCGCCCGTGCGAAGTCCTCCGCCCTCCCTTGCAGTTGGCCGTCGAACGCGATGTCGGACGGTGGAGATCCCTTCGCAACGTCTTTTCTGTAGACGACAGCGGCCCCGACGAGAGCGCACCCGATGTTGAAGCTGCCGTACGACGGAGAATGGGGGTCGAAGGTTGCGGGACAGTAGGAACCGTCGAGAGTGACCCCGCCGTCCGTGCTGAGAGTGGCTCCTCCGAGTTGTATCTCGTTCCGGACCAACCACGGGAGGAGCACGAGGGCGAGACCTGCCGCCAACGCCACGGCGAGAACTCCGCGCCGGGCCCATTCCTTGGTGGCGAGGAGCACGGTGGGGATGCCCAACAGCACGATGAGACCGATGGCATCGCTCCTCGTGAGCACGGCCGCCGCGACGACGACACCCAGTGCAGCGAAGCTGACGAAGGAGGGACGGTCGATGCACCAGAAGGCGAGTGCCAGAACGCCGGGCACTGCGACCAGGTACAGGCTCTCGCTCATGAGGATGCCGGGCGACTGGAACCAAAGCGGGTTCAAGGCGGCCAGCGCCGCAGCCACGAGGCCGGCGGCGTCGCCACCGACCCTTCGTCCGACGATTCCGGTCAAGACGACGGCCGCCGTTGCGAGTACGGCGACCGCGACGCGCTGCGCGTCGACATTGTCGAGTCCGAAGAGGTCGAAGAACGCCAAGACCACCGAGAAGAGTGGCGGGTGTGCGGCGGACGGATGGCCCGGAGGTGAGCCGAAGCCGTGGCCAGCCGCGAGGCTGGCCGCGGCTTCGTGAAACCACGAAGCGTCACCGGGGAGCTCACGGTCCACGACGTGAACGGCAAAGAGAACGCGGGTGACCAGACCGGCCGCGCAGATCGCCGCCAACGACCACCACCAGCGTCGCCGCAGGTCCGAGCTCGAGGTGCGACCAGCGGCCATGCCTACGCGCACTCCTGCATCTTCGAGACATTAGGTCACTGCTTTAGGAATGGCCTTGACGAGACGAGCCTCGGTGAGCCGGTGAGCCGGTGAGCCGGTTAGCCGGTGACCTTAGCCTTGGCATCAATCCCTCGACCATCGCCGGCAGCACCTCGCTGATGGAGCCGTGCACGACGACGTCGGCCAGCCCGTCCATCTCGGTCGGTCCGCCATTGACGATGACGAGCACGGCGCCGTGTTGGACCGCGACCGGGACGAGCCCCGCAGCGGGATACACCGCGAGCGTCGAGCCGACCGCCAGCAGGAGGTCGCACGCCGCCGCTGCCTCCTCGGCACGGAAGAGGTCCTCGGCGACGAGTGACTGGCCGAAGCTGATGGTGGCCGACTTCAAGATGCCGCCGCACACCGCACCGCCGGCGCCGACCATGGTGCAGGCGGGGTCCGCCTCGCCGCCGCGCACCCGCTCGTGCACCGGCTCGGTCGACTGGCGGTCGCCGCAGCGGAGACACATCACCTCACGGGCCGTCCCGTGGATCTCCACCATCCGTGTCGGGTCGGTGCCCGCCTTCTGGTGGAGGCCGTCGATGTTCTGCGTAACGAGCGTGTCGAGCCGGCCGCCCCGTTCGAGCGTGACCAGCGCGGTGTGGCCGGGATTGGGTTCGGAGTTCCACATGGGCGAGGTCAGGCGGTTCCGCCACGACTGCTGCCGGAGCTCGGGATCGGCCACATAGGTCTGCAGCGTCGCCATCTTCTCGGCCTCGGGGTTCTTGGTCCACACACCCTGGGGCCCGCGGAAGTCGGGGATACCCGAATCGGTCGAGATCCCTGCGCCGGTCAACACGACGATGCGGCGGGCCTGAGCCAGCAGGTCGCGTGCCTGCGCCAAGGCGCACGTCCTCGTTGCCGTCCACGTTCTTGCTGGTTTCCTCGTCCACGCCACCGCAATCGTGGCACGGGCCCGGCGTACGCTGCGCCGGTGCCATCCCCGCCGGGATCCGCGTCGTCGACCACCGTGGAGCTATTGGAGAACGCCGATGCCGAGGCGCGCCAGCGACGGGCGGCGGGCGGGTTGCTGGCTCGCGGGTGTCGCGAGGGTGACCGTGTCGTCTTCGCATTGGGCTCCTCGGGCGATCTCGTGTGCGCCGTCCTCGGTGCAGCCCGGGTGGGGCTGGTCCCGGTGCTGCTCAACGCGACGCTCACCCCGTCCGAGCGCGACCTCCTGGCCGACGACGCCGAGCCGGTGGCCCGCGTCTTCACGCCGGCCGACCTGGCCGCGCTCACGGCGAAGGAGGGTGCCCCTCCGGCCGAGCTGGCGCCCTACCCGTTGACCCGGCCGATGCACTACACCTCGGGTACCACCGGTCGCCCCAAGGGCGTGACCACCGGACTGTGGGACGAAGCGACCGCTCGGGCCGTCTACGAGGACGAGGCGTCGGTGTGGCACTTCAGTCCGGCCGATCTCCACATGGTGTGTTCGCCGATGTACCACACCGTCTCCATCCGTTTCTCGACCAACACGTTGCTGGCGGGCGGGTCGTTGGCCATCCTCAGCCGCTTCGATGCGGCGACCGCGCTCGGTGTGCTGCGCCGCCACCGCCCGACCACCGCCTTCTTGGTCCCGACGCACCTCCAGCGCATCCTGTCGTGCCCCGAGCTCGGCGCGGACGAGACCTTCGAATCGCTGCGACTCCTGGCCCACGCCGGCGCGCCCGTGCCCCGAATCGGTCAAGCGGGCCACGATGGCGCGGGCCAACCCGGGCACGGTGTGGGAGTTCTACGGCTCGACCGAGGCACAGTTCAGTGTCTGCTCGCCCGACGAGTGGCTCGAACACCCCGGCAGCGTCGGCCGCGCCCGGGCCGGACGACGCCTCTTCGTCGAACCCGTCGAGGGGGACGAGCGTCCGTCGCCGGGTCTCGGGTCCGGGCCGGGCGGGGCCGGCGCCGTGGACGGGGGCGGCGTCATCTGGTGCGACCTGCCCGACTTCGCTCGATTCAGCTACTGGCGCAACCCCGAGGCCACCGCGGCGGCCTGGCGCGGGGAGGCGGCGACGGTGGGGGATCTCGGCCGGCTCAGTGCGGACGGCTTCTTGTACCTCACGGGGCGGCGCCACGACCTCATCATCAGCGGCGGCGTCAACGTCTACCCGGCCGAGGTCGAGAACGTGCTCGCCGCGGTGGCGGGGGTGGCCGAGGTGGCGGTCTTCGGGTTGCCCGACGAGACATGGGGCCAGCGGGTGTGCGCCGCCTACGTCACCGAGCGCGGCACGGCGACCGCGGTGGCCGAGGGGGCCCTGCGGGCCGCCGCGTCGGCTCACCTCGCCCCCTACAAGCGGCCCAAGACCTACATCGGGGCCCCGGACCTGCCCCACACCGCCACCGGCAAGCTCATGCGCCGCGCCGTCCCCGAACACCTCGGGCTGGGCAGCGGGTAGAACTGCGTCATGGGCTTTGCCACCACCAATCCGGCCACCGGCCAGACCGAAAAGGTGTTCCCGACCCACACCCCCGAAGAGGTCGACGCCATCTTGGACCGCGCCGTCGCCGCCTACGCACAGTACAAGACGGCCACCTACGCCGAGCGTGCTCGCCATCTCCTGACCGCCGCCGAGCTGCTCGAGGGCGAGGTGCCCGACGTGGCACGGATCCTGACCACCGAGATGGGCAAGACCTTCGCCGCGGCCAAGGGCGAGGTGTCCAAGTGCGCCGTCGGCCTGCGCTGGTTCGCCGACAACGCCGAGGCACTGCTGGCCGACGAGGTGATCTCCTCCACGGCGTCGCGCTCCTACGTGCACTACCAGCCCATCGGCGCGGTACTGGCCGTCATGCCATGGAACTTCCCGCTGTGGCAGGTGATCCGCTTCGCCGCCCCGGCCCTCATGGTGGGCAACGTGGGCCTGCTCAAGCATGCGTCGAACGTGCCACAGACCGCGCTCGCCATCGAGGATCTGTTCCGACGTGCCGGGCTGCCCGAAGGCGTCTTCACCAACCTCTTCGTCGAGTCCAAGGACGTGGCGCACCTCATCAACGACCCGCGCGTGGCCGCGGTCACGATCACCGGCAGCGAGCGCGCCGGCATGTCGGTTGCGGAGAACGCGGGCCACGCGTTGAAGAAGAGCGTGCTCGAGCTCGGCGGGTCCGACCCCTTCATCGTCCTGCCTTCGGCCGACCTCGACACCTGCGTGCGCGTCGCGGTCAACGCCCGCGTCCAGAACAACGGCCAGTCGTGCATCGCGGCCAAGCGCTTCATCGTCGTCGACGAGGTCCACGACGAGTTCCTTTCCCGTTTCACCGAGGCGATGGACGCGCTCGTCGTCGGCGACCCCTTCGACCCCGGGACCGACATCGGCCCGATCGTCACCGAGGCCCAGCGCAACGAGCTGGTGGGCCAAGTGGAGGAGGCGGTGCGCCAGGGGGCGGTGGCGCACGCCGGCGGCAAGGTGCCCGACGGCGACGGCTGGTACTTCGCCCCGACCGTCCTCTCGGGCGTGACGACGGACATGGAGGCGGCGAAGGAGGAGATCTTCGGTCCGGTGGCCATGGTGTTGCGCGTCCGCGACCTCGACGCCGCCATCGAGGCGGCGAACGCCACCACCTTCGGGCTCGGCTCGACCGTCTGGACCAACGACGAGGGGGAGAGGGCGCGCGCCATCGAGGGGATCGAGGCGGGCGCGGTGTTCGTCAATGCCATGGTGGCCTCCACCCCCGAGCTGCCCTTCGGGGGCATCAAGCGCTCGGGGTACGGGCGCGAGCTCTCCGAGCTCGGCCTGAAGGAATTCGCCAACGCCAAGACCGTCTACATCGCTTGAGCTCGTCGCCATGACGACGGCTCCTGCCCCGATCACCTACCTCGACCACGCTGCCACGACACCGTTGCGCCCCGAGGTGGCGGCGGCGATGGCCGAGGTCCAATCGTCGGCCGACCGACCGCTCGGCAACCCGACCGGGAGTCACCCGCCCTCGCAGCGGGCCCGGCGCTTGCTCGAGGAAGCCCGCGACGAGGTGGCGTCCTTCATGGGCCGCGACCCGGGCGACATCGTCTTCACGTCCGGGGGGACCGAGGCGGCCAACCTGGGCCTGCTCGGGACGGCCGAGGCCGCGCTCTACGAGCGCGGCGAGGCGGTGGTGCTGACCTCGGCGGTCGAGCACCCGGCCGTGCTCGAGTCGGCCCGCGCCGCGGTGCGGGCCGGTGCTGACGCGCGGGAGCTGCCGGTGGACGCGGCCGGCGTGCTCGATCTCGACGCGCTGGCCCGTGCGTTGTCGTCGCGGGTCACGCTGGTGGCGGTCATGGCCGCCAACAACGAGACCGGCGTCGTCCAGCCGGTGGCCGAGGTCGTCGAGGCGGTGCGCCGCCGCGCCCCGCGCGCGGCCGTGCTCAGCGACGCCGTGCAGGCCGCGCCCTGGCTCGACTTGGCCGAGTGCGCCGGCGACGCGGACCTGGTGTCGCTGAGCGCGCACAAGCTGGGCGGTCCCGTCGGCATCGGCGCCCTGGCGGTCGGCGCGCGTGTGGCGCTGGGACCGCGCCAGCACGGCGGAGGCCAAGAGCGCGAACGCCGCAGCGGGACCCAGGACGTGGCGGGCGCCGTCGGGCTCGCCACCGCGCTCGGGCTGGTGACCGCCGAGCGGGCGTCAGCGGGACCGCGGGTGGCCGCCCTGCGCGAGCGTCTGGCCGAGGGACTCCTGGCCGCGATCGAGTGCGCGCACCGCACTGTCCCCGAGGGGGTCGAGGTCCTGCCGGGACATCTGCACCTCTGCCTGGCCGGCGTCGAGCGCGAGGAAGTGCTCGTCGCACTCGGTCGCCAGGGCGTCTGCGTCTCGGGCGGGTCGTCGTGTGCCAGCGGTGCGCTCGAGCCCAGCTTTGTGCTGGCCGCCATGGGGGTCGACCCCGGCCTCGCCGCCGGCGCGCTGCGCTTCAGTCTGGGACCGGCCACGACCGACGACGACATCGACCGCGCGATCTGTGTCGTGCCCGCCGTCGTCGACCAGCTGCGCTCAGGTGTCTGATCCCGGTGGCACACTGTTCCCCATGCGCGTACTCGTAGCGATGTCGGGCGGCGTGGATTCGTCCGTCGCCGCCGCGCTCCTGGTCGAGGAGGGCCACGACGTCACCGGCGCCACGCTCAAGCTGTGGGGCGGACCGTCCGACTCGGGTTGCTGCTCCGTGGCCGACGTCGAGGATGCGCGCCGGGTGGCCCAGCAACTGGGCATCGAACACCACGTCTTCAACCTGACCGAGGAGTTCGACCGCAGCGTCGTCACGCCGTACGTCGACGCGCATGCGGCGGGGCGCACGCCGAACCCCTGCATCGAGTGCAACCGCTCCGTGAAGTTCGACCTGCTGCTCCGCCGGGCGGACCGCCTCGGTTTCGAGCAGCTGGCCACCGGGCACCACGCGCGGGTCACCGCCCGCGACACCGGGTCGCCCGAGACCCCTTCCTGGCGGCTCCGCCGCGGCGCCGACGCGGCCAAGGACCAGTCCTACGTGCTTTCGATGCTCGGGCAGGACGCGTTGGCCAGGGTCGTCTTCCCGGTCGGCGACATGACCAAGAGCGAGGTGCGCGCCCATGCGGCGCGCCTCGGGCTGCGCACCGCGGCCAAGCCGGACAGCCAGGACGTCTGCTTCATCGGCAGCGTCGAGGGTCGCCAGGGCTTCCTGGCCGAGCGCATCGCCCTGCATCCGGCGGAGGTCGTCGACACCGCGGGCCGGCCCGCCGGTTCGGTGGAGGCCATGGAGCTGGTCACCGTCGGCCAGCGGCGCGGCATGGGTCACGGCAGTGACGGCACGCGGCGCTACGTGACCCACGTGGACGTGGGGGCGCGGCGGGTGACGGTCGGTGGTGCCGAAGACGTGTTGCGCTCGTCGGTGGTCCTGGCCGCGGACTCGTTGTCATGGGTGGATCGGCCCTGCACGCCCGGAGCCCGCGCCGTCGCCCAGGTCAGCGCGCACGGGCGCCCGGTCGCCTGCACCCTCGAGCACGACGGCGGCGACGTGGTCGTTCGTTTCGACGCGCCGCAGCGTCCGGTGGCGCCCGGCCAGACGGTGGCTCTCTATGACCCCGTCGAGCCGGACGCGGTGGTCGGCGCCGGCATCGCCGCCTGACCGTGGCGCGGAAAGGCAGCGGCGGCACCGGCGGGGACGGGAAGGCACCGGCCGAGGCGATCGCACGCGCCGAGGAGCTGCGGGCGCTGATCCGGCACAACAACGAGTTGTACAACGTGCTCGATGCACCGGAGATCCCCGACGCCGAGTACGACCTGCTCGTCGTCGAGCTGCGCCAGCTCGAGTCGGACAATCCCTCGCTCGTCACGCCGGACTCGCCGACCCAGACCGTCGGCGCCGCGCCGTCGGGCCTCTTCGCCGAGGTGCGCCACCGGGTCCCCATGATGAGCCTCGACAACGCGTTCGACGAGACCGAGCTGCGCGCCTGGAGCGAGCGCCTGCGCCGGGCCGACGCGTCGCTCGACCTCGAGACGCTCGCCTTTTCCTCCGAGCCCAAGGTCGACGGCGTGGCGATGTCGCTCATGTACGAGAAGGGCCGCCTCGTGCAGGCGGCCACCCGTGGCGACGGCATCACGGGCGAGGACGTCACGGGCAACGTCCGCACCGTCAAGGACGTCCCCAAGGAGCTGGCCAAGTCCGGCGGTCCCTATCCCGACACGCTCGAGGTGCGCGGAGAGATCTACATGCCCGTCGCCGACTTCGAGGCGATGAACAAGCGCCAGGCCGACGCGGGGGAGCGCCTCTTCGTCAACCCGCGCAACTCTGCCGCCGGCGCGCTGCGCCAGAAGGACCCCGGCATCACGGCACAACGGCCACTGCACTTCTGGGCCTATGCCGTCGGGTTCGTAGAGGGCGCGCCGGCCGCACGCGCCTGGCCGGCTGCGACCCAGACGGCGACGCTGGCCCAGCTGAAGAAGGCGGGGTTCCCCGTCAGCCCGGACGCCCGGCAGGTCAAGGGCATGGCGGCGGTGGTGGCGCGCTGCAACGAGCTGGCGACGACGCGCCACGACATGGCCTACGAGATCGACGGGGTCGTCACCAAGGTCGACGAGCTCGCCTTGCACGCCGTCCTCGGCGCCACCTCGCGGGCCCCGCGCTGGGCCATCGCCTTCAAGTTCCCGCCCGAGGAGCGCACCACCCGCCTCCTCGACATCATGGTTTCCATCGGCCGCACGGGGCGGGCGACGCCTTTTGCCCGCCTCGAGCCGGTCTTCGTCGGCGGTTCCACCGTCGGGGTGGCCACCCTGCACAACGAGGACCAGGTGGCCGCGAAGGACGTGCGCCCGGGCGACCTGGTCGTCGTGCGCAAGGCGGGCGACGTCATCCCCGAGGTGGTCGGCCCGGTCAAGGACGGCCCCGGCGTCCCGGCTCGGCGCAAGCCGAAGTGGAAGTTCCCGACCACATGCCCCTCGTGCGGTGAGCCGCTCGTCCGCCTGCCCGGCGAGAGCGACACGTACTGCACGAACATCGACTGCCCCGCCCAACGCGTGCAGCGCATCGCGCACTACGCATCGCGCTCGGCCATGGACATTGAGGGACTGGGCGAAGAGCGCGTGCTCCAGCTCGTCGCGGCCGGGCTTGTCAACGACCCCGCCGACCTCTACGGCTTGCGCGTCGAGCAGCTGATGCAGCTCGAGCGCTTCGCCGAGATCTCGGCTCGCAACCTCGTCGGTGCCATCGACGCGTCGCGGGTGCGGCCGCTCAGCCGGTTGCTCGTCGCGTTGGGCATCCGCCACGTCGGGCCGACGGGCGCAAGAGCCGTGGCGCGCGCGTTCGGCACGCTCGGGGGCATTGAGGCCGCCACGGCCGACGAGCTCGCCGCGGTCGACGGCGTGGGCGGAGTCATCGCCGCCAGCCTCGCCGAGTTCCTCTCGGCTGACACCAACGTTGCAGTGATAGGCCGCCTGCGGGCGGCCGGTGTCTCGACCGAAGAGCCCGGCGCCGCCGGGTCGGCGGGCGGCGGGTCCGAGGCGGTGACCGCCCGGCCCCAGACCCTGGCCGGCAAGGCCGTCGTCGTCACCGGCGGCGTGCCCGGCTACACGCGCGAGGGCGCCGAGGAGGCGATTATGGCGCGCGGCGGCACGTCACCGGGCAGCGTGTCCAAGAAGACGTTCGCCCTCGTCGTCGGGGACGCGCCCGGAGCCTCCAAGACGAAGAAGGCCGAGGACCTCGGCATCCCGACCATCGAGGCCACGGGTTTCGACGCGCTGCTCGAATCGGGCGAACTTCCCGAGTGACGCAGGTGAGGGGGCGTCCACCGGCGATGCGTGCGTAATAAGTAGCGTATGGACTGCCCCGATGCCCCTGATTACTGATTCCATCGGCCGGGTCCTAGGGAAGCGGTACCGGCTGCTCTCCGCTTTGGGCACCGGCGCTTCCGCCCACGTCTACTTGGCGGAGGACGTGTCCTTGCAGCGGCACGTCGCGGTGAAGGTGCTCCAGCCTGGCCTCGCCACCGACGAGGCGTTCTTGAAACGTTTCCGGGCCGAGGCGCGCTCGGTCGCGTCGCTCAACCATCCCCACGTGTTGCGCGTCTTCGACTGGGGCGAGGACGCCGACGGGCCGTATCTGGTCCTCGAGTATCTCGGCGGGGGATCGCTGCGCGACTTGCTCGACCGCGACATCCGTCTCTCGCACTCCCAGGCCGCCCAACTCGGGGCCGAGGTGGCCCAGGGCCTGGCCTACGCGCACCTGCGCGGACTGGTCCACCGCGACATCAAGCCGGCCAACCTGCTCTTCGACGAGGAAGGCCTGGTGCGGGTGGCCGACTTCGGCGTGGCCCGCGCCCTGGCCGAGGCCGCCTGGACCGAGCCGGCCGGTGCCATGGTGGGGACCGCCCGCTACATCTCGCCCGAGGCGGCGCAAGGGCAGCCGGTCGACGGGCGCGCCGACGTCTATTCGCTGGCGTTGGTCCTCTACGAGGCGGTGACGGGGACCGTGCCCTTCGTCACCGACACGACGATGGGCACGCTGGCGGCGCGTATCGGGCAACCGCTGCCACACGACGAAGCCCTCGGTCCGCTCGACGACGTGCTGGCGCGCGCCGCCGCGCCCGACGCCACGGCTCGCCTCGATGCTGCGGGACTCGCAGCGCGCCTCGGCGCGCTGGCCGCGGCGTTGCCGACACCGTCGCGGTTGCCGCTCGTCTTCCACCACATCGAAGACTCGGCGCCCATCGGGGGGTTCCGGGCGCCGGGCGTCTCCGAGCTCACCGACTCGGGTGTCGTCGCTGCGGCCGCCGCCGCCACGGCGACGCAGTCGTCCACGGCGATCGCACCGAGCATCTCGGCGGCGCCGATCGGGACGAAGGCCGGTCCCGGCGAGGTCTTCGACGCCGAGCCGTCACTCGGGGGCCGCAACGGACGCCCGCCCAACGGCTTCGGGGGCCGGCGGAGCCGGCGCAAGATGTACTGGATCATCGCCGCCGCGGCCCTGGCCGTGGTCTTGCTGGCCGCGGGGCTCTTCATCGCCTTCGGGACCAACATCCTCACGCCGTCGCACCCCACCCCCGACGTCGTGAACATGCCGTTGGCGCAGGCGCGCACCGCGCTCGAGAAGGTGCACATGAACTTAAAGGAAGGGCCGCCGGTCAAGTCCATCACCGTCGGTGCCGGCGACGTGATTGAGCAAACCCCCACATCGGGTAAGACGGAGAAGGAAGGCACGACCGTCACCGTGGTGGTGTCCGACGGCAAGCCCGACGTCAGCGTGCCCAACCTCGCCAACATGACATGCGCGCAGGCGACTTCGGCCCTGCAGGCGGTGCATCTCTCTGCGAACTGCACGGCCGGGGCCTACAACGACAGCGTTGCGGCCACCATCCTTGTCGGATGGTCGATCGGGGCCACGCCGAACCCGACCAAGGCGCCCTACGGCAGCACCATCCAGCTCGTGCCTTCCCTCGGGCACTATCCGGTCGCGGTGCCGAACATCCCCAACACGTATACCTACGCGCAGGCCGCAGCGGCGATCGAGGCGGTGGGACTGACGGCGACGCAGACCAACCAGTCGAGTACGAGCGTCGCTGCGGGCAACGTGATCTCGACCAACCCGGCCAGCAACGCCCAGGCGCCTTTCGGCTCCCAGGTCACGGTCGTGGTCTCGACGGGACCACCGACGACGACGGTGCCCAATGTCCAGGGCGACTCGGTCACGCAGGCCACCGCGGCGCTCCAAGCAGCCGGGCTGACACCCTCGGGCGTGTCGGGTAACCCGACCGGGACCGTCACCGGCACCCAGCCGTCCATCGGCTCCACCGTGCCGACGAGCTCGTCGGTCCAGCTGTTCACCCATTGACCTCCGGCGCCGACCCCGGTCTTCATTCCATGGCGCTCCCCTTCGACCCCAGCTGCGATCTCTGCGAGGCGGCCCGCCTCTCGGAGTGGCACCACGAGGACGACGTCTGCTGGGTGGCCGACTGCGAGGTGTGCGGCGTGCCGATGGTCGTGTGGCGCCACCACGGCCCGACGCCACCCGACGAGGACGTGGCGCACATGCTCGAGCAGCTCGGTGTGGTGGCCGACGCTCGCTTCGGGCCCGGCGCGTGGTCGGTCGACCGCGTCATGCGCCAGATCCCGAACCACTTCCACGCCCACGGCCGCGATCCCAACTGGTGGTTCCGGCTGCGTGGGTTGCGCTGAGCCACACGCTGGGGCGGTGACGCCGCGCTCGAGGTGCTGACGGCGGCACTGGCCGCCGAAATGGGGGGTTGAGGCTCGTGTCATTTGGTTCTAGTATCAGCGGTACCATGATCTCCGCCGAAATAGACCCGAGCGACCCGCTTGCCTTGCACGAGCAGGTTGCGGGGGAGATCCGCCGGGCCATCGCCGACGGTGAGGCGGCCCCGGGGGAGCGGCTCCCTCCGGCTCGCTATCTGGCGACCGTGCTCGGCGTGAACCACAACACCGTGCTCCGTGCGCTGCACACGCTGCGCGACGAGGGGATCGTCGAGTTCCGTCGTGGACGGGGCATCACCGTCGTGGGCAGCGCGCCGGAACGCATTGCGCTCGTCACCAAGGCGAAGGAGCTGGTCAAGCTGGCCCGGCGCCAGGGCTACCGCCACGAGGAGTTGCTCGCCCTGATGGAGACCCTGCGGTGACGACCCTCAGTGATGGTCCGGACCTCGCGCCGCCGACCCGAGCGCGCCCGGCCCCCGGCGCCCCAGGCGCCGCCAGTGGCCCCGAGGGTCCCGACGCCCTCATCAAGGAGGCCCGACGGCTCCGGCGACGCCGCTATTTCACCATCGGCGCGGTGCTCGTGGTCGTGGTCGGAGGGACGGCGGCCGGTCTCGCCCTGAGCCACGGCGGAGGGCAGGGACACACGGGCGGCACCCATCCCCGCGCCGCGCCGACGGGGCCAAAGGTTGCGCCGCCCGCCTCACCGACGCGCCCGCCCGGGACCGTCCTCCCGTCGTCCGCGCTGTTCAACCAGATCACGGTGACCCCCGACGGCCTGCTCTTGACCGGACAGACGGCGGCCGCCGCCAACAACACCGCCGGCTCCGTCACCGGTTGCGCGGCGGCGTCGGTCAATCCGCAATCCCTCGCTGTGGCCAAGCCGACGGTCGGGAACTGTGACGACCCTCTTCTCTATGGGCAGACCGTCGAGGTGGTCAACACCCATGTCCCGCTGTCGAACAACGACACCGTCTCGGTCAACACGGCCGATCCGGCGACCGGCCAGGTGAGCGACGGGCCGGCCGTCATGACCTTCTCGTCGGGTTCTGACACTCAGCCCGTCATCGCGTACGGGAGCCAGTGGATCTGGATCTACGACGTGGACACCACCTCTGGCCCTGAGCTCCTCCAGGTCTCAGCACACTCAGGTGCTCTCGACCGGACCATCGCCATGCCCCGCCTCTACCGGCCTCTGCTCGCCGCGGACGACGGCGGCGTCTGGGTCGCGAACTCCCTCGAAGGCTCGCCCACCACTGCACTCTCGTATGTCACGACCGGCTCGTCCGCACCGAGCGTGGTCATCGCCGACACCAATCGGTTCGTCTGCTCGCTTTTGGCGTCGGGGACGAGTGCGTGGATCACGATCTCCGCCAGTGTCGGGAGTGGATGCGTACACCAGGTCGTCGAGAGGTTTTCCGACGGCAGCACGGAGCCGGTCTTCACCAGCCCCGGCCCGGAATTGCCGCTGGTTGTGATCGGCAACGAGGCGGACGGTCTGTGGGCCATGGCGTACTCGACGCCGAGCAAAGAAGAGATCATCCATATCGATCCCAACACCGGAGCGAGCTCAGTGGTTGCCACTGTGCCCGCCGTGCCAATTCCCAGTTATCTGACCAACGGGGGGCTTGCCCCGGGTCAGGCGGTCTACTTCGACGGAAGCCTCTATCTGTTGGAGCCGCCGTTCCACGTGCGGGGCTATCTCGGCTACACGTCGCTGGTGCGGGTCGTCGTCCCACCCAACGGGTGAGCGGTCTCAGTCGCCGATCGGTTCGTTGATCGGGACGGGTCGCACATGAAAACCGCCGACCCGACTCTGCACGCCGTCGTCAATCGGTGACCCGGATTCTTGCTCGTCGCCGTCCAGATTTGCATCGTCGGCCCGATCCTCGGGCACGACGGCACCCTGCTCCTCAATGACCTTGAGATGAGCCGTGGCCGTCCGTGGTGCCGGGACATCGCGTCCGGTCGTGTGCGCCAACTGTTCGAGCTGACGCTTCTCTCTCCGGCGCCGGCGGAAGCCTCCCCTCGGCGTCGGAAGATCGCCCTGGGCCATGGGCCGAGCTTAGGGCGCATGGCCTGCGCGCCGGTGGGTTTCCGCGTGAACCGTTTCGCTTCGTCGCGGGTCATACCTCCGGACTGGGGATTGCCCGAGGATCCCTCCACGTAGAAGGGGCGGGCTGCACGTGAAGCGGAGCGCAGTGATGGTGGTCTCCCTGGTCATCGCCCCGGTTCTGCTGGGAGCTTGGTCCCCGACGTTCGCCTCGGCGGCGCAGAGGACGAGCCACCCGGTTTCGGTCCCTCGGGGATGGAAGACCTACACGTACGGGAAGGCGAGGATCTCGGTGCCGGGTACCTGGGCGGTCGAGCACGAGGACGACTGTCCCGTTCGATCCGCGCCGGGCACGCTCAGTCTGGGGATTCCCGCAGCACCCTCTGTGTGCGCGGCTCTTCTCGGTGCTGCAGACACCGTGCGTCTCGTGCCGCTCTCGGCACCCAACCCCTTCGTGTCGTTGTGCCCGACGATCAGAGTGCACGGACTGTCCGTCAAAGTCGGGCCGTGTGGGAGCAGCAATGCCGCCGGCGTCGTCATCTACTGGGTCCCTGCGCTCGGCGTGCAAGCCGAGGGAACGGGCAGCGCTGACGAGAACGTCACCGGGCCCGCTACGGGGACCGTGGTCGGTCGGGTCCTCCACACGCTGCGCCGCTAGGTTGCGCACGCCGCGACGCGGCTGAGCGGCCGGGTCGGAACGCCGAAGGGCCCGAATTGCGCGCCGGTAGGGTGTCAACCCGTGGCCTCCCCAGTCGAGTTCGAGCGTTCCGACGCGCTGCTCGATCCGGCCGCCGACCCTGGTGGCGGCGCCATGGGGACCCTGGGCGACGGATCCGTCGACACCAACTGGTTCGTCCTCCTGCACCGCCGTGTCACCGCACGCGCGGTGCGCAGCCCGCGGTACCAGTGGTGGGCCCTCGTGGCGTTACTGGCCGGACTGCTCGCGCTCAACATCACCTTCACCGTCTTCGTGGTGGCCCTCCCCACGGTCAAGGCCGACTTCCACACCAACTTCTCCGTGTTGGCCTGGGCCTCGACGGGGCCGCTGCTCGCCTTCGGCGTGGCCGCTCCGTTCTTCGGCAAGGCCGGCGACCTCTTCGGGCACCGCCGCCTGTACCAGTTCGGACTCCTCGGCGCCATGGTCAGCGCGGTGCTCACCGCCACCGCGCCCAACGTCGGGTTGCTGCTGTTCGCTCGCGCGCTCGACGGCGTCCAGGGCGCCGCCACCGGCACGGCGTCGATGGCCATCATCCTCGAGCTCTTCGATCGCGAAGACCGGGTGAAGGCACTCGGGTGGTGGTCGCTCGTCGGGGCCGGCGGCCCCGTCCTCGGAGTGACGCTGGGGTCGCCGGTGATCCAGTACTTCGGCTGGCGCACGCTCTTCTGGGGTCAGTTGGTCCTGCTCGTCATCGCCTCGGTGGTAGTGGCGGTGCTGTTGCCATCGGGCCGGCGTGCGCACAGGGGTGCAGGTGTCGCGGCCGACGCGGACGCTGACACGGCCCGCAGCGAATCGAAGGGCCGGGCGCGCTGGGCGGGCATGGACTGGGTCGGCAGCTGGAGCCTGGCCGGCGGCGTGACCGCCGCCATGCTGGTGCTGAGCATCGGCCCCATCGCCGGTTGGACCTCAATCGGGGTGGTGCTCTCGGGCGTCGCCGCCGTCGCGCTCGGCGTCGTCTTCATCTGGCGGGAGTCGACGTTCGCCACCCCGCTGGTGCCCACCACGTACTGGCGGCGCCGCAACTTCATGTTCCCCATGGGCGCCAAGGGCTTTTCGAGCTTCGCGTATTTCGGGGGCTTCTTCCTCTTCCCGCTTCTCATGGAGCAGGTCTACGGCTACAGCGTCTCCCAGGTGGGGTTCCTCTCGGTGGCCCGCCCGCTGGTCTTCGCCATCAGCGCGCCCATCGCCGGCTACATGACCGTGCGGACCGGGGAGCGCAACGCCACCTTGTTCGGCACCGGCGCGCTGCTCGTGTCCATGGTCCTCTTCGCCACGCTCACGGGGTCGTCGGGGCTCGCGGTCATCCTCGTCGCGCTGGCGCTCTCGGGCCTCGGCATGGGCGTGTCCATGCCGGCCACCTCGGCCACCATGTCCAACGAACTGGCCGAGTCCGAGTACGGCGTCATGAGCGCGGCGCAATTGCTGGCCAGCCAGGTGGGCGAGGTGGCGGGCATCCAAGTGGTCCTGACGATCCAAGAGACGTTGGCCCGCCGGAGCGGTGCGACCGAGGGCGCGTCGCTGCTGCACAGCTTCAGCGTCCCGTTCTGGGTGGGCGCCGGCGCGGCTGCGCTGGCCGTCTTCTGCGCACTGTTCATCCGGGCCATGCCACGACGGGCGCGGGTGACGCGCAGGCAGGAGCAGGGGATGGTGGCCGACGCCACGTGAATGGTGGCCCGGTGGGTCTCTGCCCGGGGTCCGAGACGAGCGGGGCTGTTACTCGGTGATGTCGCGCAACCGGGTGGCCATCTCGGCGGCGCTCGTGTCCTCGCTGCTCGGCGCGGCCTGCAGCGCCATGAGCTTGGCCATGTCGCCCTCGACCCTGCACCTTGCCGGCCATGAAGGCCTGCATGCCGGCCTGGGGGTTGCCCTCAATGAGGATCGCCTTGGCCGTGTCGTAGTCGACGGTGACCTTGAGGTCTTGGATCTCGAGGTGCCCGATCTCCAAGATGAGCTCGCCGCTCGAGGTGTCCATGTGGGCGTGGATGTCGTCGTCGGAGAATGGGACGGCAGTCACCACGAGGTTCATGCGCACCTGGTGGGGGATGGGGGGCGTCTTGCCCTCGTACTCGGCGCGGATCTTGCGAGCCTCTTCTAGCCACTCGTCGCTGAGGAACGGGTACGCCGGCATTGCGGTTGCTCCTTCGTCGTCGGTCTCGGTGCTGGTGCAGGACCTCTGTTGCCCCGCCCCGGAGCCATCTGGCCGCCGGAACCCTACTCTCCTCGCCGGTAGGCTGCCGGTCCGTGACCGCCCCGATCATGCCCGGTGCAGAGCCGTATTCAGCCACTGGCGACACCCGTGGAGTGCTGGTCCTCCACGGCTTCACCGGCAACCCGCAGTCGATGCGCGGCCTCGCCCTCGCGCTGGCTGACGCGGGCTTCACCGTGGAGCTGCCGTTGCTGCCGGGGCACGGCACCGACATCGCCGACATGCTCCCCACCCGATGGGAGGACTGGTCCGGCGCCGCCGAGGCCGCCTACACCGAGCTGGCGGCCCGCAGCGACACCGTCGTAGTCGTTGGCCTGTCGATGGGCGGGATGCTGGCGGTCTGGCTGGCCGAGCACCATCCCGAGATTGCTGCCCTCGCCGTGGTCAATCCGCTCATCGCCGCCCCCAGTGCCGACATCGTGGCCCTGGTCGAGTCGATGGCCGAGAGCGGCGAGGAGGTCGCGCCCGGCATCGGCTCGGACATCGCCAAGGAGGGAGTCACCGAATCGGCCTACCCCGGCCTGCCCCTGCGGGCGGCGCTGTCCCTTTTCGCCGCCACAGCCGCGGTCGAGGCCGACATCGAGTCCGTGATGTGCCCGGTCCTCGTCTTCACGAGCAGGCAGGACCATGTCGTCGACCCCGTCTCGAGCACCGTCCTGGTCACCGGGGCCAAGGGCCTCGTCGAGCAGGTGCACCTCGAGCGGAGCTACCACGTGGCCACCTTGGACTGGGACAAGGACGAGATCGAGGCACGCACCGTCGAGTTCCTCACTGATGTGCTCGCCGCGTCGCCGGGCGCCCGATCGTGAGCGACGAGCCGATCGGACGGGCCTCGCTCAGTCGTGACGACGTCGTCCACGTGGCGCGCCTCGCCCGCCTGGAGCTGACCGACGCCGAGGTGGACCTCTTTACCGCACAGCTGCGCACGGTGCTCGACCACGCCGCCGACGTAGCCGCACTCGACCTGGCCCACCTGGAGCCGTCGTCGCACCCGATCGCGCTCCAGAACGTGCTGCGTGCCGACGAGCCCCGGCCGAGCCTGGACCGCGAGGAGGTCCTGGCGGCGGCGCCGGCCGTGGAAGACGACCGCTTCCGGGTGCCTCGCATCGGGAGCGAGGCACCGTGAGCACCATCGGCAGCTGCGGTGGCTCTGGCCGCCGAAGTCCGCGCCGGCGGGCGCGTTCGGCGCGCCAGGTGGCCGACGAGGCGCTGGCCGCGGTGGCGGCGCGCGACGGCGGAATTCAACTCCTTCCTGCAGCGTCCTCGCCGACGACGCACGTGACCAGGCCGACGCGGTCGATGCCGCGGTGGCGGCGGGGCGCGACCCCGGACCGTTGGCCGGGGTGCCGGTGGCGCTCAAGGACAACCTGTGCACGCGGGGCACGCCGACGACGTGCGGCTCGCGCATCCTCGAAGGGTGGAGGCCGCCCTATGACGCCACCGTGGTGGCTCGCCTGCGCGAGGCCGGGGCCGTGGCGCTGGGCAAGACGAACATGGACGAGTTCGCCATGGGCAGCTCGACCGAGAACTCGGCCTTTGGCCCGACACGCAACCCGCGTCACATCGGCAAGGTGCCCGGCGGCAGCAGCGGGGGGTCCGCCGCGGCCGTGGCGGCCGGGTTCGCGCCGCTCGGGCTCGGCTCGGATACGGGCGGGTCCATCCGCCAGCCCGCCGCGCTGTGCGGCGTGGTGGGGATGAAGCCCACCTACGGACGCGTCTCGCGCTACGGGCTGGTCGCCTTCGCCAGCTCGCTCGATCAGATCGGTCCCTTCGCCACCACGGTGGAGGACGCCGCGCTGCTCTTTGACGTCCTGGCCGGGCACGATCCGCTCGACTCCACGTCACTGCCGTCGGCACCCGAGGCGGTGCGGCCGACGTTGGACGCCGGCGCTGAGGGCGTGCGGGTCGGGTTGTGCCGGGACCTGGTCGACGGCTGCGCGCCCGATGTCGCGGCACGTGTGCAGGAGGCGGCCGACGCACTGGCTGATGCCGGCGCCAAGGTCGAGGAGATCTCGGTGCCCGAGTTCGCCTTCGGCCTCTCCGCCTACTACCTGATCGCCCCGGCCGAGGCATCCTCCAATCTGGCCCGCTACGACGGCGTCCGCTACGGCCTGCGCGTCGACGGCGAGGACGCGGCCGCCATGAACACCGCGCACGCGCACGGCAGGGTTCGGGGACGAGGTGAAGCGCCGGATCATGCTCGGCACCTACGCGCTCTCCGCCGGGTACTACGACGCGTACTACGCGCAGGCGCAGCGGGTGCGCACGCTGGTGATGCAGGCCTTCGACCGGGCCTACGAGTCGGTCGACGTGCTGCTCGGCGCCACCGCGCCGACGACGGCGTTCGACCTCGGGGCCAAGGTCGACGACCCCATGGCGATGTACATGAACGACGTGTGCACCATCCCCTCCAACCTGTCGGGGCATCCCGCCATGTCGGTGCCCTTCGGCACGGGCGACGGACGGCCTGCCGGTCGGCGTCCAGGTGCTGGCGCCCGCGCTGGGCGAGGCCCTGCTCTTCCGAGTGGCCCGCGTGGTCGAGGCACACGCGCCGGCGGGCGGCGGGCCGGAGCCGTCGTGAGCACGACGTCGAGCGAGCTGGTCACGGGCGCCATGGGCGGCGAGTGGGAGATGGTGATCAGGCCTCGAGGTCCACTGCGAGCTGGCAACGGCGACGAAGCTGTTCTGCGGCTGTCGCAACGCGTTCGGCGACGAGCCCAACGTCAACATCTGCCCGATCTGCATCGGTCTGCCCGGATCGCTGCCCGTGCTCAACGAGCAGGCGGTCGAGCTGGCCATGCGGATCGGCGAGGCCCTGCACTGCGAGATCCGGCCCTCGGTCTTCGCCCGGAAGAACTACTTCTATCCCGACCAGGCCAAGGACTACCAGATCAGCCAGTACGACCTGCCGCTCAACGCGGACGGCTGGCTGGAGCTGCCCGACGGCGTCCGGGTGGGCGTGACGCGGGCGCACATGGAAGAGGACACCGGCAAGCTCACCCACGTCGGGCGCGAGCGGCCGCATCAACGCGGCCGACCACGCGCTGGTGGACTACAACCGCTCGGGCGTGCCGCTGGTCGAGATCGTGAGCGAGCCCGACATCCGCTCCGCCGCCCAGGCCCGTGCCTACGCCGCCGAGCTGCGCGGCATCCTCGTGGCCACCGGCGCGTCCGACGGCCGCATGGAGGAGGGCTCCATGCGGGTCGACGCCAACGTGTCGGTGCGGCCCGCGGGGACCGCTGCGTTCGGCACCCGCTGCGAGATCAAGAACCTCAACTCGCTGCGCTCGCTCGGTCGGGCCATCGAGTACGAGGCGCCACGCCAGATCGCGGTGCTCGAGGGCGGTGGCTCGGTCGCCCAAGAGACGCGGCACTGGGACGAGTCGGCCGGGCGGACCGAGTCGATGCGCTCCAAGGAGGAGGCCAACGACTACCGCTACTTCCCCGAGCCCGACCTGGTGCCGCTGGCGCCCGACGCCGCCTGGCGCGAACGCGTGCGCGCCGGCCTCGGCGCCGATGCCGGCCGACCGCCGTGCCGCGCTGGCCGCCGCGCTCGGGCGGTGACCCCGAGCGACGCCGAGACGGACCAGATCCGGGCCGTGGTCGACCTCGGCCTCGACGCCCTGGTGACTGCCGCGGTCGAGGCCGGCGCGCCCGCGGCGCTGGCCCTGGCCCGGGCGGCCAACGAGGTGGCGGCGCAGGGCGAGGCCGGCTTGCGCCTCGACCGCCGGGTCCTTCGCCGCGCTGCTGGCCATGGAGGCGGGCGGGCAGCTGTCGGCGACCCAGTCCAAGGCGGTGCTCGGCGCGCTGCTCGAGCGCGGCGGGGGAGACCCGGCAGCCCTGGCCAAGGAGATGGGCTACGAGGCGCTCGGGGCCGACACGCTTGGCGCGGTGGTCGACGAGGTCATCGGCGGCCAATCCCGACGAGTGGGCCCGCTTCGTCGGCGGCGACGAGGGCGAGCAGAAGAAGCTCATGGGTTTCTTCACCGGCAAGGTGATGCAGGCCACCTCGGGCAAGGCCAACGGCAAGGAGGTCGCGGCCGAGCTGCGCCGCCGGATCGGTTGACCGGCCCCCTCACGAACTGAGCGGCTCCTTGTGTAACGGTCCAGCGTCGGGCCGACCCAGCGTCCGATCTGGCGTGGCGTCGCGGTGGCCATGGGCGGCACCCGCAGGATGTAGCGGGCGAAGGCGAGCCCCATCAGCTGCGAGGAGACCATGGCGTCCGGCGCTTGGCCATGGCCTCGCCGTCACCTTCGTTGCGGGGCAGGGACGCTCCACACCCGCTCGCTGACGAACTCACGCATGGCGTCGGCCACGCTGGTCGAGGCGGCCATGGCGGCCACGCAGGAGGCGAACGAGGAACCCGTGTCCTCGGCCCTGTCCCACATGGTGAGGAACGACTCGATGGTGCGCGCGCCCGAGTGCTCGGCCGAGGCCGCGTGCGCCTTGACCTCCCGCGGGTCGAAGGGCAACGCCATGGCGGCGACGAAGAGGCTGGCTTTGCCGTCGAAGTAGTGGTGGACGAGGGCGGGGTCCACCCCGGCCTCGCGGGCCACCGCCCGCAGGCTGGTGCCGTCGTAGCCCTTGGCGGCGAAGACGCGCTTGGCCGCCTCGATGATCTCGCCCCGGGTGTCGGCGTTCCCGGGCCGCCGCCCGACGGCGCGCACGGCGCTCACCGCTCGGCCGTGCACCGGCAACGAATGGACCGAGGTCAGCGGGTATTCACCATCGGGGAATTCTGTGGTACAACTCATCAGTGATGAATCATACGGGTATTCGGAGGTAGCGGCGTGGACAGCACCGAATCCGGACCAGCACGACCGGCTGACCCCGAGGCGGGCGAGGCCCAGCCCGTGACTGCGCTCGGCCGCCTGGCCGGGCACTGCTACGACCGACGGCGGCTCGTCCTCGTGCTCTGGATCGTCGCCATCATCGGCATCACCGTCGTCGCCCAGGTGGTGGGCACCGACTTCAAGAACAAGTTCACCGCGGGCAACACGCCGTCGCAGCAGGCGCAGAACATCATTCAGGAGCGCTTCCCCTCGCAGGCGGGAGACTCGGCCGACATCGTGTTCCACACCGCCACCCCCATCGCGGAGAACAAGGCGGCCATCGACCAGGTGCTGGCCCGGGTCCGACCGATGCCCTACGTCGAGGGGCGTGACGAGCCCCTTCTCGGCGGCCGGGGCGCACCAGATCGCGCCACACGGCAACATCGCCTTCGCCCAGGTCCAGTTCACCACCGACACCGCCGACATCCCCACGGGCGCGGTCAAGAACGTCGTCTCGACCGCGGAGGCAGCGGCGCGCCCGGGCTTCGGGGTCGCCCTGGGCGGGAACCCCATCTCGTCGGCCGTCACCGCGGCGCCCGGGCCGAGCGAGGGGATCGGCATCACCGCCGCGCTCATCATCATGCTGCTGGCCTTCGGCTCGGTGGTGGCGATGGGCCTGCCGGTCATCACCGCGCTGGCCGGCCTGGGCATCGGGATCGCGCTGCTCGAGCTGCTCACCCACCTTTTCGTCGTTCCGAATTTCTCGCCCGAAATGGCCGCCATGATCGGTATCGGCGTCGGGATCGACTACGCGCTCTTCATCGTCACCCGTTACCGGCAGGGCATCTTCGAAGGCCGCGCGCCGCGCGACGCCGTGATGACCGCACATATGACGGCGGGCCGTTCCGTCCTCTTCGCAGGCACCACGGTCGTGATCTCGCTCTTCGGTCTCTACCTGATCGGCCAGGCGTACATGATCGGTCTGGCCACAGCGTGCATCGCCGCCGTGCTCATGGTCCTCGTCGCCGCCCTGACCCTGTTGCCGGCCATGCTGGGCTTTGCGGGAAACGCCATCGACAAACTGCACGTGCCGGGTTTGCTCCAGAGCGGCGGCCCGCCTCCCGAAAACGGGTTCTGGCACCGCTGGAGCCGCTTCGTCCAGCGCCGGGCGTGGTTGACCGGGACCATCGCCGTGCTCATCCTGGTCGTGCTGGCGCTGCCGCTGTTCAGCATGCGCCTCGCCTTCACCGATGCCGGCAACGACCCGACCTCGTTGACCACGAGGCAGGCCTACGACCTCCTGGCCCAGGGGTTCGGCCCCGGGTTCAACGGGCCGCTCATCGTCGCGGCCGACATGCACGGTCCGGGCGACACGGCGACGGTGGACAAGCTGCAGGCCTCCTTGGTGTCGCACCACGACGGCATCGCCTTCGTGACGCCGGTGCAATTCAACGCCTCGCACACCGGCGGGTTGATCATCGTGTACCCGACGACCTCCCCGCAGTCCTCGCCAGACCGAGCAGCTCGTCCAGACCCTGCGCACCGACGTGATCCCCCCGGTGGTGGCGGGGAGCGGCGTGAACGCGCAGGTGGGCGGCGAGACGGCCAGCAGCATTGACGCGGCCACGTTCTTGGGGCACCGGCTCTTCATCGTGATCGGCGCCGTGCTGATCCTTTCCTTCTTGCTCCTGATGGTGGTCTTCCGCTCCCTGGTGTTGCCGCTCAAGGCGGTGATCATGAACCTCCTCAGCGTGGGTGCCGCCTACGGCGTGATGGTGGCCGTCTTCCAGTGGGGCTGGGGCGGCAGCGTGATCGGAATCGGCGCCACGGGCCCGATCGATCCCTGGATCCCCGTTGCCCTCTTCGTGGTGCTCTTCGGCCTCTCCATGGACTACGAGGTCTTCTTGCTGTCGCGCATCCGCGAGGAGTGGCTGCGGACCCACGAGAACTCGACGGCGGTGGCGGACGGGCTGGCGGTGACGGGACGGATCATCACCGCGGCCGCTGCCATCATGTTCTGTGTCTTCGGGTCCTTCATCATCAAGGACCCCTTGCACGTCCTCAAGGTGTTCGGCCTCGGACTCGCCACCGCGGTGCTGGTCGACGCGACCTTGGTGCGCATGATGCTCGTCCCCTCCATCATGGAGCTGCTCGGCCCGGTCAACTGGTGGCTGCCCCGCTGGATGGACCGCTCCATGCCGAGCATCGGGGTCGAGGTGACGCCGGAGCCGGCGCCCGCGCAGCCTCCGAGTCCGGCGCCGATCCCGGCTTGAGGCCCTGGGCGCGGTCGTATGCTTGGCGCCCATGACCACCGACCAATCGGAGGCGACGTCCACGCTCGTATCCATCAATCCCGGTCGCGACGTGCAGCGCGTCGGCACCGCGGCTTTCCTCGGTGAGGACGTCCGCAAGATCCACGATCCTGTCTGGGCCGTCATCGGCAATCTCGGCGACAGCCAGTGCTATCTGGGGGTCCCACAAAAGGTGGAAGCGGTACAGGCCGCGCTGTCTCGTCGGATCGCCGACCTCGACCTCGCGATCCGGCTGATTCCGCCGGCCTTCACGCTCGGGGTCTCGGACGGTCAGCTGAACGGCACCCCGCAGATGCGGTTCTCCCTCGTCGGCCGTGAACTCGTCCACGACATCGCGGACGTGCACCTGGCGGCCAACGGCGTGGCCGGCCTGGTCGCGGTGGTCGCTTGCGACAAGCCCCCGGTGGGCACGCTCGCCGCCGTGCTCGAGAACAACACGCCGGCGGTACTGCTCTCCGACGGACCCATCAAGCCCGGCATCGATCCCGAGACCGGCGCCCGGATCGACCTCGTCACCGCCTTTCAGGCGGTGGACCAGGACGCCGAGGTCCGTTCTCGCCTCGCCCTGCACGCCTGCCCCGGTCAGGGCAGCTGCGGGGGCATGTTCACCTACAACACCATGCAGACGTTCATCGCGGTGCTCGGTCTCGAGCCGCTGCACATGGTGTCGCCGTCGTCGGACGACCCGCGCCGGCTCACTGAGTTCCCCGACCAGTTGATCGACTGCTTGGTGGCCATGACGGCCAAGGGGATACGACCCCGTGACATCGTGACGCCGGCCTCGTTGCGCAACGCAGTGACGGTGGCCATCGCCATGGGCGGCTCCACCAATGTGGTGTTGCACAGCGTGGAGATCGCCCGCGCCGCGGGCATCGACCTGTGGGCCGAGGCGTTGAGCCAGGAGGACTTCAACCAGCTGTCCCGGCGCTTGCCGGTGTTGGTCAACATGCGTCCCTTCGGCGAGTACTCCATGGTCGACGTGGATGCCAAGGGCGGGCTGCAGGTCATCGTCAAGGAGCTCCTCGCTGCCGGATTCCTCGACGGGTCGGCCATGACATGCACCGGGGAGACGTTGGCCGAGCAGATCGGCGTCCTCGACCCGCCGGCTCCCGACGGGGACGTCATCTACTCGGTCGCCTCGCCGTTCAAGGACACGGGCGGCCTCCGACTGCTCAGCGGAAACCTCGCACCCGACGGTGGCGCGATCCTCAAGGTTGCCGGCGTCGAGGGAGGTATGGAGGGCGGCGTCTTCACGGGCCGTGCCCGCGTCTTCAACAGCGAGCGCGCGCTGATTGAAGCACTCGACCAGCACCCCAGCAGCTTCGAGGACAGGGACATGGTGGTGATCCGCTATGAGGGGCCCCGCGGCGCGCCCGGCATGCCCGAGTTGCTCGATCCCACGTCACGCATCACTGCGCTGTGCCGCGAGCGGGGCATCACCATCGCACTGATGACCGACGCCCGCTTCTCGGGCGGGTCCGTTGGTGTCGTGATCGGCCATGTCGCGCCCGAGGCGATCCTCGGAGGGCCGATCGCACTCGTCGAGGACGGCGACACGGTAGTGGTCGACCTCACGACCGACCGCCTCGAATGCGGGGAGCTCCAAAACGCCGGCGTCTACGAGGCGCGGGCGGCCAAGTGGCGGGAGCAGGCCGAGGCGAACGGAGGCGTGCACCCCGATGCCGTGGTGGTGACCGACCGGGTGCTGGCTCGGATGCGGGCCACCGCGCTGCCAGCCTTGCTCGGCGGGGGCATGGCCACGCCGTTGCCGGGCTGACCGTCGAGCGACGGGTCTTGGTCTCCTCCTGTGAGCGTGGCGGACCAATTCGCCGACGCGACGGATTGGTCCTCGGACCGAGGGAGGATCCCGCCCAGGTGACTAGGAGCGGGCCAGGTGAAGGAGTGTCTCGAAGAGTCCGTCGGGGTTCGCCAGCGCGAGGAGGTGGCCTCCAGGAATGATCGTTGCATCCACGCCAACCCGCTCATGCAGGAGCAGCCGCTGAAACTCGATGGGAAAGAGACGGTCGTCTCGCCCGATTATTGCTGCAGTGGCGACGTCGGGCCACCTCTCGATATCGCACGGTTGACCGAAGGCGATGTCGACCTCGTGCCCCGGATTGGCTCGTACCGCAGCAGCCTCCTCCGATGTGAGGTCATGGAGAAAATACGTCTCGAGGTCGAAATCGGTGTCGTATCCGCCGGCGTCCGCAGCGGCGATCCGAGCTGCGATCGCGCCGGTTGCCGTCCACCACTCCCCGGGCGTCTCTCGGGGCGCAGGCACCATTGCGTTGACAAGGATGAGCCCGCCGACTGGAACCCGGTCACAAGCCATCACGGCGCTGAAGGCGCCCATCGATTGAGCCACAACGACTGGTTCAGCACATCTCTCGATGGCATCGATGATCATTGCCGCGTAGTCGGGTAGTCCCGCCTCGGGGTCAGCGCCGGGCAGATCGACGGGAAGGGCGTGATGACCGGCATCTTCGAGATGCGTGCTCACGCTGCGCCAATAAGGCGTGGCTATGCCGCCCGCGCCAGGTACAAGGATGAAATCCGACGTGATCGCTCCTCCGCTCTTCTCTGGAGAAGGAAGGAGTCGAGCAGTGAGCTCAACGGAGTCGTGCAGCTCATGCGGTGGCACTCCGACCGGGACCGAGAACACGATCATAAGCAGACCGCTTGAACGCCGGCGCAAGCCGAGCCGGCGAGCAGGGACTGGGCTCCGTACTGATTCGTCATGCCCGTTGCCGCGACGACAAGACCGCGACCCGGTAGTGATCAGTTGACTTTCCTAGTTGGAAAGTAATAGACTTTCCGACTAGGAAAGTAAGGAGTTCTGGCATGAACAACGAGGTCACAGAAGCAGAGGCTCGCCTGGCATTGAGCTCGATCGAGCAACGTCGCCAACAGGTGATCGCCGAGATCGACGTGCCTTCGTGGTACTGGATGAGCCTCGCCGCAGGATGGATAGTGCTTGGCGTCCTCGCAGAGTTCGCACCCGGCTGGGCGACGATCGCTGGAACGGTGATCTTTGGAGCGGGTCACGCCGCTGTCGCTCCGCGGATTCTTTCCGGCCGGCATGCATCGCCACATGTGAGCGTGCACAGCGACCTCATCAGTCGTCGTGTCCCGGAATTGGTTATTGGGTTCTTGATTCTCATGACGGCGGTCACCGTTGCCTTGGCATTGATCGCCAATGCAGACGGCGATCGCCATGCGGCCCTCTTCGCCAGCGTCGTCGTTGCCGTCCTCGTGCTCCTCGGAGGACCGAGATTGATGGACACCGTGCGACGACGCGCCGAGAAGCGCCTCAGTGTTTCGTGAGTACCGCCACATTCGACGAGATCATCCATCCCAGCACTCGCCTGTCCATCGTTGCCCTCTTGGCCTCGACGGATTGGGCGGATTTCTCGTTCGTGCGTGACCGCCTGGGCATGTCTGATTCAGCTTTGTCCAAGCAGTTCTCGATTTTGGAGGACGCCGGATACGTCACGATCGATCGGCTGGTGACCAATCGTCGGAGGCGAGTTCGCGTGGCCCTGACTGGCGCCGGTCGCAAGGCCTTCGAGGGACATGTGGCTGCCCTGCGATCGGTCATCGCCAGTGCTGAGGCAGCATCTCCTTAGGCCCAAGGTGGAAGCTCACGGAGTGAAGCACTCCAGAGCGTCAGGAAGCGCTCGCGACGACGCTCACCGTTGATCGTCTCCCGACGGTCGCTTGTTCGACGTGAACATCGGTAAAGCCGTGCTCACGGCACCGATCCGCAAAGACCATGGCTTGTTCGTCGGTCCAGCCGTGGCTCTGGTGACCTCGGGCTCCGGCTTCTGCCCTCCGCTCCATCGCGACCAGACGACCACCGGCGCGGAGCACCCGATGGACTTCTTGGAGCCCCGCGTCGATATCCGACCAGTGGTGGACCGTGGCGATCGACCAGACGACAGAGGCGGCATCATCGGGCGCCGGCAACGCCTCAGCGGCACCGTCGAGGTACTGCACCCCCGCCCGCTGCCGCGTGAGAAGTCTGGCGAGCCGGAGCATCACGGGCGCCGGATCAACTCCGGACACGGTCGCACCCTGTCGAGCTGCATAGCGGACAGCGGCTCCGGGACCACATCCGATGTCCACGACGATGTCGCTCGGTCCCATTTGGCTCAGTCGTACCGCAAGCTGCGCGTCGCTCTTGCGACCGAAAACCATGCTGAGCGCCGCCACGAGCCCGGCGACACCGGCAAAGTGGGGGTAATGGGCATGGTGGTTGGGCGGCGCGTGTGGCTCTTCCATGCGAGTCAGCCCTTGCCGTACCCGGCGAGGAGCGCAAGGGTTCGATCTCTGATGACGTCGTAGCTGGCGTTCAGATCCATGAGGACCTTCCCGGCGACCGAGTCCTGATCGCTCAGCAGTCCGAGCAGAAGATGTTCGGTACCGACGTAGTTGTGGCCCAGCCGCAGGGCCTCCTCTGCGGCAACGCGAAGCACCGCCTTGGCTCTCGGAGTGAAGGGCAATCTTCCCTCCTCTGCCGCTGTACCCCGCTTGATGAGTGCGAGAATCCGTTCGTCAACCATCGACTTCGAGATGCCCACCTCGTCGAGAACTCTGATCCCCACACCATCGTTGCCTTCAACCAGGGCCAAGAGGATGTGTTCGGTGCCGACGAATCCGTGCCCCAAACGGCGCGCCTCTTGCTCGGATTGGCTGAGGACGCGCAGCGCTCGTTCTGTGAACCGCTCGAAGGTAGGCGCGGCATCGAACGTGAACCTCTTGTGAGCCGCTTGTTTGCTGACGCCGAGTGCGCCGCTGATCTCGGACCACGAATGCCCGCTCCGACGGCACTGGTCAACAAAATGGCCGAGCAGTGCGTCGCCGACTTCTTCGAGATCGCTGACAGTCTTCGAGGCCTGAGAGAGTTGGAGGAGGGCTTCGTCGCCGGCCGCATCCTCCCGCACTGCGTCGATCAGCTCCTGCAAAGTGGGCGAGGGAGTCACTCGTCAACCCTACATTGACGGACCCTGGTCGTCAACCCATGGTTGACGCTGACCCGGAGCGCGCCCTCTGGGGAATTCCTCGCGTGGTTCGACCCGGAACACGGGGTATTCCGCCGCCGCGGCCTCGAAGGCCGAGAGCGGATCGTTCCAGCTGACCTTCATGTGGGGCCGCGCTCCGAAGGAAAACAGCAGATAGCGCTTGATGATGTGTGCCCGGTCCGGGACTTGAACCTCGACCAGGCGAACCGGTCGCCGTCGTCCATGGGTCAGAACGGCTTCACCGTGCGAGGCTTCGACGTTTTTCACCCAGTTCGATTGTTCGCCGAACATTGACACCAGGTACCACCGACCTTTGTAGCGGACGATCACCAATGGCACCCGGGTGACCCGTCCGCTTCGTCGCCCACGGACCTGGAGCACTGATGCAATCGGAAGAACGCGGGGGAGAGGGCCGGCGATGAAGCGGCGATGGATCGCCTTGGCCTCTGGGGTCGGCCTGCCTCCCGGATACAGCGCCCTCATCTTCTCCGCCCGGTTCACGGCTCCATTCATAGACAAGAAGTGCTCTTGTCGTTCTATCCTGCCCGCGTATCCGTCGGACCGACAGTCGTCCAAGCCCTAAGGCAATCCCTCCATGATCTTCAACACCTCGTCCTTGCGGTACCCGTGGCGCCTCGAGAATCCGAGGAGTTCACGGCAACGCGCGACGACCTCGCTGAGACCCGGCGCTTCCCCTGTGACCGTGATGCCACGTCCCCGTTGAAACTCGAGGAGGCCTTCGTCGCGTAGATGGCGCAGCGCACGGAACATCGTGTTCTGGTTGATGCCCATGACTGCGGCCATGTCTCGGGCCGGAGGAAGTCGTTCACCGGGTCTCGCCTCGCCCTCGGCGATCTCACGACGAAGCTCCGCGGCCACTTGAAGGTAGAGGGGCAAGGGATGCTCGCCGTCCGAGGCCATGGACAGATAGTACTATATGATCTAGTATCTTTTGCGTGGAGGTCCTGGAACGCTCGACGACCAGCAGTGCAGCCGCACGGGCACCGGGTCCGGACATTCCAACGGACCACGAACTCATCATCAAAGAAGCGAGGCGCAGGCACCGGCGCCGTCGACTGGTACTCGGACTCGCGGCCCTTGTCCTTCTCGGAGGGCTGATCGGCGGCGCTGTCGTACTCCAACCCGGGGCACCGGACCCCGTGCCTCGACCAACGTCAGTGCTCCCATCGCTGCCGGCAGGTCCGCCTGCATCGACCGGAGTCATTCCGCAGGTCGCGTGGTCCGACTATGAAGGCCAACTCCACATCGGTGACCTCAGCGGTCTCGGCGAACGCGTCGTGGCCCAGACGGATGCCGATCCGACGGCTTCGTTGCTCGCGCTGGGCGGCGGGATCCTCTGGGTACGATCCGAATATCCGACCCCTCTGCAAACGGTCGATCCGGTGGCGGACCCGACGGTGCAGCGTTTCGATCTGGCCACCGGAACGACGACAACGCTAGGCCCAGGGAGCCAGGTCTTCGCCGCAGCGGACGGGTCCCGTGTCTATGTCGCCGCCAGCAGCGACGAGCTTGTCGAGTACACGCCGGCGGGGATGCCGATCGGGCGCGACCTTCGAGTCCCTGCGGGCTGGTACCTCTCGGACCCGAGCCTCCTCGGTGATCCCGACCCGACCACCGTGAATGGGATCCTGGTCATGTCTGCGCCGCAGCAGATCTCGAGGGACCCGAGCACGCTGGCCCTCTGGAACCCCGGTACCGGACGTGTGCGCACCATCGGCAAGGTGTGGAAGGTCATCGGTACGCACACGAAGCCGGGCGCGGCGAGCAGCCTGATCGCGTGGGCGCCCGCGACCTGCGAAACGACTCGGAACTGCCCGCTCGAGATCACCGATTCGTCGACGCTGGCGACTCGATCGGTGTACAGCCCGTTCGGGCGGGGATTCGAATTCGGTGGTGGCTTCTCGCCCGACGGATCCATGCTGGCGGCGTTCGTGCCAGGTCCATTTCATCTCAGTCCGACGGCGCGACTCGTGCTCATCACTGGCGCCGGTCGTATTGCGGCAGTACCTGGCGTCACGATCAACAATGGGGACGCTCTGGCCTGGGCTGACTGGTACCCAGATAGCAGCCACGTCATCGTTGGTGGCGTCGGCTCGCCCGACGGAACGGTGAACGACAACCACTTCGTGGTGAGCAGGGTGACGCGGGCAGCGATGCCCTTTCACTTCTTGCCCGACGGAAACCAGGACATCAACTTCACCACTGCTGTCCTGCCGTAAGTCGAGTCGGCCGTCCGTCTTCTAGAAGGGGATAGGTGATGCCGACGTCGGGTCAGCGCGGGGTGTAGGTCAGGATCACGACGCCGTTGCTGAACTGCGTGACGTCGGCCAGATTCAGGGCAGGCCCGCCTTCGATTGCCTCGAACATGTGCTGGCCTCGCCCCACGGCGACCGGTGTCAGCAAGAGGTGGAACTCGTCGATCAGACCGTGCTCCATCAAGGTGGCATCGAGTGGACCATTCCCGTATTTGATGATGTTGCCGCCCGGCTGTTGCTTGAGGTCGGTCACGAACGAGGCCACATCACCCTCAATGAGGGTGGCATTCCACACGGTCTCGCGAAGAGTCGTTGAGGCTACGTACTTGGGAATGCTGTTCATTCGATCGATGAAGTCGCGCGGAGCCGCGGAATCGTCACCGGTCATTGCAGGATATGCCTCTGACAGCCCTTCGTAGGTCAGCCGCCCGAGCAAGAGAGCATCCGCGGCAAACAGCAAACCTCTGGCATAGGCGAAGTGCTCCTCGTTGAGGTACGGGAATGCCCACTGGGGTGACCCGATCTCTCCTCCGAGCGAGACGTGGGTCGATTCGATCAGCTTCCTCATGGACTGCTCCTCCCATGTCGTTGTTGTTGTTGTGTGTTCTCGTTCCTAGAGGGCGAACCTAGGGGACATCGCCGGAGGTCCCGACCAGAGCCGCATCCGAATGCCACCGTTCCGAACGGTCGAGCCACGTTCCGATGAAAGACTGAACCCATGGTTCATGACGACGTCATCACTGTTGGTGCCGTGGAGCGCGAGACATGAGCGTGATGCTGATTACGGGAGCCAACAAGGGTCTCGGATACGAGACGGCCAGACAGTTGATCGCGCGAGGGCATGCCGTCTATCTCGGAGCTCGAGATGTGGGGCGCGGTACGGCGGCGGCTTCCGAGCTCGGCGGTCGGTTCGTGCAGCTCGACGTCACCGACGACCCGTCAGTCGAAACCGCCCTGGGTGTCATTGCCGAACGTGAGGGCCACCTCGACGTGCTTGTCAACAACGCCGGCATCAGTACGACCGAGGATGTCACCGGCCCCGTCGCGCTCAAGGTCTTCGACACCAATGCCATCGGTATGATCCGTGTCACCCAGGCCGCGCTGCCACTCCTGGAGGCGTCCGAGAATCCGGTGGTGGTCAATGTCTCGAGTGCCCTCGGCTCGTTTTGGGCCGTCACGAACCCAGAACGACGCCAGTTTCATTTCCCGAGCATCGTGTACGGCTCGAGCAAGGCGGCTGTTTCGATGCTGACCGTGCAGTACGCAAAGGCATTTCCGGGGATCAAGTTCAATGCCGTCGAGCCGGGATTCACCGCGACCGAACTCACCCCTTTCAGCGGGGCGGGGCAGCCGGTCGAAAAGGGTGCAGAGGTCATTGTGCGCATGGCCACCATCGGCAAGGACGGCCCGAGCGGTACGTTCCAGGAGGGCGAGACCGAACTCGCTTGGTAACAGCAGGAGTTGTGAGTACGGAGACGTGCTCCTCAGTGACGTGCGTCAGCGGGGGGCACGGGGCATGCCCAGCCCGATCATGGCGATGATGTCGCGCTGGATCTCGTTGGTCCCGCCCCCGAATGTGAAGATGGTCTGGCTCCGGGCCTGCTGCTCCAGGCGGCCTCGGAGGACGGCCCCCGGAGAGCCTTCGGCCAAGTAGCCCGCCTGGCCGACCACCTCGAGGAGCCCTCCATAGACCTGGAGGGCGAGCTCGGTTCCGTAGACCTTGGTGGCGGACGCGTCGGCGGGATTCAATCCCTTGTCCGAAGCCCACGCCACCTTCCAGGTGAAGAGTTTGAGCACCTCGATCTTGGCGTGCAGCCTGGCCAGGGTGATCTGGACCCACTCGTGATCCATGACGGCGCGTCCGTCCCTCAGCTCATGGTCCTGTGCCCATCGGCGAACGTCGGTGAGGCTGCGTAGCAATCCCGAGCTCGGGCAGATCGCCACTCGCTCATGATTGAGCTGATTGGTGATCAGCTTCCAGCCTTGATTCTCTGCCCCGACCAGGTTCTCGGCGGGAACCCGGACGTCCTCGTAGAAGGTCGAGCTTGTGATGTCTCCCGCGATGGTGGCCAACGGGGTCCAGTGGAATCCTGGGCTGTCCACCGGCACGATGAACACCGACAGACCTTTGTGTTTGGGCGCATCGGGGTCTGTGCGCGCCGCTAACCACACATAGTCGGCGTACTGGATCGCGCTGGTGAAGATCTTCTGGCCGTTGATCACGTACTCGTCCCCGTCACGTACGGCCCGTGTTTGCAGCGACGCAAGGTCGGTGCCCGCCGACGGCTCGGTGTAGCCGATGGAGAAGTGGACCTCGCCGCGGAGGATGCCGGGAAGGATCCGCTGCTTCTGCTCGGCGGTGCCGAGGGCCATAAGGGTCGGGCCAACGCTGTTCAAGGTGAGCAGGGGTAAGGGGACGCCCGCCCAATGGGACTCCTCGACGAAGATCATCTGGTCGATGGCGCCCCGGGCTTGGCCGCCGTACTCGCTCGGCCACCCGAGGCCGAGCCATCCGTCGTGACCCATGCGGCGGATGTAGCGGGGATAGGTGGGACCGTCCGAGCCGGAACCCCCGACGTCGGCCACCAGATCCTCGAAGTATTCCCGGAGCTGGCGCTGCAGGCTCCGTTGCTCTGCCGTGAATTCCAAGTGCATCGTGGTGGCCAAAGGTAATCAGCGAGCCGGGAGGGGGCTCAATCGGCATCCGGGCAGTGTGGCCGTGGCGCGGCCGGGGTGCGGAGAAGTGTCCGGCCGGTGGCCGGGAGCCCGCCGCCAGCGGCCCGGGGTTGTTCGACGGCGGCGGCCATGGCACAATGTTGGCCTTATGTCAGAGCGCAGCATCCGTCCCGAGATCCTGGTACTCGTAACGTAGGCGCGCGCCCACATCACAGACCGCGCGCCTACGACCTCCCAAACCGGGGGGTTTTTTCAATTTCCGGACCGATTCGACCACTTCGACGACGACGCGACACACAGCGGAACAGGGGAACCACATGAAGCTGACAGGGGCCCAGGCCCTCATCAAGAGCCTCGAGATGCAGGGGGTCGACGTGATGTTCGGCCTGCCCGGCGGCGCCATCCTGCCGGTCTACGACCCCATCATCGACTCCTCCATCCGCCACATCCTGGTGCGCCACGAGCAGGGTGCCGGTCACATGGCGGAGGGCTATGCCATGGTCACCGGCCGGCCCGGCGTCGCCATGGTGACGAGCGGTCCGGGTGCGACCAATATCGTCACACCGCTGGCGAACGCCTACATGGACTCGACGCCGCTCATTGTCGTGTCGGGCCAGGTGGCGACGCCTGCAATCGGTACGGACGCCTTCCAGGAGTGCGACATCACCGGCGTCACGATGGGCATCACGAAGCACAACTGGCTCATCAAGGACGTGGACGACATCCCGCGGGTGGTCGCCGCCGCCTTCCACGTCGCCACCACCGGGCGGCCGGGCCCCGTGCTGATCGACCTGCCCAAGGACATCTCGAACCAGACCATGGAGTGGTACTGGCCCGCCTCGGTCGAGGATCTCGACCTACCTGGCTACCACCCGGTGACCTTCGGCGACCCCGTGCTCGTAGGCGAAGCGGCCGAACTGATCGCGCAGGCGCACCGACCCGTGCTCTACGTCGGCGGCGGCGTGCTCAAGGCCCGGGCCTCCGAGGCGCTGCGCGCCCTGGCAGATCGCACCGGGATCCCGGTGGTGACCACACTGATGGCGCGGGGTGCCTTCCCCGACTCGCACCCCCAGGCGCTGGGCATGCCGGGCATGCACGGGCACTACACCGCTGTCACCGCCATGCAGCGCAGCGACCTCCTGATCAATCTCGGGGCTCGCTTCGACGACCGGGTCACCGGCAAGATCTCGAGCTTCGCGCCCGAGGCCAAGGTCATCCACGTCGACATCGACCCGGCCGAGCTGGGCAAGGTGCGCGTGCCCGACGTGGGCATCGCAGGGGACTGCCGCCAGGTCATTGAGGAGCTGCTGCTCGCCATGGACGCCCGGAGCGACGCACCGGTGGTCCAGGATCTGGCGCCATGGTGGCACCAGATCCACGAGTGGCAGGCGCGCTTTCCGCTCCATTACGCCGACGCCGACGGGGGAGCGATCAAGCCGCAGAACGTCGTCGAACAACTCCGTGACTCCACCGCCGACGACACCATCGTCGTGGCCGGCGTGGGCCAGCACCAGATGTGGGCCTCGCAGTTCTGGAAGTTCGAGCACCCCTACACCTGGGTCAACTCCGGTGGGGCGGGCACCATGGGCTTCGCCGTGCCGGCCGCCATCGGGGCCAAGGTGGGCCGACCCGAACGCACGGTGTGGGCCATCGACGGTGACGGCTGCTTCCAAATGACCGCCCAGGAGCTGGTCACCGCGAGCGCAGAGCAGATACCGGTGAAGATCGCGATCTTGAACAACGCGTATCTCGGCATGGTGCGCCAGTGGCAAGAGATGTTCTACGAAGAGCGCTACTCGGAGGTCTACCTCTCGCCCGACCTGCCCGATTACGTGAAGTGGGCCGAGGCGATGGGCTGTGTGGGTATCCGGGCCGAGACGCCCGAAGACGTCGGGCCCGCCATTGAGAAGGCGAACAGCATCGACGACCGGCCGGTGGTGGTCGACTTCCGCACCGATGCCTTCGAGAAGGTGTTCCCGATGGTGGCCGCAGGAGCCTCCAACGACGACATCGTGGTGCACCCCGACCAGCTGGCGCAGGGGGCGGGACGATGACGGCGATCGGACCGGCAGCTTCCTCTGCGTCGTTGCGCGCGCTGGGGGGCGGCAGGAGGGCCGGCGCACCCCGCCACCACATCCTTTCGGTGTTGGTGGAGAACAAGGCCGGCGTCCTGGCCCGGGTGGCCGGGTTGTTCAGTCGTCGCGGCTTCAACATCTACTCGCTGGCAGTGGCGCCGACCGACGAGGACGAGCGCTTCAGCCGCATCACCATCGTGGTCGACGTCGAGTCGGCGCCGCTGGAACAGGTGATCATGCAGCTGGACAAGCTGGTCAACGTGGTCTCGATCGACGAGCTGTCGCCGGCCGAGGCGGTCGAGCGTGAGCTCGTGCTGGTGAGCGTGGCGGTGGGGCCGACCGAGCGCTCCCAGGTCATTCAGCTGGTCGGGGTCTTCGGCGGCGAGGTGGTCAGCGTGGGGGCCGACCGCCTGACGGTGATGCTGGCCGGGCGTCCGGAGAAGATCGACGACTTCGAGGGACTGCTCGAGTCCTACACCGTCGTCGAGCTCCAACGGACCGGGCGCGTGGCGCTGCCTAAGCTGGAACGCCACCGCTGAACAGAACGAGAAGAACAAGACCGAGCAGGACGAGACAGAGAGACAGAAAGAGCAGAACGAAATGGCCACGCTGTACTACGAGTCCGACGCCGACCCCAGCCTGATCGCGGGCCGCAAGGTCGCCATCCTGGGCTATGGATCCCAGGGGCACGCGCACGCCCAGAACCTCATGGAGTCGGGGGTCGACGTCCGTGTCGCGCTCCGCGAGGGCAGCTCGAGCCGGCGTAAGGCAGAGGAGGCGGGCCTGCGTGTCCTCTCGCTGGCCGACGCGGCGGCCGAGGCCGACGTGATCATGATCCTGTTGCCCGATACCGAGCAGAAGGCGGCCTACGACCAGTTCGTGGCGCCGAACCTCAACGACGGCGACATGTTGATGTTCGCCCACGGGTTCAACATCCGCTTCGGCCAGGTCGTGCCTCCCGCGGGCGTCGACGTCACCATGGTCGCCCCGAAGGGCCCGGGCCACCTGGTGCGACGGACCTACACCGAGGGTGGCGGCGTGCCCTCGCTGATCGCGGTCCACCAGGACGCGTCAGGCAAGGCGCGTGACCTCGCGCTGTCCTATGCGCACGCCATCGGCGCCACCCGCGCCGGCGTGCTCGACACGACGTTCGACGAGGAGACAGAGACGGACCTCTTCGGTGAGCAGGTTGTGCTGTGCGGAGGGTTGACCGCGCTGGTCACTGCCGGCTTCGAGACGTTGGTCAAGGCGGGCTACCAGCCCGAGTCGGCCTACTTCGAGTGCCTGCACGAGCTCAAGCTCATCGTCGACCTCATGTACGAACAGGGGATCGCCGGAATGCGCTATTCCATCTCGGACACGGCCGAGTACGGCGACCTTACCCGCGGCCCGCGCGTCATCAACGACGCGGTCCGGGCCGAAATGCAGACCATCCTCGACGACATCCGCAGCGGCGCGTTCGCCGAGGAGTGGATCGCGGAGAACAAGGCGGGGCGGCCGCGCTTCCAGGCGCTGCGTGAGGCGGGCAAGGCTCACCAGATCGAGTCAGTGGGTGCCGAGTTGCGGGCGATGATGCCCTTCATCTCGGCCGGGAAGACCCGGGTGCAGGACGCCTCAGGGGGCTGAGCGGTCCTCGGGGGCGGCGACGCCGGTTCAGGGGGTCACGCGGAGCAGGACCATGTTGTCCGACGCATCCGCTTCGGCCAGCGCACTCAGAACAGCTGCAAGGGCCTGCTCGCCGGTGGTCTCGCCGACGAACTCGATGCCGACCCGGACCAGTCCGGGCTCGACCATGAGGGCGTTCTTGATCTGTCCGTGGAGGGGGACGCGGGACGAGTCGGTGGCCGAGGGGACCTCGACGGAGATGGTGCGGTTGAGCAGGTCAGCCTCTTGGCGGTGCCGGAACATGATCCCGATGCCGTAGGCCGAGAGGTCGAGGATCCAGCACACCTGCCATCCGTCGGTGGCCAGCTCGTCCTCCAGGAGGCAGATGCCCTCCACGTTGGCCAACTGGCGTGGTGCTCGTCGTCCGGTCGCCATGTGCGCTCCTCTCATCCACCCGACGCCCCACGACGGAGGCCCGCTCACCCGTTGACGTGCCGGGCCTCGCGACCGGTCTGGCCGCGTGTCTCAAGTCCTTGACTGTTGTCGGCAGGTTTGGTGCCGACCCGCGCAATTCAGGCACAAATCTCTGGGCACGGGCTGGGCACTGGGGTGGTCCGTGACGCTTCTGCCGTCTCGACTCGACGTTTCCTCGCCGGCCCAATCACGCAATGAGGATTGCCAGCGGTCGGTCACGAGGCCACACGTGACCACATATGAATTGCGGGCAAAGAGAGCGCGAAAAAACGACAACACCCAGTGGGGGAACGCGATTACCCGCAGCGACGGCCACGACCACATCTTCGGCATGTCCATGAGTTTCACGAAGGACGTGTTCTACGGCATGAGGCTGGCACGAGTGCCGGTGGACGAATCCCTCGACTGCAATGACTGGTCCTATTGGAACGGAGCAGGCTGGGTCACTGGCGAGGCTCATGCGGTCGCCATGCCCGACGCAGCGTTGATCGACGGTGTGACCCCGCTTCAGGATGGCAGCGGTTTCATGGGGTGGGCGTCGGCGGATCAGCGGGCCATCCGATGTTCGTCGCACCCACCTTCCCCTGCTCGTTGACAGGGCCTTGGATCGCCCCTCGCCCCGTCTACGCCATCCCCCAGAGGACTGATCTTCGACGAATTCGCGTACATCGCACCATTCCATCCGGAGCTCGCGGCGGACGGACACGACACGGACTCGTCACGAGCTACAACCTCGACTCCATGGACGGGCTCTACGCGTTGGAGCGCAACGATCGCCAGTACCGGCCCCGCTTCATCGTGAGCAGCGGGTACGAGCCTCACGGCTCAACCGGCGCGCCCCCTTGCGCTTCGCCGGACATTGCAGCGACCACCTGCAACAGATCCCGTGCCCCAGCGGGACCCAAATTCGCCAGCCGGCCACCCGAGAAGCGGTCGTCCTCGGTGACGTCGGCACGCGCGAGGAGTGGTGGCGGGGGAGCGCTCTCCTCGGGACCAAGCTCCACTTCGGCCAGCACGAGTCCGGCGAGGTGGCCCGAGAACTGGTCGACCGAGAGCACGCGGTCGCCCACGTGCCAGCGCCACCGGGTCTTCGACACCATTGCTCCTTCGAGTTGACCGAGGAGCACGAACTCGCCTTCGGTCAGGTAGATGTTCGTGATGTGCACCGGGGACGGACGCTCGGGGTTCTGTCGAACCTTCTGGCCGAGCTTGTACACCGCCGCCGACGCCGTGCGCATCCGCCGGAGTCGCAGTGTGGAACGGGCGACGTAGGTGTCGACGATCTCGACCGGATCGACGAGGTCATCGGGAAGCCGATGGAGCACCCATCGTTGCTCCCGCTCGACTCGTGCATACGACCCCTCTCCCGGAGCCCGATCCAGCATGGCGTCAGTATTGTCGTGGGCCGAGCATCAGGGAGCGTCCAATGAAACAGCGGATTCACGTGATCACCCTGGCCGTGGCGGACCTTGCGCGCTCGCTGTCCTTCTACAGGGCCCTGGGACTCGAGTCATCGGGAATCGTCGGGACGGAGTGGCCCGGGGACGAGGAGAATCCCGCCGGTGCCATCGCCACCTTTGTGCTCGAAGGCGGCGTGATCATGTGCCTGTATCCCGAGAGTGAGTTGGCAAAAGACGCCAAGGTGCCTGCCGGCGCCCCCGGCGCCACCGCCTTCAGCATCGGGCACGCGGTTGAATCCAAGGAGCAGGTGGATGCGGTGCTCTCGGCGGCCCGGACCGCCGGCGCGTTCGTGACCGACGAACCCCACGAGCGACCGTGGGGTATCTACAGTGGCTACTTCCAGGATCCCGACGGTCACCTCTGGGAGGTGCTGTGGAATCCCGGTCTCGAAGACGTGTGATGACGCGGCTTACACCCCTCGTCGTCGTGACGGCACTCGTCGTGGGCTCATCGGGCCTCGCCGCCGCGTCGGGACCCGCGGTCGGCGACCGGATCGTCGCATTTCGCCTGGGGACGCACAACTCGTTCGGAGGCGCGCACCCCCTGCCGGCGCACACCATGGTCACCACAGGGCGGCCAACCGGCGGCGCACCTTGACCTGACATCAAAATGATGTCATAGTGACATTATGAAGATGTCACTGGTGGTGGAGGACCTGCGCTCCGACGTGATCAGCGTGGGCGAGCTGGGCGACGACACCGTGGCCGAGGTGGCCGAGCGCATCGCCGAGCTGCTGGGCCGTTCGGTACCCGGCCGCATCCTCGACCTGCTCTCCGACATTGCGGCCGAGGTCTCGGCAGAGTTGCCCGACGGGCGCCTCGAGATCCGGGTGGCCGGGGACGACGTGAACCTGGCGTACGTGGAGGAGGAGCAGATCCCGGTCGGTGGCGACGCGGCCGGAGACGGCGGTGGCGCCGGGGACCCGTCGGCCCGCATCACGCTGCGTCTGAGCGAGGCGCTGAAGAACCGTGTGGAAGAGAGCGCGGCACGCGAGGGCGTGTCCGTCAACACCTACATCGTACGGACGCTCGAACGAGGCGGCGTCGACGAACCGGAACCGGAGCGGACGTGCGGGCAACCGCCTGCGCGGCTACGGCTCGACTTGAAGGGAGCAACTGACATGGACAGGACATTCGAGACCCCGGGCCACGTGCGCCTGGTCGTGGAGAACGCCGTCGGCCTGGTCGCCATCACCGCGCGTGCGACGGCGACGACGGCCGTCTCGCTCGAGCCCGAGACGCCGGGCGCCGACGAGCTGGTGGAGCGCGCCACCGTGGAGTGCCGGAACACCGGCGACCGCCACCTCGTCGTCGTGAAGGTGCCGAGCGTGCGCGGCATGCGTTTCATGCGGCGCAATGCCGTCACGATCAGGGTCGATCTCCCCGAGGGGAGCGATGTGACCGCGGTCACCGCCACGGCCGACATTGAAGTCACGGGTCCGGTCGGTGCCGCCGACGTCAAGACGGGGAGCGGGGACATCTCGACCGATGACGTCGGAGCCGACGTGCACGCCAAGACCGCCAGCGGTCACGTCACGGTGGGCAACGTGGGCGGCGACATCCGTGCCCACACCGCGTCGGGCGACCTCCGTTGCTCGAGCGTCGTGGGTAGTGCCGTGTTCTCGACAGTGTCGGGCGACCTCGAGCTCGGCGCGGCCGGCGCCCGTGTCGAGGTGAAGGCGACCTCGGGCAACGTGCGGCTGGGAGAGCTCGCCCACGGCGCCAAGATCGTCAATGTCTCGGGTGACGTGCGCGTGCTCGCGCTCGGCGAGGGCACGCTGCACGTGCGTTCGGTGTCGGGCGACGTCTCGGTGGGCGTGGCCAGGGGCGTGGACCTCCATGTCGACGTCGAGACGATGTCGGGATCGGTGAGCTCGGACATCCCGCTCGGGGACCGCCCGGGACCGGCGCGCCACGACGCCAGGGTGGAACTCAGCGTGCGCAGCGTCTCGGGCAACGTGCAGATCGCTCCCGCCTTCGAGCAGGTGGCCTGAACTCGGTGTCGCCGGAATCGCCTGGGCGGGGCGCGCCTGAAGAAGGAGGCGCCCCCGAGAAGGGGTGAGGCCAACGGGCCGGGCCGGGCGGTCAGACTGTCCGGCGTGCTCAGGCGATTCCCAGGTTCGCTCGCCGCACCCCTTCTGGCGGTCGTCCTGGCCGTTCTCCTGGCCGTTCTCGCGCTCGGCCTCCTGATGACGCCCGGATCGGTGTCGGCCGCGACGGCGACGACCCTGCCCAACCTGCGTTCTCAGACCCTGGCTCCCTCCGGAGCGCCGGCGGTCTCGGGTCTCGTCCGTTCGTCGGGCGGCCCCTATCTCGAGGACAGCGCCGGGCGCGTGGTCTTCTTCCACGGGGTCAACGCCATCTACAAACACCCGCCTTTCGAGCTGTTCCCCGCCCCGGACAAGCCGTGGAACTTCTCGGTTGCCGACGCCTCCCTGATGGCCCGCCTGGGTTTCAACGTCGTGCGACTCGGGATGACCTGGAAGGGCCTGGAGCCGGGCACGGCGCCCTCGAACGACCCCGCTCTCTGCAGCCGCGGGACCCCGCGGAACCCGCACCAGTTCAACCGCACCGTGTTCAACCGCTACATCGATCACCTCAAGACGACCGTGGACCTGCTCGGCCGGTTCCACATCTACACGATCCTCGACATGCACCAGGACGTGTACAACGAGATGTTCGACGGAGAGGGCGCACCGAACTGGGCGGTGTGCACGAACGACAAGCCCAGCGTCGACCCGCCGGGCCGGTGGTCCCTCGAGTACAGCACCACTGCTGCGGGCATCGCCTTCAGTCATTTCTGGCGCAACAACGTGACGGGCGATCTGCAGGGCGAGTACGACCGCATGTGGGGTCTCGTCGCGCGATCGGTTCGAAGCAATCCGTGGATCCTCGGGTACGACCCGTTCAACGAGCCCTTCTCCACGTCGCTCATCCGCTTCGGCGACGCGCACTTCGACGCAGAGCTCGAGTGCTTCTACACGGGCACCGGGCATATCGGCCAGCCGTTGCACGGTGCGCCATTGCTGAAGTGCCCGTCCCACGATCCGGCCAACGGTGTCGTGCCGACGATCCTGGCCAGCGATCCTGCCCACCTGATCTTCGACGAGCCGGACAACTACGCCAATCGGGGGTTCCCGACCTACCTGGGGCCGATGGATCTTTCCAACCTCGTCTACAACGTGCACATCTACTGTGGGGCCCGCAGTCCTGTCACGGGGAACCCGACCAACGTGGACGCCTGCGAGGACCAGGACAAGCACTCGCTCGGGGTGCGGGCGGCCGACCGTCCCGGCATGGCCTCGCCGTACCAACCCGGTGGGCCGGGCTGGTTCGTCAGCGAATTCGGCGCGTCGAGTAACCCCGCGCTGCTGGCCGGCCTCACCGCCGCGATGGACACCGAGCAGGTCGGCTGGGCCTACTGGGCCTGGAAGTACTACGCCGACCCCACGGGCAGCGCCGACGAGTCACTCGTCATGGCCGACGGACGCCTGCGCTCAACGGCGCTCGTGCTCAGCCAGGTCTATCCCCAAGCAGTCGCCGGCACTCCGGTCTCGTTCGGCTATTCACCCCGAGCGCGACGTCTTCGACCTCGTGTACGTGCCCGACCACCACGTCAGCGCTCCCACCGTCGTCTTCGTGCCGACCGAGATCCACTACCAGCACGGCTACTGCGCTCACGTGCAGGGCGGCCGGATCACCTCGTCGCCGGGGAGTGACAGGTTGCTGGTCCGCAACGCGCGGCTCAGCCGGCCGGGTGACGGTGCGGGTGGTGCCCGGCCCTTGCGGCCGGCGCTCGCATCACACCTGATTCCGCGGCTCGGTCCAACCGGGGCAGCGCGGGCCTAGGGTTGCGTGCATGTGCCGGAACATCACCACACTGCGTGGCCTCGAGCCCGAGGCGACGACCGAGGAAATCGAGGCGGCGGCGCGCCAGTACGTCCGCAAGGTCAGTGGCGTGCAGTCGACCTCACCGCAGACCGAAGAGGCATTCGAGCGAGCCGTCGTCCAGGTCACCGAGGCCACCACGGCCCTGCTGGGAAGCCTCCCGCCGCGTCGCCAGCCTCCGCCGAGCCTGCCGCCTTTGCGCCGCATCGCCGCCAAGGCTGCCACCAGCACTTCTGCCTGAGGAGCGCGGGTTCCTGTATATCCCTTGACAGTTATATACAAAGGGAAGAATATAAGGGGAGTGACCGCGACGTTCGAGGTGCTCGCCGAGGAGAGCCGCCGGCGCATTCTCGATGTGCTGGTCGAAGGGGAGCGGCCGGTCGGCGACCTGGTCGAGCGGCTCGCCCTCAGCCAGCCGGCGGTCTCCAAGCACCTCAAGGTGTTACGGGACGCCGGGCTGGTGGAGTCGCGCACCGCGGCACAGCGCCGCATCTATCGGGTCCGCGCCGAGCCCCTGCGCGAGGTGGATTCGTGGCTGGCGCCCTACCGCCGGCAGTGGGCCGCCCACCTCAACGCGCTGGAGCGCCACCTCGAGATCATGGACGACGCCGGAGAGGAACCCTGGGCATGACCCCTGACGCAGCGCTCGACGACCACGACGACGAAGACGGCACCCTCGAGCGGGTCGGGGACCTCTCGGTTCTGCGCTACCGCCGTCGCCTCGCCCATTCCTCGACGTTGGTCTGGCGCGCGCTGACCGAGGACGAGCATCTGGCCGGCTGGTTCCCGACCACCATTGAGGGGGAGCGAGCGAGTGGCGCGCCGCTGCACTATGCGTTCCGCCAGGCCGAGGGCGAGCCCTTCGACGGCGAGATGCTCACCTTCGACCCTCCGACCTGCATGGAGCTGCGCTGGGCCGACGATGTCCTTCGCTTCGAGCTCACGGCGGACGGGACCGGGTGCGTGCTCTCCTTGACGGTGACGTTCTCCGAACATGGCAAGGCCGCGCGCGATGCGGCCGGGTGGCACGTCTGCCTCGAGCAGCTGGACTTCGCTTGTGCGGGCGAGCCGCCGCCGTGGCAGCCACCCGAGCGGTGGCGTACCGTGCACGCGCACTACGTGTCCACGCTCGGGCCGGACGCCGCGCTGATCGGCCCTCCCCAGGAGTGAGATCGGAACCGTGAGTGAAGACAGCACGTCGCTCGAAGTGAGACGAAGGATCGAAGCACCGGCTGCGCATATCTTCGAAGTCCTGGCGAATCCGCGACGTCACGTGGATTTCGACGGTTCCGACATGCTCCGGGGATCCGTTCTCGACCGTCCCATCTCAGACGTGGGCGACACCTTCACCATGAGGATGCATCGGCTCGGAGACGACTACCTCATGGTCAACTACGTGGTGGAGTTCGAGCCGGATCGTCGCATATTTTGGGAACCGGCTCCCGGAGACCCCTCTCGGGCCGAGGGTAATGATCCGTCCAAGGTCGGCGTTCCCGCCGGCTACCGCTGGGGCTACGTCCTCACCCCGGACGGTGACGACGCCACCGTCGTCACCGAAGTCTTTGACCACGGCCCTTTGCCCGAAGACCTCCTACGTGATGGCGGCGCGTGGATCAACGGGAGCACCACGGTTCTCGAGTCCATGGCCGCCACCCTGGAGAGGCTCGAGAAGCTCTGTACCGAGTAGGGCTACATCACTTCGAGTCTGACCCCGAGAACGGCGACCAGTCCCCTTCGGGGTCAGTGGTTTGTCCCAATTCGATCAGATGACCGTCGGGATCGCGCAGGTAGCAACGGATCTCGTACGCATGCTGCTTGGGGGGCGTCAGGAATTCAGCTCCCCGGGCCTTCCACTCCTCATACGTGGCATCGATGTCGGTGACCCGGATATTGAGAAAGGCGCTGGCACGGTCGGGGTCGGGTGGCGTCTCGAGGATCACGGTGGGCTTGTCGTCAGTCGGGCCTCCGCCGGAATTGATGACGATGAAGCTGTTCGCGAGGGCGACATTGGTCGGCACGGGGCCGAAGACCACCTTGCCGCCGAGAACTTCGGTATAGAAGCGCCGTGAGCGCTCGACATCGTCCGACACGATGAAGTGGGTCAACACCATTCCTTCTTCGGACCCATTGATTCCAGCCAACTCGCACCTCCAGGGATTGGGGCACAAACCCAGCACCGGGTCCGCAACCATGGTCGAAGAGACTTCACGTGCCCCGACGCTGCCGGGTTGCGCGCTGAGCCAAAGGTTATGGATCGCCGGGGTATGTGGTCGGGGTTGGGGTCGGATAATGCCCCTTTGTGTCATGGATACCCAAATAGTTCTCCGCGGTCGTGCAGCCCTTGCCCCAATCGGAGGGTGATGCGATGCCCGTCGGGACGGTGTTGCAGTCGTATTCCGGGGAGGTGACCGCCCGATCCCAGCCCTGTTGATACGAGTTCGCTGATCCCGGTGATCCACAGCCCGTGAGACCCAACGACACCCCGACGAAGGCGATCAACGCCAAAGGACGAAGCAATCGACGAGAAGATCGGGCTGGGGGCGAGTTTCAGCACAGTTCTGCTTCTCTCGGACATCACCATGCCTCCATTGCCCAAAGCAGGAAGACCAGTTTCGGGTCTAGAACCGCAGGAAGACCAGTTTCGGGTCTAGAACTGCGAAGAATTTGAGTCTAGAACCACAGTGTTGAGGTGTCCGTGTCCGCCGGATCTGTCGACTCCGTCGAAAGGGTGAGGATCCGACGCCGGAATCATCCCATCGGCGTAGGAATGGCTCTACGGCGCATCGAAAGGTGACCGCTACGCTTCAGGCGTGGCGCCCGACCGCCAATTCGCAGACCACACGTCCGAATCCGGCGCCGCAACCGATCTGGTGACGTCTTCTGGGGATCCAGATACCCAAGCGCACGTCCGCGACCCTGCGCGGAAACGAAAGCGGAGGCGGAGACTCAGTCGCCGGGGCAGAATCGTCCGCGCACTGATCCTGGCACCGCTCGTCATCGTGCTGTTGTGGGCGGCCGTTTCCTACACGGTCTGGATGCTGCGGCCCACGAGCCTCTCATGGCAAGTGAACAGCGTTGAATGGGTGCGGTACGACGTCCCCTTCGGCATAGGCAACTGGGTCGCCGACCACGTCGAGCAGGTCTACTACAGCAACCAAGCGCCCAAAAAGGGCGGTCCGCAGTTGAAGAGCCTGCCCAAGGTCGGGGTGAAGCACTCCACGACCCCAACGACGGCGCCATGGCCGGCGGCGATCACCCCGATCTTCTCCAACCCGCTTCCCGGCGAAGGGGTCTGGCAGCCGACCGGACCACCGATCAATGGTGCAGCACCCGTCTTGGTCACGACATATCGTCCTGACCCCAACTACCCACAGACCGTGGCCTACGTCGCGTGGTTCGACCACACGCGTACCGAGCTCGCGTATTACCCGGGCCGTTACGAGCCGCCGAATGCAGCCGTGCGCGGGCCCACGATGGTCCCACTGAGCCAGCGTTCTCGTCTCCTTGCGACCTTCAACGGTGGCTTCACCTATGTCGACGGCGACAACGGGTCGGCCGACAACGGTCAAACGAACGAACCGCTGAAGGACGGCAACGCGACGCTCATCGGATACACGGATGGTCGCGTCGACATCGTGGACTGGAGCGGGGGACCGAACCCGGGCCCGGGCGTCGCTTGGGCCCGACAGAGCCTGGCTCCGATCGTCTGGAACGGTCAGCTGAATCCCACGTTGGACACCAATCCGGACAGCCCGCAGTGGGGATACACGCTCGGCGGCGTGACCCAAGTGTGGCGCACCGGCGTTGGCATCGATGCTCGGGGCAACCTCATCTACGTTGCCGCGAATTATCAGACCGTGGTCAGCATCGCGCAGATCCTTCAGCACGTCGGGGCGGTACGCGCAATGGAGTTCGACATCAACCCCGAATGGCACACGCTCAACACGTACAACCCCCCGGGCCTCAACCCCACGATGGTCGGGCCCAACCCGAATCAGTCGTCCGACCGCTACCTCGTCCCCGACGACCGTGACTTCTTTGCGGTCTACCGGCCGGTTCCCGGCCCCGTGACTGTCCCCATGGGGTAAGGATCGCTCGCCGCCTATTCCCGAGGACTGGCAGGGCTGGTCAGCCTGACAGGCGTTCCGTGAGGCGGACGGTGACCGTGTCGCCAACGTCCTTCCCGATCTTCCTTCGAATCTGTGCCTTGACGGGCAACTTGTGCGTGCCGTCTCCGAGCGCCATGAAGGAACTCTCGAAGGGCTCACCGTCTACGGTGCCTCGCACCTTCACGAGGCCTTTCGTGCCGAAGTACTCCGCCGAGCCCGCCATGATGACGTACGTCCATCCACCTTTGCTCGGGCTCTTCTCCAGTTCAGCTCGAAAACTCTTGTTCATGCTCTGTCTTGCTTCCGCCACTCTTCCTCACAAGGCCTTGGGTGGTAGATACACATACCACTGCGAGTCAACCTTGACGCATGGGATCAGGGAGTACTTGTGGACCGGCGAGGCTTCAGAGGCGACGGCAGATGTGTACAAGGCGTTGAAGGTGCGCCCAGAGGAGAAGAACGTGGCGGGATTTCGGTTCGTGATGCACTTGGGCCGGGCTTCACTCTGACAGTCGGTCCCAACCGTCGCCACGAGGGCGTGCGTTCCCTTGACCGCGATGTAGCCGAGGGAAAGTGTGTCCTGTACGGACGAGGGCGGCAGGTTGGCAGACGCGGTGGAACATCTTTTCTGAACGGCCGGCTGAAAGTAGGCGCACGCCTGCGCCAGGTGCCCGCCGTCCTGCGCGGCAAACTGTGCTTCCACAACACCACCCGGTGAAGTTGTGTCCGGAGCAGGCTGCGTTCCTGGTTGTGTGATCGTCACGCCTCGACCGAGCGACGAGGCCCAGGCCGCTGCGGAAGTTTCGGAGGTCCGGCTGTGGCGAGAGGCGGCGATGGCGCTACCGGCCCAGCCAAACTGCGACACCAGAATCGACAGAATCACCACGACCAAGCACCGGATCCGCTGTCGCCGTTTCATGAACGCTCCTTGGGCACCAGGACACCCCTGGGAGGCGCATTGTTACCAGACGACGTGCCGCACTCAGCGCGCCGAGAGGCGTAGCGGGAGGTCCAGCAGCCCGCGCAGAGTGAAGCTCGGGCGCCAATGCGCCTCGTCGGTGACGAGCTCGACGGTGGGGAAGCGGGCCAGGAGGGCGTTGAAGGCGATTTCGCCTTCCATCCGCGCCAGCGGGGCACCGATGCAGTGATGGGCGCCCCACCCGAAGCTGAGCGGCGTGTTGTCGCGGCGGCGCAGGTTCAGCGCGTCGGGCTCGGCGAAGCGCGCCGGGTCGCGATTGGCCGCTCCCTGAAGGACCACGATCCGGTCGCCGCGGGCCAAGGGCTCACCGAGCAGGTCGGCCGGCTCGAGCGCGGTGCGCAGGTTGAACTGCACCGGGCTGTCGTAGCGGAGCAGCTCCTCCACGGCGCACTGGGCGATATCCGGATGGCGCCGCCAGTCGGCCAGCTGGTCGGGGTGGCGCAAGAGGGCGAGTAGCCCGTTGCCCAACAGGTTGGTGGTCGTCTCGAAGCCGGCCGCGAACAACAGGATGGCGGTCGATGCGATCTCGTCGTCAGTGAGCCGGTCGTCGTTCTCGCGGGCCTGCACCAGCGCGCTCAGCAGGTCGTCGCGAGGGCGGCGGCGCCGATCCTCGAGCAACGCCGTGAAGTACTCGCCGAGGGCGACCACGGCGTCGATGGCCGCCGCCGTCTCCTCCTCGCTCAGCACCGGCTCGATCCCTTTGGCGGCGGCCCGCACGGAGGGCTGCAGGCTGGCACGCTCACCAGCGGGGACGCCCACCAACTCGCCGATGACGTCCATGGGGAGCGGGAGGGCGAACTCTGCCATGAAGTCCACCTCGCCACGCGCCGCCAGCGCGTCGAGGAGCGAGTCCACCAGCGAGTGCACGGCCGGCCGCAGGCGCTCGACCTGGCGCGGGGTGAACGAGCGAGAGACCAAGCGGCGCAGGCGCGTGTGGTCCGGCGGATCGGCCAGCAACATGTTGTCCCGCGACATCTCGAGGAACTCGCCCCGGCGGGTGCCGGCGTCGCTGAAGAGGCCCGTCGAGGCGTCCTCGATTCCCGTGCCGCGGCCGAGGCGCGGGTCGCGCAGCACGCCGAGGGACTCCTCGTAGCCGTTGACGACGTAGGGCCCGAAGGCGGTCCGGCTGGCGCGTGCCTCGTCCCGCATCTGGGCGTAGAGCGGGTAGGGGTCGGCCTGGCCTTGCGGAGTGGCCAGCACCTGGAGGAGCAGGCCGTCGAGGGTGGGGCTGGTCGCGATCGTCATGTGGTCCCGCCGCCTTCGTGCTGCCCCCTCGGGGAGAAGACTAGGACGTGACCGGCCCTCCGGGCACGGGCTAAGAATCGGTGCACCGATCGATCGGATCCCCCATGAGCATGCAAGGCAAGGTCGTCGTGATCACCGGCTCCAATACCGGGATCGGGTTCGAGACCGCAGTCGGCGTCGCTTCGGTGGAGGCCACCACGGTGCTGGCCTGCCGCAACCAGGTCAAGGCGGAGGCGGCGGCCAAGGAGGTGGTGCGGCGCAGCTGGAACGACGACGTGCATGTCGTGGCGCTCGACCTCGCCGACCTGGCATCGGTCCGCAAGGCCGCCGACGAGATCTCGTCACGCTGGGGACGCCTCGATGTCCTGATCAACAATGCCGGCGGTACGTGGTCGCAGCGCCAGCTGACGGCGCAGGGGTTCGAGTACACCATCGGCGTCAACCACCTCGGGCACTTCTACCTGACTCGCCGGCTCCTGTCGCGACTGGAGTCGTCCGCTCCGGCGCGCGTCGTGAACCTCACGTCGGTCGGGCATCACGCCGCGTTCAAGGGCATGCGCTTCGACGACCTCCAGAGCGAGAAGGGCTACGAGGCCATGGAGGTCTATTGCCGGGCCAAGCTGGCCAACGTGCTCTTCACCCGCGAGCTGGCCCGGCGGGTCGATCCGTCGGTCGTGACCGCCAACGCCGCCCATCCGGGCTGGGTCCGCAGCCGCTTCGGCATGGACGGCGACCTCTCGGGGTTCACCGGGTTCGGCATCCGCGCCATGCGGCCCTTGCAGATTTCGCCGCGCCGTGGTGCGAGGACATCGATCTACCTGGCCACGTCGCCTGAGGGCGCGTCGAGAACGGGCATGTACTGGGTGCGTTCGAAGCCCGGCCACGATGGCCCGCAAGGCCCGCGATGACGCGGCTGCCGTGCACCTCTGGGACGAGAGCGAGCGATTGTTGGCCGCGGTCGGGTACCCCGTCGCTTGAATCTGGGCTCTGGCTAGGCGTCGCGGGTCATCATCCGCCAGGCCCCGATGGCGGTCCAGAACACGATCCAGCCCACGACGACCAGCGCGGAGACCAAGGTCGATTCGGGTATCAACAGATCCCCGAACCCGCCACCCCCTCCGCCGGGTCCGCCGCCGCTGAACGGTGACGTCAGGCCGCCCGGTTCGAGGTGGAGCATGGCGACACCGACGATGCCCCGCTCGACGTTGAGCATGTAGGAGATGATGTGGCGGCTGAACAGCGGCGTCAGGATCAGCTCCAGTACGACGAGCAGGATCACCGGGACCGTCCGCTGCCCCATCAATGAGGACAATCCGAGGCCGACGATGAACCCGATGGTCGCCTCGAGTGCGATCCACAACCCGACGTCGACCATCAGCGAGGTCGAGGGGATGAGGAAGTAGGTGCTGTAGTTGGCGTAGTCCTGATTGGCGACGGCGACCGCGAACGCCCGGATCTGGGCGTTGGAGACATGGGCGGGGACGGTGATCGTGCCCTTCGGCGTCTGGACGGTGGAACCGGGCGGAGGCCCGCTGGTCTGACCGTTGCCGCACGGCACGTCCGGAGGCGGACCGCTCAACCCTTTGCCGTCGCCGGGGCCGCCGTTGAAGTTGAAGTTGCAGATGATCTCGTCGGCGTGGGTCGCGGCCCAATTGTCGAGTGCCGGCCGCGACAGCCCTTGGGGCACGTTGACCCCGTCGTAGTTGAGCTGCGTCGGGGCGGCGAAGACGCAGACCGCGGCAGACGATCGTGTACCCGACTGCCACCATCGCGATGACGATGGCCAGCCCGGCGGGGATCCGCGCCAGGTACAAGGCCATGCGCGAACGGCCGGTGATCACCAGGTGGCGGAACATCCCCTCGGTCAGGTCGACCGAGCCCGCCGTGCAGCCGACGACGGCCGCCACGATGAACCCGAAGACGTACATGAACCCGATCACCAACGTGGTGAAGATGTCGTAGCCGCCGGCCGGCCCGTAGGACTTCGGATCCACGGCGTGGGTGATGAGCCGCACGGCCAGGAAGATGGTCGGGATGCCGATGTTCACGGCGATCAGGGCGATGATCAGCCCGCGGCGCCGGCGCAGCTCCATGAAGCGCGTCGTGATCATGCCCCAGGTCGGGATCCACGAGCCGCGGTGGTCGCCCCGCGTCTCCGTCGGGACCGGAGTGGCAGCGGGGCCCGGTGTGCCGAGGTCGGTGACAGTCGTCATTCTGGGTCTCCAAGTCGCCGGGTGACCTCGAGGAACCACGATTCGAGCGAGGCCTGAATGTGTTCGAGCCGGTACACCGAGATCCCGCCCTCGACGAGCAGGCGGTTGATCTCAGCGATTGCGTCGCGCTCGGTGCCCTCCGGCAGCGTGATGGCGAGGCCGTCGGGACCGGCTTGGACATGCGTGCCGAACTGGGTGGTTTCGAGCAGGTGGCGGGCCTGCTCGGGGACCGAGCACTCGACCTGGACCTCGAAGGAGGATCCGGCGAGCAGCCGGGAGATCGGGCCCTGACGGATCACCGTGCCGCGGTCCACGATGGCGACGGCGTCGCAGGTGCGCTCGACCTCGTCGAGGAGGTGTGACGACAGGACCACCGTGCGACCCTCGGCCACGAGCGACTTGATCATGTCGCGCATGTCGAGCATCCCGCCGGGATCGAGGCCGTTCATCGGCTCGTCGAGGATGAGCAGCTCGGGATCCCCCAGGAGGCAGGCGGCGACACCCAGTCGCTGGCGCATGCCCATGGAGTACTTGGACACTTTGTCGTTCGCCCGGTGGAGGATGCCGACGCGCTCGAGTGCCGGGTCGATCCGTCCCTTGGCTGCCGGCTCGCGTGCCGCCGCGAGGATCTGCAGGTTCTGGCGACCCGAGAGGTGACCGTGGAAGCGCGGTTCGTCGACGATCGCACCGACGCGGGCCAGCGCGACGTCACGGTGCCGGGGCACGCGGTGGCCGAGGAGGAACATGGTGCCGGCGTCCGCGTGCGTCAGGCCCAGCAGCACGCGGATCAGTGTCGTCTTTCCGGCGCCGTTGGGGCCGAGGTAGCCGAACGCACAGCCCCGCGGTACCAGAAGCTCGACGTCGTTCACCGCGATGTTCTCGCCGAATCGCTTCGTCAGTCCGTGGGTCTCGACGGCCCACTGGCCTCCGCCCCCGGTAACCGGCGGCGAGTCCGCCAGCGTGGTGGTAGTCATGCCCAGACGACCCGCCCTTCGTGAGGTGGAGGCCGGTGACGGCCTCGTTCGAAACTACGTATACCCGGTATACTACCAGGCCATCGGCCGAAATACCATGGTGCCCCCGGGCGTTTTCGGGCGGGGGCTAGCACCAGTGCCGTTCGTCGGCGCCGTGGCGTCGGCACCCCCGTAGCGCCGGGACCCCCCCCGCAGTGGCGGCACCGCCCCCGACGCTTCAATTCGCCAGGGCGCCCACGATGTGGGTGATGCAGCCGCAGAGCGAGGCGACGTCGTCGGGCTCGATGGCGGGGAACATGGCGATGCGCAGCTGGTTGCGCCCGAGCTTGCGATACGGCTCGGTGTCCACGATCCCGTTTGCCCGCAACACGGCGGCCACCGCGGAGGCGTCAACTGCGTCGACGAAGTCGATGGTGCCCACGACGTGGCTGCGCTGCACCGGGTTCTCCACGAAGGGCCGGGCGAAGCCGGAGGCCTCGGCCCAGGTGTAGAGGATCTCGGCCGAGCGGTCACAGCGTGACGCCGTCCACTCGAGGCCGCCGTTCTCGTTCATCCAGTCGATTTGCTCGGCCAGCAAGAAGATGGTGGCCAGCGCGGGCGTGTTGTAGGTCTGGTCCAGCACGGAGTTGTCGACCGCGGTCTTGAGGTCCAAGAAGGTGGGAATCCAACGGCCGCTGCCGGCGATCCGTTCGACGCGCTCGAGGGCGGCAGGCGACATCAGGGCGATGTAGAGGCCGCCGTCGCTGGCGAAGCACTTCTGGGGGGCGAGGTAGTAGCAGTCGAACTCGGCCGGGTCGACCCGCAGTCCGCCTGCGCCCGAAGTGCCGTCCACCGCCACCAGGCCGCCCCCCGCCGCGGGCAGGGCGGCGCCCTTCGGGCGACGGATCGGCATCGCCACCCCGGTGGAGGTCTCGTTGTGGGTCAGGGCGTAGAGGTCCACCGAGGGGTCGGCCGCCGGCAGCGGGTGCGATCCCACCTCTGCCTCGATCACCTGGGGGTCCTTGAGGTGCGGGGCCGCCTTCACACAGGACGCGAACTTCGAGGAGAACTCCCCGAAGCTCAGGTGCTGGCTCTGTTCTTGAATCAACCCGAAGGTGGCGGCGTCCCAGAAGCAGGTCGTCCCCCCGTTGCCGAGGACGACCTCGTAGCCGTCGGGGAGCGAGAAGAGCTGGCGCATGCCGGCGTGCACCCGGGCCACCTGAGCCTTGACCGTCTTCTGGCGGTGGCTGGTGCCGAGATACGTGCCGGCGACCTCGACGAGTGCGTCGACCTGCGCGGGGCGGACCTTGGACGGCCCGGACCCGAAACGCCCGTCGGAAGGCAGCAACGAGGGGGGGATCGTGATGTCGGGGATGTCTGGCACGTATGAGATCATGACATCCGTGACGACCACTCCTTCCACGACCGAGGTCCGTCGGATCTCCCGGCGGGCCGCCGCCGTTTCACCCTCGGCCACCCTGGCCGTGGATGCGAAGGCGAAGGCGCTCCAGGCGGCGGGGGAGCACGTCATCGGCTTCGGCGCCGGCGAGCCCGACTTCCAGACGCCCGAGCACATCGTGGAGGCCGCCGTCGAGGCCTGCCGCAATCCGGCCAACCACCGTTACACGCCGACCGCCGGCATCCCCGCACTGCGCGAGGCCATCGCGGCCAAGACCAAGCGCGACTCGGGTCTCGAGGTGGCGGCCTCCCAGGTGCTGGTCACCAACGGCGGCAAGCAGGCGGTCGCCAACGCCTTCGCCGTCCTGTGCGACCCCGGCGACGAGGTCATCGTGCTGGCGCCGTACTGGACCACCTACCCCGAGTCGATCCAACTGGCCGGCGGGACCCCCGTGTACGTGTCCTCTGACGAGACGACCGGCTTCCGCTCGAGCGTGGACGACCTCGAGGCGGCCTGGACGCCCAACACCAAGGCGCTGCTCTTCGTGTCGCCGTCGAACCCGACGGGCGCGGTGTACCCGCGGGCCGAGATCGAAGCGATCGGCCGTTGGGCTCTGGCCAAGGGCATCTGGGTCCTGACCGACGAGATCTACGAGCACCTCGTCTACGGCGGCGCCGAGCACCACTCCATGCCGGTGGTGGTGCCCGAACTGGCCGACCGTTGCCTGGTCGCCAACGGGGTGGCCAAGACGTATGCGATGACCGGATGGCGGGTCGGCTGGCTGATCGGTCCTGCCGACGCCATCACGGCAGCCACCAACATTCAGAGCCACGAGACCTCCAACGTGTCCAACGTCTCGCAGCGCGCCGCGCTCGCTGCGGTCTCGGGTGGGCTCGAGGACGTCGCGATGATGCGGGCCGCTTTCGACCGCCGCCGCCTGACGATGACGGCGATGCTCAACGAGATCGACGGCGTCGTCTGCGTCGAGCCCGAGGGCGCGTTCTACGCCTATCCCTCGGTCAAGGGGCTGCTGGGCAAGTCGCTGCGGGGGCAGCGTCCGGCGACCAGCGCGGAGCTGGCCGAAATCTGCATCACCGAGGCCAAGGTGGCCGCCGTGCCCGGTGAGGCCTTCGGCGCCCCGGGCTACTTCCGCATGTCGTATGCACTGGGCGACGAGGACCTGGTCGAGGGCGTCTCCCGGCTGGCCAGCCTCTTCGCCGAGGCGCAAGACTGACGCAGGCCTCGCCGCGACCGGTGGGACGGTCGCAAAGGTCGGGAGCACCGCAGCCGAAGGACACAGGAGGCGGGGGGAGCAAGGAGACCACCGCAGTGGCACGTGTACTGGTGACGGAGAAGATCGCGCAGAGCGGGCTCGACCTGCTCTCGCATGCGGGCCACGAGGTGGACGTCCAAGAGGGCCTCACCCCCGAGCAGCTGCTCGACGCGGTCGTCGGTGCCCACGCCCTCATCATCCGCTCGGCGACCAAGGTCACGCCCGAGGTGCTGGCCGCCGGGACCTCGCTCCAGGTCGTGGGCCGGGCCGGTGTCGGCCTCGACAACGTGGACGTCACGGCGGCGACCGAGCGCGGCGTCATGGTGGTGAACGCGCCGACGTCGAACATCTTGTCGGTGGCCGAGCAGGCCATGGCACTGCTCCTCGCTCAGGCCCGCAACATCCCCCAGGCGCACTCCGCCCTCGTCGCCGGCCGCTGGGAGCGCTCGAAGTGGGAGGGCGTCGAGCTGCACGGCAAGGTGCTGGGCGTGGTCGGGCTCGGCCGGGCCGGTTCGCTGGTGGCCCAGCGGGCCCACGCCTTCGGCATGGAACTCATCGGCTACGACCCCTTCGTGTCCCAGGAGCGGGCCCGTGCCATGGGGGTGCGCCTGGTCAGTATCGACGAGCTGGTGGCCCAGGCCGACTTCGTCTCCATCCACACACCGAAGACGCCCGAGACGGTCGGCCTCTTCGGGCGCGACCTGCTGGCCAAGGCCAAGCCCGGCATCCGCATCGTCAACACCGCGCGCGGGGGCATCGTCGACGAGGAGGCACTGGCCGACGCCATCCGCGACGGCATCGTGGCCGGCGCCGGCCTCGACGTGTTCGCCAGCGAGCCCTGCACCGAGTCGCCGCTCTTCGACCTGCCCGGCGTCGTCGTCTCGCCGCACCTCGGCGCGTCGACCGAGGAGGCGCAGGACAAGGCCGGCGTGACCATCGCCGAGCAGGTGCTCCTCGCACTGGCCGCCGATTTCGTGCCCTACGCGGTGAACGTGGCGGCGAGCGACGTCACCGACGTGGTCCGTCCCTTCATGGGCCTGGCCGAGCAGCTCGGTCGCTTCTTCGTCGGCCTCCACGACGGCCTGCCCGACTCCATCGACATGGAGTACCAGGGCGAGCTGGCTGGGGAGAGCACGGGGATCCTGACGCTGTCGGTGCTGAAGGGCATCTTCGGCGGCTCGACCGAGGAGCCCGTGAGCTACGTGAACGCACCGCAGCTGGCGGCCCAGCGCGGTTTGCAGGTGCGCGAGTCCTCCACCGCCACGTCGCACGACTACAAGTCGCTCATCACCTTGCGCTCGGGCACGCACTCGGTGGCCGGCACGCTGATCACCGTCGGCCTGCACACCGAGCCGAGGATGGTCGTAGTCGACGACCACCTCGTCGAGGTGCCGCCGTCGGAGCACATGATCGTGGTCCGCAACGACGACCGGCCCGGTGTGATCGGCATCGTCGGCACCGTGCTCGGCGCGGCCGGCGTGTCCATCTCGTCCATGGCGGTAGGTCCGAGTCCCGAAACCGCCACCGCCATGATGGTGATCTCGACCACTACGGCGGCACCCGACGCCGTGGTCGAACAGTTGCGCGGTGACGAGGGGATCCTCGACATCCACCGCGTGACGCTCTGAACCGAGCGAGCGGCGGCGTCAGTCCTTCGGCTTGCGCGGCACGGCCGGCCAGGTGTCGAGGCTGCCGATGACCGGCTCGGCCCCATGCAGCTCACGGCGAGGCGCGCGGTCGAGCAGCACGGCGCGCAGCACGGCCAGCGCGGCGACCACGAGGGCGGTCCGCAAGAGTGTCGAGAGCAAGCGGCGCATCGCACCAAAGTAGCGTGAGCGGCCATGGCCACCTTCCAGGGCATCGCACCGATCTTCCCGACGGCTGACTTCGAAGCCATGCGGGCGCACTACGAAGCCCTGGGTTTCACGGTGCACGTCCACGGCGGTGGCTACGGATCCGTGGAGCGCCAGGGCGTGAAGATCCACTTCCGTCACGTGCCTGGCCTGGGCTCAGGGGGACCCGACGGCGTGGCCGGGGACAGCGAGCCCGGGGACGGCGAGGCCGGCACGGAGCGGGGTGCGGCCTACATCGCCGTCGACGACGCCGATGCGCTGCACGCCGAGTGGCGAGCGGCGGGTGTGGGGGAGACGACCGACCTCTTCGATCCTGGGTTCGGCGTCTGGGAGGCCTCCCACATCGACGCCGACGGCAACCTGCTCCGCTTCGGGTCCCCGGTGCGGCGTTCTTGACTGTGGTCTCCGTCGATGTACAATTGTGGCTGTCATGAAGACCTTCACCTCGGACCTGCTGCTTACCTGACGGCGAACGCCACATCGCGTTCGCCCGCAACCTCCTGAGCCGATTGGCCAGGAGGTTTTTTGTTGGGCCGGTACGGGCGAGTCGAATGGTCGGAGTGACGATCCGAGTGAACCAGAGAGTGAACGGACGTCCTTTGACGGGACGTAAAGAGGAAGGGACAGACTGATGGCAGAGGGACAGAAAGGGAGTGGTGGCGACGTGGAGCGGGGTCACCTGGCCCTGCCCTGCGATCCGTCACCCATGGCGTTCGACAAGTACCGCTCGCACGTGCCGCTGGTCCTGCACGACCGGACGTGGCCCGACCGGCAGTTCGACCATGCCCCTCACTGGGCCAGCGTCGACCTGCGCGACGGGAACCAGGCGCTCATCGACCCGATGGACCCCGAGCGAAAGCTGGCGCTGTTCCAAACCCTGATCGACGTCGGGTTCAAAGAGATCGAGGTCGGGTTCCCCTCGGCGTCGCAGACCGACTTCGACTTCCAGCGACTCATCATCGAAGAGGGCCTCATCCCCGACGACGTCGAGATCCAGGTGCTGGTGCAGTGCCGTCAGGAGCTCATTGAGCGCACCTTCGAGTCGCTCGTGGGCGCGCGGCGCGCCGTGGTGCACTTCTACAACTCGGTGTCCGAGCTGCAGCGGCGGGTGGTCTTCGGTCTGGACAAGGCCGGAATCACCGACATCGCGGTGAAGGCGGCCGAGCTGTGCAAGAAGTACGAGGCGCAGGTGCCCGGCACCCAGATCCGTTACGAGTATTCACCCGAAAGCTTCACCGGCACGGAGCCTGACTACGCGGTGGAAATCTGCGAGGCGGTGATGGACGTCATTGAGCCCACACCCGAGCAGCCCATGATCCTCAACCTGCCCGCCACGGTGGAGATGTACAGCCCGAATGTCTACGCCGACGTGATCGAGTGGTTCGGGCGGACCATCAAGAACCGCGAGAGCATCGTGCTCAGCCTGCACCCGCACAACGACCGCGGCACCGCCGTGGCCGCAGCGGAGCTCGCTGTGCTGGCCGGTGCCGACAGGGTCGAGGGCACGCTCTTCGGCAACGGTGAGCGGACGGGCAACGTCGACGTCGTGACCCTGGCGATGAACCTGTTCTCGCAGGGCATCGATCCCGCGTTGGACTTCCGCGACATCGAGAAGGTGCGTCGCGTGGCCGAGTACGCCACACGGCTGCCCATCCACCCGCGCCACCCCTATGCCGGTGACTTGGTCTATACGGCCTTCTCGGGATCGCACCAGGACGCCATCAAGAAGGGCATGGCGGCCATCGGCCACGACTACGACGAGTGGGAGGTGCCGTACCTGCCCATCGACCCCAAGCACACCGGTCGCACCTACGAAGCCATCATCCAGGTGAACAGCCAGTCGGGCAAGGGCGGCGTCGCCTACGTGATGGACACCGACCACGGTCTCGACCTGCCGCGGCGACTGCAGATCGAGTTTTCCAAGCGGGTTCAGGAGATCACAGAAGCGAGCGGGACGGTGATCCAGTCGGGCCAGATGCGTGACGTCTTCGAGGAGATCTACCTGCCCGAGGACGCCGGGCTTCGGCTCATGACGAGTGAGGTCTCGACTGGCCGCGGCCACACGAGCGTGACTGCGCAGCTCATCGTCGACGGCCAGCACCAGACCGTGACCGGCGAGGGCAACGGCCCGATCGACGCGCTGGTCGCCGCACTGAAGGCCGACCTCGGCATCGTGATGGAGGTCAAGGATTACTACGAGCACGCCCTGACTGAGGGCTCCGGTGCCTCGGCCGTCGCCTACGTGGAGTGCGCCGCTCCCGACGGCTCGACATGGTGGGGCGTGGGGCGCGACTCGTCCATCCTCGACGCCTCGCTCAGCGCCGTCGTCTCCGCAGCGAACCGGGCCCGCACCGGGTGATCCGGCCGGCGGTGGAGGCTGACGTCCCCGAGCTCGTGGCGATGATCCGCGAGCTGGCCGACTTCGAGCAGTTGTCCGACCAGGTGCGCGTCACCGAGGACGGCCTCGCCGGCGCCCTCTTCGGTCCTGGTGCGGTCGTCCACGACTCGGTGATCGAGGACGGCGATGGCGGGCTGGCCGCCCATGCGTTGTGGTTCCGGACCTTCTCCACCTTCTTGGGCAAGACTGGGATCTGGCTCGAGGACCTCTACGTCCGCCCCCCGCACCGGCGTCGCGGCTACGCCCGCGCCCTCCTGACCCACCTGCGCAAACAGACCGAGGGCCGGGTCGAGTGGGAGGTCCTGGAGTGGAACGCCCCGGCCATCGACTTCTATCAACAGCTCGGGGCCCGGCCCATGGCCGGCTGGACGCACTATCGCTGGTACGAGGGCTGATTGCTCCCTGCCCTGCTGCCATGCATCGACTCTCTCAGCGAGGCTGTGTGGCATCGAAGAGCGACTTGAACATCTCCGTCATTTCGGGCATCTGATAGCGGGCCTGGAGGCCGCTCGGATTCGGAAGGAGCCACGCCGCGGCACCACCGATGAACTCGGGCTGTGGTCCGATGACGGCGCTCGGCCTTCGAAAGGCCGTTCGGTATGCCTGCAGCCCCAGCACGGCAACGCAGCTGGGCTCCAGCTCTTCCACCTTGGTCTCGAGCCGCGTCGCCCCTGCACGCAGTTCGGCGGCACTGAGTTCGCTGGCGGCGGCAGTGACTCGCTCCACCAGATTCGTGATGCCGATACCCAGGCCCGGCAGCGTGTGCTGCTCGGCGGGCTGCAGAACGGAGTCGGTGAATCCACCAGCCCAGAGCAGTTTCCAAAAGCGGTTCCCCGGCCGGGCGAAATGCAGGCCGAGCTCACCTGAGCGGACCCCGGGATTGATCCCGCAGAAGAGCACCCGCAAGCCCGGACCGACCAGATCTGGGACACCCCGCTCCATACGGCGAGAACATACGCTGCGCCTGAAGACGCCGTTGTCCAGTGGGGCGACCGGGGATGCCCGTCCGCGTTGCGGAGCTTCAGATGACCGGAGGCGGAATCCCGTCGGCACTGGCGGCAAGTCCGCGATCCCACCGGCCCGTCGCGCATGCATGACGGAACGCCGAGCGGGCGAACTCCAACGCGAGCCCCCGGGGATCGGCGCTTGCGCACACGTCTTCCCAGTCGAGGATGTACTCACTCAGGTCTTCCTCCCAGCGCGCATGCGGCACGGGAAGGCTCGCACCACTGAAGCCCTCAGGTGCCGGGTGTGCGAAGGCGTAGAAGGCAGCCTTGCCATAGCGCGCGTCGCCGGGCCACCACCCGACTTCGACCCCTTGTGCGTTCATGGCGTTGCGCGTGATGAAATCACTCGACGGAGGCTCGGCCGGGAGGCCGGAAAAGAGGTCGACGGCCAGATCGAACGAACCCCACCAGGCATTGACCGGTGTTGACCGCCCGCCGTATGGCGCCCGAAACTCCTCGAGAATGAGAGCCGCGTGAATCGCTGCCTCGAAGTAGTCGGCGACCTGACCCTGGTCATACCGCGCGTGTCGGCTGTCCTCGTCGAGCGGCTCGCTCCACGAAACTTCCTGCGGCGCGGGATTGATCTCGACCGGGCCGCCGAGGCGGCGCACTGCGGCCAACACCTCACGCGTTACGAGTCCGACCGCTCTATTGGGAGTCAGAGGGACGCGTTCGACCCGGCCGTCGCTGTGCTCGATCGCAGTCTCATGGGCGTGCAGATCGAGGACGACGACGAGCGCCCCCGACCCGTCAGGAGCAGGCAGCGGGGCGGTCTCCCAACCCCGGGCGGTCAGGCGCAGGGCTGCGTGGTGCAACTGTCGCTCGGCTGGCGCGAGCGTCACGGCCAATTTGCCGAGCACCTGGCAATGGGCGTGCAGCGTGTCGCAGGTGTCGTGCCACTGCTCGTACGAAATCGCTGGCCAGCTCGACATGGTCGTACGGTAGCGAAGAAATCCGATGAGTTCTCCGGTATGCCGGAATCCGGGTCTGATCGACGGGGGCCCCCCAACGAGCGCCCAGGACGGGCAAGTACCGGCGAGGTCAGAGCTTCATCGTCGGGTGCGGCGCGATCACGACATCGGCTGTTCGAAGTCGCTTGAGGACGCGGTTCTCCCGTCCATACGACAAGGGCGTGAACAAGAGTGTGTCGAGTGGGAACCAAATGCCCACCCACACCAGGACCCAACCGCCCGAGTCGAGGACCAGGTTGGCGTTCCCGCTGGATCCCACGATGCTCGACTTGATGAAGACGAGAACGAATCCCAGCACGACGATGGGGAGCCCGATCCACAGTGAGAAGACTCCGTCCAGCCGGACGGCTCGTCTCTCCCGCTGGTTGTACGCGATGCGATGATCGCAGTAGCGGTTGAGGGTACGGCGAATTCGCTGGTCCATTCCTTCCGAGATCCGGTCGGCCGGGAGCGCCAGATCGATCTGGACGGGTCCGCTCGAGCGACGGCTTCGAAGCACGCTGATGCAGTACTCCAATCCGGTCATGAAGTTGCGGTATTCAGAGAACAGGTCTGCCGGCGCCAACACGAACATCTCTTCCGGACTGGTGAGCGCCAGCGAAATGACCTGGGGAGATTGTTCGGCCATGACGCTATGGTCTAGTCGCTTCATCGCGCCTGTCGCAGCCCCATTGGGCTCCTGAACCCGGGCTGGTGCCGGCGTCCCGGTTCTGCTACGGGGATACCGGCGCGATCAATGGCACGCTTGCGAACGTGATCGATTGCGTCTCGTAAGCTGGTTTTGAGATCGATCGATTGGGATGCCGTGAC
>CAWBUQ010000017.1:0-25411 GCA_963791995.1 uncultured Acidimicrobiaceae bacterium | reverse complement strand
TGAGCGCTAGAAAGGCCCAAAACCCCGGCGAGGGCTTCTCCGAAGAGGGGCGGGGTCGACGTCGGCCGCCATCGCCAAGAGTTGCCGGCGGCTGTAGCGGCCACGAGGATGCCGGCACGGTCGAGGTAGTCGCGTGCCTCGCCCTGACTGAAGACGGTCGCGACCTTTGTCGCTACTGCGCCAGTTTCTGCGAGGACTGGTCCGATCGAGAGGCGCGCCGGGACGCTAGCGCGGCGGTCGGCGGCGAGGTCCACCGAGCTGGCTCGGGCCGAGCCGGGATCGACGGCCTGTATTCGGGCGAAGGTCTCCGCTCGCCGGGCGATGGTGACGTCCAGGCCTGCCCCTCGATAGGCGCCGACGACGGTGTCGACCGCTTGGCTGAACTCGGCGGCATCCCAAAGGTCGGTGAACAGGTCGACGTCCTCGCTCATCCGATCGACGAGTCCATGCGTCTGGAGGGCATACCCGCCGGCGAGGGCGAAACCGTGCTCATCGAGTACACCCAATGCCACCCGGACCAATCGGTCCTGCAGCTCATCGATGGCTAGGCCGCGTGGGTCAACTCCGGGAAGCGCTGCTCCCAGGCCTGGCGGACTCGCTCCGGAAGCCACAGGCGTGGCCAGACCTCTACAAGGATCTTGCCGTTGACATATCGGCCGAGCTCTTCAGCGTCAGCGGCCTCGCACAGGACTCGCTCGTAGACGACGCGACGGTCGGCCTCCGAAGCAGCCCGGGACCGCTGCACTGGCCATCGGGGCCTCACGATCGGGCCGGAGCTGATGACGTGGGGCCGAGACGCCAGGTCCGTGGTGACCACATAGGCGGGGACCTGGACGTCCTTGAGGCGCTGATCGCTGAAATGTTGTCGAGCAGGGCTCGCAGGGTTTGCCAGATCTCTCCGGTGTAGCGACGCGACAGCGGTCACGGCGGCGGCGCTCAGGAAGTCGGGAGCTCAATGGCGGTAGCTACTGCCCAGCCGGCGTCCCCGGCACCGCGGACATGAGGAAATGGGCTCAGGTCCGCGGCGACGGAGTCGTGATCTCTGCAAGTAGTCGCTTGGCCGAGGTGTCGAAACGTTCGGGATCTCGGTAGGTACGGGCGACGAGCATCGCTCCTTCGAGGGCGCCCATGATCATCTGGGCGACCTCCTTGCTGGCGCCGTCAACCTGTAGGGTCCCCGCGTTTCGGCCGTGATCGACGATGCCCGTGAGCCAGGTCTCATTGCGGTCGAAGAACCTGATGACCGACTCCCGCATCGGCTCGGGAAGGGTGTGGTAGTCGGCGGCGAGCATCCCGCACAGGCACATCCGGTCCTGGGCGAGCACCTGCGCATAGAGATCGGCGTAGGCCACCAACTTGCCGGCCGCGTTGAGCTCCGTCGCATCAATCGACTCGAGGGCATCGTCGAACCGGGCCGTGTAACGGGTCAATAGCGCCTCGCCAAGCTCAGCCTTACTGGCGAAGTGGTAGTGCAACGCCGGTTTGGTGATACCGAGCTCAGCGGCGACATCGGCGTAGGAGAAGGCGTTAAACCCCCGGGTCTGGGCCAGCCGTTCGGCGACGTCAAGGATGGCGGAAGCAGTGTCACTGTCGATACTTCTGTGGCCTGCCATGGCTACCTCTTCGTTCACCCACGGGCGGTGGAGTCTGACCTACTAGAAGGTAAAAGTAGTGAGTCGATGCCTGTCGGTCAAGAAGGTCGACGTTGAAGTGATCCGTGCCGCGGCAGCTTCCGAGAGGGCCTCTCTGCTGATCCGTCATCTGTCCATCCTTGCGGTCACGCTCCATGGGTGGGTCTTGATGACCGATTCCTGGCGCTCGGCGGGGCCGATCTGTGATCGAGGCGGCTCGGCGTCTGCCGGCGGGACGGTCCGTCGGTGTGGACGTGTGGTCCAGGGACCAAAGCGGGAACGGTCCCGAAGCCACGCTCGCCAACGCCGCCGCGGGTCGCTGATCGGGTGGAAGTGCACACGGCCGGTCTGACCGTGTTGCCGTTCGCCGACGGCTATTTCCACGTTGTGACGAGCGCGATGGCGATCCATAACATCCGCTCGTCCCAGGGCCGGTACCAGGCTGTGGACGAGTCCATGCGTGTGCTGCGCCCGGGCGGGCAGCTGCTCGTCGCCGACCCGTCGCTATGGCCAGGAAGTATGCCGGCCACATAGGCCAGGGCACCCTGCGCGGGCTCGGAATCGGGTACTGCGTTGGGGGCATCAGGCCCGCTCCAGTCGGTTCCTGGTCAGCAATGGCCGTACGGGTCGATGGGCCGGCTCGACGTGCCGGTCAGGACCCAGGGGTTGCTGGCCTCGTTCATCGGGGAGGCGGGGCCGGCCACTGCGATGGCGATGAGCTTCTGGCCGGGGCAGACCCGCCCGACGTTGACGCCTGTCATGGCTGGGTGGCCGACGGCGTAGCCCGGGCATTCGACGCGGAAGCCCGAAGCGGCGTGCGAAGCCAGGTAGGCGAAGGCTGCGGCACAGCCGCCAGTCGGGGGCCGGTACGCCGGCTAACAGGCGATGTTCTTGGCCCTTGACAGGTGAGCCAGGTCCCGAGGTTTCTTTAATTTGGCTGGTGATCGAGCGCTTGTTCTGGGTGCTTCATTGTGCTGTGAGGTGGTGTTTCAGGTCATTGAGCCGGTCGTCCCAGTCGTTGGCGAGTGCGGCAAGGAATTGCTGGGCGAGTTGCACGGGTGCGGATCGCAGGCGGTAGCGGACTCGGCGGCGTTCGCCGGGCTCGGGGGTCACGAGGCCAGTGTCGGTCATGAGGGCGAGGTGTTTGGCGATCGCCTGGCGGGTGATCGGTAGGGTCGCGGCCAGGTCGGTGACGGTGGCCGGCCCGTGGGCGGCTAGGGCGGCGAGGATGGCGCGGCGGGTCGGGTCAGCCAGGGCGACGAAGACCTGCTCGGCCACGGCCTCGATGTCAGGTGCCATTGAGATACTCGGCCAACTCGGCCATTTCACGCGACCAGCCGTCGCGGTGCGACTCGTAGGTCTCGCGCCGGATGTCGACGGGCAGTTGGGCGAAGCCGGTCTCGGTGACGCGAAGCAGTGTGCCCTCGCCGGCGGGCTCCAGGGTGAATTCGACGTAGGTGCGGCGCGGGTCGTCATCGGGCAGGTTCGGCAGTCGCCACGTGTAGGCGAACACGCTCGGCTCCTCGACGTGCTCAATGCGCATCGCGACGGTCATGCCGCCGGCAAATGTTATTGACGCCGCCCCGCCCGGACGCAGGTCGATCGTGGCCCGCTCCCCGAACCAGGCGCTCAGCCCTTCGGCGGTGGTCAGCGCCGGCCACACCTCGCCGGGCGGTCGGGCCAGCGTCACGGTCCGCTCGATGCGATCAGGAAACGCCATCGTTTCCTCCTTGATGGACAGGTGCGGACTGGAGGACGACCCGACGCCGGTCGTCCCCCCTGGCAATCGGGATCAGAGCCGCTCCTCGGCGGCGCGGCGGGCGAGGTCGCGGGGGCTGCGGTTGGGGGCGCCGGGACCGCCCTCGGCGAGCTCCCGCAGGCTGGTGCGAACGAAATGGTCCCAGCTGCGGCTGCACATGTCCTTGCACTCGAGCTCGTCGTTGAGGCCGAGGTGCTCGAAGGTGATCTCGCAGGCCCTGCCGTCGAGGGGTGAGATCGTGAAGGTGGGTTGGGTTCCGACCCAGTCCTCCATGAAGGTGCACTCGACCACCGTCCAGCGGACAATAGAAGGGCGGGTCGCCTCGCCGACGTGGATCAGAAGGGGCGGCTGGTCGGCCACCATCGGAAAGCGCAGCTCACCGCCGGCCAGGCCCGAGCCGGTCACCGGGCTCCACCAGGCGGCGAGTGACTCGGCGGTGGTGATGGCGTCGAACAAAACCTCGGCCGGGGCGTTAACCCGGACGGTCGTGCGGTAGTCGGTGGTTGTGCTCACTGGTGACGCTCCTTTTCGTCTATACGTAATGCAACTGGTTAGTTGCCATAGTATGGCAACCAATCGATTGCGTCAAGCCTTTTTTGGGAGGGGCTGATCGATAGTGACATCGACCACACAAAACCCTGGCCACTCGTGATCGACGGTGTGGTGCTCGCTGGCGCCTTCCGTGGGGTGACGGCCGAAGACGCGGCTCGTAATCCACTCGCGGCGTGCCCACCCGGCCATACGTCCCCGACGGCCGGGTCTATCGGATGGTGCCCGACCAGGTTGCTGACAAGCTGCGTACTTTGTCTAGCGTCCCCGAATTGTTCCGACCCGATCCTGTCGATCAGCTCGTCCGGCCGCGGCTCGGAGGACAACGCGTCGATCTGCAGTATCCGCTACTCAGCCGGCGGCTGGCAGACCACGCCGGGTCGCCTCCCAGTTCGAGCTGGTCGGAATGCTGACGATTCGGGCGGACCAATGTCGCGGTCACTACGCCACCCCGTACCTGCGGGCTCGAGAAGAGCAAGCGGACCGGCGACGGGGGAATGGGCCCGGGGTCACGGCCGTAGCCCCTCCTGCCGCTCGGGGGGGATGCGGCGGGGTGCTCCATAATCCAACCTGACCCAGTGCGAGTAGACCCTGACCAGCGGCATTCTGGGCGCTGCCACCACCGACGGCGCCCACCGCCCCCCACGCGGGATTGCCGAATCGGAGCGCTTGAGCAACGGACCTCGTGCCGTCATTCTGGGCGCACGCCAATCCGGCGGCGGGAGACCCGTGTTCCGTCTGCGAGTTTTGCGCAGCACAGGAGGTGGATGTTCCGACAGGGGCCCGGTAGCTGAAATCGGGAATCATTCCCGACTCGTTGCGAGCTGGGCCAGCATTTGGACCAGGTCGGCGAATCGTTGAGTTCCAAGCTCGTTGATGAAACGGCGCTCGGTTGCCTGTACCGCGTCCGCGATGACCATGGCGGCTCGCCGCCCCTCGGCGGAGAGCCTCAGATCCGTCCGACGGCGGTCGGCGTCATTGGGTCTGCGATCGACGAATCCGCCCGTCACCAAGGCGTCCACGAGTTTCGAGACGGCCTGTTTGGTGACGCCCATCTCGCTCATTAGCTGGCTGGCGTCGGTGCCGCCCCGTGCAAGGATCATCAACGCCCAATAGCCAGGTTGGGGTAGCGCATCGAACCCACGGTGAGCCAAGTGGTCCCGGATGGCAGCGAGGTAGCGCTGGTTGGTTCGCCGGAGCAACCATGGCAACGGCGCGGGTACTCCGCTGGGTTCCCGTTCGCTGTCCGGCGGCTCTGGATATTCACTTGTCATACAGGTAGACAGTCTACTAGATTGACGGATATCCAGGCAACGGGGAAGGAGCCGTGATGCCCCACGGCAGCGGTCAAATCATCCAGCAAGCCCTGCTACGAGCGACGCCGTGGCAGCGCTATCTCATCGGGGTCTTAATGGTCGCCGGCGGCGTCGTGTTCGTGCTGCTCGGCCACCTCGCCGGCGGTGCGCTTGCGATCGCCGGACTCCTTCTGCTCTCTCGCCTGGTTCGATACCGGCTGCGTCGAAGCCGAGCGTCAACAGGGTCAAACCCCGACGGCGGCCGGCCGTGATTCGCCCCGCACAAGGTATTCGCTGTTCCGGCATCACGGCGGCAAGCCTTCTTGCCGTCGCCTCGGTTGTGCTCGCCTCCTGCGCAACCGGCACGGGAAACGCCACTGCCGCCAACCCGACGGCCTATCGGTGGGGCGTTGTCGGCAACGGAGGCGGCCATAATCCAACTCGAGCTTGACTCGCCAACAGCCATTCTTGGGAGCAACGGCACGATCGACCAGATCGCCACGTCGAACGCCGACGGGTATACCCTCACGTCTACCGGTGCCGTGTACGCTCGGGGCCTGAACAGCTACGGCGAACTCGGAGACGGAACGTTGACGCCCTCCGAGGCGAAGCCGGTCAAGGTCCACTTCCCAGCGAGCGTCATTATCTCATCACTCCCGAACCCCGATGCCCTTCGACGCCGGGTTGGCCATCGACTCGACCGGCCACGTCTGGGGCTGGGGCCTCGACGGTGCCGACGACCTCTGCCTGTCCGGCCTAATCCAAAGCAGCCTGGAGGAGTAGCTTCCACTTTCGGGCGTGACGCACGCGACCGGGGCTCGAACCCACGCCCTTTTCGACTCCCACGGCACGGTCTACGCCTGCGGAAGCGGGGACGCCGGCGAGCTGGGCGAAGGATCCACCACCAACAGTGCGCTCCCCGACAAGGTCGATCTTGCCGGTCCCGTCATCGAAGTGTCCCAAGGCGGCGGCGCCAACAACGGGCAGACCATCGCCGTTCTTCGAAACGGGAGCGTGTGGGCGTGGGGGAACAACAATCGCGGCCAGCTTGGCGTCGGGAGCCTGGTTGACTCTCACGTGCCGGTGCCGGTCGCCATGCCCAACAAGACGACCGTCATCAAGGTGAACTCGGGCGGCTACGCCAGCTACGCCATCGACTCGACGGGGCGACTCTGGGCTTGGGGCGACAACAACAGCGGGCAGCTCGGTGCCGGTCATGCCACTCTGCTCGCGAACGCGGCCGCTAGACGTTGGGATCCTTCTCAGCCAAGTGTCATCGACGGCACAAAACGTCGCCGGAGTGGGTAATCGTTCCTGCTGCCCTGGCGCGAAGTACCCGGAGCCAAGCGGAAGCACTACCCAGTAGCCGCCGCGAGTTTCCCTAGAACGCGCAGGCACCCGTGCCTGTTCCTCGCCTCACGCGCCGTGCGGAAGCGCCCATCCCCCCACGTCGAATATCAACCCCAGGCGGGCTGCTGCGCACCCACATCGACGGGTCAAGAACTTCGCAGCGCTAACGATCCAGGTACAGAACGAACCGCTCAGAACGCCGGCGCCGAATATCGGCGACTGAGCGTCGTCGATGGGCGCGGGTCGGCACATCCGGCGTATCGAGGGGTGCCCCAGAACATACATGCCGAACGTTCCCGCCGACGTGCCACCCTACCGCCGGCCCCGAGCGACGTCACGGACGGGCTGCTAGTTCCAACTACAGCAAGCGCTCGGGGTTCCAGGCCTTGTGTACGAATTCCAGACGGTTGCCATCCAGATCGGCGACGTTCGCGGCGTAGTAGCCGGGCGCGAAGTAGGTCCGATCGGCCGGCTTGCCTTCGTCGATGCCTCCCGCTTCGATGGCGGCGGCGTAGGCTGCGTCTACCGCTTCGTTGCTGTCGCAGACGATCCCAAGGTAAAGGCCGGTCTCGCCGGGCTGGCGCTGTCGGATCCAGATGCTTGAGCCGACCCCGGCGCCAGAGACATAGACGTCGTCTCCCAGGCCGTATAGAGAGGGCACGCTCTCGGGACCCGAGGCAGAGTCGTAGTCTCCAAAGCGGCTCCAGCCGAGTGGTTTCAGAGCGTCGGCGTAGAAGGCCAGGGACTTCTCGACGTCGGTGACGGATATGTAGACGTGGTCGATCATCTCGGTTCTTCCTTGTGTATAGCTGTCACGGCCGTCGACGCACAAGCCTTTCCTTGTCACTGCTGTGACCACGCTGGTTGATCTCCACGGCCTGCAAACTTCACCGATCATGAAACCCGGCCGAGTTGCTAGACGCCCGAGGTGCCGATCTGGGCTCCCGCTGGCAGCCCGGACACTCGGATTCTCGAGCGTTCGTTATGTATCGCCCGGAGCGGGACCGCAGAGCTACGCACTGAAGCTGCACTGGCCGGTTTCTTGGGGTGGTGGCGGACGGCAAATGACCGCATTAGCCATTTCCAAATCGCTCAGGACAACTGTCGTTCGCCAGACCCGGGGCGTACTGACCGAGGCACGATGGGCCCGTACGACCGCTCGGAGTGTCGGGCAAGACCTCGGTGTCCCCGCGCTCCGGCGCTCTCCCGGGCTACTGCCGTTGGGCGTCCATCCGTGGCCGCTCGATCGAGCGGCCCGACGTAGGCTGGGCGGAAGCTACCTCGGGGCGCCGCTCGGCGCAGAGGGGAGTGACAGCCGATGTCAGGTCATCGTCCATCGAGCGCTCGGCCCGACGTCCGCGATCGGATTGCCCGGCGGTTCTTTCGACTAGTCAACCCGCTCGCTCGCGGGATGATTCTCGCTGGGGTGCCTACGGGTGCCCCGAACATCCTCCTGATTGTCCTCGGGCGCCGGTCGGGTCTTGAGCGCACGATGCCGGTCGCGATGCTCGACCTCGATGGACACTCGTATGTCCAGGCGACGTACGGGGCGGGGGGTTGGGCCCGAAACCTTCAGGCGGCCGGCGAGGCGACCGTTATCCAACCTGGTGGCCGTCGCAGTCCGGTTCACGCCATCGAGGTTCCTTCCGATGAAGCGGCAGCGATTCTTCAGCGCGTGCTCGAGCCGTACCGTCAGTGGCACCTCCTGCGCCGGTTGCTCGGCTCGCGGGTAAGGCCGCCCGTGGCCCTTCTACGCCGATACCGGATGCGCATCGACGACACCCCGCAGGATTACCTTGCCGAAGCTCGGCGCCACCCGCTGTTCGAGCTCCGACCCGCGTAGTGACTGCACCGACCGGGTACCTCTTTTGGGCCACCTCAATGGAACTCACTTATGGCCCAAACTGGCACCTGCTGGACGCTAGCTCAGTCTTGCATCCTCGAGACGTGCCGATATGTATCGACCCCAATACTCTGGCGGCTTGATGTGGGGCCCAGCCGCGACCGTGGCCGAGCTCGCCCCCAATCCCCAAGCCGAGACGGCCGGGCTGCACCCCGAAATACACCATGCCGACGGGACATTTCGCACGGTCGCCGCGCCCTTCCGGATCGCGCACGCAGATGTCCGCCCGCGGGGCCCCGGAGGTGGGCCGGCACACTCGCCAGATCCTCGAGGCGGCCGGTTTGGGCCCCGAGGAGATCGAGCCCAGGGAACACAGGGGGTCGTCGGTCTGCCGGTCTGAATTCGTCCGGCCCGGGCGGCAGCGCCACTGAGTCACCGCCGGGCCTTGGGCCGGCCGGGCACCAGACAGGGGCGAACCGTGGCCCCGTTTCGACCCCCTCACCCCCGCGCCGACCTGGCCCTGTTCAAGGCTCCGATCCCTCGAGCGCGTACGCGGCACCGCTGGGCGCGTTATGGCCCTGTCGGCGTCCGATCGGTCAACAGAGCCGGCGGCAAATGTGCCACACTTTGCGTCCGCGTGATGCCCGCTCCCGGTCAACGGACTTACGGTACATCTGGAGGCGAGATGGTATGACCAGTTCTCGGTCGGGGCAGAACGAAGTGAGTTTGCGGTGTAGAGCGACGACACCGATACCTGGCCGAGATGAGCGCGGTCCCCTTGTGGCCGACGATCATGGTATGGCTGTCGTCGCCGGACGAAAGTGGTTCCACGCCGGGCACCCAGACCGTCATTATTTCTTCGCCTGGTCAGAGGTGACCGGTTACCAGTTGGGCCCGTCCAGTGCGGCTGGGGCGGCCACTGACGCGGTGGCGAAAGCCGATAAGGCTCGGCTGACGATTTACACCCGGAGGGACCGGTACTCCTGGGACCTGCCCATCAGCGAGGCGAAGCTACGGACCACTCTGGGACGCTGGCTGGACCGAATCGCCCCCTCGCAGGGCAAATGATCCAGAGAACGGTGAGCCTTCGAACGACAGCGCCGCAGCCCCACCCGCTTGACAAATCGAGCAAACGAACTAGTCGCTCCTGGCAATGGAGGCATCACGGAGCGCACAGTCGTGCCGTTCGGTTTCCTTTTGGTCATATCGGGGCTGGGATTCTCGCGTGCGCGTTCTGGAGGCTCGTGCCGACACGTCCGGCCGAAGGAGGGAGTCAGAGGCGGCGACGATGAGGCAGGTGGGCGACGGCAGCCATTACCGCCAGCCGAACTGCGTCATGCCTGGTCAGTAAGGGTTTACCAAATACTTCATGTCGTTACTCTGGCAACAAGGGTTCCTGTGCACGCCGGCGTACACGATCAGTCTGGAGGCGGCCCGGGTTTCTCGCCATTGCCATGGTGCTTGTTAATACTCCGGATAAGATCGTTTGTTTGCTGATGGAGGTGTGCCATGCCCAGTCGGGTCGTGACCTCTTGGCTGGTACGTAGGAGAGCCACCGCTTGGTCGCGCTTGTCAGCGTCTTGAGACCGTGCCAGGAGGCGTGCGTGCCAGTAGCGGCTGCGGGCCGCAAGGGCGGGAAAGCGCATGGCGTCTTCCAGGCGCCGCGCCATCTCAAAGTGGCGCTCGGCGTTGTCGACCTGGCCGACCAGTCCGTAGAGCTGTGCGAGGCTGCGGTCGGCGGCGGCTTCGATAGAGGTGCCGATGGTGACGATCAGCATCTGTCCGCTATAGGGCTCGATCTCGGGCAGGAGTTCCGCGGCGCGGGCGGTGTCACCAAGCTGTGCGCACGTCTCGGCTAGGTAGCGGACAGCGAGTGGGAAGCCCCAGTCGCGCGGCACCTCCGAGAAACCATCCGGAGCGAGCGCCTCGAAGTGCTCTGACGCCTCGTCAAGACGGTTGACGTCGGCCAGCAGTCCGGCGAACATGGCACGCCAGGCGACAAGGTCGGGGGGCGGATGTTGCGCCATGGGTCGGAGCCGGTCGATGACGGCATCGGCCCGTCCTTCCTCTGCCGCGCAGCGCCGATACCTGTCCGCCATAGGCATAGGCGATGGTGGGGTTGTGGGGGCCGCCGACGTCGCGGACCTCGGCGACCAGGGACTTGGCCTGCGCAAACCGTCCTTCAGCAATGGCAATGGCAGCGCGCGGCATGAGGACGTTGTGGAGCAAAAGGTTGACTCCTCGGGACCGGGCTAGCGTTTCGGCCTGTTGAATGGCACGTTCTGCTTCGTTGCGTTCGCCCAACTGAAGTAGCACCAAGCACAGGTTCCGTAACCACCAGGGCTTGTATTCGTCCGCTGAACTGGATTCAACAAGTTCACGTCCTCGGGTCACGACTTCGAGAAGTTCTCTAACTTGGCTCGAACCGCGCAGGGCAAGGTCGAGGCAATTGAGGACCTCTAGCTCCGCCGGGACGCTGTTCACCCGGCGCGCCATGGCTGAGGCTTCCCGGATCAGGCGTTCGACCTCTTCCGACCGGCGGAACGCGCCCTGTTGCTTCCCGGCTGCATGCCAGGCCAAAAACTGGGCGCGCTCAGCGCTGTCGTCTGGTCCCGCGAGCGCTAGGCCGTCGGCCACTAAGGGTCCAATAAGCTGGTCTTCGACGCCTACCCGGGCGATATCCCCATATCCCAGAACCGCCCGGAGAAGTCGCGCCGCATCTCCGGCCTCTCGTGCGATCTCAGCGGCGGCCAGCCAGGCCGGATGGGAGGCGTCGAAGTCCGATAGGGCGGAGGCTGATATCGCAAGCCCAGCGAGCAGGTCGTAGCGCCGGTCCGGGTCGTCGGGTCCGCGATCCAAGGCGGTCAGCGCGGCGCGGTAGTGCTCTCTCGCTTCTTCGAAGGCCACCTGCCGGACCGCTTCATCTCCGGCGGCATGCAACCAGCGCACGGCGATCGCGGGGTCGGCGGCGTCAAGGCCGTGCTGATAGTGGTATGCGAGCTGGTGAAGGCGCCGCTCCGACGGGCCCGCCGCCATCCGGATCGCTTCGGCCATCTGCCAATGCCACTGGGCCTTGCGTAATGCCGACAAGCTCTCGTACAGGGTGTGGCGGACCAGGGCGTGGGTGAAGCGGTACCGCCCGTGACCTTCGATGGCCTCAGTGGTCAGCGTGGTGGTCGTCGTTTCTTCCAAGGCGGCGATCACCTCACCAAGCTCCCGGCCGCTGGCGGTGGCAACATCGGCCGCTTGGAACTCGTCGCCGGCGACCGACGCCATCATGAGCGCATTGCGGGCCGATGGTGAGAGCTGCCCGATCCGGCGAGACAACACGTGGCGCACCCCTTCGGGGGCGCCGGAGTGTTCGATCTCAGCGGCGCTGGGCCAGCCCCTGTCGCTGACCCGGCCGGGGAGGATACCGAGGTCGCTCAGGTGAGAGATGAGTTCGTGGACGAAGAAAGGGTTGCCGCCAGTTTGATGGTGGGTGGCGAGGGAGAAGGCGATCTCGGCGGGCCGTCGCAATCGGTCGGTGAGCAGGGCGACTACTTCTTGATGGTTCAGGCCGCCGAGGGGCGTAGTGTGCAGGCGGTATTCACGGGCCAAGTCAGCTAGGGCCTCGGCGAGGGCTACCGGTTCGACGGTGCGGGTAGTGGCCAGCATGCGCAGGCCGGCGATGTCGGCGCGGGCCAGGTGGCGCACCAGCAGCAGGGTGGCGGGCTCGGCCCAGTGCAGATCGTCGATGACCAACAGCAGGGGCCGCTCGCTGGTCACGGCCGTCAGAAATTCAGCGGCGGCTCGGAAGAGCAGCCAGCGCTGGGTCTCGGGTTCGGTGCTGGTGGGGGACGCAGACCGACCACCCGCTCGGCCAAGCCGGGTAGCACCCGGCCCAGTTCGTGGCCGCTAGAGCCCAACTGGAGAGCCAATTTCTGGGGTTGCGCCTTGCTTACGTAAAAACCGAGCGCTTCGGCGAAGGGCTGGTAGGGAACGCTCAAGCCTTCGTCACAGCGGCCGTAGAGGACCACGGTGCCGTTCTCGGCGGCCATGGTGGCGGCCGCCGCGGCCAAGCGGGTCTTGCCGACCCCGGCCTCGCCCGCGATAAGGCTCACCCCGCCGGCGTTGTCAGGATCGCTCAGATGTTGGCGGAGACGGGCCAGTTCTGCCTCGCGGCCGATCAGAGTCTGCCGGGCGGCACGGATCAGCGGCGCCGGGATGGCGTCGAGGGGATCGCTCCGAGGTGCAGATGACTCCGTTGCGCCGGCCGGTTCGACCGGTCGCCGACAGGCTTGTACCTGGTGGACTTGTTCGGCGCGGGGGACGCCGCGCAGTTGCTGCGCGCCGAGGCTTGTGATGACGACCTGGTCGGCCAGGTCGTCCCCAAGCAAATCGACGGTGGCGTGGGAGGCCAGGATCTGCCCGCCGCTCGCTGCATCGCGCAAGCGGGCGCATCGGTTGAGGGCCCGGCCTCGCCACTCCCCATTGTCGAATTCGGCCTCGCCGGTATAGATTCCGACGCGCACTGCCAGCCGTCCGATCTCCGGCCACTCGCCCTCGACGATGGCGGCCTGCACCGCCAGAGCCGCCCGGACTGCGCTCACCGGGCTGGCGAAGACGGCGTGGACGGCGTCGCCCACGGTCTTAAACACCAGCCCGCCACACCCTGCTATGGCGTCGCCGATCAGATGGTCGTGGCGGGCCAAGACAGCAGCCATGGTCGATGGGTGCCGCTCCCAAAGGCTGGTGCTGGCCTCCATATCCGTGAACAAGAACGTCACCACCTGCCGAGAGACTGTCGGTCCGCCCCCGCCCGGCAGGGGCGCTTCCGTTTGGTCGAGGATCGGCTCGGGGGGAATCGGTCCAGCGCGGTCGGACCGCTCCGGACCGGTCGGACCGGGAAGGGTCATTACCGGCGGCTGCCAATCCAACTCTGGTTTTTGCAGCAGGATCGCGTCTTCGAGGGCTCGCAGCTCGGGGCTGGGCTCGAGACCGGGGTCGTCGGCGAGGATAGCGCGCAGCCGCTGAAACGCGGCGTAGCGCATCGGCTTGGCGTCCGGCCCGGTAGAGGGCCAGCATCAGCTGCGCCCAACGGTGCTCCCGCAGCGGCTCGGCCGTTGCCGCCGACTCCAGATCGGCCACGAGCGAGCCGTGCTCGCCCAAGGCGAGGCGGGCGTCGGCCAGCTGCTCCTCGCACTCTCGGCGCAGCTCTCCCAGGCGGGCCGCCTCGGCCATCCCGGTCGGATGGCCGGCCAGCTCCATCACCGGCTCCCCCCGCCACAAACGCAATCCCGCTCCCAGGGCTTCCACCGCCCCGGAGAAGTCGCCCTGCTCTAAGGCCCGCCCTCCATGGTGGACCAGCCCCGCGAAACAGAGCGCGTCCACCGTGTCGGCCGACACCCCCAGCCGATAGCCACCCCTGGTGGTCTCGATCACCCCCGCCGGCACCAACCGGCGTAACGACGACACGTACGTCTGCAAGGTCTTGGGCGCCGACGGAGGCGGATCCTCACCCCACAAGGCATCGATCAACGTCCCGGTTGGAACGACAAGCCCAGCCCGCAACGCCAACAGCTCCAGCACCGCCCGTTCCTTGGGCGGCGTCACCCGAATCTCCACCCCGTCGTCGCCTAAAACCCGCAACGGCCCCAACAGCCCCACCTGCACCAACCGGCACCCTAGCCCAACCGCCTCCCCCGCTCCCGCCCTCAATCCCACCACAGCCCAGGTTGGCTAACTGACGCTATCGCCCAAGCGAGCAGACCATCACCGAAGGCGATTAGGCACGGCCCGACCCAGCCTCGACCCAGCCCTCAACCCGGTCAACCCACACTGATTTCTTGGGCCCGAACGACCACGGACACGGATATGCGCGGAAAGCACACATAATGACGAGATCAGCCAGAGCCGGTAAGGCCAGCCGGGGACAAACCGGCGATCCTGGCGCCCGCTGGCGCGACCGGGCGCCAGGATGAGCTCCAGAGCACATAATCGCGGACAGGCACCCTACGGCCAGTGGCGCATAACCGGTGTTATCCGCGCTCCTCGCTCAAGGGCCGCGAACACGTCCCAGAATCCCGGTCGGGGCATCCCAATAAGACGCACCTGCCCTAGCTCATAGGTGCCGCGAGGGGCGTGGCCCGGTGCTTGAAATGCTTAGCACTGAGGCGGTCGTCACGCCGGGGAGCTTCCCCACAACAGCGGCGCACAGCTCGTTCCGAAGGTCTGGGCAAGTCCTTGCGATGCGACCCGATCCTGGCGAAGACACCACGGAGATCGGAGAGGTCGGCCCAATCGACCATCCCTTTCTCATTCAGAGCCCACGCCCGTCGGCGGTCAAACTCACCTCGTTCCGCTCGTTCCGTGTCGTTCGCCGCTCCCGCCAGGTCGTGGTCTCGGCAGGGGACGTTGAAAGTGCCGCCCATCAATGTCGAATACCACTCCGCAATACGTGACGCAACCCTCGACTGCTGGAATGGCCGATACAGGATCCCCGCCCACCTGGAGCCTCGAATTGGTTGATGTCGAAGTCTCCTCGGTGGTGGACGGCGAAGCCCCAGTCGCTTTCGCCCGATGGTCCCCCCGAGCGCGCCCTCCCGCCCAGAGCTACCGCCCCGGCGTTTGGCATCCGCTGGCCCGCATCGATCACGGTCTGGAACGAACTCGCTCTCAGTCGCCCCCCGGACATGACGATGCCCAGGCGCCCAGGGTCAGCCGGGACGGTAGACGTCTCGCCGATGCTCGATGCGAACGACGACAACTTCGGCCGGCTCGTCGCGAACTCAGTAGAGCACCCGGTAGGTTCCACGGCGGGCCGACCACAGGCCGGCGAGCTCTCCACGCAGTGGTCGTCCAACCCGTCGGGGCTGCTGCACCAACGCGGTCGTGAGGAACTCAAGCACGGCAGCGGCGACGCCCTCGGGAAGCTGATCAGTCAGGGCTCGACGGGCGGGGGTCGTGAGGACGAGCTCGTAGCGACCCTCTTCGCTCACCGGCGAAGCTGCCGGACTGCTTCCACCCCGCGTACAACGTCGCCCCGTGCGTAGGCAGCATCGGCCTCTCGGATGTCGGCGAGGGCCTCTGGGTCGCTGAGCACCGACAGGGTCTCCTCGAGTTCGGCGAGGTCCTCAGCGCTCAACAAGACCGCGACATCGCGGCCATTCCGGGTGATGGTCACCCGCTCGTGGTGTCGCTCTACCCGGTCGATGAGCTCGGACAGGTGGTCCCGGACGGCTCTCAGCGGCTCAGTGGTCACAGCCACAATTGTGGCGCATCCGAGGCCTTACCCGAAGGGAATCACGGTGGACACCAATCGCTACGCTCTGTGGCCGTGGTACGGTAGTTACCCGAGCTAACCGCTGCTTCTGCGTCCCCGTGCGTCCTGTGAGCGTCCCGGCGCGATTGGAGCCCCTCGCGAAAGGGGCTCCAACCAGCACTTTCGCTCTGTAGTTGGCAGTGGAGGTGGCGGGAATCGAACCTGCCGCCACAGAATTCTGGAGGTCCTGGTCAGAGGAATAAATGGTCGTTTACCTGCGGTTTTAGTCTGCCCGCCATTGCCCGACATGGCCCAACCTTTACCGGGATGCCGCGTCCTAGCCGCGTCCCGCGTCCGTTCCCGCGTCCTCATGGGCCGCTCTCAGGGTCTGTCATCGCCGCATGGTCATAGCCTCGATCGTGGTGCCCGGCCGGCGGTGTGAGCGGTGGGGTTCGTCGAGCCGGTCCGCTTCACCTGGACCACGCAGAGTGACGGGCGCCGGAAGAAGACCCCGTTGCGGGGCACCCGCTGGAAAGCCCGATACCGGGACAGCGACGGCCGGGCCCGCTCCCGGACCTTTCCAACCAAGACCGAAGCCCAGAACTACCTGGGGCGCACCAGCGCGGATATCCAACGCGGTGACTACATCGACCCGCTGGAACGGCGCCGCAAGTTCTCCGACTGGGCCGAGGTGTGGTGGCAGACCACCATCAAACTCCGACCGACGACCCGGCGCGGCTACTGGCAGCTCCTCCACGGGCATGTGCTGCCGACCTTCGGGGCGCGGGCCGTGAGCGGCATCGACCATCTCGATGTGGAGCAGTTCATCGCCGCGAAGCTGGTCGAAGGGCTCTCAGTTGCCAGGAAGTGCGTCGGGTTGGGCGCCAGCGAAGACAGCTGTAATCCGGTCAAGGTGACGCGCCCAGAGTTGCCGATAGAAGGCGCGGCATCCTCCGTACTCAGGTCGGACGACTGGACCTTCACATCCGTACCGCCGTCCGTTGGGGTGAGCGTGATCTCGATGCATGCAGGTGTCGACGTCGCTTTGTCGGTCCTTTCATGGTCCCATCCAATCACCAGGCGGTGCGGGGGATCGACTTCTATGTAGCGGCCAGCGATCACCGTCCCGTCGAGGTCGAGGTGGAACGTGTCCCCCACGCGAGGAGCTGTCATGAAATTTCGTCGGCCTTGACGGGCCGGTCCATGTCCAAGAGGTACGAGGCAGTCAGGGTCGCTGGGCGGAGGCTCACGGAAAGCCAAACCTGGGCAAGCCACCGGGTGCGACGAGGTGTCCCGCATCACGAACGGCAGCCGGCCCGCGAGCGAGTTGTGTGGATGCACGTGCATCATCCAAGTGCGGTGAGCAGACCTCGGCGAGGTTGTGAAGGACCTGGCTTGGGCTCATCTTCCGATGGCGAGGGCGAGGAGGGTATTGATCGCAGTCTCGAACGGACGGCTTCTCTGTTGCACCTGGGAGAGCAGAAGCCCTCCTTGGAGCGTGGCGAGCAGAGTGGTGGCGAGGTCGTCCGGGTCGATACCGGACGGGAGTTTCCCGTCGGCATGAAGGGATCTGAGTCCATCGGCGATGGCGGCGGCCCACTGATCGAACCCGGCTGCGATGAGCGCTCGGGCCTCGGGGTCAGTCTCGGCGAGTTGACCTGCAAGCGAGCCAAGTGCGCAGCCCCCCTTTCCTTTGGTGCGCTTCGCTGCGGTGAGCACCATGTTCCGCCAGGTCTCGACGCCGTTGGCGCGGCTGAGTGCGCGCCGATTGCGATTGACGATGCCGTCGGCTTGGTAGTCGATGACCGCTTGCACGAGGTCGTTCTTGTCGGGGAAGTAGTGGTACATCTGAGAGCCGCTGACGTCTGCCGCCACCTTGACGTCTTCCAAGGTGGTGCCCGCCACCCCGCGCTCATGGATCAGGGCGGCGGCCTCTTCCACTATGCGTGCCCGGGTACGTGCTCCCTTGGGGGTGAGCCTCGGCCGGTCACCCGTCTCGTCGACCATGTACTAATGGTAGCAGGGATTTTGGGTTTGACAACCCAGTGGCCAGCTGTCAGAGTGAGTCGCACCACCCATTTTGGACCGAGAGGACGACACACCGCATGACTGACCTAAAAGGCAAGACGGCTCTGGTGACGGGATCGACGAGCGGGATCGGCCAGGCTACGGCCATCGCCTTGGCCGCCCGCGGCGCTCACGTACTGGTAGTCGGGCGCCATGAACAACGAGCCAAAGAGGTCGTCGCCGAGATCGAACGCAGCGGCGGTCGCGCATCGTTCAGGCTCACCACGTTGAGCGACCTCGAATCGGCCCGGGAGCTGGTCGAGTGGGCCACTGAGGCGGGCGACGGTCATGTCGACATCCTCATCAACAACGCCGGCGTCGCCTTGCTCGGGCCAAGTAACGCAGCCACCGAAGCAGAGTTCGACGAGACCTTCGCGCTGAACGTCAAGGTTCCGTTCTTCCTCGTCGCGTCACTGACTCCAGCCATGGCCGAACGCGGATGGGGTTCGATCGTCAACGTCTCCACGATGGTCGCCAGCTTTGGACAGGCCGGCATGGCTCTGTACGGCGCCAGCCGAGCAGCCCCTCGAACTGTTGACGAAGGCCTGGGCCGCCGAATACGGCCCGAGCGGTGTTCGGGTCAATGCCGTTGCCCCCGGCCCGACGCGCACCCGCATGATGGAAGCAGTCCCCGACGAGATGGTGAATCAGCTCGCAGCACTAGCACCAGCAGGTCGCGTAGCTCAGCCCGAGGAACTGGCTGCGGCGATCGTCTTCCTCGCCAGTGATGATGCCAGCTTCGTGCACGGCGTCACTCTTGCGGTCGACGGGGGCCGAACAGCGACGTAACGCCTGTCGGCGGTGACGTTTAAGAGTGAAGACCTAGAGCACAAATCACAACTAACAACAGGAGAGTATCCACATGAGCGCCTACGTAGTTGTCGAATTCACGGTCAAGGACCTGGAGGTTTATCGCCAGAAATACGGCCCCATCGCTGGGCGGACGGCCAAAGAGTACGGAGGCGAGGCTCTCGCAAACAGTAGCTGGGAGATCCTGCACGGCGATGCCTCGCTCACTTCAGGGGCACTCATGCGGTTTCCCGACCGTGAGACCGCCATCAAGTGGTACAGCTCGCCTGAATATCAGCAGCTGATCGAGGTCCGAAGTGTCGCGATGGATGCCCGGTTTAGCTTGCTCGACGGCCTCCCTAGCTGATCGAGGTGCCTCCAGATTCCGGCCGGAGCCACCTGACGACCGGCTGCCATCCGCTCGCGCTGCCTCCGATGAACCACACCGCGCCGGTCCCGCGGCGGATCCGGGCCGTCCTGGACGGGCACGTAGTCGTGGACACGACGTCGGCGCTGTATGTGTGGGAGTGGTCGCACTACCCGCAGTACGACATCCCGGTCGACGACATCGACCACGCGATGCTGCTCGACGAACAGCACGAACAGAAGCTCAGCCGCGGCACCGCCCGCCGCTACGCCCTAAAGGTCGGCGAGATTGTCCGGCCGGCCGCGGTGCTGATCTACGGCAACGACACCACGGTCGAGGGTTTGGCCGGCCGGGCCCGATTCGAGCGGGACTCCCTGGACGCCTGGTTCGAGGAGGACGAGCAGGTCTTCATCGACGCGATGCGCTCGACCCGCAGCGTCCGCATTGAACTCGACAGCCTCAACAACCTTGGCCGAATCCAGCTCTCCGGCGCTGGTGTTCGAGACTGGGCTGCCGACCCGCTACTACCTCAACCGCACCGAAGTCGACTTCACCCACCTCGTCCTGACCGACAGGGTCAGCGCCTGCCCCTACAAGGGCGCCACCACCGGCTACTGGACCGCGCAACTCGGTGACACGAGCTACCCCGATATCTCCTGGGTCTACGACTTCCCGACCGCCCAACTGCTGCCGATCCCCGGGCTGATCGCGTTCTACGACGAGAAAGTCGACATCTTCCTCGATGGTCGTCTGCTTGACCGCCCGGTCACCCCGCCGTCCCTACATCGAGAGGACTGACTGGCCGGACACGTCATCGCAGTAGCTAAGAGACATCACCTCAATGCGGCCGGCTTCAATGTTGCCGTTCAGGGCGACATCGGCGACCGTGCACCTCGACGGCATGCCGTTCGACAGCGCTAATGGTTTGTTCGAGATCGGTGCCGGTACCTTCATCGGCCACGGCGCGTCGGTACCGGTCGAGCTGATCCGGAGCCATGCCGTTATCCCGCCGGCTGCAGCCAGTCCGTTGGCAGACAGCTGAAGCCAACCGAGACCAACCATGATGCCGCGCTACCAGCTTCTGAGTTTGACAGCCCACTTCGAGGCTAACAAAATGGGCTACACGACTCACTCCTACTACTACACGTCTTCAAGGAGAGACCATGAGCAAGTTCGACGCTCAATTCGCCGGTCGGCTGGACGGACAGACCGTGCTAGTCACCGGCGCCAAGGGCGGTATCGGCCATGAGACGGCCCAAGGTATTGGGAACAGTGGGGCGACTGTGCTGGTGCACGCCCGCCATGCCGACCAGGCCCGACGCGCTGTAGACCTGCTGGTCACCAACGGCAACGCCAGCGGCCGGTACCTGCCCGTAGCCGCAGACCTCGGATCTCTGGCGGGTGTTCGGGAACTGGTCGACGCTGTCCACGAGGCCGCGCCGAAGGGACTCAACGGACTGGTAAACAACGCGGGCGCCGCGTTTTCCAGCAAGGCACTGTCACCCGACGGGTACGAGCGGACCATCGCCGTCAATCACGTGGCGCTGGCGGCGCTGACCGACGGACTGCTCGACCTGCTCCGCAAGGGCGCTGCTGATTTCGCCGCGCCCTCCCGGGTGGTCAACGTGACCGCCCTGGTCGAGTCGCGGGGCAAGCCGATCGCCGACTGGAGCTACCCGGGTAAGTACAAGCAGATCCAGGCCTACGCCGATGCCAAACTGCTGGCCCTGATGTACACATACGCCCAAGCTCGCCGCCATCAGGGCGAGGGCCTGACGTTCAACGCAGTCAGCCCGGGCGCGGTCAAAACCACTCTCGGCACCAAGGCCGGCGGGCCGTTCAAAATCATTCAGGCGTTGACCAATCCGTTCGTCGGGCCTCCGGAGAAGGGGTCACGCGGCTGTGTGCGACTGATGGCCGATCCGGAGCTCGCGACCGCGACCGGGGGCTACTACAGCTCCGCGAAATTCGAAGAAGTCCTCGAAGAAGTCCCAAGACGCCGAAGGCCAGGAACGCATCTACGCCCAGACCGAACGGGAATTGCGCGCCCACCCCTGAGCCGGCGGTCACCTACCGACGAGACCCGCCCACAAAGAGCTTACGCAAGCGGTGCAGGGCGCTCCACCAACGATGGCCACGCCGTGACGGTGAGCAATGGCACGGTCGAGGACGTACCAAAACCCCGGCTCCGCGTCCGGGTCCAGATGCACCGCCCGCTCCATCCGGGTACCGCCGTTGTCGTTCACTTCGAGGTCGGCCGCTCGGGGAACCACCTCGGCCACCGCTTTGCGATACAGCGTGAACTCCAAGCCGCGCGCCGGGCAGCCGGCTGCGCAGTCGACGACCGCGTCGGCAATCAACAGCTTGAGGTCATCGGCCGCCTGCTGGCGGGACACTGCGATGACATCGACGTCCCTCTCCCCGGCGACGTATCTCCCCAGAGCTATCGAGCCCACGAAGTAAGCCCCCAGGAGACCGCTATCGAGCACCTCAGCAAGCCGCCGAGCCAGCTCGTGACCGAAGCCACGAACATCATCAGGAACCACGACCCGAGCCTGCCAGTCCGGGCGTAGTTGCCCCATACCGCGTCTTCGGGCTTTGCACATCTTTCCCCGAATAAGTGCCGATCCGTGACGCCCCGAATGCTCACGCAGAACATCGCATCGACGGCCGGCGGGGGCGAACCGATCGACGGGTCGGTGCTCGTCCTCCCGGGTGACCTCGTTGCCCGGCCTCCCTGGCCTTCCCTTATCAGACGGGAGCCCTGCCTGCCGTGGATGGACAGGTCCTCGACGGTTGACGTGCGAGTTCGGCGATGGCCTCAGTGATGGAGGGCCAGAGTTCCCGGGGCAGGTCGTGTCCCATGCCAGGGAAAGTGATCAGGCGGGCGTAGGGGATGACCGCGGCGGTGGCCCGGCCAGCCTTGACCGGGACCATCGGGTCGGCTTCGCCATGGATGACTAACCCAGGGACATTGAGGTTGCGAAGGGCCTTGGTGCGGCTGCCGGAGGCGGCGATGGCGGCTGCTTGACGGCGCACGCCGTCCGGGTCAAAAGCACGGTCGTATTCCTCGCCGACCAGTTGTCGCAACCTCGCCTCTATCAGGAGCTCTTAACTTCTTCGAGGAGGGGGCCGCGGCCGGCAAGACGGTCCTGGAACTCATCGGCAACGACGTCGCTGCCTTCTGCGACGACCTGGTCAACGACTCGCGACCGGGGCCAGCCGTTGGAAATGGCAGCCCTGACAGAATGGCCCCGTCTCGATGATCAGGGGAGGACCTGGGACTGCCTCGGGCGGCAATACCACAAGGAAGCACCCACCCTCCGGCCGGATTTGCGGGCCCGCTGTTCCGTCGCCCATACGAAACGCAGCCTATAGCAGAGCCCGTTCATGACGCATCGTTCCGCATCTCGAGGTTCCAGATCACCTCCCCGAGGTGCCCGTCGAGATCTTGGAAGTACCCCGAATAGATCCCCCACGGGCGATCACGTGGCCGGCCGAGCACGGTGGCGCCCGCCGATCCGGCCTGCTCGAGAACGGCGTCGACTTGCGCCCGGTCAGCGACGATATGTCCGAGACTGAACTCGCCCGCCTTGGGCGAGAGGTGAGGAACGCCGGCATCCTTGGCTAAGTCCGAGCGAGGATAGAGAGAAAGGATCAGGCCACCCCCGAGTTCAAACGCAGCGATTGCTCCATCCGCGCCACTTTCGTCGTCGTGGAGCTCGGTGGCGACCACACACGGCGACTCCAGGCCGAGGCCTTCCCGATAGAAGGTCAGGGCCCGATCGAGGTCGTTCACGGCGAGGGTGACGACCTGGATCTTCGCTTTCAAAGTCTGCTCCTTCCTGCCCGCCCGCTAACCCAGCCCTCATCATCCAACCCCGAGAGGGTGGGGCGTTGTACTCATCCCCCTCCTGTGGCTCCGAGACGCGGGCGCCGGACGTGATGCTGAGCGGCGACCTCGGTCAGCGAACAGAATAGACCTGCCTATAAGGTCACCGGAGGCGTCGTCCACGGGTGTCCCCCCCCCACGCCGGCTAGGCCGCGCGTTACGGCGCTGCAGGAATAATCGGTGGCCGCAGCGCCAGCCGGCTTGTCTACCGCGCCGGACAGACGTGACGCTGCTGGTGGCTGCTGTCGTTTTCGACAATGGTGGGGTCCGAACCCTGCGAGTCCTGAGGAGGCCGTCGTGAAATGGAGTGACCTGGCCGCAGAGGCGCCGCGCCTCGCCTATGTGGGAAGACAGAGACTTTTCGATCCGGGGGTCGTCCTTGTCGGGCCGGTCCGGCGCGACGGGACCCCGCGCATCAGCCCGGTTGAGCCTCTGCTGTGGGAGGACGATCTGTGGCTGTCGATGCTGTACGGCTCGCACAAAGCCGCCGACCTTCTCCGAGACCCGCGGTTGCTCGTCCACAGCATCGTCACCAACCGCGAGGGCGGAAGGGGCGAGTTCAAAGTTCGAGGTCACGCCGTGGAGGCACCCGTCGGTCCGATCCGGGACGGCTACGCCCGAGAGGTTCAGCGTCGTCTCGGATGGCAGCCCACACCGGGACGGTTTCACCTCTTCTCGATGGACATCGGCGACGTGACCTTCATCCGCTACGAGGAGTCCTGCGGAGATCAGTTCGTCACCCGGTGGCCCACGGGCGGAGAGTTCCTCCGGCGCGGCAACGGAGGCACGGACCTCAACCGGCCCGAGCCGTACCGGGCACTGCTGACCGAGCCCTGACCATGCGGTCTCCCGGACCGGCGCCCTGCGCCGACGAGCTGCTGGTTCGAGTCCATTCCGGCTGCGTCGCCGTCGAAACTGATCACGAGTGGCCCGCGGTGCAACCTGAGAACAACGTCGAGCTGACAGCTCGACAAGTCTCTGCCGGATTGAGTTACCGGGCAAGTCGGGTTGCGTACCCGGTGCGGACGGCGGCGCTGGCTATGGCGAGGGCGTCGAGGGTTCCTTCCACCACGACCACGCTGCCGTATGGATGTCTCGGCGCCGGCAGAGGCTGGTAAAGGCTGACTGATTTGTCGTAGATGACGGTGCACGGGTTCTTGTACTTAGGGCTTAGGCCACCGAGGTCCTACGGGAGTCCTTATCTGCTCGACACGCCAACCCGATCGCCTCCCGAACCGCCGGAGGGCGCCGGTTCCGTGGCCGCTTGTCCGAGGGCGCCCCTGATGTGCTAGCCGAATACGCCCACTCTCTCGGCATCCTGATCACCGCGATCGGCGTCATTATAAAATTACGGTCCAAGACTTGCGCGGCTCGCTCGCGTTAGCCGCGGGTGTGTGATCGGCTAGGCAGCACGAAGGTAGGTGTCAGGAAACCCGTCGTCGTGGATGGTCACGGCGGCGGTCACGACGAGGCCGTGGCCGCGAACTTTGGCGATGAGACGTCATGTTCAAGCTGGCGTGGCGGACCAGATCGGGCCAGACCTGCTGCAGGGCGGCCCGGTTGGTGAACATGACATCGGTGGCGACTTCGGCCTGATGATGACCCGGTAATAGCCGCCGAAGTCGGCCTTGCTGATCGTCTCCAGGAGGGGGTTGACCCGGCGGGCGAAGGCGTCGAGCACCCGGGGCCAGTCCGGTGGGCGAAGCGTTCGCACAGCTGCGAGGCGACGGGAAGGTCATCATGCGTAGCAGGGTGTTGTCGTGGCGGAGGTAGCCGACACCGGCGGAGTCGAGCTGACCGGCCGGCCACTCCCTTCCGTCACCCAGATCTGAACGGTGTGGGCAGCCAGGCCTGAATGCAGATGTGCATGAACCCGAACTCGGGATCGACCAGGTACAGGTAGTGGTGGACGCACTTGCGCCGGCGACGGCGGACCTCGAGGCGATGGGTGCTGGGATCGGGCTTACAGTCGAAGGACCACACCGGCTCGACGATGCTGAGCACACAGATCAGTCCCTCGGTGACCCCGTCGCGCTCGGCGACGGAGCGGGCGTAGCTCTCTTTGGTCTGCCCTGACCAGTGGGTGGTGGCATGGTTCTCGATATGGCTGTCAGGAGTTCGGCCCACCAGCCCGGGTTGGGGCCAGTCCGTCTTCCTGCCCAGCACCGACGGGAGCGCACAGGGCCGGCTCTGCCGGCCCGACAACCGACGCTCACCGCACCGTGGTCGCGTCAAACCCGCAGGCTTCGGCCGCCCCCACAGCCAGCCCGCCCAAGTCTGGCTCGGCCCTTTGGTTGCGGCCGAAGGCTGCGGTAGGGTGCCCGAGAACGGGCAAAGCAGGCCCGACATCGTTACGAGCTAATCCGGGGGGCAGCCTCAGGGATCGGATCCAAATCCGGACGCGGCCCCCAGGCGCGCTGGCCCCGAGCGAGGCGGAGTGAACTCGTGGGGACGAGATCAGGGCCACCCGACCCCGGGTGTCGGCGCCGGGGCGATGAGTACTTGGCCGGTGCGTGCGGCAACCACATTCGCCACCTGTTCGGCGCCCCGCCACTCGGCCGCGAGCAGAAACTGGGTCTGTCGGTCGGGGCCTCCCAGTGCGCACCCGAAGATCGGCCGGTCGTGG
>CAWBUQ010000016.1:0-123815 GCA_963791995.1 uncultured Acidimicrobiaceae bacterium | reverse complement strand
GAAAATACCGGCTGATCTGCTCTCTCCAGTCGTACCGAATGGTCAATGGATCGATCCAAAGGTGGTGTCCTTAGCATCATCATCCCATTCTCTCGAAAATAGCCTGAGCCTTGGGGGCGACCTGTACCTAGGACTGCCTCTGATCTTCGCTCTCATTTGTTTCGCCGTCTTCTTCTACAAGAGACGAGCCATCCTATTTGCCGGATCGATGGTTCTGATCTGCTTCATCCTGTCTCTCGGCAGTCCGCTTTGAGTAGATCGCCGGACCCAAATACCTCTTCCGTTCGCATTGATACGACACCTGCCCATCATCCAAGGGATGCTGGCTCAACGATTGTCTCTTTTCACTGCGTTGTTCGCCGCTGGGATGTTTGCACTCGGGCTGGACGAGGCGTGGGTGCCGGATCGGAAGATCGCGACTTGGACGATTGTCTCCGACACGAACTCATCTGATAGGCGGGCTCGGATTGGCATTCCTGGTGGGAATTGTGGTGCTTGCCTCGTTGCCAGCCAGGACAATCAAGACATCCACGACGGGTCCCCCTAAAAGTCCTTGCTTTCTTTTCGTCAAAGTCTATCGATGTGGTTCCGGCGGGCAGCGTTGCCCTGACCTATCCGTATGTAGACGCCGAGAGCACCGGATTGGTAAGTGGCTTGTTTCCGGCTCGGAGCGCGCTGCTCGATCAAGCGGTGTCCGGGATGCGATTCAAACTCATCGGAGGGTACAGGTGATTTCCTTCGCCGTCGGGCCGCTTCGGTACCACCAGTCCCGCTGTTCTTTCAGCCAAGATCGGTTCAAGCCTTGTTCGATGTCGCATTTACGGGTGGAACGCCGGAGCAGCACGCATTGTTGGCAACACGTTCTGTTCCAACTGATATCCGACGATTTCTTCGAAAATACGACGTAACGACCGTGATCGTCGATCCTTTGGGCAACTGGAAGATGGTCGTGGGTCAAGTATCCACAGCCCTCGGTCCTCCGACTCACGTCGGTGGAGTCATTTTGTGGTCTCACGTTCAAGAGCGGCTCAGCAGTGGTGCCGCCAGCTGCAGTGCTCAGGCAGATTGCTGACACGGCGCAGTGCTCGACCTCCGACAAGGGTGCGGTACCAGACCACGATGAGCGGCGGCGCAAGCAGTTCACCTCCCGGCGTCGCGAACGGCGTCGGCTGCCTGGCTCTGATGACGACAAGGTGTACACGTTCGATGCACGCAGTAGGACGAGCTCCGTCGAAATTGAATCGATTGTGGACGGGCTCGACGGGACAACGTGTCGTTTGCTGTTCAGCTGAAGCCACCACATTTGTACTTCAGCTCTCATGACAGCGATGAATATGCGTAGCGTCTAAGGCCACCAGCGAAGACGGGGCAGTCTGAGACTCAGTCGACACACCACCGCATTTCGCTCTTCGACGTCGGTCTGAGCCTCGGCCACCACGTTCGGGCGTTATTCGACCCACACTCGCGCTGCTCGGTGTTCGGGCGCCCGCTGATGCCGACTCGCCCACCGGGTGCTGCACCAAGGTGCTCACGTCTCGCGTCAGCAAGCCGGCGGACGGTCTGCTCCGATTTCATCGCCGAGCAGAGCCGGTGTTGGAGGATGGTCTACAGCCGCCAGCTCCAGGCCAGTCACTGCCAGGAGAGGCCGTCGTGGACTGGCCCATGGTCCGCCCCCGAAAGCGACCCGCTGGTGGCGGGTGTGGGCGTGTCGGCGCATTGGACCCCGTTGACGGGCCTGCAAAATTTGGTTGGCGAGCATGCCATGGGCAGAAGTTACACCACGTACTGGACAGGCCAGACCATCCATCCGCGATCGACACCCAGACCGCTCTTACACTTTGTGCGTGTTGGACTACAAGCAGCAGGTGAAGCTGGCAGCCAGAGGGCTGGCCGAGCGCGACAACCATCCGATGCCCAAGTCCGTGACGACGCCCGATGCGTTCTACCAGGTCATGGCTGCCGCTGTTCTTGATGCCATCGACCTCCCCGCTCTGTTAGAGCGAGTGACACGGGCCGAACGGGAACTCGAGATCATCCGGGAGGCATTGAGTCGGGCCGATACCGAGGCGAAGAACGCCCGTCACCAGCCGATGACCGATGGAGAGGCTTCCGGGGAATCTTCGCTTGCTTCAATTTTTAGGGGGCGAGCACAGAGCCGCGGACCAAAAGGGACGAGAAGCCGCGCCCAAGCCCGTTGCCACGAGACCCAGAGCACAACGACGTTGCTGAGGAGCGTCGCACATCGTCAGCGGTGCCACCTCGGCTCATTCGTTCGGAGCAAAGCAAGCCGCGACCACGTCAGCAACCGAAACGCCCGAGGCGAGCCTCCCGAAGTGCATTGGTGAACCACTTTCATTCGCTCTCGTGGCGCAAATTGATACCGCCCATTAGGAGTCCTTTGCCGCAGGCCAGGTACTTGGAGCTCCGTGGGCTGCACGTCGAGGGGCGGAGCGCGGGCGTGGGCCGAAAGATTTAAAGAACCCACGACCGGCGCTCAGCCCCGAATACGGCACGCGGAACGTGCGGGTAACTAGGCCGCACGGTCTGTTCGGGGGAAGGCGAACGGGGAGCTTCCCGCACGCCGAAGTGTAGAGCTGTCTGCCAACTGCGCCAACCTCAGCTCGAATAGCTGTCGTCCGAAATCGACCATTCACAAACGTAGGCAACGCGGTTGCACGCTCTCGTAGACGGCAAGAGGCACTTGGTGACAAGCCGATCGTTAACCGCGTGTCACCGAAGCTTACCGCGTGAAGCGCCTGACCCCGCGGAGATCTTGGTGGAGGCGATGGGACTTGAACCCACGAACCTCTTGACTGCCAGTCAAGCGCTCTACCAGCTGAGCTACGCCCCCGTAGCGGAGGACCACGCTAGCAGTCAGGCGCCCTGACTCCCTTCACGCAGAGGCGCCCGGAGCGGCGGTGTGAGCGGGGCGCCGGATCGCCGCGGACACTCGTCTGTGCTGCTCAAGAGCGTGCAGGGCGTCGCCTACCCTGGTGACATGGCACGCGCGTATGACGCAGGCGCGGTGGAGCTGAAGTGGCAGCACCGCTGGGCCGACGAAGGCACCTACGAGATCGACAACGACGACCCCAGGGACAAGTTCTACGCGCTGTGCATGTACCCGTATCCCTCCGGGCCGGCGCACCAGGGTCACGTGCGCAACTACACCTTCGGTGACCTGGCCGTTCGCTACCAGACCATGCAGGGAAAGGGTGTCCTCAGCCCGATCGGCTTCGACTCGTTCGGGCTCCCGGCCGAGAACGCAGCCATCAAGACGGGGACGCACCCCCGGATCTTCACTGACGCCCGGATCGCCGAGCTCAAGTCGTCGCTGATCCGCCTCGGTGCCGTCTACGACTGGCGGCGAGAGATCCACAGCCACGACCCCGAGTACATCAAGTGGTCCCAGCTCATCTTCCTCCGGCTCTGGGACGCCGGGCTGGCCTACCGAGCCACGGCGCCGGTCAACTGGTGCCCGGGCTGCCAGACGGTCCTCGCCAACGAGCAGGTGCTGGCCGACGGCACCTGCGAACGCTCCGGTGACCTGGTCGTGAAGCGCGACCTCGAGCAGTGGTTCTTTCGCATCACCCAGTACGCCGACGAGCTCCTCTACGCCCTCGACGACCTCGACTGGCCGGAGCGGGCCAAGGTCATGCAGCGCAACTGGATCGGTCGGTCCGAGGGCGCCGAGTTCGACCTGGCGGTCGAGGGTCGACCCGACCTGACCGTGCGCGTCTTCACCACCCGTCCCGACACCAGCTTCGGGATGACCTACGCCGTCATGGCGCCCGAGCACCCACTCGTCGACGAGCTGACCACCGAGGCCCAGCGTGTGGCCGTCGACGAGCTCCGGCTGCGCGCCGCCCGGGAAACCGACATTGAGCGCATGGCGGAGGGCGACTCCGCGGAGCTCGGCAAGCGCGGCGCGTTCACGGGAAGCAACGTCATCAACCCGTTCACGGGTAATCCCGTTCCGCTCTACGTGGCCGACTACGTCCTCATGGGCTACGGCACGGGGGCGATCATGGCCGTACCGGCCGAGGACGAGCGCGACTGGGCATTCGCCACCCTCCACGGCTTGCCCATCGTGCGCACCGTCGAGCCACCGGTGGACTGGGAGGCCAACGGCGGCGGCGCCTATACGGGCGACGGGGTCAAGATCAACAGTGGATTCCTCGACGGCCTCGCCATCCCGGCCGCCAAGGCATTGGCCATCGATTGGTTGCAGGAGCAGGGGATCGGCGATCGGAAGGTGAACTACCGCCTGCGCGACTGGCTCGTGTCACGACAACGGTTCTGGGGCTGCCCCATTCCTGCGGTCTATTGCGACACCCACGGCGTGGTGCCGGTTCCCGAGGAGCAGCTTCCTATCGTCGCCCCCGACGACGTCGAATTCCTCCCGACCGGGCAGTCGCCCCTCGCACTTCACGAAGGTTTCTTGCACACGACGTGTCCGATCTGCGGCGGGCCGGCCCGGCGGGAGACCGACACGATGGACACCTTCGTGGACTCGTCGTGGTATTTCCTTCGCTTCTGCGATCCGTGGAACACGACCAGCCCGTTCGATCCGGCGGCGGCGCAGCACTTCATGCCCGTCGACCAGTACATCGGCGGCATCGAGCACGCCATCCTCCATCTGCTCTACGCGCGCTTCTTCACGCGTGCCCTCATCGACATCGGCCTGGCGCCGGGCATCGATCGGGAACCGTTCAAGCACTACCTGGCCCAGGGCATGATCCGGATGGACGGCACGAAGATGTCCAAGTCGAAGGGCAACCTCATCGCGCCTGAGCATTATTTCGAATCGGTCGGCGCCGACGCGCTTCGCCTCTTCCACCTCTTCGCCGGGCCTCCGTTCGACGACATGGACTGGTCGGAGCAGACCGAACAGGTCATCGACGGCTGCGGGCGCTTCCTCGACCGGCTCTGGCGCACCGCGACGTCGACGCCGGACGGACTCAGGCAAGGCCCGAAGTCGCCGGCTGACCTGGCGGTGCGACAATCGGTCCACCGCACCATCGCCGACGTCACCAAGGACATTGAGCGGTGGTCCTACAACACGGCCGTCGCCCACTGCATGGAGCTCCTCAACCTCCTCCAGCGCTACGCCCGCGGTCAGGCACCAGGCGATCCGGCCGGCAACGGTGGCGCCGCCGGCCCGCACACCGAGGTGTGGAACGAAGGGCTTGACGCACTGCTCCGCATGCTCGCCCCCCTCACGCCGCATGTGACCGCGGAGCTCTGGGAGATGCGCCATCCGGCCGAGCCGTCCGTGCACCTGCAGCGCTGGCCCGACGCCGATCCCCAGCTGGTGCGCCAGGACACCGTCACGATGGTGATCCAGGTCAACGGCAAGCTCCGTGACCGCATCGAGGTCGACGCCGGGATCTCCGAGGCCGACGCGGAGGCGGCGGCACTGGCATCGGTCAAGGTGATCGAGGCGCTGAACGGTTCGACGCCCAAGCGGGTGGTCGTGCGGCCTCCCCGCCTCGTGAACATCGTCGTCTGAGTCCGGGCGCGTCCGGGCGTGTCCAGGCGCAGGCGGGCGCGGCCGGGCGCGTCCGGGCGGGGCGCCGACAGGGCGTCAGTCGTGGAACCCGGCCAGGACGCCCTTCCATGTCTCGGCGTCGACCTTGTAGGGGGCGTAGAAGCTGAAGCGATCGACCTGGCCCTCGAAGCGGGCGCGGACTTCGCCCGCCACCTGGTCGAGCGGGCTCACCACTGCGAAGGCCTCGAGGATGTCGTCGGTGATCAGCTCGCCCATCTTCACCCACTCGCCGCGCTTGGACAGCGTGTTGAGCTCCGACTGGAGGTCGCCCCAGCCGTGGAGCTCGAGCACCGGTCGGTAGGCGGGTGTCGAGCCGTAGAACGCGATCTGCTGTCGGACCGCTGCCGCGGCCGCGTCCATGCTCTCGGCGTCGGATCCGGTCACGACGAAGCCTGGATACGACACGGTCAGATCGTCCCGGGTCTTCCCCGCCTTGGCCGCCCCGCGCTCGAGGGCAGGCAAGCTCACCTCTCGGAGGTAGCGCTCGGTGGTGAAGCCGTGGACCAAGAAGCCGTCGGCGACCTCGCCGGCCACCTCGGTCATGTGCTCACCCACGCCGGCGAGGAGGATCTTGGGGTTACCGTAGGGATTCGGACCGGGATCGAAGAACGGCGTCATGAGCGTGTGCGTGTAGAACTCGCCGCGGAACTCGAGCTTCTCGCCTGTCTCCCAGGACTTCCAGATGGCGCGGATGGCCAGGATGAGCTCGCGCATGCGCGGCGCCGGGTGCGACCACGGCATGGAGAAGCGCTTGGTGATGTGCGGCTTGATCTGGCTACCCATGCCGAGCATGAAGCGGCCCTTGGTGAGCAGCTGCAGGTCGTTCGCCACCACGGCCAGCGTCATGGGGTTGCGGGCGAATGCGACGGTGATCCCGGTGCCGAATTCGAGCGTCTCCGTCGCGCCGGCGCCGATGGCGATGGGCAGGAAGGGGTCGTGGCTGGTCTCGGCCGACCACACGCCGTCGTACCCGCTCGCCTCGGCCTTGGCCGCCTGTTCGGCGATACCTGCAGGGTCGAACCCGATGCCACCGTCGATCTTCATCCGCGTCCCTTCTCTCCCGCTCCGGGTCTCGCTCCGGGTCTCGCTCCGGGTCTCGCTCCGGGTCTCGCTCCGGCTCTGCCCTTCTCTCTCGCTCCGCCCATCGCTTCCGAGCCGCTCTTCGTCCCCGTTCGGCCCGTCACTGCTCCTCGCCCCGCAAGAAGCGCTCGAGCTCGGCGGCGATCTCGTCGCCCGAGGGCATCTCTTCCACGCCCATGGCGTTGCCCTCCGAAGCGTCGATGCTCTCCTCGAGCTTGCGCACCATCGCCTGGTGCTCCTCGTTGTCCGAGATGAGCGCGTCGACCTGACGGCGCGAGCTGTCGGCCGCCCGCCGGAGGGCCGACGAGTCCAGCGAGAGGCCGCCGACGGAAGCCAGGCCCTCAATCAGGGCGGCGCTCGCCTCAGGGAAGGGCATGCCGGCGACGTAGTGCGGCACCCGCGCCCACAGGCTCACCGCCGGTGTCCCCGCGTTGCCGAAGGCGAGCTCGAGCGCGGCCATCACCCCGGCGGGCACTTCGAGTTCGCCTTGGACGATCCCGACTTGCTCAATGAGGTTCGCCGAACCCGACGGTGCCGTCGCCGCCAGCTTGACCGGCCGGGTGTGCGGCGCCGGCGCGGGGAACGCGCCCAGGCCCACCACCATGCGCACGTGCCACGAGCGCGCCAGGCCGACCACGGCGTCGGTGAAGGCACGCCAGTGGAAGTCAGGCTCGGGACCGACGAGGAAGAGCATGTCGCGGCCCGACTCGTCGGTACCCTGGCGCACGACCGTGCGGGGCCAGGTGAGCTCGGTGGTGACGCCGTTCACGATGCGGGCGACCGGGCGACGAGCCCGCTGGTCGAAGAAGTGCTCGCCGTTGAACGTGACGACGGGCTCGGTGGGCCCGCTGTCGAGGAGCGCGGCGATCGCTGTCGTGGCGCCGAGGCCGGCATCGACCCAGCCCTCGAGCGAGACCACGAGGAGCGGGTCCTGGAGCACCGGCTCGCGGTGGATCTCGAAGATCTCGGTCATCCCACCTGGGCCTTCGGGGCTCACCGCACACTCTCGAGCGAGTCGGCGGCCATCTCGAAGAGCCGGCGGATCTGGGCCGGGAACCCGTCGACGCTGCCCTGGTCGCCCGCCCCGGCCCCGGCCACGTAGCGGGCATAGACGCCCTGGAGGATGCAGCCCAGCTTCCAGTAGCCGAAGGCGATGTAGTAGCCGACCCCCGAGACGTCGAGATCCGAGACGGCGTCGTAGCGCGCCAGGACCTCGGCTCGGGTGGAGAACCCGGGGGCGGTGGTGGGCGAGAGACCGAGCACCGCCATCTCGTCGCCGGGGTCGGCCCAGTAGACCATCAGGAGACCGAGATCGGCGAGGGGGTCGCCCAGCGTGCAGATCTCCCAGTCGAGGATGGCGCGCACGGTGCCGTCGTCGGCGAGGACGACGTTGTCCATGCGGTAGTCCCCGTGCACGACCGAGGTGCGCTGCTGAGTGGGGATGCGCTGGGCCAGCTCGTCGCTCACCCGCTCCACCAGCTCGCCGTGGTCGACGCCTTCCACCTGCATCTGGTCGTACTGACCGCGCCAGCGCTTGAGCTGGCGCTCGATGTAGCCGTCGTGCCGTCCGAGGTCACCCAGCCCGACCGTATCGGGGTCGACCTCGTGCAGTGCGGCGAGCGTGTCGGCCATGTGCCCGCCGACGGCGTGGCGGGTCGGCTCGTCGAAGGCGGCTTCGGCCTGGGGAGCGCTGCGCAGGATGTGACCGTCGACGAATTCCATGACGTAGAACGGCCGTTCGTTGACCGCCTCGTCGGTGCAGAGGCCCATGGTGATCGGGACCGGGATCCCCACCGGCCCGAGGGAGTGCATCAGCCGGTACTCGCGCGACATGTCGTGCGCCGTCGGGAGCACGTGGTGCAGCGGGGGCCGCCGCAGGGCCCAGGCCCGTCCCGCCGTGTCCTCGACACGGAAGGTGAGGTTGGACCGGCCGCCGGCGATCAACGAGAAGGTGAGCGGTGGCGTGATCTCGGGAACGGTGGCCACCATCCACTCGGTGACGTTCGCCTGGTGGATTCCCTCTGGCGCCGCTGACACGGCAACCGACGCTAATCGGTGCCGCGCGGCCCGTTCCGACGCCGTGAGCGGGGTCAGAGGCGGACCTGTCACCAGGAGACCGGCCCTGTCCGGCGGCCGCAACCGGTAGCGTCGGTGCGATGGATGTCACCGACCAGACCTTCCAGGCCGACGTGCTGGAACGCAGCAACAGCGTGCCCGTCGTCGTCGACCTCTGGGCCCCGTGGTGCGGCCCGTGCAAGACGTTGGGCCCACTGCTGGAGAAGGCGGTCGCGGACACCGGGGGAGCTGTCGAGCTGGCCAAGGTCAACGTCGACGACAACCCGCGGATCGCCCAGCAATTCCAGGCGCAGTCCATCCCGGCCGTCTACGCCATCAGGGACGCCCAGGTGGTGGACGGGTTCATCGGCGCGCTGCCCGAGGCGCAGGTCGCGGAGTTCATTGCACGGCTGGCCCCGGCACCGAGCGAGGCCGACACGCTGGTCGCGGCGGGTGACGAGGCCTCCCTGCGCAAGGCGCTCGAGCTCGAACCGGACCACGTGCTGGCCACCGAGGGACTGGCCCGCCTCCTGGTCGACCGTGGTGAGGCCGCCGAGGCGCTGACCCTCCTCCAGCGACTGCCCGAGACCGAGACCGGCCGCGCCATCGCGGCCGAGGCGCGCCTCCTCGAGGCGGGGGTCGACGTGTCGGGGACCGACCGGGCCGAAATCGAGGCGAAGCTGAACGAGTTGCTCGAGCGGGTGCGCGACGACGACGGGGCCCGTCAGGAGTACGTCGACCTGCTCGAGGCGATGGGCGCCGACGACCCGCGCACCAGCGAGTACCGGCGCGCCCTCGCGGCGCGGCTCTTCTGAGGCGGCGCTGATGGCCGAACAGGCCACCGCCAGCGCTGCGCCGGCGCCGGCGCTCGATCTCGGCGGCCGCCGCTACGACCTCACCCATCGGGCCATGGTCATGGGGATCCTCAACCGCACCCCGGACTCCTTCTACGACAAGGGCGCCACCTACGAGCTCGACAAGCTCTACGACCGCGCCGAGCAGCTGGTCGCCGACGGCGCCGACATCCTCGACATCGGCGGAGTGAAGGCCGGTCCCGGTCCCGAAGTCACCGAGGCCGAGGAGCTCGACCGCGTCGTGCCCGTGGTGGCCGGACTGACCGCACGCTTCGACACGCCCGTCTCGGTCGACACCTGGCGCGCCGCGGTCGCCCGCGCCGCGTACGCCGAGGGCGCGGTGATGGGCAACGACATCAGCGGGCTGGCCGATCCCGACTACGTGGTTGCGGCGGCCGAGCACGGGGCGGCCGTGGTGGCGACGCACATCCGGCTCAAGCCCCGGGTGGCCGACCCCGAGCCGCACTACGCCGATGTCGTGCGCGACGTGGCGGACTTCTTGGTCGAGCGCGCTGCCCGCGCCCGCGACGCAGGCATCCCGCCCGAGCGCATCGTGCTCGACGCCGGCCTGGACCTCGGCAAGACCGCGGCGCAGTCGCTCACCCTGCTGCGCGCCTCGCCGGTCCTCGCCTCGCTCGGGCTATCCGCTGCTGCTCTCCGCGTCCAACAAGACGTTTCTCGGCAAGGTGCTCGATTTGGAGCTGACCGAGCGGCGCGAGGCTTCCATCGGCGCGGCGGCCCTCGGCATGGCGTGGGGCTGCCGCATTCTGCGGGTGCACGACGTCAAGGGCACCTGCCGCGCCCGCGACGCGCTCGCCGCAGTGAGCGAGGCGGCATGAGCACGCCGCGCCCAGCCGTCGTATCTGGTGAAGGGCGACGACGCTTCACTGGTGGCCCAAGAGGTCCGGACGCTGCTCGACGAGGTCGTAGGGGAGCGCGACCATGCGCTCGTCGTCGAGGAGCTGGGCGGCGCCGGCGGGGACGAGTTCGACGTCGGCGCCGTGGTCGATGCCTGCCTGACGCCACCGTTCATCATCGACCGCCGGGTCGTGGTCGTCCGCGAGGCCGGCCGCCTGCTGACCGCCGACGTGCCGCGGCTGATCGATGTGGTGCGCGAGCCGCTGCCCACGACGGTCCTGATCCTGGTGGGTGGTGGCGGTGTCGTCCCCGCACCGCTCGTCAAGGCGATCAAGGAACACGGCCAGATCATCGACGTGACCACCGCCAAGGCGGGAGACCGCAAGGCGTGGCTGCACGACCACCTGCGCGGGGCGCCGGTCAAGCTCGAACCGGCGGCCGCCGACCTGCTGGCGCGCCATGTCGGCGAGGACCTCGGCCGCGTCGAGGGGCTCCTCGGCGCTCTGAGCGCCGCCTACGGCGAGGGGGCCCGGGTCACCGCCGACGACCTGGCGCCGTATCTCGGCGAGGCGGGCAACGTGCCGCGCTACGAGCTGACCGATGCCATCGACAAGGGCGACCCCGAGCGCGCCCTCGTCGTGCTGCACCGCCTGCTCGACGCCGGTGGGCTCGCCCCCATGCAGATCATGGCGACCCTGCACGGCCATTTCGCCAACATGCTCGCCCTCGACGGCGACGACGTCGTCAGCGAGCGCGACGCGGCGGCCCTGTTGGGCTCGGCGCCGTTCGTGGCCAAGAAGGCACTCGACCAGTCACGCCGCCTCGGCAGCGCCAAGATCGCCGAGGCCATCAACCTCATCGCGGCGGCCGACCTCGATGTGCGCGGGGTGAGCGGGCTCGATCCCGAGATCGTCATCGAGATCCTGGTGGCCCGACTGGCCCGCCAGACCCGTCCCGCCCGGGCCGCACGCCCCAGGGCCGGCGCGCGCCGCTAGAAGGGCGAAGCGGGCTCAGGGGAGCGGCGACGAGAACCACCAGCGGTGGTTCTCCGGGTCGCGGGCCCCGTACTCGCGCAGTCCGTAGTCCTGGTCCGCCGGCTCGCCGTCGATCCGGGCGCCCGCCGCCTTGGCCCGTGCGTAGTGCGCGTCGACGTCGGGGACGATGCACCGACAGGCCGCCGTGTGAGCCCGCGGCGCCACGCGGCGAGGCCATCTCGAATTCGGCCGTCACGCGGTGCAGCCAGACGGCGGCGTCGCCCATGCGGACCTCGCCGTGCACGACTGTGCCGTCCTCGTCACGGTGCAGGCCGCCCGAGGTGAAGCCGAAAGTCGCGATCGAGGTAGTCGTGGCCCGCCTCGATGTCCTCGTAGACGAGGACGGGGACGATGGTGCCCCGCCCGGCGGCGTCTGCCGGCGTCGGTGCCGCTCTGCCCTGATGTCGTGTCGGTGGTGTCGCTGCCGGTGCGGTCCGTGGTGGTCATGGCGCCACTATGCGGGGATCGAGCGCTCGTCGTCTTGGACAAACCTGACCTCGGGCACCAGCTCCGCCTCGGCGGCGTAGGCGCCGGGCGTCATGCCGGCGAGGGCCACGAAGTCGCGGGTCAGGTGCGACTGGTCGTAGTAGCCGGCCTCCATCGCCGACGTCGGCGAGGGTCCGCGGCCCGGGGCGCGCGGTGCTCAGGAGCGAAGCGGCGTGCTCGAAGCGCAGCAGCCGGGCGTAGCCCTTCGGCGGGACTCCCGAGCTGGCGGCGGAAGCGCTCGGTGACGTGACGGCGGCTCCATCCCGTCTCGTCCATCAGCGGCTCGACGCGGGCGCGGCCCTTCGACGCCACCAGCTGGCGACCGCAGCCATGCCACCTCGGGCGAGAGGGCAGGGACGTCCCGCGACCGGCTGCGCCAAACGCGTCGTCGAGGAGCGCGAGGCGGGCCTCCCACGTGACGCGTGTCGGCCAGCTGCTCCACCAGACGGGCGCCGTCGGCGCCGAGCGCCTCGTCGAGCGGCACGACCGCGTCGTTGAACTGCTCGACGTCGCCGAAGAGGGCCAGCGCACCCGCCGGGCTCAGCTCGACCTGGACTCCGAGTTGGTGCCCGCCGACCCCGGTCATGCTCGAGTGCAACTGGTTGCCCGACGACGAAGGCGCCCAAGGTGCGCACGGGGCTGTCGAGCTCGCCGTCGAAGACCTCCATGGCGTCGCCGAAGCCGAAGATCAGGGCGACACCCGGGCGCGCCATCTCCCGGCGCCGGAACCCAGCTCGGCCCACTCCTCGTAGCCGACGTAGTGGCGGACGACGCCGGCGCCCGCGCCGCCACCGGCGCGCTGCGCCGTCTCGTGGACACCCCGCTCGGACTCCCGGCGGGTCAGGACGAGTCCGTCCGCCATCGCACCCAGCATCGCCACGTCCCCGAGAGGCCGCGAGCACCCGGGTGCTGGACTGGCGCCATGCTCGAAACACCCGAAGAACTCGACGCCTTGCAGGCACCTGCTCGACGCGTCCATGGCCGCGGCCGGGCCGCACGCTGCGCGACATCATCGGCGAGGAGCGGAGGCTCGACGCCCGCCGGCTGACGGAGCGCCTGGTCGGCATGCGGCTGCTCGTGCTGGGCACGGTGACGGCCGACGCCCGCCCGCTCACCGCACCGGTCGACGGCTACTTCCTCCACGGCACCTTCTGGTTCAGCATCGGGACCGAGGCGGTACGGGCGCGCCACATGGCCACCAGGCCGCACGTCAGCGCGACCCACCTGCCGGACGAATCATTGGCGGTCACCGTGCATGGCACGGCGGAGACTTTCGAGCTGCGTTCGGACGACTGCGCCGACCTTCGCCAGGCGATGCTGGACCACTACCTGCCGATTCAGGGGCCCGGGTTCGCCCAGTGGATGGACGAGGTGCAGGCACTCGGGGCGCGCATCGCTCCCGAGAAGATGTTCACCTTCAGCATGGGGGAGTAGCGAAGCGCTACTCGGCACCATGCCGCTTACTCGGCGGCGGCCTCGATGGCGTTGATCCGGCGCACCAGGCGGGACTTGTGGTTGGCCGCGGTGTTCTTGTGGATGACGCCCTGGGCGGCGGCCTTGTCGATCCGCTTCACCGCGATGCGCAGCACATCGGCCGCGTCCTCGGCGCCGTTCTCGGCGGCCGACACGGCCGACTTCGTGCGCGTGCGCATCTCGGCCCGGACGGACTTGTTGCGCAGCCGGCGCTTCTCGTTCTGGCGGTTCCGCTTGATCTGGCTCTTGATGTTGGCCACGTGTGTCGATCCTCAGCTTTTGAAAGGGGGCGGCGGCAGGACGTGAGCCCACCGGGGCGAGCGACAACTGTAGCAGGTGGCGGACAGGATCAGGCCGGCGGGACACCGCGCGGGAGAAGGCAACGTCCCAGGCCAGGCGACCGGGAGCGGGGGGTCGGACCGGTACGATCGACGGACTGTGCCGCCTCCCGCAACCGCCGCTGGACCCGTTGTGGTCGAGCGCATCCGCAACTTCTCCATCATCAGCCACGTCGACCACGGCAAGTCGACGCTGTCTGACCGCATCCTCGAGATCACGGGGGCCGTCGACCCCCGCCTGATGCGCGAGCAGTACCTCGACTCCATGGACATCGAGCGGGAGCGGGGCATCACCATCAAGGCCCAGAACGTACGGGTCGTCCATGCCGGGCACATCCTGCACCTGATCGACACCCCCGGCCACGTCGACTTCGGCTACGAGGTCTCCCGCTCGCTGGCCGCCTGCGAGGGGGCGGTGCTGCTCGTCGACGCCTCACAGGGGATCCAGGCGCAGACGCTGGCCAACTGTTACCAAGCCATCGAGAACGACCTCGAGATCGTGCCGGTGTTGAACAAGATCGACCTGCCGGCGGCCGACCCGGAGCGCTGCGCGCTCGAGATCGAGCACGTGCTCGGGCTGCCGGCCGAGGACATCCTCCAGATTTCGGCCAAGACCGGGCAGGGCGTGCCCGAGCTCCTCGACGCCATCATCGCCCGCATCCCCCCGCCCACCGGGGATCCCGGACGCGCCCCTGCGCGCCCTCATCTTCGACTCCTCCTACGACCAGTACCGCGGTGTCGTCAGCTCCATCCGTATCGTCGACGGCACACTGCATTCCGGCGCCCGGTTGCGCTTCATGCAGGCGAACGCGGTGCACGACATCGAAGAAGTCGGCGTGCGCACGCCCGACGCCGTGCCGGTGCAACAGCTCGGGCCGGGCGAGGTGGGCTATCTGATCGCCGGGATCAAGGACGTGGGCGAGGCGCGCTCGGGTGAGACGGTCACCACCGCGCAGCACGGCGCCGACGCCGCGCTGGCCGGGTACCGCGATCCCAAGCCCATGGTCTTCTGCGGGCTCTACCCGGTCGACGGCGACGAGCTGCCGGACCTGCGCGACGCGCTCGACCGTCTGAAGCTCAACGATGCGAGCTTCACCTTCGAGCCCGAGTCCTCCCATGCGCTCGGGATCGGCTTCCGCTGCGGCTTCCTCGGCCTGTTGCACATGGAGATCATCCGGGAGCGCCTCGAGCGCGAGTTCGACCTCTCGCTCATCGCCACCGCACCCAGCGTGGAGTACCGCGCCTTCCTCACCGACGGGACCGAGCTCGACGTCGACAACCCCACCGAGCTGCCCGACGCCACCCGGCTCGACCGCATTGACGAACCGATGCTCTCGGCGACGATCATCACGCCGAGCGAGTACACCGGCACCGTCATGGAGTTGTGCCAGGGCCGGCGCGGCGAGATGACCCGCATGGAGTACCTCTCGCCCGAGCGGGTCGAGCTGGTCTACACGCTGCCGCTGGCCGAGGTGGTCATCGACTTCTTCGACCAGCTGAAGAGTCGCACCAAGGGCTACGCCAGCTTGGACTACGAGCCCGAGGGCTACGCCACGGCCAACCTGGTGCGGGTCGACATCTTGATCAACCACACGCCGGTCGACGCCTTCTCGACCATCGTGCACCGGGGCAGCGCCGACGTCTACGGGCGCAAGATGGCCGAGAAGCTGCGCGAGCTGATTCCGCGCCAGATGTTCGACGTGCCGATCCAGGCTGCCATCGGCGGGCGCATCGTGGCCCGCGAGACGGTCAAGGCCAAGCGCAAGGACGTGCTGGCCAAGTGCTACGGCGGCGACATCACCCGCAAGCGCAAGCTGCTCGAGAAGCAGAAGGAAGGCAAGAAGAAGATGAAGAACATCGGGCGGGTCGAGGTGCCCCAGGAGGCCTTCATCTCGGCACTGAGGCTGGGCGACGACTGAGGTGTCGTGCATCGGCCCAGGCCGGGGGGCAGCGGCGGTGAAAGGGGGGTCAGCTCTGGCACTCGGTAAACTTGAGTGCCAGGCACCTCATGACTCCGAACGCTGACGCACCCCAGGCCGCCGACGTCACGGGGGACGACCGCGCCCTCAACCCCCGCCGGGCCGCCATTTTGGAGGCGGTCGTCACCGAGTACATCGGCACGGCCGAGCCGGTCGGTTCCTCGCATGTGGCCAATGCGCCGGGCGTCGAGGTGTCCTCGGCCACCGTCCGCTCCGAAATGGTGGCGCTCGAGCGCGAGGGCTATCTCGTGCAACCCCACACGAGCGCCGGGCGCATCCCGACCGACAAGGGCTACCGCTTCTTCGTGGACCACCTGTCCACGCCCGGCGTCCTCGGGCCCGGGCAGCGCCGCCAGGTGACCCAGTTCTTCGAGCAGGTGCACGGCGAAATGGAGACGGTGCTCGAGCGTGCGAGCGGGCTGCTCTCCGAGCTCACGTCCTACGCCTCGGTCGTGGTCGGCCCCTCCCACGACACGGCCACCATCCGTTCGGTCCAGCTGGTCGGGCTCTCGCCCCTGCACGCGCTGCTCGTGGTCGTCCTCTCCGACGGCGCGGTGGAGAAGCGCACCATTGAGCTCTCAGGCCGAGGTCCCCGACGACGTGCTGGCCCAGGTCGGCCCGGTCCTCACCTCGCACCTGGTCGGGCGCACGCTGGCAGAGCGCTGGCGCATCCCCTCGAGCGGTTCCCCCCAGGTCGACGCGCTGGTCGCCTCGGCGCGCGCCGCGTTCGACGACCTGGAGGGTTCGCTCGACGCCGACCAGGTCTTCGTCGGTGGGCCGGCCCGGCTGGCCGAGTCCTTCGACGCCGTCGAGACCGTGCGCTCGGTGCTCGCCATCCTCGAACAACAACTGGTGGTCGTCACGCTCTTGCGCGACGTGCTCGACCGCGGGCTCTCGGTGGCGATCGGCACCGAGCACGGGTTCGAGCCGCTGTCGTCGTGTGCGGTCGTGGTCGCACCCGTCACCGTCGACGGGCAGAGCTTCGGCGCCGTCGGCCTGCTCGGGCCGACCCGCATGGACTACCGACGCGCCATGGCCGCCGCCCACGTTGTCGGCGTGCGCCTGGGCGAACGGATGGTCGGGGGGCACGATGGCGGTCACTGACGGGCTGGGTGACCTCTACGGGTTGCTCGGGGTGCGTCCCGACGCCAGCGACGACGAGATCAAGCGCGCGTACCGCGCCCGCGCCCGCGAGCTCCACCCCGACACCAATCAGGGTGACGCCGAAGCGGAGGCTCGCTTCAAGGAAGTGACGGTCGCCTACGAGGTCCTGCGCGACCCCGAGCGGCGGGCCCGCTACGACCGCTACGGGCCAGAGGGTGTCTTCGGCCAACAAGCCGGCGCTGGTGGCTTCGGCTTCGAAGGCGGCTTGGGTGACATCTTCGAGGCGTTCTTCGGCCAGATGGCAGGAGGCGGCGGACGGCGCCGAGGCCCACAGGCCGGGGCCGACGCCGAGGTCCGGATCCAGCTGGCCTTCGCCGAGGCGGTCTTCGGCAGCCGCAAGGAGATCTCGGTCCGCCTGCCCGTCACCTGCGTCGTCGTGCGCGGGCCAGGGCACCGCGCCGGGCACCGAGCCCGTGACCTGTGTGGACTGCCAGGGCACCGGCGAGCTGCGCCGGGTGCGCCAATCGTTGCTGGGCCAGGTGGTCACCAGCGTGGCGTGCGCGCGCTGCAGCGGCACGGGCGAAATGATCCCGACGCCGTGCCCCGACTGCCGGGGCGAAGGGCGCCGCATGGAGGAGAGCACCTTCACCGTCGAAGTGCCCGCCGGCGTGGAGGAGGGTTCGACGCTGCGGCTGGCCGAGCGCGGCGCGGCCGGCCAGCGGGGCGGCCCGAGCGGCTCGCTCTTCGTGCATCTCGCGGTGGCACCCGACGAGCGCTTCGAACGCCAGGGCGACAACCTGCACACGACGTTGACGGTCGGGGTGGCCCAAGCTGTCCTCGGCACCGAGACCGAGGTCGAGACGCTCGACGGCAACCAGAAGGTGACCGTGAGTCCCGGCACCCAGCACGGCCACGTCGAGCGCATCCGCGGCCTCGGCGTCCCGCACCTGCGCGGTCGCGGGCGCGGTGACCTCTTCGTGCACGTGCTGGTGGCGACGCCGACCAACCTCACCCCCGAGCAGGACGAGCTGCTCCGCCAGTTCGCCACCTCGCGCGGCGAGGCGGTCTCGCCCCCGGGCAGCGGGGGTGGTGAGGGCGTGTTCTCCCGCCTGCGCTCCGCGTTTGGCTAGTCCCGCCTCCTACGCCGCCATCACCGTGCGCGCCGCCGCGGCGGCGCAGGTCTTCGTCGACGACCCCGCTCACCCCGACGTCAGCGAGGAGGACGCGCACCACCTGGCCCGTGTCCTGCGACTGCGCGACGGCGAGGAGGTCGTGGTGTCCGACGGCCGTGGCCGCTGGGCCCGCACGCTCTGGCGGCGGCGGCACCGGCGCCGGCACCGGCTGCCGGCGCCGCGAACAGCACTCGAGCCGTTGCGAGACGGCGCGGGGCCCGGCGGTGACGGCAGCGTCCAATCCGAGGCGCGCGCCGAACCGCCACTGACCGTGGCCTTCGCGCCGGTCAAGGGCGAGCGGCCCGAATGGGTGATCCAGAAGCTGACCGAACTGGGCGTCGACCGGATCGTGCCGTTGCGCACCGAGCGCAGCGTGGTCCGTTGGAGCGGGGCGCGGGGCGCGGCGACCGTCGAGCGGCTGCGCCGGGTGGCGCGCGAGGCGGCGGCGCAATGCCGACGTGTGTGGCTGCCCGAGGTGGGCGACACCGTCGGCTTCGACGAGCTCGCGGGCCTGGGCGCACCGGGCGAGGTGGTGCTGGCGCAGCTGAGCGGGGACCACCCGACGGCGTCCCAGCACGTCGTGGCGGTCGGGCCCGAGGGGGGCTGGAGCACGACCGAGCTGACAGCAGGGTTGCCGACCGTCGGCTTCGGCCTGAGCGTCCTGCGGGCCGAGACGGCGGCGGTGACGGCGGGGGCGCTCATGGTCTCGCTGCGGACGGGCACCGTGGCCCAGGCCGAGAGCCCCGGTCAATGAGGCGGGCCCGTGGTCACACCCGCCGGCCCTCGGCCGGTAAGTTGCGAGGCAGTGATCAGGCAGCAACACCAGGGTGGCGACCACAGAGCATGACGGCATGACCGACTGCCTGTTCTGCAAGATCGTGGCAGGCGAGGTGCCGTCCGAGACGGTGTACGAGACCGACACCACCGTCGCCTTCAAGGACATCAACCCCGCAGCGCCCCTCCACGTCCTCGTGGTGCCGCGCCGGCACATCGTCGACGCGTCGACGGTGACGGCCGAGGACGGGCCGGTGCTCGCCGACATACTGCTCAGCGCCCGGGCCGTCGCTGACGCCGTCGGCTTGGCGACGCCCGAGCGGGGCTACCGCCTCGTCTTCAACGTCGGTCCCGATGCCATGAACTCGGTGCCGCACCTCCACCTCCACGTGCTGGGCGGCGAACCGCTCAAAGGACATTTCGCAGCCACATGAGTACGACCCTGCGCGCCGAGTGCTTCGTCCCGGGCAACCACCTGATGGCGGGGCTCCTTGGGACCCGCGACGAGCATCTGCGTCAGATCGAGGAGGCCTTCCCCGACGAGCAGATCGTCGTCCAGGGCAACCGCATTTCGGTGGAGGGCCCGGCCGCCGAAATGGTGGCGCGCCTCTTCGACGAGCTCATTCTCATGGTGCAGGCCGGCAAGACCCTGGACTCCTCGATCATGGCGCGCACGATCGACATGGTGCGCGAGGACATCCGCCCGAGCGAGGTGTTGCGCTCCGAGGTGGTCCGGGGTGCGGGCGGCAAGACGGTACGACCCAACACGGCCGGGCAGAAGCGCTACGTCGACGCCATCTCCCAGAGCATCATCACTTTCGGGATCGGACCGGCGGGGACGGGCAAGTCCTACCTGGCCGTCGCCCAGGCCGTGCACTCCTTGCAGTCGCGCCAGGTCTCGCGGATCATCCTCGACCCGGCCCGCCGTCGAGGCCGGCGAACGTCTCGGCTTCCTGCCCGGCGACCTGATGGCCAAGGTGGACCCGTACCTGCGCCCGCTCTACGACGCGCTCTACGACCTCCTCGAGCCCGAAGGCGCGCAGCGCCTGCTGGACCGCGGGACCATCGAGGTGGCGCCGCTCGCCTTCATGCGGGGCCGCACGCTCAACAGCTCGTTCATCATCCTCGACGAGGCGCAGAACACCACGCCCGAGCAGATGAAGATGTTCCTGACGCGCATCGGGTTCGGTTCCAAGTGCGTCGTCACCGGCGACGTCACGCAGATCGACGTGCCGGGAGGGCGCTCGGGCCTCGTCGGGCTCGAACCGGTCCTGGGCGGCATCGACGACATCTCGTTCGTCCATCTCAGCCGCCGCGACGTGGTCCGCCACAAGATCGTGGCCGACATCGTCGACGCCTACGAGGTGGCAGAAGGGCGGACGGGTCACACACAGTGACCATCGACGTCTTCGCGGCCGATGAGCAGCAGGCTCATCCGATGGACGTGGCCCGCTGGGCCGAACTGGCGCGCCAGGTGCTGACGGCGCGCGGGATCAAGGGCGAGACCGAGGTCTCGTTGCTCTTCGTCGACGAGGCGGCGATCGCCGCCCTCAACGAGCAGTTCCTCGGCAAGAGCGGTCCCACCGACGTGCTGTCCTTTCCCATAGAGGACGAGCCCGGACCCTCGGGGCGCTCGCCCGACCTCGGCGGGAGCGGCCCGGGGACCTCGCCCGAGGAGGGCACCCTCTCGCTGCTGGGCGACGTCGTCATCTGCCCGACGGTCGCCGCCCGCAACGCAGTGGAGCACGAGGTGAGCCTGGACGACGAGGTGGCGCTTCTGGTCGTGCACGGTCTCCTCCACCTGCTCGGGATGGACCACCAGAACGACGCCGAGGCCGAACGGATGGAGGTGTTGGAGCAGCAGCTGCTGCGGCGCTTCTACCGGGTGGGCCAGGAGACGTGAGCGACTCCGCCTTACTGGCTGCGTCCGGCTTCCACGCCGAGGACGTCATCCTCATCATCGTGATCGCCGTGCTGCTGGCCGGCTCGGGTGTCTTGGCCATGGCCGAGACGAGCCTGGTGCGGATGACCCGGATCAAGGCCAAGTCACTGGTCGACGAGAAGAAGCGCGGCGCCCGCCAGCTGGCCCGGCTGGTCGACAGCCCGGCCCGGTTCCTCAACCCCATTTTGCTGCTGGTCCTGATCTGCCAGCTGGTGTCGGCCACGCTCGTGGGCATCGTGGCCGAACATCTCTTCGGCGGGCTCGGCGTCGTGCTCGGCATCGTGTTCGAAGTCGTGGTGATCTTCGTGTTCTTCGAGGCGGTCCCGAAGAACTGGGCGGTGCAACACTCCGAGCGCGCCGCGCTGCTGAGCGCGCCGATCGTCAGCACGCTGATCCGCTTCCCGCCGATCCGCTGGCTCTCGGCTGTCCTCATCGGCCTGGCCAACCTGATCATCGGGGTGGGCGGCGACGATCAGGAGAACATGCACCACTCCTACATCACCGACTCCGAGCTCAAAGCCATGGCCGACGTCGCCCACGAGGAGAACGTGATCGAGAAGGACGAGCGCACCTTCATCCACTCCATCATCGACTTCGGCGACACCGTGGCGCGCGAGGTCATGACGCCGCGGCCCGACATGGTGACGGTCGAGCACGACGCCACTGTGCGCGACGCGCTGGAGGCGGCGCTCGGCGCGGGCTACAGCCGCATCCCGGTGGAGGAGAACGGGATCGACGACATCATCGGCATCGCCTACGCCAAGGACCTGGTGCGGGCCGAGCGCGTCGGGAAGGCCGGCCAGTCGGTGCGCCACAGCATGCGGCCGGCCAAGTTCATCCCCGAGTCCAAGGAGGTCTCGGACCTCTTGCGCGAGATGCAGGAGGAGAAGTTCCACATGGCGGTCGTCGTGGACGAGTACGGCGGCACGGCCGGGCTGATCACCCTCGAGGACCTGCTCGAGGAGCTGGTCGGCGACATCGTCGACGAATTCGACGTCGAAACGCCGACCGTGGAGCGCCACGAGGACGGATCGATCGAGGTGAGTGCGCTCTACTCGGTGGACGACGCCGACGAGCTGCTCGGCGCCGAGCTGCCCCACGGTACCTGGGACACCGTCGGGGGCCTCATGCTCGACGCCGTCGGGCGTGTCCCCGACAACGGCGACTCGGTCGAGGTCGACGGGTTCCGCCTGACCGCCGTCGACGTGCGCGGCCGGCGCATCGGCCGGGTCCGGATTGAGCGGACAGGCTCGGGCCACGACGCTGACGAGCACGAGGCCGGCGACAACGGGCGCGACGCCCGCGCCGGCCGCACGGGCGACGCCTCCCGAAGCGGGGGCTGAGCGAGGTGCGCTCCGGTTTCGTAGCGGTGGTGGGCCGCCCCAACGTCGGCAAGTCGACCCTCGTCAACGCCATGGTCGGCACCAAGGTTGCGATCACCTCCTCGCGGCCCAACACGACCCGGCACCGGATCCTCGGCGTCCTTCACGACGCCGACGCCGACGCTCAGGTCGTCTTCGTCGACACGCCGGGCATCCACAAGCCGCGCAGCACGCTCGGCACCAGGCTCAACGAGACCGCCACCGACGCCCTGCACGACGTCGACGTGATCATGGCGCTGGTCGACGCCACGGCGGCCATCGGACCGGGCGACCGGACCGTGCTGGCCCGAGCGGCCCAGCAGGTGCAGCGAGAGACCCGGAGCGGCGCCGGCGGCGCCAGCGTCCCCGACGAACCCGACGATCCCGACGATCCCGACGATCCCGACACCGACCGGCCGCCCCGGCTGATCGTGGTCGTGAACAAGGTGGACCGTTCCGGCTCGAGCCAGTTGCTGGAGCGACTGGCCGAGGCGGTCAAGGCGGTCGAGGCGCTCGGGGAACTCCCAGACGTGGAGTACTTCCCGGTGTCGGCCCGCACCGGCGACGGCGTTGCCGAGCTCGTCTCGTTCCTGATCGGCTCCCTCCCCGAGGGGCCGCCGTTCTTCCCGCCCGACGTGGTGACCGACACACCAGAGGCGCTCTGGGTCGCCGAGCTGGTCCGTGAGCAGCTGCTGGCCAAGACCCGGGACGAATTGCCCCACGCCATCACCTGCCGGGTCACCGAATGGGAAGGCCCGTACATCCGGGTCGAGGTGATCGTCGAGCGCGATTCGCAGAAGGCCATCGTCATCGGCAAGAGCGGCGAGGTCCTCAAGGCCGTGGGCATCGCCGTGCGCGAGGCGCTGCCCGAGGGGGCGTACCTCGACCTGCACGTGAAGGTGGAGAAGCGCTGGCAGAACAGCGCCGAGATGCTCGACCGTCTCGGCTATTGATCCTCGAGGGCCCGCCGCAGGAACGACTCGACCTCTGAGCGGTCGACCGAGCGCCGCATCGGGGGGAGCGTGGCCAGCAGCACCCCGCGGTAGGAGGCGGTGGCCAGCCGGGGGTCGAGCACGGCGACGACACCACGGTCCTCGGCCGTGCGGATGAGGCGCCCCGAACCCTGCGCCAGCAGCGTTGCGGCCCGGGGGAGATCGACGAGCGAGAAGGCGCGACCGCCCACCCGGTCCCGCCGCGCCTGGAGCAGCGGGTCGTCGGGCCGCGGGAAGGGAAGCCGGTCGATGGTGACGAGGGACAGCGCGCGCCCGGGGATGTCGACGCCCTGCCAGAAACCGAGGGTGGCGAAGAGGCACGAGGTCTCGTCCTGCGCGAACTGCTCGAGCAGTCGTCCCTTGGGCAGGTCGCCCTGCTGGAGCAGCGTGTAGGGGAGCTCGGGTGCGAGCGCCTCGGCGGCGGCCTCGGTGGCGCGCCGGCTGGTGAACAAGGCAAGCGTGCGCCCGCCCGCCGCCTCGAGTAACAGCGCCAGCTCCTCGTGCAGCGCCTCTTCGGCGCCGGGCGCCCGCCGATCGGGAAGATGGCGGGCCACGTAGAGCAGCGCATGCGAGCGGTAGTCGAACGGGCTGCCGACGTTGAGCTCCTCGGTGGCGAAGTTCTCCAGACCGACCCGCTCGACGATGCGCGGCGGGATGGTCGCGCTGGTCAGCACCGAGGTGACTTCGCCCCAGAGCATCCCCGCCAGCACGGGTCCAACGTCGATGGGGGAGAGCCGCAGCCGCACGTTGCGCCGCGTGCCGTCGACCCAGGCGACCTCGCCGTCGGTGCGCGAGACGAGGCGGTGCAGGTCCTCGGCCAGGTGTGCGGCCGCCTGCAGGGTGCGGGTCTTGCGGCTCGATCGATCTGGATCGGCCTCGCCGCCGCCACCGCTGCCCTTGGCCGCACCGTCGTCGGGCAGGAAGGAGCGCTGCGCACCGGTCCGGCGCAGCGCGTCGATGACCCGCCGGGTCAGCTCGCCGGCGCGCACCAGCAGCTCGGCCAGCTCGCGATCCTCGGCTGCCACCCGTCCCTCGTCGTTGAGGACGCGGGTCCCGACCCGGTCGCCCAGCAGCGCCGCCAGCTGCTCGCCGTACGCGCCCAGTGCCTCGAGCTGGTCGGCGTCGCGTTGTTCGACCAGCGAGCGGGCCGCCGTGACGAGCGAGCGGAACCGGCCGGGCGTCAGCTCGACGCCCAGGCTCGCCGTCATGACTTCTTCGAGCTCGTGGGCCTCGTCGAAGACGACGACGTCGTGCTCGGGCAGCACGACCCCACCGCTGGCCAGGTGCGCGCCGTAGAGGTGGGTGTTGACGACGACGATGTCGGCGGCCGAGGCACGGTCGCGGGCCCCCTCGGCGAAGCAGCGCCCGCCCTCGGGGCAGTTGAAGGCGCCCGGGCACTCCCGCGGGCCGACGCTGACCATGTTCCAGGCCCGGTCGGATGGTTCGAAGCTCAGGTCGGCCCGGTCGCCGCTCCGGGTCTTTTGGGACCAGGCGACCAGCGCCCGCACTTCCTCGACCAGGCCCTCGGGCGGCGCATCGGGCTCGTCGGCCGAACCGGACCCGGATCCCGAGCCTGTCCTCGATCCGGATCCCGACCCCGAACCCGACCCGGCATCGGGCCCATCCATGCCGCCCGCCGTCTCCGCTTCGTCGGCCCGTCCACCCTGGTCGCCGAGCTCGGCCTGGACCCCGCCCGAGCCCACCTCGGCCACCCGCTGGCGGCAGATGTAGTTGCTGCGGCCCTTGAGCACGGCGAAGTCCAGCGGCGCGGGCAGGCCGAGGCCCGAGTCGACCTGGGGCAGGTCCTTCTCGGCAAGCTGGTCCTGCAGCGCCTTGGTGGCCGTGGCGACGACCGTCTTGGCGCCCGCGAGAGCCAGGGGAACGAGGTAGGCGAGGGACTTGCCGGTTCCCGTCCCGGCCTGGACGACGAGGTGGGTGCGGGTGGCCACCGCTTCGGCGACAGCGCGGCACATCTCCTGTTGCTCGGGGCGGTGCTCGCCGCCCGGCATCTGTGCCGTGATCTTGTCGAGCCCGGCGACAGCGTCGTCTCCGGCCTGGCGGGCGTCTTCTGCCGATCCTCCCGCGGACTCGAAGACGTCAAGCTCGTCGAATTCTTCGGGGCCCTCCCAGCTCTCCTCCACACACCGATCATGCCCGCGGACCACGACCCCTGCGGCCACGTGGCGGGTCTACGCAAAATGTCCCAGTCCAGCGTCTCGGAGCCGGCGCTTCTTGGCGATCGGCGCATGCAGAGCGCGGCACCATCCCGGCGGAACGGCGTCGACCCGACGCTCGAGTGCTCGCGGGGTGCATCTGAGAGATGGGCGGAGCCCTAACGTACGTAGTTCGACCACGTGATCGCGACGTGGGCAGTCCCGAAGATGACGCAGGGGACGAGCGCAAGGTAATCCTTCATCCAGCCCGCCACGAACAAGAAGTAGAGGGGCGGCATGGCGGCAATGCCGATCACGAGCAGCCAGGACGAGACGTTCCCCTGGTAGTAGAGAACCCAGGCTGCGTAGTACGCCGCCAAGAAGACGGCGGCGCAGACCAGCAACAAGGAGCTGTTGCGGCCCTCGGTCCCAGACCTGGTGATCACGATGATGAGCAGGGCGACCGTCGCGATGCCGAAGACCTGTTCGACGAGGTTGAGGCCTGCATGGGGAGAACTGTTGTGTTTGAGTACGTCGTTGGCCGGCGGCATGGCGAGCCAGATGATGTTGGGCACCAGTTGGAGGGCATACAGGAGCAGTCCGGTCAACGAAAAGGCGATTACATAGCCGATGCTGCCGATCCTCAGGCTCATGCGTCACGTCCGCGACCGAGGACCATCGAATCAGCCTGTCTCGACGTGGCGCGGCACGGCTCCCGTGAGCGAGCACATGACTCTCATCACCTTGTGTCCCGGGTCCGCGGTGGGGTCGAACATGCATGGGCAGCCTCCAGCAATGACGGTCGTTCCATGCTGCCGGCCGAACTCAGCGCCCTCCGGTGACACGCTCCCCGCTCCGAGGGCGTGGTGCATCCACACCCGGTCGATGCCAAGTTCGACGCACTCGTGCACCGTCTTCTCCGCCGTCTCGGGTCTCGTGGCGATCACCACCCAGTCCACGCCGCCGGGAATCGAATGCAGGTCGCGGTAACAGGCGTCACCCTCGACTTCCTGGGCGTTGGGATTGACGGCGAACACCTCATAACCCCGGTCACGAAGACGCTTGTACACGACGTTGCTGCCGTGATTCTTGGGAGTTCTCGACACTCCTGTCACTGCGACCCTCTTATGGGTCAAGAATTCCCGGGCGGCTTCCTTCATGGTGCTCATGGCTTCGCACTCCTCACGGGTGTCGGCATTGTGCGCACTTCCTCCGCGTCGTCCGAGGTCTGAGGCACGGACGATCCCTGACGAAGCGCGAGAACGGTGACAGCGGCTCCGACGATCCCGAAGACGGCCTCGAGCGGTTGAAATCCGATCCAGACCAGCTCCGTGAACTCGAAGACGATCAGCCCCACTCCGGCGAAGATCGAGAGTTCGCGTGCACGAGGCAAGTGTCGTCGTCGCCATTCTGCGGCCCGGCACACGCCAATTCGAGAACGGACTCCCGTCCAGTGCCGACAGCGTGGCCCGTAACAACGAACCGTCCGAGCGCGCCGCCCGAATCAACCCGCCGGCAAGGGAGGTAATGCCCGTGAAACACTCCAAGCCGACGAGGGCATGGTCCCTGGCGAGCGCGCGCCTCGTCGCGCGACTCATGGCGCGACTCGGCTCTCAACCGGTGCTGCGCCCAGCTGCCGCGTTGCCACCGTCACTCCCGCATCCCAACCCCGGGCTCTCCCATGGTGCGGGGGCCGGCCAGCGATCTGCACAAGGCCGGTGCGGGTCAGAATCCAGGCGACAACCGAGTTGGAGTTCCACATCTCGCCCGTAGGGAGCGCGTCGCGGCCCCAAACTGGCGTGGGAACCGATGGCACCAGGGCGAGCGCCCGCGTGATGACGTCGGCGTCGGATGAGAGGTGAACCGGGCTGTTGACCGCGCTGGCAAGGTCGGGAATTACACTGCCGCTCCAGCTCCGGATCTCGTAGCGGAAGAGCCGGAGGTGGCCAGCGGGCCTGCAGCCGACCGGGCCCTCGGCAACGACTCCTCGCTCCGTCCGCCCAAGGGAATCGGGAATGGGCGTCATCTCCATGACGACCGACGCGCCATCGACGACCGCAATGAGAGCGGAGTGAAAGAGGTCTTGTCGTGATCGGAGCGGCATGAAGGCCGACCAACGCTCGTAGGCCCTGCCGCTCGCGCGCACCACGTGGGCGCCCGCCCCCAAGGGAATCCAATACAAATCGAGCGTCGGGCTCCGCCGCGGAAGGGATGCCTGCCCTCCATCGGTGCCGACGGCGGACCTGTCACAAGGATGAGTGTGACGAGTCACTCCCTCGGGCAGTTAGGGACCTTGTTCTGGGCAGGCAGGGACCTTCGTCCTGACTTCAGGGCGCCCGGCGACGCGGCCACCGCTCCCGTGCCTCAAAAGAGCGTCGGAGGTCCACGCCGGTTGGTCCCGCGGCGTCGTCGGCCACGGATTGCCGTGGGGCACGCACTGCTGCCGGATCGGGTTCAGAACGAAGTTCTGCACCGTCCGGCAAAGAACGAGAGAACGATGTGGCTCGTCCTGCGCTGCCCGCCGACCCGCACGTCGAGGGGAACGCAGCCCCGTGGCCGACCATCGGTGAAGCGGAAACTCTGGGGAAAGAAGCCGGGCTTGTGCGAACAGGCTCGGTATGTGACCGACACGCTCCCTCGAGGGGGCGACCAGGAGTTCTGTTGCACCACGTAGGACCGCGCACCAGGCGAGATCGTCATGGTCACGGTGGCTCCCGGGTCGACTACCGGAGGGAGCTTGTAACCGGTGAGTCGGGCCTCTTGGCCCCGGTTGGGCGGATGCATCGTCGCCAGCCCGCGCGCATTCGGAAAATACCCCGCGCCGAATCCGATGTCATGGGGCCCGACCTGGGGCAGGCTGCCGGTGAACTGCGTGGCTTCCTCGTAACAGGTGAGGATCTGGGGGTTCTTCGGCGTGCCGACAGCGGCGGAAGAAGCGCTGGCATCTGAGATCCCACAGGGGCCGTAGAAGCCCACGAGAACCATGGAGGCGACCCCGCCGATCCACCAGCGGTGTCCGCGAGGTCTCGGACCTCCACGACCATGATGGCCCGCCGGTGCAACCGTGGCCTGCCTCGATGGTGGAGCGGACCCCAGCTCAGCCCACCTCCGCCGCCAGCTTCGTGAACGCGTCGGAACCCATGGCCTTCCACATGTCGCTGACCGGCGGCGGCATCGACGCCAGCATCTGCGCCTGCTCGTCGGGTGTCCGCTGCTCCATGATCAGCCCGAGGACGAGCCAGACCTTGTCCCCTCGATACTGGCTGAGCGCGTGCCCCGGCAGGGCACCCCACTCCTCGGGAGTCAGGTAGTCGCCGCACAGGGGGAGGAGGTTGGCCTCCTCCTGGTCGAGATGGGCCACCGTGGCGTCGTACAGCGCCTGGAGCTGGTCGGCCAGCTCGGCTTGGATGCCGGTGTCGCCCGCTGCCCAGGCCGTCCGGGACACGCCGGTGTCCTTCAACAACTGCACCACCTCGTGGTGCTGGGACTCCATGGAGTCGACCAGGGCCGCCTTGTCGGGGCAGCGCTCGCGGATAAGGGGGAACACCAGCTCCTCCTCGCCGTTGTGGTGGACGTCGAGGAACCACAAAATGTTGTCGTAGTAGTCGGCGATGAGCGCACGCCGCTCGGCGTCGTCGGGGCCCACGTCGCGCACGCGCTGCAGGCCGCTGCCCAGCGAGCCTCGCAGCGCCTTGTGGACCGAAATCATGTCCCCGGTGTCGGGGCGTTCTCCGCCCCCGAACCCCGTCGAGCCTTGTTGTGCCATCTCGCACCCTCCTTGCCCTCGCCAAAACGGCGCCGCCATTGTCGCCCAGAAATCCTCGGAGCGCACTGGGACCAACCTGGGAAAGGGGCGGACGGGGTAGGTTCGGCGTGTGACCTCGACGGCCCACGACCTCGACGGCGCACCGGATCCGATCCCGCCCGAGCTCGACCTGGACCGGGTGCCCACCCATGTGGGCTGCGTCATGGACGGCAACGGTCGCTGGGCCAGCGCCCGTGGGCTGCCGCGAACCGAAGGCCACGCCGCCGGGGAGACCGCGCTGCTCGATGTCGTCAACGGCGCTCTCGAGATCGGCATCAAGTGGATCACCCTCTACGCCTTCTCGACCGAGAACTGGCGGCGCCCGCCCGACGAGGTGCGCTACCTCATGAACTTCAACCAGTCGCTGCTGATGCGCCGGCGCGACGAGCTCAACGAAAAGGGGGTGCAGATCCGCTTCGCGGGCCGGCGCGACTGGCGGGTGCCTCGCCGGGTGCTCAAGCGCATGGACGAGTCGATCGAGCTGACCAAGCACAACGACCGCATGGTCATGACGATGGCCTTCAATTACGGGGGCCGCGCCGAGATCGTCGACGCTGTGCGCGCCCTGGTCGCCGAGGGCGTCCCGGCCAGCAAGGTCGACGAGAAGGCCATCCGACGCCACCTCTACTTCCCCGACATGCCCGACCCCGACCTGGTGGTGCGGACGTCGGGGGAGACGCGCATCTCGAACTTCTTGCTCTGGGAGATCGCGTACAGCGAGCTGGTGTTCCCCGATGTCTTGTGGCCCGACATGCGGCGCCGCCACCTCTACGAGGCGGTGATGGAGTTCCAGCGGCGGGTGCGCCGCTTCGGCGCCGTCACGCCCTGAGGCTCGGGATGCGAGAATGGGGGGTCCTATGACCTTCAGCCGGATCGCCGTGGCGGTCGGGATCGCCCTGCTCACTGCCTTCGCCATCGTCGTCGTCGTGGGCGGGCCCTATGGCCTGCGCACCGTGGTGATCGTGGTGGTCGCGATCGTCGCGCTGATCGGGGCGGGCAACCTCCTCTATGGCCGGCGCTCCCACTACGCCGCGGTACAGGAGCGAAACCGGCCGGCCCAAGAGGCGCACGACCGGGCGGCCGACCGCGCCGCCGACGCCCGCCGGGCCACCGCCGAGGCGGCGCGCCAGGGCGAGCGCTACTGCCCGCTCGACCCTGCACTGCGCCCGTCGCAACGACCCTCCGTCGGCAGTGGAGGCAGCCCCGGCGCCGGTGGCGCATGAGCCTCTTTCGCGACAAGGGTGTCGTCCTGCGCACCTACCGCCTCGGCGAGGCCGACAAGATCATCGTCTTCCTCACCGAGCGACACGGCAAGGTGCGCGCCGTGGCCAAGGGCGTGCGCAAGACCACGTCGAAGTTCGGGGCGCGGCTCGAGCCGTTGACACACGTCGACCTGTTGCTGTGGCAGGGGAGGGGCGACCTCGACATCGTCAACCAGGTCGAGGTGGTCGACGCCTTCCGCACGGTGCGCGAGGACCTGGCGCGCATCGCGCGCGGCATGTCGCTGCTCGAGGTGACCGACCAGATGGCCCAGGAGCGCCACCCCGACCCGCGCCTGTACTCCATGCTGGTCGGCGCGCTGCGCGCGCTGGCCGACGACGCGTCCGACTCGACCCTCCTCGCACCGGCGTTCTTCTTGAAGGCGCTCGTCCTCGAAGGTGCGGGCCCCGTGCTGAGCGAGTGCGCCGCCTGCGGCGAGCCCGACGGCACCGTCGAGCTGGTGGCGTTCGACCTCGTGGCGGGGGGCACGCTCTGCCGCGCCCACCGCAGCGGGCGTCCCATGAGCCCGGCCGCGCTGGGCCTGCTGCGCCGCATCCTCGGCGGCGACCTGGCCTCGGTGCTGCGCCCGCCGCCGCCGCCCGGCGCCGACGAGGTCGCCGAGCTGGCCACCGAGGCGATGGAGGTCCACCTCGACCGCCGCCTCCGCTCGGTGCGTTCCTCCGCCGGCCTTTGAGCGCGTTCGGCGTCTACGTCCACGTCCCGTTCTGCCGGGAGCGCTGCGACTACTGCGCCTTCGCCACCTACACCGACCGCGACCATCTCATGGAGCGCTACGCCGACGCGTGCGTCCTCGATGTGCAGCGCGTCTTCGGGGAAGCCGACCTCGCGCTGCCGACCTCGGTCTTCTTCGGAGGGGGGACGCCGTCCCGCCTCCATCCCGATACCTTGTGCCGCATCCTCGAGGCCATCCCGCGCGCGCCCGAGGCGGAGGTCACCGTCGAGTGCAATCCCGAGGACGCCGACGACGCGCACCTCGGCGCCTACCGGCGCGCCGGGGTCACCCGCGTCTCCTTCGGGCTGCAGTCGACGCACGACCACGTCCTCGTCGGTCTCGGCCGGCGTGTGGTCCCGGACGCCGCCGAGCGCATTGCCGGCGCGGTCGCCGCGGCCGGCTTCGCAACGTGGAACCTCGACCTCATCTTCGGTGCCGCCACCGAGAGCGACGCCGACTGGGTGGCCACCCTCGAGAGCGTCCTCTCCCTCGAGCACCCGCCGCCGCACCTCAGTGCGTACGGCTTGACGGTCGAGCCGGGGACGCCGCTCGCCCGCGACGCGACGCGCCACCCCGACGACGACACCGAGGCCCGCCGCTACGAGCTGGCCGACGCTCTTCTCGGCGCCGCCGGGTACGAGTGGGAGGAGATCTCCAACTGGGCCCGGCCCGGCCACGAGTGCGCGCACAACCACCTCTACTGGGAGCAGGGCGACTACGTGGGCATCGGGTCGGCGGCGCACTCGCACGGCGACGGCGTCCGCTGGTGGAACGTCCGCACGCCGGACCGCTACATCGACGCGGTGGCCGCTGGTCGTTCGCCCGAGGCCGGACGCGAGGAGCTCACGGCGGATCAGCGCGAGTTCGAGGCGCTCACCCTCGCGCTGCGCACGCGCCGTGGGGTGCCATGGGGACGCGTTGGACGATCCGTCCGGGCTCGAGGGACTGGTGCGGCGCGAGGGGGACCGGGCCGTGCTCACGGTGCGGGGTCGCCTCCTGGCCAACGAGGTCAGCGCCAGAATCGGCTCCGGTAACCTGCACCGATGACAGAGACCGACACGGCCGGCGCCGGGCCGAGCGAAGATGCCCCCGACGACCTGATGGAGAAGGTGGTGCGCCTCTGCCGCCACCGGGGCTTCATCTTCCCGTCGGCCGAGATCTACGGCGGCTTCCGCTCCACCTACGACTACGGCCCGCTCGGGGTCAACATGCTGCGCAACGTCAAGAACGCGTGGTGGCGCGCCATGGTCCAAGAGCGCGACGACGTGGTCGGGCTCGACGCGGCCATCCTCGGCCCGCCGGCCGTCTGGGAGGCCTCGGGCCACCTGGCCACCTTCACCGACCCCCTGGTCGACTGCAAGAACTGCCACGAGCGCTGGCGAGCCGACAAGATTCAGGGCGTCTGCCCCAACTGCGGCTCGCACGACCTGACCGAGGCCCGGGCCTTCAACCTGATGTTCAAGACCCATGCCGGTCCGGTCGAGGACGAGGGCCACATCGCCTACCTGCGGCCCGAGACCGCCCAGGGCATGTTCACCAACTTCGCCAACGTGCTCGGCACGACGCGCAAGAAGCCGCCGTTCGGCATCGCCCAGGTCGGCAAGTCCTTCCGCAACGAGATCACGCCGCAGAACTTCGTCTTCCGCACCCGCGAGTTCGAGCAGATGGAGCTCGAGTACTTCGTCCCGCCCGACGAGGCGCCGACGTGGTTCGAGTACTGGCTCAAGGAGCGCATGGACTGGTACCTGCGCCTTGGCATCCCGGCCGACCAGTTGCGGCTGCGCCACCACGAGCAGAGCGAGCTGTCGCACTACTCACTCGGCACGGCCGACGTCGAGTTCCTCTTCCCCTGGGGCTGGGACGAGCTCGAGGGGATCGCCAACCGCGGCGACTACGACCTGACGGCGCACGCCAAGGCATCGGGGGAGAAGCTCGATTACTACGACACACAGGCGAACGAGCGCTACACGCCCTATGTGATTGAGCCGGCGGCCGGCGCCACCCGCACCATGATGGCCTTCTTGCTCGCGGCCTACACCGAGGACGAGGTCGGGGGAGAGCCGCGCACGGTGCTGCGCCTGCACTGGAGCCTGGCGCCCTATCAAGTGGCGGTCCTGCCGCTGTCGAAGAAGGACACGCTCGAGCCCGCTGGCCCGTTAGGTCCTCAAGGCCCTCCAGCCCCACTTCATGTGCGACTACGACGTGACGCAGGGCATCGGCAAGCGCTACCGCCGCCAGGACGAAGTGGGCACGCCGTGGTGCGTGACCGTCGACTTCGACTCGCTCGAGGACAACGCGGTGACGGTGCGTGACCGCGACACGACCGAGCAGGTGCGCGTGCCCATCGACGGACTGGTGGCCGAACTGCGCCGCCGCACCGGCGAGGCGTAGACCGGGCGAGGAGTGGCGGGAGCGGGGGCGGTCGCTCAGGCGACCTTGCGGTACTTGCGGACCGCCAGCGGCGCCAGGACGATCAGGAGTCCGAAGCACCATGCCAGGGCCGCCCACACGGCGCGCGTGTCCTGCAGCGTCCCGCCCACCATGAGCGAGCGGGCGGCGTCGACCACCTGGGTCACCGGTTGGTGTTGGGCGAACGCCTGGAGCCAGCCCGGCATGGCGCTCACCGGGACGAAGGCCGACGAGGCGAAGATGAAGGGGAAGAGGATCGGGAACACCATCGTCTGCGCCGTCTCGGCATTGGGCGCCGAGAGTCCGACCGTGGCGAAGCCCCAGCAGAGCGTGTAGCTGAAGAGCAACACGATCAGCGCGCCCAGGAGGAAGAGGCCGAAGTTGGTCGAGATGCGAAAGCCGACGGCGAAGCCGACCGCGGTGATGAGGAGGACCACGAAGACGTTGCGCACCAGGTCCGCCGTCGTGCGTCCCCCGAGCACGGCCGAGCGGGCCATCGGCAGCGCCCGGAAGCGCTCGATCAGTCCCTTGGACAAATCCTCGGAGAGGCCGACGGCGGTGGTCACCGCGCCGAAAGCGACGGTCTGCACGTAAATGCCCGGGATGAGGTAGTCGACGTAGGGGACCGAGGTGTGGATGGCGCCGCCGAAGACGTAGACGAAGAGCAGCGTGAACATGATCGGCTGCACCGCCGCGAAGAACACCTGCTCCTGGGTCCGCATCAGCGCCTTGAGGTTCCGCCACGTGACCGTCAACGTGTCCTGCAGGGCCCAGCTCAGCCGGCCGCCGCCGGCCATCGCCGTCTGCTCTTTGAGCTGGGGGAGTGCGACCGTCGTCATGCGGCGTCCTTTCCGTCAGTCGTGCCGTCGCTGTCGGCGGCGGCGGCGGCGCGTCGGCGCCCTGCGCTCTTGCGGGCCGTCCGCTCGTCGTCGGTCTCGGCTTCGGTCTTGTGTCCGGTGAGGCTCAAGAAGACGTCGTCGAGGCTGGGCTCGCGCAGCGCCAACCCGCTGACGGGGATCTGGGCGGCGTCGAGGGCGCGCAGGACCTCGGCGCCGACCGCAGGACCGTTCTCGACCGTCAGCTCCACCGTGGCGTTGTCGACGACGGGCTCCTTGGCGGTGAGGGGGGCGAGCAAGCTCAGCGCGGTCGCCACGATCTCACGAGTGCCGAGCGTCACCGAGACCACCGAGGTGCCGAGGTCGGCCTTGAGCTCGGCCGGCGTGCCTTCGGCGATCACGTGGCCGTGATCGATCACCACGATGTCCCGGGCGAGGCGGTCGGCCTCCTCGAGGTACTGGGTGGTGAGCAGGACCGTCGTGCCTTCGCGCACCAGCTCCTCGATCACGCCCCACAGGTCCTGGCGGCTCTGGGGATCGAGGCCGGTGGTCGGCTCGTCCAAGAAGAGGACCGGGGGACTGGCGACGAGGGCGGCGGCCAGGTCGAGGCGGCGCCGCATCCCGCCCGAGTAGGTCTTGAGGACGCGGTCGCCGGCGTCGGAGAGGCCGAAGACCTCCAAGAGCTCGACGGCCCGCATGGTCGAGGTCTTGCGGCTGAGGTGGGTGAGCCGTCCGACCATGTAGATGTTCTCGCGACCGGTCAGGTTCTCGTCGACGGTGGCGTACTGGCCGGCCAGTCCGATGAGGCGCCGCACCACCTCGGGCTCCTTGACGACGTCGTGGCCCAAGATGGTGGCGGTGCCAGAGTCGGGCTCGAGGATGGTCGAGAGGATGCGCACCGCCGTCGTCTTGCCGGCGCCGTTCGGGCCCAAGAGGCCGAGCACGGTCCCGGTCTCGACGGCGATGGAGACCTCGTCGAGCGCCCGCACGTTGCCGCGGGGGAAGACCTTGACCAGATCGTGGGCCTCCACGGCCAGAGAAGCTGTCGGAGAAATTGCCATTAACAAAGAAACTTAGTGCTAAAGTTATTTACGTGTCAAGACAATGGTCGCGGTCGGAGCTGGGCCAGCAGCTGCGCAGCGAGATCATGGGGTACCTGGGCGCGGCGAGCGAGTTCGAGGGTGGCCTGGCCAAGACGCTGAAGCTGAGTCGGACCGACATGCGCTGTCTCGACCTTATTGGCCGACTGGGGCCGATCACCGCGGGCCACCTCGCCGAGGAGGCGGCCCTGACCACCGGCGCGGTGACCTTCATTCTGGACCGGCTCGAGGCGGCGGGCATGGTGACCCGGCGGCGCGACACCGAGGACCGCCGCCGGGTGTGGGTCGAGATCGTGCCCGAGGCGCAGGACAGGCTCTCCGATCTGCAGCGCCCTGTTGCAGACGAGATGCGCCGGGTCTCGCAGCGCTTCGCGCTCGAGGAGCTGGCGATCGTGCGTGACTACATGCGCCAGGCCAAGGAGGTCTTCCAGCACCAGGTGCGCGGCATCGGTGACGAGTGGGACAGGGGCGCCGACCCGTCGAAAACCGGGGATGAGCCGCCCGAGGGAAAGCCGCAGGGAAAGTAGGCTGGCTTGGCTCGTCCCAGGTCGGGACGGGTGATGAGCGCAGTGCCGCGACCACGCGCGGCCGGCCGTCCAGGGCAAGGAGGCCCGATGCCGTACGTCTTCGATTTCGACCACACGCACCCACGCCCGCCCATGGAGCTCAAGGACCTCCTGGGTGGCAAGGGCGCCAACCTGGCCGAGATGACGTCGGTACTCGAGCTGCCGGTGCCGCCGGGCTTCACGATTTCGACCGACGCCTGCCGCGCCTACATGGCGGGCGGGTGGCCCAAGGGCCTCGACGCCGAGGTGGCCGCCGCCCGGGCCCGGCTCGAGAAGGCCATGGGCAAGGTCATCGGCGACGCCGTCGACCCGCTGTTGGTGTCGGTGCGCTCGGGAGCCAAGTTCTCCATGCCCGGGATGATGGACACCGTCCTCAACCTCGGCCTCAACGACGACTCCGTCGAGGGCCTGGCCAAGCAGACCGGTGACGAGCGCTTCGCCTTCGACTCGTACCGCCGCTTCATCGCCATGTACGCCCGCATCGTCCTCGAACTGCCCGGCGAGGAGTTCGAGTCCCTCTTCGACGCGGCCAAGGAGCTGGCCGGCACCGATTCGGACGCCAAGGTCCCCGTCGAGCTACTGCGCTACCTGGTCGACTCCTACCAGCAGATCGTCGAGCGCCACACCGGCAAGCCCTTCCCCCAGAAGCCGGCCGAGCAACTGCGCGGTGCGATCGAGGCGGTGTTCCGCAGCTGGAACGGCCCGCGTGCCATCGCCTACCGCGAGCGCGAGCGCATCGCGCACGACCTCGGCACCGCCGTCAACGTGCAGGCGATGGTCTTCGGCAACCGAGACGACAACTCGGGCACCGGGGTCGGCTTCACCCGCGACCCGGCGACGGGGACCAAGGGCGCCTACGGCGACTTCCTGGTCAACGCCCAGGGCGAGGACGTGGTGGCCGGCATCCGCAACACCGAGCCCATTGCCGCGCTGAAGAAGCAGTTCCCCAAGGTGCACGGCGAGCTGCTCAAGATCTTCGAGCGCCTCGAGACGCACTACCAGGACATGTGCGACACCGAGTTCACCATCGAGCAGGGCAAGCTCTGGATGCTCCAGACCCGGGTGGGCAAGCGCACCGGGGCCGCCGCCCTGAAGATGGCGGTCGACATGGTGCGCCCGAGCGACCTCGGCATCTCCAAGGCCGAAGCGGTGTCACGCATCACCGAGGACCACCTCGACTCGGTGCTCCACCCCCAGTTCGCCAGCTCGGGTTACGTGACCTGGGCCAAGGGCCTCGGGGCGAGCCCGGGTGCCGCGGTCGGCCGCATCTACTTCACCGCCGACGACGCGGCGGCGGCCGCCGAGCGCGGCGAGCAGGTCATCCTGGTCCGCAACGAGACCTCACCCGAGGACGTGCACGGCATGCTGGCGGCCGAGGGCATCCTCACCGCACGCGGCGGCCTGGTCAGCCACGCCGCCGTCGTCGCCCGGGGCTGGGGCAAGCCCGCCGTCGTCGGCGCCGAGGTCCTGCGCCTGGGCGACCACCAGGTGACCGCGGGCGGCGTCACCCTCTTCCAGGGCGACTGGGTCTCGCTCGACGGCGGTGCGGGGATCGTGGTCGCCGGGCAGATCCCGCTGACCGCGGCCAAGCCGCCGGCCGCCTTCGCCACGGTGCTCTCGTGGGCCGACGCCATCCGCAAGGGCCACCTCAACGTGCGGGCCAACGCGGACACCGGCGACGACGCCGCCAACGCGCGCAAGCTCGGCGCCGAGGGCATCGGCCTGTGCCGCACCGAGCACATGTTCCTCGGTGAGGACCGTCTGCCGGTCGTGCGCCGCATGATCCTGGCGCAGTCACCCACCGAGGAGGCCGACGCGCTCGAGGAGCTGCGCGTCGTCCAGCGCGAGGACTTCATCGCCATCCTCGCCGCCATGGACGGACTGCCGGTGACGGTGCGTCTGCTCGACCCACCCCTGCACGAGTTCTTGCCCTCGACCGAGGAGCTGGCCCACAAGGAGGCCACCGTCGGGCTCAACCCCGAGGAGCGGCGGCTCTACGACGCGGCGCTGTCGTGGAAGGAATCGAACCCGATGCTCGGGACCCGCGGGGTCAGGCTCGGGGTGATCAAGCCGGGGCTCTACGCCATGCAGGTGCGCGCGCTGATGGAGGCGGCCCGCCAGCGGGTCGCCGACGGGGGCCACCCGATCGTCGAGATCATGATCCCGCTCACCGTGACGCGCGCCGAGCTGGCGCTGGCCCGGGGCTGGGTCGAGGACGCCGTGGCCGAGGTGAACCAGCGAGCGGGCGCCGAGGCCGTCGAAGGGTGCGGCGAAGTCCGGCTCGCCGAGGTCGGGCAAGCTCGAGGTGACGATCGGCACGATGATCGAGACGCCGCGGGCGGCGCTGCGGGCCGCCGAGATCGCCGAGGTGGCCGACTTCTTCTCCTTCGGCACCAACGACCTGACCCAGATGACGTTCGGCTTCTCGCGCGACGACGTCGAGGGCCGCATGATGGACGCCTACCTCGAGCTCGGCCTGCTGCCGCGCAACCCCTTCGAGGTGGTCGACTTCGACGGCGTGGGCGAGCTGGTCCGCCTCGGCACCGAGCGCGGCCGGTCCACCCGTCCGGGCCTCAAGGTCGGCGTCTGCGGTGAGCACGGCGGCGACCCCGCCTCCATCGGGCTCTTCTACGACGCCGGGCTCGACTACGTCAGCTGCTCGCCCTTCCGGGTGCCGGTGGCCCGCCTCGCCGCGGCCCAGGCCGTCCTGGCCTCCGCAGCCGACTAGCGGGGGAGCGGGGAGCTCGGGGAGGAGACCCCGGTCCCGGCATCCGCACCCGGTCCCGGCATCCGCACCCGGTCCCGACCAGAAGCCTCAGGGCACTCCGCACTCCGGGCACTCAGGGCGCCGACTGTTGCGGGCGTCCGGCGAGGACGTAGCGCCGGAGCGCGATGAGGGTCCAGACGGCCTCGACCACGCCGAAAGGCCAGGCCCCGGACAAGAAGCCGTAGGAGCTCGACAGGGCGCACCCGAGCGCGAAGGCCAAGATGAACGCCCGGCCGCGCGCCTCGAGGGCGTACATGCCCATCATGAAGGTCAGGGCGCAGACGCCGTAGATGGTGACAGCCATCGCCAGAACGTAGGTGCCGGCCGGGCCGGCGACAACGCCGCGGTACCGTCGGGGTGTGGGGATACCGGACGAGGAGGTCGCGCAGGTCCGGGCGGCCACCGACATCGTCGGCCTGATCAGCGAGCACGCCGCACTGAAGAAGGTGGGTCGGCGCTGGAGCGGCCTGTGTCCCTTCCACACCGAGAAGACGCCCTCCTTCAGTGTCAATGCGGAAGAGGGCTTCTACTACTGCTTCGGCTGCCACGCCTCGGGCGACGCCATCAGCTTCGTGCGCGCCATGGACCACCTCGACTTCGTCGACGCGGTGCGCTTCCTCGCCGACCGGGCGGGGATCACGCTGCACGAAGACGCCGAGATGGGGCGCGACCACAAGCGGCGTTCCGAACTGCTCGACGCCATGGAGCGCGCCGTGACGTGGTACCACGACCGCCTGCTCTCCGCGCCCGACGCCGGCCCGGCGCGCGACTACCTGCGCTCGCGTGGCTACGACGGCGCCGTGGTGCGCCAGTTCCGTCTCGGCTGGGCTCCCGACGACTGGGACGCCTTGGCCAAAGCCCTGAAATTGCCCGAAAAGGTGCTCTCGGACTCCGGGCTCGGCTTCGTCAACCGGCGCGGCCGGCAACAGGACTTCTTCCGCGGGCGCATCCTGTTCCCCATCTGCGATCCGTCGGGACGACCCGTCGCGTTGGGCGGGCGCATCCTCCCGGCGCGACCCGGGGCGGCACCGCCGGAGCGGCCGGAGCCGAAGTACAAGAACTCACAGGAGTCGCCGATCTACTCGAAGCGGCGCACGCTCTACGCGCTCAACTGGGCCAAGCAGCGGCATCATCGCGCAGGGCGAGGTCGTCGTGTGCGAGGGCTACACCGACGTCATCGGGTGCTTCCAGGCCGGCGCGCCGTGGGCGGTGGCGACGTGCGGGACCGCGCTGGCCGAGGAGCACTTCACGCTGTTGCGCAACTTCGCCAAGCGCATCGTGCTCGCCTACGACGCCGACGCGGCCGGCCAGAGCGCGACGTCGCGCGTCTACGAGTGGGAGCGCAAGCACGAGGTCGACGTCGTGGTGGCGGACCTGCCCGGCGGGAGCGACCCCGGTGACCTGGCCCGGACGCGACCCCGGCGCGCTGGCCACGGCGATCCGCGAGGCCCGGCCCTTCCTCCAGTTCCGCGTCGACCGCATGCTCGGGACCGGCAACCTCACGACGGCCGAGGGGCGGGCCCGGGCGGCCGAGGCCGCGCTCACCGCGGTTGCCGAGCACCCCGACGATCTGGTGCGCGACCAGTACGTCATGCAGCTGGCCGATCGCTGCCGGGTCGACGCGGCGAAGCTGCGCGAGCGACTCGAGTATCTCCGCGCGCACCCTCCCGTCGAGAGCGCACCGGGACGCCGCAAGCGGTCCTCGCGCGGCGACGAACCACCGCCGTCGGAGTACCCCGAGGACGACGGCGACAGCTACGGCCCCGACGACTCGGCAGCGGGAATGGCCCAGGCTGCAGCCCTGCGACCTGGGCCTGGGCTCGAGGCGCTCAAGCTGGCGGTGCACCGGCCCGAAGAAGTAGCAGATCGAGTGCATGTCGTGCTCTTCGCCGATGCGCTGCAACGCCAGGCGTTTGCGGCGCTGCTGGAGAGTGACAGCGTGCACGAAGCGGTGGAGTCCGCGTCACCGGAGGTGGCCAGCCTGTTGCGACGCGTCATAGTCGAAGAGCCGATGTCGGGCGACCCCGAATTTGGGGGACCCGGTGGACTCGGTGGTTGCCGTGCTGTTGCGCGGGGCGGCCCGTCGCGCCATGACCGAGATCGAGGTCGGAGTCGCGGGCCGGCGCCGACACGTGGCAGTCCACGCGCGGCACGAGACCGCACAAGTGCGCCTCTGGCTGGACCAACTCGACGAATCCGACGCCGGACACGACGCGGCCGATCGGTTGGTAGCTTGGTTAGTCAGCAGGGATCGAGGGGAGACCGAGTTGGACGTGCGAGAGTGAGCGAAGAGACGGCAAGCGTGATCGACGACGAGAATCTGGATGCGCGTCCCGCGTCTGATGTGTCGCCGACCGATGCGCGCACGTCACCCTCGTCTGCGTTTGCTCCCGGTGGTGTGCCGTCGACTGACGCGTCGGTGACGCCGATCGGTCTCGGCGCGCTGCCACCCGGCATCTCGCAGCTCGAGTTCGAAGCGGTGCTCGCGGCCGGGCGCGTCAAAGGACAGCTGACGCAGGCGGAGCTGATCGAGGCGCTCCACACCGTCGAGCTCACGCCCGAGGTCCTCACCGCGCTGATCGACTGCGTGACGGCTGAAGGTGTCGCGCTCGTCGAAGACGAAGAAGAGGATCCCGATCGTCGAGGTGGTGCCGCACAAGGAACCCTCGAGCACGCGCGGGCAATCGAACGAACGGCAGCACCAACGGGAGCGCCCGGGCGCCCGCCCGGCGCGACGCCAGCGGCCGGCGGGCCAGTTCGAGCGAGTCCGGGGGCAGCGCAGAGGACCCCGTCCACACCTATCTCAAGGAGATCGGCCGGGTCCCGCTTGCTCAACGCCGAGCTCGAGGTGGAGATCGCCCAGACGATCGAGGCGGGGAACCTCGCCGCGGGCCGGCTGGCCGCCCACGAGCTGGCCGAGGAAGAGGGCGGACCGGCCTCGGACCTCCTCAGCCCCGAGGAGCAGACGCGCAACCGGCGCCTCATGCGCAAGGGCCTCAAGGCCAAGGACGAGCTGATCGAGGCCAACCTCCGCCTCGTGGTCTCGATCGCCAAGCGCTACCGCAACCGCGGGCTGGCGTTCCTCGACCTGATTCAGGAGGGGAACCTCGGCCTGATGCGCGCGGTCGACAAGTTCGACCACACCAAGGGCTTCAAGTTCTCGACCTACGCGACGTGGTGGATCCGTCAGGCCATCACGCGGGCCATCGCCGACCAGGCGCGCACCATCCGGATCCCCGTGCACATGGTCGAGACCATCAACAAGGTCGTGTGGGCGCAGCGTCAGCTCCTCCAAGAGCTCGGGCGCGAGCCGACGATCGAAGAGGTCGCGCTGCGCGTCGAACTGCCGATCGAACGGGTGCGCGAGATCCTGCGCATCAACCAGGACACGGTGTCGCTCGAGCAGCCGGTCGGCGACGAGGACGATTTCAACCTGTCCGATCTGATCGAGGACCGCGGCGCGGTCGTGCCCGACGACGCGGCGACGCGCTCACTGCTCGACGCCGCGGTGCGCGAGGCGCTCGGTCACCTCTCCGAGCGCGAGCAGGACGTCGTCCGTCTGCGCTTCGGGCTCGACGACGGCAAGATCCGCACCCTCGAAGAAGTGGGCAAGGAGTTCGGCGTCACCCGCGAGCGGGTGCGCCAGATCGAGTCCAAGACCCTGGCCAAGCTGCGCCGCCCCGACGCCGCGCACCTACTGCGGGACTACCTCGAAGAGTCCTAGTCCGCGGACGTGCCGCCGGGGCTGGCGGCGCTCTCTAGGAGCCGCTGGGCTCGCCGTTGAGGATCACGGTCTTGGTCTCGAGGAACGGCAGCAGACCCTCGGTCCCACCCTCTCGGCCGATGCCCGACTGCTTGAAGCCGCCGAACGCCATGCCGAAGTCGGTGCGGAAGGCGTTGTGGCCGACGGTGCCCGAGCGCAGCTGGCCGGCGACCTGGCGCGCCCGGTCGACGTCGTTGGTGAAGACCGAGGCGTTGAGGCCGTAGATCGTGTCGTTGGCGAGGGTCGACGGCGTGCTCCTCGTCGTCGGCCGGGAATCACGCTGAGGACCGGACCGAAGATCTCCTCTTGGGCGATGGTCGAGTGGTTGTCGACGTTGCCGAAGACGGTCGGCTCGATGTAGTAGCCACGCTCGAGGTCCTTGGGGCGGCCACCGCCCGTCGCCAGCTTCGCTCCCTCGGCCACACCCTTGGCGATGTAGCCCTCGACCCGGTCGCGCTGGCGGTCCATGGCGAGCGGGCCCCATCTGGGTCTGCGCGTCGAAGGGGTCGCCGACCTTGACCTGGGAGAAGGTGCCGGCCAGCGCCTCGACGAACTCGTCGTGGCGGGAGCGGCTGACGATGAGCCGGGTCAGCGAGGAGCAGACCTGCCCCGAGAGGAAGCACTCGGCGCCCGAGATGGCGCTGGCGGCCTGCCTGCAGGTCCATGTCGTCGAGGATCACCGCGGCCGACTTGCCGCCGAGCTCGAGCGTGCAGCGGGCGATCCGCTCACCGCAGAGCGAGGCGATGCGACGGCCGGCCGCGGTGGAGCCGGTGAAGGTGATCTTGTCGACGCCGGGGTTGCGCACCAGGAGCTCGGAGACCTCGCGGTCCGCCGTCACGACGTTGAGCACGCCCGGCGGCAAGCCGATGTCCTCGGCGATCTCGGCGAAGAGGTAGGCGGCGCCGGGAGCCTCCGGCGAGGACTTGAGGACGACCGTGCATCCGGCGAGCAGGGCGGGGGCGATCTTGTAGGAGATGAGGCCGAGCGGTGCGTTCCACGGGATGATCGCCCCGACCACGCCGACCGGCTCGCGGACCAGCAGGCCGAACTCGCCGCCCATGGTCGGCTGCGCCCGCTCCTCGAAGGGGAAGGTGTCGGCCAGGCCGGCGTAGAAGTCGAAGACGCCGGCCATGCCGGGGGCGGTGTGCTGGGCGATGAGGTGCAGTGCGCCGGACTCGCGGGGCCACAGCTGGCCGACCTCGTCGGCCTTGCCCCGCAGGCCCTCGCCGATCGCCCGCAGGTACTCGGCCCGCTCGGCGTGCGTCATCCTGGGCCACGGCCCGCGGTCGAAGGCCTCGCGGGCGGCGTCGACCGCCCGGGCCATGTCGGCCTCGCGGGCCTCGGCGACGCTGAAGTAGGGCTCCTCGGTCGACGAGTCGATGACCTCGATGACGTCGGAGGACGAGGGCTCGACCCACTTCCCGCCGATGAAGAAGCGGTCGGCGTGGCGGATGGGTACGGCGGTGTTGATCGTCATGGTCGAAGGTTACGGGAATGACGCTTCGGTCTGCCCGGTCTGCGCCGGCTGGAAGCGCCAGACGGGCGGGCCGCCGTCTCCAAGAGCCCTCCTCAGGGGCGTTCTCTGAGGCGCTTCGGGAGCCGTCAGCCCATTGGCTCGCTGCTAACGTTCGGGGGCTGTTCTTGGACCCTTTGCTTCACATTCCGGGGTAGCTCAATGGCAGAGCAAGCGGCTGTTAACCGCTAGGTTGAGAGTTCGAGTCTCTCCCCCGGAGCTTTCTTCGTGTTTTCGCTCTCACCGGCGGTAGTAGCCCGATGACCCCGCCGTTTCCATCTGAGAGCTGCCGGCATTCCCTGGGCCATCGGAACCTGAAGCGGCGGTCCGCATCGGTAACCGGCATCTCGGCTCGCCTCTTCAGATGGATGCTCATTCATTGGCTGGAGTCCTCCCGTGCAGTCGGCAACGGATTGTCGATGTCGACGGACTCACGGGAGCGTCTACGGAGCCGGGCGCGGAAATGGGCGAAGGGCGAAGGGGAGCTCTCAGCCTGCGGTGCCCAACATCCCTGACGACGCGAAGACGAGCCCCGCTGCACCCGACCGCCGCTCGGGCTATGGAATCGGTTTCCAGACGCCGACTCCGAGCGTGGGCATCAATCCCAGGCGGTTAGTAGATTGCTGGGGTGACCGTTCATCAAGCGCCCGACACGGCCGGCCGTGAGCGGGCGTGGAAAGTTGTCTCGGTGGTCACCGGCATGTTGGGTGGGCTGCTCGCTCGGAAACTCATCCGGGCCACGTATAAGGCCGTCAGTAAGGACACTGCCCCGGCTACGCCGTTTGACCTCACCGACGCTCGATTCTCGTGGCCCGACGCACTGCTGTGGGCTGCCGCAGCGGGCATCGGCCTCGGCATCACCAAGGTGATGACTGCCCGCCTCGCCGCTATCGGCTGGGAGGCCGCCACCGGCACCTTGCCCCCGGGCGCTGTCGAGGAGCCTCCAGAGGCCTGAGCTTCGACGCGGTCCCGGACTGCCAGCGCTCAACCAAGATTGTCTTCCAGCTGCGCGGGTCCAGTGCCAGTGAATGCGTCCGTTTGTGGCAGACGTTGTCAGTCTGAAGAGGGATCGTGCCGGCTAACTCGCGTCTTCGCCCTCGGCCGACTCAACTGCTCACCGCTGTCTTGATGGGGCTGCCTTCAACCTTGCTCACGGCCTCATCGACGAAGTCTTCGACCGTGCCCTCGGCGGGTGAGAAGTTCTCGTAGCTCAAGCTGCCGTAAATGTTTCCAAGACGGAAGTAGATGATGTCGATGTCGATGGAGACACCCTCGGCCGTGAGGGAAATGCTGTACGCCGAGGACGAATCGGCAATCGCTGGAAAGGTCATCGCGTCCACTGAGCAAGTGAACGTCTTTCCGTTCCTCGTGATGCGCACCGTGGTGCAGTTGCTCAGTACCTCAATGGACTTGTCGTAGCGGGTTTGCGCCGTCTTGCCTGTGTCGAGAACCTCCTCGAGTGCGGGCAGGGAATGAAGGCCGAATGCCACAGCCACCTGGAAAAGGCCAGCGGGCTTCTTGGGGTCGGCCAATTCCTTGAGGCAGCCCCCGAGACTCGAAAGGTTGGCAGCTTGGGGCGACCTGTCCTTGGTCCACCCGCTCGGCATATCGGAAATGGACAGCGCCTTCGCCTGAAGATCGCTCTGGGCGCTTTTGGCACCGGCGGGAACCCCGAATGTGCCCAAAGTGACCACGAGAAGTAGCGCCGAGACTGGCGCGTAGACACCTCGCCACATGGCGTCTCATACCATCCTTTACGGCAGTAGTTGCCGGTCATCCGCGCGGCGGGAGCGATCCTTGTAGACACGCCTCTATGGCTTCCGTTGCGCTTTGGTTGTCTTTACCCCGTCCCGGAGAATCCAACCATGGTTTCAATCAGCCGCCCGATGGCTAGGCGTGTGCTGCCGAATTGGAAAAGTTCTGGGTTCATTCGGCCAAAAGGCCGGCGTCGTTATCGGCCTCCCGCGTCCAGGATGCGGTCGGCGAATCTCCCCGCCCTTGCCCATGGCGCGAAGACGCTCACGTTCAGCCCTTCACGGCAGACCCAGACCCAAGATCCGGGCAGGTGGATATGCGAGACCCTGCATGACGCGCTGCCCAGAGCGGGCCAGCTTGCTTGAGGGTTCGAGCCTGTGACCAGGGGCATTACCCGCTCCCTTCTGGCACGGGCAAGCTTAGGGGAAACATCCACCAACACGATGGGACCTCCGAATGCGAGACGAACAATTTCCGCGTCCCCTTCTTCGGCGCTCCACGTGGGAGAGCCTCGACGGGTCGTGGGATTTTGCAGTGGATCCCGACAGCGGGTGGCAGCACCCCTCTGATGTGGACTTCGACGCACGCATCCTGGTGCCCTTCTGTCCCGAAACGGTGCTCAGTGGCGTCAAGTTCACTGGAGATCTGAGCCGGTGTTGGTACCGCCGGATGTGGCGGCCGCCGGTCGATCATCCATCTGAGAAGAGGGTCATCCTTCACTTCGGAGCGATCGATTGGGCGTCCTGGGTTTGGGTCAACGGGGAGATGGTTGGCTCCCACGAGGGAGGACACACTCCATTTGCTGTCGACATCAGTCACGCTGTGTCTGAGGCAGATGAGCTCGAAATTGTGGTGCGGGCGGATGACTTCCCGAGGAGGAAAGGTCTTCCACGCGGGAAGCAGGATTGGACATCGAAGCCGCACGAGATCTGGTACAGCCGCACCACTGGGATTTGGCAGTCGGTGTGGCTGGAATGGACTCCGAGGACCTACATCGCGCAGCTCGACTGGACATCAGATATCGATGGGCCGTCCGTATCACTGAGAGCAGAAATTCAAGGAGATCCACGCCCTGGGGATTTCATGCGAGTGCGGCTGTTTCAGGGCACGAGGCCATTGATCGACGACCAGATCGCTGTGAAGGGCGTGCGCGACCAGAGCGTCCAAGTAGCCCGAACATTCAACCTGCAATCCGCCGCGACAGAGGATCCGGCGGGCCTTCTCTGGAGCCCCGATCGGCCCACTCTGATTGATGCCTCCATCGAGTACGTCACCGGAAGTGAGACCGACGCGGTCGAAAGCTATGTGGGGATCCGCTCCGTCGCGGTTGAGCGTGGACGCATATGGCTGAATGGTGAGCTGCTCACCCTTCGGATGGCTCTTGACCAGGGATACTGGCCTGACAGCGGACTCACTGCTCCCGACGTGGCGGCACTGCGCCGAGATGTCGAATTGGTCAAGGAGCTGGGCCTCAATGGTGTTCGCAAACATCAGAAGATCGAGGATCCGCGCTGGCTTGCTTTCTGCGATGAACTTGGGGTTCTCGTCTGGGAAGAACTCCCCAGTGCCCACGAGTTCTCGCCGCAGTACGGTCGTCGCCTTGACGACCGAGTGGATGCGCGTCATCTCTCGAGATTGCAACCATCCGTCGATCATCGCGTGGGTTCCAGTCAATGAATCGTGGGGGTTTCCAGATCTCACTCACAACGAGCAACACCGTGCGGCCTTGCGAGGGCTCACGAATCTGACGATGGCACTCGACCCGCACCGTCTCATCAGCGCAAACGACGGCTGGGAGACGTGGGGTGGAAACGTGATCGGTATTCACGACTACATGCAGGATGCGGCGGCGCTCACCTCGCGGTACGCGTCTGCTCAGAGTGTCGGCGAGTTATTCGATGGCCTGGGCCCTGAAATACGGACGTTGGCCCTTGACGAGTTCGACGCCGAGTCGCGGGCAATCGTCCTGTCGGAATGCGGTGGCATCATGCTCGCCGAGGAAGCACCTGACGCCTATGGCTACGGCAATGCCCCCACGATCGAATCGTGGCTCGAGCAAGTCTGCGACATTTGTCGAGCGGTCTTGTACAGCCCGGTGATTTCGGGATACTGCTGGACGCAACTCACCGACACGTTTCAAGAGACCAACGGCTTGGTGCGCATGGACAGAACTCCCAAGGCACCTCTGAAGCGTCTGCGTGCTGCACTCGTGGGGTGGCGCCTACCGGCCGAGTGATCTGAGCGATGTCTCGGACGGTTGTATCTCGCAAGCCGCTCTCTTGCTGGTTCGAGAGGTCAAAGGTCTCCGGAGAAACCTCTCCATGGAGGCCGAAGTTCAAGAAGCCGCTGTTTCGGAACCCTTAGGGGCACGCTCCGAAGGGGTCGATGGAGGCGTAGGACACCCCGTACTTCTGCTGCTCGGTGGCGAGCTGGCCGGTCAGATACCACGAGTTCGCCGTCTCGTTCATGTAGGCCTGCGGGCAGGCGTCGGAGATGTCGATCGTCGGACCGTTGGGACAGGCGTTCGGGTACTGCGGCGTGCTGTGCACGCACGTCATTGCCTCGTGGCCAAGGGCGTAACCGGGGCATGACAAGGCGAAGCCTGGTGCTGCGTACGCCTGCAGGTACGCAAGGGCCGCCGGGCACCCCCACGCCGTCGCCTGGCCGAAGGCCGGTACCGCAGGCGGTGCCGCCGGCACGACGGCGGCCGTCGGTGCTGGAGCTGGCGCTGGGGGAGGTGCCGGAGCAGTCGTTGGTGGCGCGGCCTGAACCGGTGCGGGCGCGGTCGTTGTTGTGGTGGTCGTACTCGAAGTGGTCGTCGAGGTCGTGACGGAAGTCGGTGTGACGAACCGTGCCAGGTGAGCGGTGCCATGCGACTGCATGGTGCCATTCGGCGACGAGAACGCGGCTTGCGCACCGAAGACGCCGCCGACGGCGAAGGTGGTGAACGTCAGCAGCCCGATCATCCACGTCCACCGCGTCTTGGGCCGCGCCGCAACGGGCTCCGTTGAGTCGGTCGGCCCATCGGAATGGGTGTCGAGAGGCGGCGCGCCGAAGCCACCACCGCCGGCATCCCACCCCGTGAGCGGACGACTCGAGTCAACGCTTCGCGGAGCCCAGCGATCTTCTGGATGGCCTCGGTGCGGACCGTGTGTCGTCGTGCGGCGTAGCGGCTGCTCAACGGGGGGCACCTATGACTTTCGTCACTGGTCAAGACGGTCTTGAGGGCGGTGCACGGGAACGGGCGCTGCCGATGCACGGGATCTCGCTCTATGGATCCACCGCGTGCCTGCGAACCACTCAACGGCGGTGTCGACCGACGAAGAAGAGGCGACGTCGCGCACAACGTTCGTGCCCTGGAGCTGGGTGAGGAGGCAACGGCCGCCGGGTTCGTGAATGACGCGGCTGATAAGCGCTCGAACAACGCACAATCAACAAGAAACGGTCAACTGGTTCACAACAGTCCGAGCCCAGGAACCAACTGCGCAACTGGGCCTCAATTCCCTCACCCCCGTTGTCGATTCATTGGATGTGAGACATGCAGCACCCCGTGCCCCCGTCGCACCTAAGTGGTTGAGGAACGAGATCTTCATCCGTGTCGTTGCCTTGTTCGCAGTCCTCTGGGGCGGCGTGTACCTGGGATGGCGGGTCATCGACACGTGGGAGCACACGGAACCGGCTCTCTTCGTGCTGCTGTTCGCCTGCGAGTTGTTCGGCTGGTTGATGCTGGCCAGCTTCTGCTTCTTGTCGTGGCGCATTCCGAAGTCCACGCGGCCCCAGATCGAGCAGTCTCACAGCGTGGACGTCGTCGTCTGCACCTACGACGAGGGCATGGACGTGCTCGAAGCCACTCTGCTCGGGTGTGCCCGCATCACGTACCCACATGTGACCTGGATCCTCGACGACGGTCGTCGTGAGACGGTGCGTCAGCTGGCGAATCGATTCGGGGCGCGCTACGTCACCCGGCCCGACAACACACACGCCAAGGCCGGCAACATCAACCACGCCTTGAAGGTCCTCAACGGCGACCTGCTCCTCGTGCTCGATGCCGACCACGTGCCTCAGCCCGACATCCTCGACGCGACCGTGGGCTACTTCGACGACTCCGACGTGGCCGTCGTCCAGACCCCGCATGATTTCAGCAACCAGGACTCGTTCCAGCATTTTGCCACCGGCAAGCACGACCAGAGCATGTTCTTCGAGGTGATCTTGCCCGGGAAGGATCGACACAACGGCGTCTTCTGGTGCGGCTCTGCGGCGGTGATCCGGCGCGCCGCGCTCGTCGAGGTGGGGGGAGTGGCGACACAGACCATCGCGGAGGACTTCCACACCACCATCAAGATGCACGGGCGCGGATGGAAGACGCGCTTTCACAACGAGACCCTCGTACAGGGTCTGGCGCCCCACGACCTGTCGTCCTATCTCTTGCAGAGAGACCGCTGGGCACGCGGCAATCTGGCGGTCTTCAAGACTCCCGAGAATCCACTGGTGGCGCGCCACCTGTCGCCGTCCCAGCGGGTCAGTTACCTCTCGTCGCTGCTGGCGTATTTCGTCCCCCTTCAACGGTTAGGTCTTCTGGCCGTTCTGACGATCATGTTGATCAGTGGGCAGCTGCCGATGCACGCAACGCTCAGCGGGTTCCTCATGTTCTGGCTGCCGTGGATCGCCCTCGACATGGCGGCCTCGGCCCTGCTCTGTCGAGGGCGCGCCAGCCTGTGGGACGGCACCTACACGATGCTGTTGACGATGGAGATCTTCGCCTTGGCCGCGTTGTCGCTGTTCGGCCCGACGTCCTCTACCTTCAAGGTGACCCCGAAAGACGGTATCGACGACGGAGGATGGCGGGCGCTGAGCCAGCTCCGGCTCGTCATGGGGATCGCTGTTGTGCTGGCCGCCGCCCTGGTCCTGCGGGGACTCGCCGTGGCGGGTCTCGTCCCGCTGCCCACACTCGGCACCGCCCCGCTCGTGATCGGTCTGGCGCTGGGGCTCTGGGAGCTGGGGTTGACGGCGACCGCGCTGGCGAAGGTCAGTGAGCGCCGGCAACTTCGCCACCAGTACCGGGCTCCGGGGAGTCTCGCCGGCGTGGTCGGCGACCGCATCGTGAGAGTGGTGGACCTCACGACGGGCGGTGTCGGCCTGGTGAGCCCGGTCGCCATCGAGCGCGGGTCCCAGGCCGAGCTGAGTCTCGATTTGCCCCTCGTCGATGGCCGTACGCAGTCGACGCACCTCATGCTGATGGTGACGGAATGTCGTAGCCGATCGAGTGGCGTCCAACCGTTGGCGAGTCGGCGGGACCGTGACGCCGCGGCACAGATGCTGATCGCACCGCTCTCGTCGAGTACTGCCATGTGGTGGCAACCCGCGCTCGGCTTCAGTCGAGCGGGCGTCTGCAGACGGGCACGTTGGCGGCCCCCGAGCCGCAACGGCCGAGCGAGGCTGTCAACGGCTAGCTGATCCTCGGGGGCCGGGACGTGTGAGAAGCGCTTGGTGCATGTCGGACGATTCCTGCAGCGTGTCCTTCGGGCACAGGTACTGGGCCGCGAACTCCGTCACGACGTAGGACTCGAAGTCGTCCAGGCCGCGATCAGAGAGCGAAGCGACGAGCTGCGATGAATCGTCGTGGTGGGAGAGCCCGGTGCACGCCAACTCGCCCAAGCCGATGGCCTTCTGAGCGCTGACGCCGGCGAACGCTCCCGGGACCGGGACGGTTGAAACCAGGTGGGTGTAGGCCTTCTGGGGCTGTTTCGGGAGGCTGGGGTCCTCGTAGTAGAGCTCGGCATCGGCCATCGCAGCAGCGGGTGCGCGGGCAGCCACCTCGGGCAGCCCGCTCGGAGGGAAGACCACGAGGTCGACGTAGAGACGCCTCTCCGCGTAGTTGCCCGTCTCTCCTGGGACGAGCCCGTGATGCACCATCCAGATCAGGGTTCCGGTCTGGAAGAACTCCGACCCGCCGTACCCCTGACCTAACGCGTTGTTGGTGCTCGTGTGCCACGCCCGATCGAGCGGCTTGGCGCAAGGGCCGGTGACTGACGTACACGCCGCGATGCCGATGCTGTAGTCGGGCGTCCCCCAAAGGTTGGCTGAGTAGAAGAGCCAGTAGACAGATCCCTCCTTGATCATGGAAGGTGCCTCGACCAGGCCACCCTCCCACGCCTGGGTGGCGCCAATGAGGAGATGGGGTAGTCCGACCGTGGAGAGCCCGTCTGAGGAGAGCTGCTGGGAGTAGATGTACGTGGGCTGGTTGCAGCAGTCGCCATCGCTCTTCCAGAGCAGCCACGGGGTGCCGTCGGAGCGAATGTAGATGCTGGGATCGATCGCGCCGCCCTGTTGGTAGGGGCATATGAACGGAGAGGAGGAGTCGTCGACGAACGGGCCGGAGGGGCTCGTGCTGGTGGCGCGGGAAACGCACATCGCCGTATTCGGTCCGTTCGTCGTGACGGTGCACCCCGGATTGGTCACCTTGTAGATGCAATTGATCGGGTTGGTGGCCGGAGTCGAGTAGTACATGACGAAGGTCCCATCGGGCCGTGCCCACACCGACGGAGCCCACTGGTAGCCGGACACGGTCCACTTGGGCAGCGTGGGGAGGGCGTCGCCCAGATAGTGCCCAGCGAAGCCGGTCGAACGTGTGATGGCGATGACCGGGATGTGTGCCGCCTTCGCGTCCGGACCATCGGTCGTGCCGGTTGCGTAGGTGTACACGGTGTCTCCGTCGTAGAGGGCGTAGGGGTCCGCGAAGTCTCCGTTGTAAATGGGCTCGCCTTGGAGCAACCCACTGAGAATGGTGAGCTTGACGCCCTGGGCCTTGGCGGGGTTGGTGCCGATCGGGCCTTTGGTCGTGCTGTGGCCGGGCGTGACCACCGGCTGGCCGGCCCGGACCGTCGTCGTGGTGGTGCTCTTGGACGTGAATCGCGGTCCCCGCGCCACTTGGAGCCGCGACAGTCCGCGAGGATGAAAGCGCTGATACTCATGAGGCCAAGCGCGTGACGAGCCAGCCGCGACCGTTGCCTGCGCGTTGGGCCACCGAGACAGCCTCGGCCGCTTCGGGCGGCCCGCGGCATCAGACGGTCCCGATGCCGCGCGCCATCCCCGCATGGTAACCGGGGGCAAAACCCGATCTGGGGCACACTCCTACGAGGATCCACGAGTTCGAGCACGGGACAGCGCGGCCCTCGCCACTCTCCGGTCCTGCCAGAGCCTTCGGGTATCGAATCCGAAGTCTGCGCGTCGGAGTCCCCAGTCCCACCCTCGGTCAGCACGAAGTCGGTTCTGTCCCGACGTCCCCCTTGGGGCTCGCGACCCGATGCAGCTCACAGTGACAACCAAACAGTGCGCCAGATCGGTCCGGGTTCACCCACGAAGTGCACGAGTCGGGCTTGCGGTGACTCCGCCCAGAGCCGGTGGAGAGTGTCGAACTCTCGCGCTCCCGCGTACGAGGTGGGCGCTCAGCCACCCGAGCATCACCGGCGAGGTATCCCAAAGCGACACGAGTGCACGAGTGCTCCGGCCCTAGTCGCAGCGCTCCGTACTGACCGGAGATCTTCGGGCTTATGAGACCCGTGAGGTCACCATCCCTCCCCGCTGCGTTGCGTTGCGGGTCATAAGACCCGGGTGAATGAGGAGAATCGAACTCCCTGCTGGGCGGTCCACGACCACCCGCCTCTCCATCCGGCTCCATCCACCAAGTGGGGACGCCTGCGCCCACGTGCATCCGGGAGGTGCTGACCCTTCGACTTCCACGATGTGAACGTGGCGCTCTGCCGTTGAGCTACGGATGCTCGGGTCGGCCCGCCCCGTGTCGAACGAGGCCTTCCGCTGTATCAGAGCGGCGTCGTCACCGCCTGACTCCGGGCCGTCAGATGACTGGTGGACACAGGGCGTTTCGAAAGCCCGACCTCCGGCGTGTCGTGCCGGCGCTCTGCCGCTGAGCTATGTGTCCCGAAGTGGTCATGGGTGGTCTCGATCCATCGCCTCGAGGGTTTCAGGCGCGCGCTCTCCCAACTGAGCTACATGACCTCGAGCCGGCCCCGGGACTCGAACCCGGATCGACTGGGTTACAAAGCCAGTGCCCATCCCGTTGGGCCCGGCCGGCAATTCTCGAGCGACAGTTGGTCACGCCGCGTCCGTCCGGAAACGGTCCATCGTCGTCGCTCGACGAGACGAAGGCGCGCCGCAGAAGGACCCGGCGTCGCCGGTCCTACGACGAACTCGGTCGCGTCTTCCGTCTCATTCTTTGCTGCGTCGTCGGGAACGACGAGCTTCAACCGATTGTGTCGCATTGAATCGCCTCCTTTCTGGCGGTTCGGGAGGAAGGTGTCGAACCCTCATCTCAAGGACCAAACCTTGCGTCTTGCCGTTGGACGACTCCCGAGCGGTTGCGTGAATGGAGGGGTCAATGGGTACCGCCCCCATTACTCGTGGGTGGAAGCCACGCGTGTGACCGGATGACTCCGGCCGAGTGCGCCCCCAGGGACTCGACCCCCCGACGGCATGGATTAAGAGTCCATCGCTCTCCCAACTGAGCTAGAGGCGCCTGGTACCAGCGGAGCGAGTCGAACTCTCACGGGCGTGAGCCCACCGGGGTCTGAGCCCAGCGCGTCTTCCTTTTCCGCCCGCGTGGTGGACCCGGCCGCGCTCGAACCGGCACGCGTCTCGCTGCAAACGAGGTGCACTACCACTCGTGCCATGGGCCCAGGGTCCCGGTGGGTCGAATCGAACGACCGCAGGCACAATGCCGCGCGGGTTACGGCCGCGCTCCTCTAGCCAACAGAGGTCACCGGGGCGGGATCGGTCGGTGTCGCCGCGCCAATAGACGTGGCTCCGATCCCCAATCTTGGGTACTATTTAGTTGTCAATGTACGGTGGTTCAATTGCCCATTTAGGCAAAAAGGACATGGCTTCGCCCTGCAGGGGTGGCAGGAGTAGAACCCAGGTCCGCCGGGTTGGAGCCGGCTGTCCGTTCCGCTGGACTACACCCCTTCGAGTGTTTGACTATTCAGTTCCGCATCTGGCCCAGGAATAGAAAAGAGCCGCCCCCTTTCGGAAGCGGCTCCTCAACGAACTGGACGTATATAAGTCCTAGTTATGCCGTTGAGGGCACCTCCCGGGGGTCGATCGAGACCCAACCGAAGGATTGGGCCTTCAAGGTCTGGGCCATGGCGCGTCCGCGCGACATCAGAAGGCCGGTGAGACCTTCTGAGTACCGGTGCGCCCGGCAGCTCTCCGCGTAGACGTGCTCCATGGAGGTGATGGTACACCCATCGATTGGAGTGTGGGGACATTTTCCGATTTCCGTACATATTGTACGGTCCATCATTCAGATATGTGCGCTGGCACGCGCTGTCATATTCGGACGTGCGTCAAACCGGCGCGGTCGATTGCACAGCGCCGGCGCTGACCCGTCGCCCTCTGTCTGCCTGCTACGTGTGCAGCAGAGTGCCGGCCAGCGCCACGAGCACGCCGATGACCGAGGCTTCGTTGAGGAGGATGCCGACCCGAAGATCTCGTTGATGCCTTCGTTGTAGTAGGTGTTCGGATAGCCGGGAATGGCGTAGACGAGGATCGGAGGTGCCACGGCGAACACCCCGATCCTGGCCACCCAGTCGGCGGCGCGATCGCGCGTGAGGGCTGTGCGTCTGCTCGACGCTGGGCCCCAGGATCGAAGTTTGCGACCCCGGCGGGCTCACCTCGAAGGGTCCAGGCGGCTCAGTCGGAACCGTAAAACGGCGCGTTGAAGGAGAAGACGCCCCCGTCGGAGCCGACCATCCAGTAGCCCCCTGATGCCACGTCCTCGGCCATGCCCATCACGGGCGCGTTGAGGCGGATAGCCCCGGTGCTGCCCCAGAATGGAGCGAGGCCGAAGGCGAAGATCCCGCCGTCAGACGCCACCATCCAGTACCCGCCCCCACCGGATGCCGTGGTCATGCCGTTCACCGGTTGCTGGAGGTGGATGTTGCCAGTCGATCCATAGAAGGGTGCGTTGTAGGCGAAGATCCCGCCGTCGGACGCCACCAGCCAATATCCGCCCGTCTGTGGGTCTGCGGCGATGCCCACGATCGGCGCATTGAGGTGCCTGCCACCCATGGACCCGAAATAAGGCGCATCGCCAAAGGCGAAGACGCCGCCGTCTTTGGCCACCAGCCAATAGCCACGGCCGTCCGGGGTCGGGGCCATGTTCACGACGGGCGCATTGAGATGTGTGCCGCCCATGGAACCGAAGAATCCCGCATCGCCGAAAGCGAACGTGCCGCCGTCGGCCGCCACGAGCCAGTAACCACCGCCGTCAGGAGTCGAGACGATGTGGGCGATGGGCGCATTCAACGGCGTACCCGCCATGGAGCCGTCACTCGCCACGTTGTGCGCCGAGACCGCACCCTCGGCGTCCGAGAGCCAGTACCCCGATCCCGACGGCGGTGCTGCGATGCCCGTCACCGGGCCAGGGAAGCTGCGAGCCTGGCCCGAGTCCGGGTTCACCATGAGCGACGATTCGTCGACCGCCTCGAACTCGCTGGCCGGGACCTCCTTCAACTCGTCGACGAGCGATTGTGGCCATGCCGGGTCGGCGGTACCGCCGAAGTACCAGTTGCTGCCGTTGTCGGCGAGGATCAGTCCGTACTGCTGCATCGCCCGGAGCACCACTTGGGCCTGGGGCGAGAACCCGCTGATGTTGAAGCTGGCCTTCAGCCGGAATCGGGCTCCCATCGGCGGCAGGTTGGAGTTCGAGCTCGATCCCGCCTCGTGCCGCGCCGGCCAGACGTAGCTGGTGTCGGTCGTCTCCGCGGTCATCCTGATGGCGTGCGTGATGCTGCCCGACTCGACCTCGTCGTAGCGGACCAGTCCGGGCAGGATGGGCAGACCCGCCGCGTCAGCAGAGGTCCACCCCGCCGGGCGCAGGGCGTTGGAGTTGAGGTTCCAGATGGCGCCAGACCCGGCCGTCGATCCCGAGGCGTTGTAGTGCGCGTCGTAGAGCTCGTAGAGCGTGCAGGTGCTCGGGTCCACCATGAGGGCGTGGCGATCACCGGTCGAACTCTGCCCTCCTTCGATCGGCGTGTTCGCCCCGAGCGGGTACGGCCCGGGGTCGCTCTCGCTCCCGTACTGGAACGCCACGCTGACGAAGGGTTGGTTAGGTGCGACAACCGTGTACGGCATGCCATAGGGATTTGCAGGATCACCCGACGGCCCGAAGTCGGGGTGCAGGTTGGTCGAGCCGGCGTCCATGCTGGCCAGCCACGCGGCGGAATGCGAATCGACCGGCAAGTTGGTGATGGGCGTGTTCCACACGTTGTCGGCGGGGAACATCGGGCAGTTCGGAGCGCCAGGGACGGGGGTCCCGCCCGAGGCGAGAACAGGCGTCACGGCAGCGGTCACAACGGTGAACAGGCCCGCCAGCAGCGCGACACTGCACAGCACGCGAACGAATCGAATCGATGCCATTCCAGCCCCCTCTGCATCGCCGGACCCCGACATCCTCGCACACGCCCGCACGCGGCCGCGCGCTGCTTCGTTCCCGCAGGGCGAGGCGGACGACGGCGTCGTGGTCGTGTCGCCGCTCGAGCGAAAGCCTCGCTCGTTTTGTCATGTCCGGCGGCACCCAGGAGACTGATGGTCTGCCGTGCAGTACCTCGCGAAAGGGTCAGATGTCCGAAGCGCAACCCTGGAAATTGATCGGGCAGCGACGTGGTCCGAACGGATGGATCGAGGTCGTGACCAAGACCTACCGCATGCCCGACGGCGCCGACGTCGACTGGGACGTCATGACGACGCGCGATGCCGTCGCGGTGGTCGCCGTCACCGAGGACGGACAGATGATCCTGGCGCGCCAGTTCCGTCCGGGTCCCGCCTGCATGCTCGACGAATTGCCCGGAGGGGAGCTCGGTGACGGCGAGTCACCGCTCGAAGCGGCGCGTCGGGAATTGGCAGAAGAGACCGGATACGTGGGCGACCTGACGGTGATCGGCCATACCTGGCAGGGCGCCAACATCACGCGACGCAAATGGGCGGCGGTCGCCATGGACTGCCGGAGGGTACGCGAACCGGAACTGGACCCCTCGGAGGAGTTCTGTGAGGCGATCCTCGTGTCAGCGGAGGAGTTTCATCGGCGGCTGCAGTCCGGCCAGTTGACGGACGGGTGGGCCGGCTATGTGGGCCTCGAGCACCTCGGTGTGCTCGGTGTTGTCGGTGTGCTCAGTGCGCTCGATGGCCGCGAGCTCGGTCATCCCGGCGATCCCGGCACGCTCGCCACGAGTTAGGGCCGAGGCGACCCCGAGCCCGAGACTGATGCCAGTCGCGCCGTCAGGCGCTGCAGCATCGTGTGCATCTGGTCGAGGGCGGCGGGATCCTTCACCAGGCCGTCGGTGCCCAGCATGGCCTGCGTCACCGGCACTGTCATGCACGCCGCTTCGACGATGGTGGCGTCCGCGTACCCGAGGACGGTTCGCAGCTCCGCGTGCGCGCCCGCGGCACCTCGTGGCGAGGCGTTCAGCCATGCAACTGGTTTCTCGTAGACGGAGTCGGCGTCTTCATCGCCGATGGTCCAATCGAGCAGGTTCTTCAACGACCCCGGGAGGGCTCCTGCGTATTCTGGTGTCGAGAACACGAGCGCGTCCGAACGATGGATGCGGGTTCGCAGGCGGTCGACCTCGGGTGGCGGTGCGCCGGTGTCGAGATCGGGGTTGAAGGCGGGCAGGCCGGCCAGCTCGTCGTAGAAGGAGGCGTGCACGCCACGCGGCGGCGCCGCTTGGATCGATCGCAGCGCGGCCGTATTGGTCGAGCCTTCACGCAGGCTGCCCGAAATCAGGAGGAGCCGGTAGTCCACCTACAGAACAACGCGCTTCGGTGTCTGAGCATTCCGATCGCGGGCGCGACTACGAGTTCGACGGCTGCGACGTGTCGGTCCGAGCCGTTGTCGCGCCGTGAGGGAACAGCGATGAGATGTGCGCGGTGAGGAGGGAGGCGACCTGCACGCGGTCCCCGGCCATCATGAGCCCATGGTCGAGACCAGGGATCACCTGGAGCCGGCAGCGCTCGTCTTCCACCGTCGTGCGATCGGCCGACACGCCTTCGAAGAAGGGCACCGCCTCTTCTTCTCCACAGATGCACAGAATGTCAGTCCCCTGCGCGGCTGCCTCCTCGAGCCAGTCGATCGATGTGCGCTGACGTGAGAGCCTGCCGGCGAAGGTGAGGTAGCGAGCGCGGGCCAGTCGCAGGATCTTCCACGACGGCAGCGCCCGGTAGGTCTGGCGCAGGCTGCCGGCGGGCTTGCAGAACCGTCGTCGCGGGTCCATCGGCCCGCCCAGATCGACCTCCCACGGCTGGAACCGCAGGATCGGGTTGACCGAGAGGACCGACCGCGGGCGCAGATCGATCGCACTCTCGAGCACCTGGTAGGCACCGGCGCACAGCCCGGCCAGCACGACGGGTGCGACCTCGCCGTCCGACGCGCCGTCCGACGCGCCGTCGGGCCGGCCGTTCGACGGGCCACCCACCACGTCGGCCACGGCATCGACCACGTCGTCGAACGCCTCGGCCACCCGGACGCGGTTGGGTACCTGCCCGGGGCGGACCGGACTGTCCCCGAGGCCACTGAGGTCGAAGCGGTAACAGGGGAAGCCCAACGCGGCCCATTCCCGGCTGAGGTCGACCCACATCCGGTTGGGGCCCGTGTGGGGATCCCTCCCGCTGTTGAGGAACAGAACCGGTGGGCCGGTCGGCTCGGCATCGCCGGTCGCCAGGATCCCGAACAAGTCGTGCGGCCCGAGCGTGACGACGCGCTCGCTGACCCGGGATCCGTCTTTGGCTCGCACCGTAATGGCGTCGGTTGCCGGTTGCGACTCGCGCGGCACGCTCGGTCGGAAAGACCCCGTCGAACCAGTCGGCGATGCTCTCGATCGCCGTGGACGGCACTGTGTTGAAGAAAGGCTCGATGTCCATGAGCCCGGCTTGACCGGTCGCCTCGAGGCGTTCGATCCGGCTCTCGTCGACGCCGAAGGTCCCTGACGCGGGGCGGTCGGAGCGATCGAGGATCAGCGCGTGCTCGATCGAAGGGAGCGAGGTGGGTGCCGCCAGCGCCGACAGTTCTTCGACGGTCTGGGTCGAGAGCACGAAACCGGGAACTTCCGTGCTGCCGTCTTCTCGTTTTGCCTTCCCGTAGCGCATCCGGAAGAGGGCTGACTGCGCCCGCAGGAAGTCGCGTCCCGAGCCGCAGGGATCCCAGAGCACGAGCTCGGAGATCGACGTGTCGTGTTCGACGGCCTTGGACGCCAGCAACGCGCCGAGGCGCATGCCGATGAGGGCGAGCCGAGTCGGGCCCAGGCTCCGCGCCAGATCGACGGCGTGCCCGATGGAGGCCACCGCGGCGTCGATCCGACCCGGATCGGAGTCGTCGCCCGCCGAGTCGCCGGTGCCGTCGTAGTCGAAGCGGATGGCCGTGATGCCTCGAGCGGCCAGGGCCTCGGCCAGGACACGAAAGGTGTAGTGCGCACTGATGTACTCGCGCAGCAGGGGCTCGCACATGATGACCGTGCCGCGGGAGAGCCCGTCGGCCGGTTGGTGGACCCAGCCGAAGAGCGGCCTTTCCTGTGGACCGAAGTAGACCGGCGTCGCCCGCACGCTGGCCGGGGTGGTCGGGGTGGCAGGAGCAGCCGCAGTGGCGGGGTCCGTCGGGACGGGCGCACCGGTCATCACGAGTCCTCCTCGGGTCGTATCACCGCCGCCACCGTGGAGTTGAGCGCCCGCACCCGGCCCCGCGCGGGGCGCGACGGTTCGCAGTCGTGCAGCGTGACGACGCGCTCGGACCCGGGCGGCAGATGGAACCAGGAGTCCGACGGTCGGAAGCCCGGCGCGTTCACCGAGACCCACTGGGCGAAGCGACGGGTCGTGACGTGCACCTGGGGCGGACCCCCGGTCGAGTCGTCCGAGTGCACGACGGCACGCAGGCCGATGTCGGCCTCGAGTGGACGGGCCTGGCCGAGAGGCAGCAGGACGGAGTCGGAGACCACCGAAGCCGCGGTGTCCTTGAGGGTCACCGCGATGACGTCATATGTGGGCGGCCCGAAGCGGTAGGCGTAGTTGAGGTCGGTGAATTCGTCGAAGAGGTTGTAAAGATTGACGATCTCGGCGCCCCGGGCCTTGACGCTCACCGGGCGGACGGCCTGCGTGCTCAGGGTCTCGCCGTTGGTGTAGAGATCGACGGCGAGCTCACCGCTGAAGGCCTCTGCCGAGTCGTTGCACACGTGGGCGCACAGCCCGTTCAGGCCTTCGTCGACGAGGAGGACGCAGATCGGCTCCGAGACTCGTCGCATGGCGTACCACGGTGCCTTGGGTTGGCCCGTCACGTCCAATAGGCCCCAGCCCGCCCCCGGCGCCAGGTCGTGGAGGCCGAGCACCAGGCCGCCACCGGCCCGCTCGTTGCAGCGCCACTCGGTGAAGACGTACTGCATCAAGAAGGCGTTGGTGGCCCGGCCCAGATCGAGCGCGCGCTCGGCATCGGAGTAGCGCTCCCACAGCGGGTCGACCCCGAAGACCTCCCGCATGTAGAAGGCGCGGACGTCGTCCATGTCCCAGGACCGGCCCGGGTCGTGGTGGATGCCCACCTTCCACGTGGGGTCGTGCACGGCGATGTTGGCGCCGCCCAGCCGGGTGACGGCCTCTGGTTCGGGTGGTGTGGCGTAACAGAGGCACTCCGCCGCGAAGCGCACGTCGTCACGGCGCAGCGCGTTGAGCGGGCGCAGGTAGCCCCCGAGACCGAAGTACTGGCTCACGCCGGTGTCGGGCCGGTAGACGGGGTCGCCGCCCCCCGGGTTCGACGCCACGAACTCGACGCCGGGCAGCAACGCGGCGGTCAGCGCGGGGATGACGGTGTCGAAGAGCTCGGACTCGAAGCCGGTCTGGCCGCCACCGTTCATGGCGGCGATCTCGGCGACTTCTTGGTTCCCGCACACGATGGCCAGCGCCGGATGCCCGGACAGGTCGGCGAAGGCCTGGCGCAACTCCTGGCGGACGCCGGCGACGAACCCCTCGTCGTCGGGGTAGTCCATGAAGGCGAACATGCAGTCGTGCCAGAGCAACAGGCCGAGCTCGTCGCAGGCGTCGAGGACCGATCGGTCGGCGTAGGCCGTGGTGCCCGGGATGCGCACCATGTTGAGGTTGGCCTCGCGGGCGAGCCCCAGGCGCCGCCGCACCTCGTCGTCGCCGGCGTGCCGGCTGACGGGATCGGGCGGGAACCAATTCGCGCCTCTGACGAAGATCGGGACGCCGTTGACGACGAAGGTGAAGCCGCCGTCGGAGCGGTCGACCTCCACCGTGCGGAACCCGACGCGCCCGAGGGGATGGACCACGCCGCCCAATCGCAGCCCGACTTCGTAGAGCGGCTGGGAGCCGTGGGTATGGGGCCACCACCGTTCGAACCCGGTGACGGGCAGCGACGCGCGCAGCGTCACATCGGAGCCCTCGTGCTCCACCTCGAAGGTGGCCTCGCGGCCCAGGCAGACCAGCACGGGCGCCCCGTCGCCGGACTCCTCGGCCCAGCCGGGCACGCCCGCGAAGCGCAGGGCGACGTCGACGCGGCCGCTCTCGCCATCGCACGACGCATGGACGAAGGTGTCGAGGGCACCGTTCAGCGGGCCGTTGTCCTGGGTGACGGCAACGGGCCGCCACGGCCCGACGGTGCGGGGGGTGTGCGCCCAGCCGGGGATCCGGCCCAAGAGGGTGGTGCGGAACCAGCGCAGCGCCTGGTTCTCGACCTGGGTGGTCCGCCAACGCGGCCGGGGCCGTTTGACCGCCAGGGCGGGGGACAGCGCTTCGCAGCGGATGACGAGCTCGTTGTCGTCCCCCAGCCCCTCGAGCGTGACCGAGGTGCGCACGAACATGTTCTCGGTCCGGGCCACCTGGGACCCGTTGACCCAGACGTCGGCCAGGGTGGCGATGCCGTGCAGCTGCAGCTGCCAGGTCCCGGGCCCACCGGGGAAGCGGCAGCGGAACCACCAGTCCTCCGCGTCGTAGTCATGGTCCGCCACGTCGGGGGCGCCGACGGCGGCGAGGGCCTCGGCCGCAGTGCCCGGGACGGACGCGGGCATCCAGTCGAGCGCGTCGAGCGCAGAAGGGTCCGCCCCGTCGAGGAGGCCCGGCGATGTGCGAGCACACGACCAGGCCGCGTGCTCGAGCAGGTCAGCCATAGAGCAAGGCGGCTGTGGCCTCGATGGCATCCTCCCAGGCGGACTCCATCTCCGACATCACCTCCGCCAGTGCGATCTGCTTGCCCCGCAGCACGCGGGCGAGTTGGAACTCCAGCGCCTTCGCCTTCTTGGAGACGGTGAGAAAGGCCTCGGCGGCGGCGTCGCCGTTCCTGGAGCTCTGCTCGGACGCGGTGCTCGTCTCGGGAGCGCCCGGGCCGGCGGCCAGCCAGCGCACGTAGTCCACGGCCAGCTCCGCGTTGGATCCGCACTGGCGGATCGACCCGAAGGCGTAGCGGTGGAATGTGTCGATCCCGTCCCTGACGAGCCAGGGGAGGTCGCCCTCCAGACGCTTGCGCATCTCGCTGACCGGGTTGGCCGTGGGCCGGCGGGCGAAATGCTCACGGGCGAGCTCGAGGGCCAGCGGCCGCAGGTCCTCGTCGCGTCGGAGGTGCTCGAGGTCGATCGCCTCGGCGTAGGGCGGGATGACCGCCACGGCCTCGTCAGCGATCAGCCGCTCGTACTCCTCGCCGCCGAGCTCGTAGTAGCCGCCGTTGTGGAAGTAGCCGATGCGGCCGGCCTCCACGTCGATCATCTGGACCGCCACCGTCGTCTTCTGGTGGGCGGTCTTGTAGGTGAGCCCCTCGGTGTCGGGTAGCCACCAGGCGTCGACGTCGATGGTGATCATCCGGCCGAGGGCGATGTGGTCCTCGAGGTGGTTCGGGAGGGTGCGCCAGAGGTTCACCTCGTAGCAGTCGATCCCGTAGAGCCGCCACACGTCCTCCATGGAGAACTTGAACATGCGCCACTGCTCGCCGTCGAACCCGGCGCTGAGCAAGAACCCCATGGCAGCGAGCGGTTCGAGGCCGACGCCGTGCAGGACCTCGATCCAGAGGTCGGCCGCGCAGTTCGACTCGAGCCACATCCGCTCGTCGCCGTGGACGAGATGGGAGACGTACGTGCTCGGATCCAGATTGAGCACCTGGACCCTCACAAGCGCAATGCCTCCTTGACCTCGGCCGGCCAGCTGCTCACGTCGAGCCCGTGATGGTACAAGAGGGCGAGCGTGATCCGGTCGACGCCGAAGGCGACACAGGCGCTGTGGGCCACCGCACCATCCCCCGTCTCGATCGAGAACGGGGTGCCGAAGTGGTCGCGGTGGCAGTTGCCCGAAATGATGGCCACGGGGTGGTCGGGGCTCCCGATGGGCGTCGTGCCCTCGAGTTTCAGGATCTCTTCCTTCTGGCCCTTGGCCATGGCGGTGCCCAGGCGGCCGAAGAAGGGATCGTTGGCTTCGATCACGTCCATCTCGAGCCCGAGCCGGCGCAGGATGTCGATGCCGACCTCGAGCCCGGCGTCGCGGTGCTGCTGCGCCGCATCGGGGTCGCCGACGAAGACGATCTCGTGCATCTGGAACGACTGCATGCGCGCCGGGTCCTCGCTCGGCTCGTGACGGAAGCAGTAGCTCGACACGTTGAAGTAGCGCCCGGACTCAGGCAGCGTGCCCGTGCACATCGGGTACACCGGGTGGCAGGCCGCAGAGGCCAGGAACACGTCGGCCATCTCGAGCATGTCCGACCAGTCCTTGCCCGACTCCGAACGCCGCAGGAGCTCCGCGTGCTCCTTGTTGCCGCCGGTGAAGACGTGGATCGCCCCCATGAGGTCGGGGAAGGACTGGACGTAGTTGGTCTCCTCGAACGTCGCCTTGTTCACGATGGGCGGGAACTGGATGCCCGTCGCGCCAAGCTCGACGCCCCAGGCGTCGACGATCGAGTTGAGCCCGGCCGCGATGTCCGCGTACTGCTGGGAGCGGCCCAGCACGCCGAGGATCCCGGTCGGGAACAGCAGGCCCTTTTCGACGAGAGCCGAGCCGAAAGCAGTGGTGTCAGTCATCGTCTACCCCTTTGAGATCGTGAGCATGTGGGCGTTGTCGGCGAGGATCCGCGTGTTGTTGATCATCACCGTCGGCGCTGTAGGAGTCGCGGAGCTGGCGTCCCAGGCTGTACGGCGTGCCGTGGGAGTAGCCGGCCATTCCGCAGAGCATGAGAGCGCCCGAGACGATCTCGACGACGAGGCGCGATGCCGCGACCTTCAGCGTGTTCATGGCGATGGTGAACGACATGGGCACGCCGGCACGCGGCGAGGCATCGAGCCGGTCGAATTCGTCGAGGGCGTCCTGGACCAAGGCCTCGAGCTGGCGCTGCTGGAGCAGGAGCTCGGCCAGCGCCGGGGCGCCCTTGGGCAGCACGTCGACGTTCTTGCGGGCTTCGGCCCGGACCATGGATCGGGCGCGCTCGACGGCCGCCGACGCGATGCCGCTGCCAGACACAGGCCCACAGGATGTGCGACACCGGGAGCATGGTCCGCTCGGAGACCTCGCCGAAGCCGACCGGCAGGATCATGTCCATGGACCCCGTGGCCCGCAGTGCGAAGCCGGGGCTGCAGGTGCCGCGCATGCCGAGCGTGTTCCACTGGCCCGTCTGCTCGAGGCTGAGGCCGGGGGCGCGACACACGACCAGCACCTGGTCGCTGGCCGGCGCGTCCTCGTTGCGCCGAGCTGTCGCCAGCACCGCGTCGGCGTAGGAGCCGTAGGAGATGACGCCCGCCGCCTTTTGCAGCTCGAAACCCTGCTCGTGCGGCTGAATGGCGCAGATGCTCTCGCGCGTGTTGCCGCCTACGCCCACCTCGGTGGTGGCCGAGGCCAGCAGCAACTGCTCGTTGGCGATCTCAGCCAGGAATTGCCGGAGTGCTTCGTTCTGCCCGTGGCGGACCACGCAGGCCACCTGGAGGTGGTGCATGGCCAGGATCATCCCGCTCGAGGAGCAGGCCTTGGCGAGCTCGGTCACGGTGTCACCCGCCTCGGACAGCGTGGCGCCGATGCCCCCGAACTCGATCGGGACCAGCGTGGCCAGGAGGCCGTCGGCCTGGAGCGCCTCGAAGGTCTCGAAGGGGAATCGAGAGCGGGTGTCGACGTCGTCGGCCGCTGGCGCCGTCACCTCGGCGGCGATCGTCGCCGCTCGCGCCGCGGCCTCGTGGCCGTGCAGTTTTGTCGAGCTCATACTGGGTCTCCAATCGTGCTGAGGCTGGCGATCGACGAGCAGATCGCTTCGATCGACTCGAAGGTCGACTTCTGGAGCATCTCCTCGGGGAATTCGATGTCGAACTCCTCTTCGAGGGCAAGCATCACGTTGACGCTGGCGTGCGAGGTCATCCCGGCTTGAAACAAGTCGTCATAGACCTGGAGCGTCTCGACGTCCACGGGCAGGCGGGCGTGCTCGACCAACGTGGAACGGACTCGCGCCTCGTTGGGGTGCGCGGGCTCAGGCATCTGCTGGTTTCCTTTCTTTCCATGCTGCGAATTCGATTCGTCCCGGCGTGACGCCGCCGGAGAGGCTGAGGGCGGTCCCGGGCGGCGGGCCGCACAAGGCGAACACAACCGCCGCGGCCTGCTCGCCCTCGTGGCTCATGCTGAGCGACAGCGCGGTGATGCCGGCCGCCTCGGCCATCTCGGCCGCAGTGCGCGAAAGGGTCATGGTGCAGGAGCCGTCAGAGCGGCGCCGCACTTCCATACTGTTCCAATCGGGTTGGTTGGCCCTGGGCTGGAGCACCTTGATGGTGGCCTCCTTGGCGGCGAAGCGGGCGGCGAGCGATTCGGCCGACCAGCCGCCGGACCTGCGACAACAGTCCAGCTCATGGGGGGTGAAGACCCGCCGGAGGTAGCGCTCCCCGTGCGCAGCCAGGGCCGACTCGACGTCGGCGACGGTGGCGAGGTCCACGCCGACCCGGCAGGAAGGGGGTGTCACGACGTCTGTCATGCCACTGCGACCTTGCGCCGGAGTGACGAGCGGAGGGAGTCGAGCACCCCGAAGATCTGCTCCCGGAGCGACTTGACCACGAAGAGCAGCACCCAGGGCAGCAAGAGGACCAGGCCGATCCAGGGCGGGAAGATCGGCAGGAACATGGAGGGGGCGAGGATCAGCGAGACCGCGATCGTCGCGGCCATGGAGTAGGTGGCGAGCTTGCGCAGCTGTCCGATCCGGGTAGACGAAGGCAACCATGGCGAGCAGCGAGGCGACGCCGAAGCCGTTGACGCCCCAGTACTTGACCAGCGGGATCGAGAGCACGAACAAGAAGAGCACCTGGAGGCCCTGTCCGACCGCCACCACCGTGTTCTTCCCGAGCGCATAGAAGAGGGAGGCTTCGACCGACCCGATGGAGTTGAGCACCCAGCCCAGCGCGAGGAGGCAGAAGATCGGCAGTGCGGCGGCCCATTCGTGTCCGAAGAGGGCGGGGACGATCCAGTGCGCGCCCAGTCCGAAGATGGCGAAGGGACACGCCCAGCGCCAGCGTGAGCAAGAAGGCGCCGCGCTCGAGGCCCTGACGGAACAGCTTGGGGTCGTCGCGGTTGATCTGGGCCATGGTGACGATGCCCAGGCGGTACGCGGCGCGCTTGGCGAACCCGACCGTGTTGACGAGGTTGCGCCCGAACGACACGTAGCCGACGCCGGCCGCACCGACGAACGTCCCGACGACGATCGGGGGGACCACGAAGACGAGGTTGACGAACAGCATGGAGGTCGAATACGAGGTGCCGTGGCGGATGACGTCCTTGGCCGTCTTGGTCGACCACGCCAGGCGCGGCCGCAGGCCCGACAGGAGCAGGCTTCCGACGAGCAGGAAGGTCTGCCAGGCGAAATAGCCGGCGACGAGCGACCAGGCGCCGAAGTGCAAGAGGGCCAACGGCACGGCGACGGCGTAGAGGACGATGTCGCCACCGAGCTCGAGGATGCCCATCTTCTTGTAGTCGAAGGCACGCTCGATGTGCGCCTGGGCTGGTGCCCACAGCGCGTTGATCGGCACGCAGAGGAGCAACACGCGTAGCGGCACGAGGGTGCCCGCGGGCTTGATGAGAGGCGCCAGCACGAACGTCAAGCCGAGCGCGACGACGCTCAATGCGACCGAGGTCACCAGCAGCAACGTGAAGATCTCGTTGTTCAGCCGCTTGGTGGGCTGTTCGTGGGCACGGATGAGGAAGACCTCTGACCCCATCTGGCAGATGGTCACGATGACCGCGACGTAGGCGGCCGCCGCGGTGAACACGCCGTAGTTGCTCGGGCCGATCATGCGGACGGTGATGATCACGCCGATGAGGCGCACGACCGATCCGATGGCCTCGCGTCCGAAGAGGAACGAGGCGCCGCGCATCGCCCGCTTCTGGATCGCGCCGCCGGCGCCCGCCGTGGACGTGTCGCCCTGGGCGGTGTCGGTGCCGTCGAGGCTGCTGCGTTCTGCAGCTCGGCTGCCGCGGCGGCGGCCGGGTCGGAGGCGATGTCGGTCACGGCCGGCCTCGCCGGTGGGGGGCGAGGGAGGGGGTGGGCGGGACCAGGGTGCAGGCGCGACGCGCCGTGGGGACGTGCCGGGGCAGTGCCCTCGTCGTTCCCGCGACAGTGCGGTCCGCCTGGTTCATCGCCTGCACACGCTAGGGATTCCCTGTCCCATGCGTGTGTAGTGCATGTCTCGCCCTGGCGGCCCCGGTGAGGGGTCTGCCCTGGACGGTCAGGAGACGGTCGAGACAGTCGCCAAAGATGCACTCTGGGCTGGGAGAACGGGTCACGATGGGCCTGCGGCGCGTGGCGGCGCGCCGTCGTTTTCGGACCGAGAGGGCGCGTGCAGGACCAGGTTGTGTCTGTGTTGTCGTCGCAGGCGGGACGGACGACCGGCGGGCATTCCCTGTTGCCGCCGGCGACCGGCCCGACCTGGGCCAGGGCCGAATGGGCGGACCGGGTGACGTGCGACGATGGAGGCGATCTCCTAGGTTCTGCCTCCCGCATTCGCCCGAGCGCGACCCGGAGGAGTGGAAGACCCGAGTGGACAGTCCGAACGTCCTTGTGATCATGACCGACGAGGAGCGCTACCCGCCCCCCTACGAGTCCGACTCGGTGGCCGGTTTCCGTCGCGACCACCTCGGCGCGCGCGCAGGCCCTCCGCAGCGGAGGCCTCGAGTTCCACCGTCACTACGCCGGGTCCACCGCCTGTCTGCCGAGCCGGGCGACGCTGTTCACCGGGCAGTACCCGTCCCTGCACGGGTCGTCGCAGACCGACGGCCTGGCCAAGCAGGCCACCGATTCGGGCATGCACTGGCTCGACCCCGACTCGGTCCCCACCCTCGGGGACTGGTTCCGCGCCGGCGGCTACCGCACGCACTACCGCGGCAAGTGGCACATCTCGCACGCCGACCTGACGATTCCGGGTACCCACGAGTCGTTGATGACGTCGGACGCGGACGGCAACCCTGTCCCGGCGAACGTCGACGCGTACCGTAGAGCGGACCGCCTCGATCCCTACGGGTTCGCGGGGTGGATCGGGCGCGAGCCGCACGGCGCGGCACGCGCCGATGCGGGTGTGGTGCGTGACGGCGTCTTCGCCACGCAGGTGGTCGAGCTCTTCGACGAGCTGGCCGCGGCGCGTGCCGACGGGCCGTGGCTGACGGTGGCCTCCTTCGTGAACCCGCACGACATCGCGTTCGCCGGCTTCGGCTGGGAGTACCTGTTGTCGATGCCGCCGCCGCCCGACGACAGCGTGCCAGACGTCGAGGAGGCGCCCTCGCAGCGCGACTCGTTCGCGGGTCGCCCCGCGTGTCAGGAGCAGTGGAAAGCGGTGTGGCCGAAGATCCTCTACGACCAGCCGCCCGACCTGGCGTACCGCCGCCTCTACTACTACTTGCACACATTGGTCGACCGCGCCATCGCCCGCGTGCTCGAGGCGCTCGAGGCGTCGGGCATGGCGGACGACACCGTCATCGTGTTCACCTCGGACCACGGCGACCTGGGCGGCGCCCACGGCGGGATGGTGCAGAAGTGGTACAACGCGTTCGACGAGGCGATCCGCGTGCCCCTCATCGTCAAGGGACCCGGCGTCGCCCGTATCGACGGCGGGGTCACCTTCCCCACGAGCCACGTCGACCTCGTCCCGACCCTGCTCGGCTTGGCCGGGATCGACGTGGAGCGGGCGAGCGCGGGCGTGTCCGTGCACCACGACGAGGCGCGACCGCTGCCCGGTCGGGACCTCAGCGCGGTGATCGGGGGATCGACGCCGGCCGAAGCGGCATCCGCACCGATCTACTTCATGACCGAGGACGACGTCTCGCGGGGCCTGACCCAGAACGGGCTCTTCAACGGCGAAGCGTTCGAAGCCGTGTCGAACCCGTCGCCGCGTCGAGTCGGTGATCGCCGAGCTCCCGAGCGGCGCGGACGGGTCAGCCGAGTTGTGGAAGCTGAACCACTACTACGAGCGCCTCGACGACTGGCACGCCGCGCACGGCATCGCCGCGAACCCCATGCTGGGGCCGGCGGCCGAACCAGTATTCGAGTTGCACAACCTGACGCTGGACCCCGAAGAGCGGCACAACCGTGTGGCGGACGCGCCCGGCGAGCTCTCCCGACTCGACAGCGTGCTCGACGCCGAGCGCGACGCCAAGCGGCTCCTCCCAGCACACCGTAACCCTGCCTGAGTCCAGCCTGGTCAATCCGACCTTGGGATGGAGCAGGCGTCGTCGCACTAGACCTGAGGCGGTTGCCGGAGACCCGGCGCCCGAGCAGAGTTTCCTTCTGCTGTGAGCATTCCCCCCGGCCCGAGCCAGGCCACGTCCGCTCGCCGGAGCCGAACGGAGCAGCGACGCCGACGCAGCGTCCTCACCGCGGGCCTCGCCATCGTGGTGGTCGCCGGCGTCGTCGTCGCCGTCGTGAGCCGCGGGTCTTCTCCCGCCGGGCATCCCCCTGCCCACGACGCCAATGGCGCATCGACCTCGGACCCGCGGGGGCACCCGCGTACGGCGTCGGCGCATACCCCCGCGGCGACGGCGGCCGCGGCCGCGATCGAGTCGGGCCTCCTCCCGTGGCAGTTGGCGCAACCAACGAGCCGTGCGGTGGCGGTCGCTGCGCCCGGCGGGGGCAAGGTCGTCGCCCTGGGCGGGCTGACATCCGCACTCTCGTCGAGCGCGAGCGTCGTCAGCGTCGGGGTCCCGGGGGGCACGTCCGCACCGGCCGGCTCCCTGGTCACGGCCACCCACGATGCGGCCGGCACAGTGGTGGGCAGCCGCGTGCTCCTCTTCGGCGGCGGTGCGGCGACGACGGTCGGCGCCGTGCAGTCCCTCCCCCTCGGACCGCTGGTCTCGGGCGGCGCGTCCGTGGCGGCGAGCGTCGCGGGGCAGCTGCCGCAACCGCGCTCGGACGCCGCGGCGGTCACGATCGGGGGCACGGCCTACGTGATCGGCGGGTACGACGGGACCCGCGCTGACCCCGAGGTGCTCGCCACGACCGACGGCGCGCAGGTTCCGCGACGTCGGCGCGCTGCCGGTGCCGGTGCGCTACCCGGCCGTGGCCGCGCTCGGCCGGGTCATCTACGTCTTCGGCGGCGAGCAGGTCGGCGGCGGGGGCGGGCGCGGTCAACGCGATCCAGCGGGTCGACACCGTTACGGGACGGATCACGCTGATCGGCCACCTGCCCCAGCCGCTGCTCGGGGCGTCGGCCGTGACGCTCGGTGGCGTGATCTACGTCGCCGGCGGCACCAGCGGGTCGGCCGACAGCGCCACCATCTACGCCTTCGACCCGCACTCGGACCGGATGCTGGTGGCCGGGCACCTGCTGGCACCGGTCTCCAACGCGGCCATCGCCGTCGTGGGGGACACGGCCTGGCTCGCTCGGCGGCGAGAGCGGCGCCACGCCGGCGGCGTCGGTGCAGATGCTGCCGCCCAACATCACGTTCGGCACCGCGGGTGCGCCGGGCGCGGGTTCGCCGTACTTCGGTGAGAAGCTGCTCATCGCCGACCGCGGCAACAACCGGCTGCTGCTCGCTCGACGACACCGGCACCGTCGTATGGACGTATCCGAACCCGCCGTCCATGCCGCCGCCGCCGGGACCCGGTGGCTTCTACTTCCCCGACGACGCCTTCTTCGTCGACCACGGCACCGCCATCATCTCGAACCAGGAGGAGAACGAGACCATCGTCAAGATCGCGCTACCCGAGCGGCAAGCTGCTGTGGAGCTACGGGCACGCCGGCCAGCCTGGTTCGTCACCCGGGTACCTCCACGAGCCCGACGACGCCTACCTGTTGAAGAACGGCGACGTGACGGTGGCCGACGCCGACAACTGCCGGATCCTCGTCATCAGCCCGGGCGGGTCGATCGTGCACCAGATCGGGACGACGGGGTCGTGCGTGCACAACCCGCCGACATCCATCGGCGGCCCCAACGGCGACACGCCGCTCGCCGACGGGAACTTCTTGGTGTCCGAGACCAGCGGCTCCTACATCAGCGAGTACACGCCGACCGGCTCGCTGGTGTGGACGACCCACCTCGCCATCGGCTACCCGTCTGACCCCCAGCAGCTCGGGCCTGACCTCTACCTGTGTGCGGACTACGAGAACCCGGGCGGGATCGTCGAGTTCAACCGGGCGGGCCAGATCCTCTACCAGTACCGGGCCCCGACGCGGCATCAACCGGCTCAACCAGCCCTCGCTCGTCGAGCGCCTCCCGAGCGGCGTCTTCATGGCCAACGACGACTACCGCAACCGCATGGCGGCCATCGATCCCACGACCCAGGCCCTGGTCTGGCAGTACGGCACGCCCGACGTGGCGGGCACGGGTCCGGGGCAGCTCACCATCCCCGACGGCTTCGACATCGTGAACGCGGACGGCTCGACGCCGACGCACCCCCAGACGGGCTGAGCCCGAGGGCTCAGGCGGACCCGGACCCCGCCGCGCCCGACGTCACGCGTCCGCCGTCGACCGGCGCCGGGGTCGCCAGGACTTCGAGTTCTCCTGCCGGCGCCTCTGCCGCCTCCGCGGGCGCCGGCGTGTCGGTCCGCACCACCCAGACCCGCTGGCCCGCTGCGAGGCCCAGGTCGGCCGCCGTGCCGCGGCTGAGCTGCACCCAGCACGCACCGTCGTCGAGGGCGACGTCGACCTTGACCTCGAAACCGAGATGCGTCACCCGCGTGATCGTGCCGGGCACGGCGCCGGGCTCGGGCCGGCCGCCCTCGTCGCGATGCAGTGCCAGGTCGTGCGGGCGCACCCACTGCCCGCCGAGTCGCGTCGCCGGGCCGAGGAAGGTCAGCACGAACTCGTTGGCCGGGTGGTCGTACATGTCGGCGGGCGTGCCCACCTGCTCGAGGCGGCCGTGATTGATGATCGCCAGCCGGTCGGCCACCTCCATGGCCTCCTCCTGGTCGTGGGTCACCAACACCGTCGTCACGTGCAGCGTGTCGTGCAGGTCGCGCAGCCACTGGCGCAGCTGCGTGCGCACCTGTGCGTCGAGCGCGCCGAAGGGCTCGTCGAGCAGGAGCACCTTGGGCTCGATGGCCAGCGCTCGGGCCAGCGCCATGCGCTGGCGCTGGCCGCCCGAGAGCTGTGAGGGGTAGCGGTCGCCGAGATGCGCCAGCCCGACCAGCTCGAGCAGCTCGTCGACCCGGGCCTTGATCTCGGCCTTGGGCCGCCGCCGGATCTCGAGGCCGAAGGCCACGTTGCGGCGCACCGTCAGATGGCGGAACGGCGCGTAGTGCTGGAAGCAGAAGCCCACGCCGCGACTGCGCGCCGGCGTGCCGGTCAGGTCCTCGCCTTCGATGCGCACCGTGCCGGTATCGGGCGTGTCGAGCCCGGCGATGATGCGCAGCAAGGTCGACTTGCCGCCGCCGCTCGGCCCGAGCAGGGCGGTGAGCGAGCCGGACTCCACCTCGAGCGAGACGTCGTCGAGCGCGACCGCGTCCCCGAAGTGCTTGGTGATGCCTTCGACGCGGATGCTCACGGCGTGGCCCTGGTGTGCCAGTCGGCCCGTCGGCGGTCGGTCACGGTCAGCATCGTGAGCACCAGGAGGGCGGCGACGCACAGGGCCACCGCGCCGACGTAGGCGCTCTCGGGCTCGAGGTTCTCGATGCTGTTGGAGATGAACAGGGTCAGCGTCTGGGTCTTGCCGGCGATGTCGCCCGAGACGATGGCCACCGCGCCGAACTCGCCGAGGACCCGGGCGGTGGTCAGCGTGATCCCGTAGGCCAGGCCGCGGCGGATGTTGGGGAGGGTGATGCGGCAGAACACGGCCAGCGGCCGGGCGCCGAGCGTGCGCGCCGCCTGCTCCTGCTCGGTGCCGATCTCCTGGAGCACCGGCAGCACCTCGCGCACCACGTAGGGGAGCGACACCGCGGCCGAGGCCATGATGATGCCGGGCAACGAGAAGATGACCGTGATGCCCCGGGCGGCCAGCCAGTTGCCGAACCAGCCCGTCTTGCCGTAGACGAGGATCAGACCCGAGCCCGATGACGACGGGCGAGATGGCGAGGGGGATGTCGACGAGCGCGTCGAGCAGCCAGGCGCCGGGGAAGCGGTGGCGGGCCAGGATGAGCGAGACCCCGACGCCGAAGGCGGTGTTGAGCGGGACGGCGATGAGCGGCGACGAGCAGCGTGAGCCACAGCGCGTGCAGGGCGTCCGGCGCGGTGAGCGCATCCCACGCCGTGCCGAGCCCGTGCTGGAAGGCGCGGTAGAACACCGTCCCGACGGGCAGGACGACCAGCAGGGCCAGGTAGACGAGCACGGCGTAGCGCAGCGGCAGGCGCCAGCGGGAGCGCTTCACACCGACTCCGGAGATGTCGAAGCGGCGGCGGGCCCAGCCGATGCCGAGGAGCACGAGCAGCGAGATGGCGACCAGCACGACGGAGACGGCGCTCGCCGCCGGGAGGTCGCCGCTCTGGAAGAGGCTGTAGATCTAGGAGGACGCGACCTCGGTCTTGAAGGGCAGGTTGCCCGAGATCAGCACGACCGAGCCGAACTCGCCCACGGCACGGGCGAAGGCCAGGCCGGCGCCGGCGAGGACCGCGGGGAGGATGCTCGGCAGCACGACCCGGCGCAGAGCACCTGGCGCGGGCTGGCGCCGAGGGAGGCGGCGGCCTCCTCGATCTCCGCGTCGAGCTCGGCCAGCACCGGTTGGACGCTGCGGACGCAGAAGGGCAGGGTCACGAAGAGCAACGCGGCGCCGATGCCGAGCTGGGTGCCGGCCAGGTTGACGTGGAACGGACTGTTCGACGCCGTAGAGCGCGAGCAGGGTGAGGCCGGCCACGATGGTCGGCAGCGCGAAGGGCAGGTCGATGACGGCGCTCGACCAGCGCCTTGCCCCGGAAGTCGTCGCGCACGAGCACGAAGGCGATGGCCAGGCCGGCAATGGAGTTGACGACCGCCACGATGGCCGACACGGCCAGCGTCAGTTCGAGGGCGGCCACCGCCTCGGGTGGGTGACCGCGGTCCAGAAGGCGCTCCAGCCGCTGCTGAAGGCGTTGGTGAGGAGGGCGGCGAGCGGCAGGAGGACGAGCAGCGACAGGTAGGTGACGGCCAGCGCCGGGCCGCCGCGGTGGCGACGGCGCCCGCCGCGTCAGGGCGGGGGGCGCGCCGAGGGGGGACGGCGCACCCCCGCCGCCGGCCCGGCCGGCCGTGGGCGCGGACGTGGCTCGCCGCCCGGGAGACCCAGGTCGGCGACCGATGCGCTCACGCTGCCCACCGAGTCCGTTCGGACCCGCTACCCGCTCGACGTGGAGACGCCAAGCGACTGCTCGACCTTGGCCACGATGCCAGTCTCGGGGTCGAAGAACTTCGTGTTCACCGCCGTCCAGCCGCCCAGGCTGTCGATGGTGAAGAGGGTCTTCGGCTTGGGGAAGTTGAACTTCGCCGCCACCGAGGGCAGGACCGGGCGGTAGCCCTGCTGGCCCCACACCGTCTGGCCGGCGGGGGAGAGCAGGTAGGAGACGAACGCCTTGGCCGCCGGGCTGGCGGTCTTGGTCACCGCGATCGGGTTCTGGATCAGGATCGTCTGCGGTGGCGTGACGACCTGGACCGCCTCACCCTGCTTCTTGGCGTAGAGCGCGTCGTCCTCGTAGTCGAGCAGGACGTCGCCCTGGCCCGAGAGGAACGTCTGCAGGGCGGCGCTGGCGCTGGTCGGCTGGGCGACCGTGTGGTGCAGCAGCTTGGCCAGGTAGGCCTGCGCCTGGGCGGGTGTCTTGCCCTGCTTCAGCTCGGCCCCGTAGGCCGCCATGATGTTCCACTTCGCGCTGCCCGAGCTGAACACGTTGGGCGTGACGACCGCACACGCCGGACTTCACCAGGTCGGCCCAGGTGGTGATGTGCTTGGGGTTCCCGGGGCGCACGACGAAGGACACGATGGAGTCGGTGACCATGCCCTTGGTCGGCGTCTCGTGGCCCAGCTGCTCGAGACCAGGCCGGCCTTGACGACCTTGCCCATGTCGGGCTCGAGCGAGAAGTTGACGACGTCGGCCGGCAGCCCGTCGACCACCGAGGTGGCCTGGGTGCCCGAGGGCCCGAAGGAGGGCGAGACGGTCACGCCCGCCCCGGCCTTGGTCTTGGCGAAGTCGGCGGCCAGCACGGTGTAGGCCGGCTTGGGCGTCGAGTAGGCGACCAGGCTGACGGTGCCGCCCTGAGGCGCCGGCGGGCAGGGCGCTGAAGGCCAGGCCGGCCAGCGTCACGGTCCCGACGGCGACGACGCGGCGACCGGAGCGCACGTGCGCGGGTGCGCCGGGGCGCGGAGAGGTGAGTGTTCGTTCGGTGCATCCGGCTAACCTAATACACGCGGATTGCTAAATCCAGTCGAATTAGTCAGGAATAGGATCCCAGAGGGTCGCAGACGGGGCTGACCTGCGCAAAGGGCCTCCGACGGCGGGTCGCCGGGTGGGCGAGCTCAGCCGCGGCGGCGTGGCCGGAGAAGCCGGAGAAGTGGGCCGCGACAGCCGCCCGCCGGGCGTCGCGGGCCTCGAGCATGGCCCGGTCGGAGCGGGCCACCAGCTCCTCGAGCGTGACAGCGGTCCCCGGCCGGACGGGTGGTCCACCCGAAGGACACGCTCGATCGGGGCGCCGACGAACTCGGTCGTGCCGGGCGCCGCCAGGTGCTCGAGGATGCGGCCGGTCACGACGTCGCGCTCGGTCTCACCGAGATTGGGCGCCAGCGCCAGGAACGTCGTGCCCCCGATGCGGGCGAGCACGTCCACCTTGCGGAAGGCCACGGCGAGCGCGCGGGCGACGGCCTGGAGCGCGGCGTCGCCGGCCTGATGGCCGAGCGTGTCGTTGAGCTCCTTGACGTTGCCCGACGTCGACGAAGAGCGCGTCGACGTCGGCTCGACTGGCTGTCGGCGATCTGGAGCAACTTCGTCCCGGCGGCCAGCGAGCCCGCGCCGGTTCTGGAAGCCGGTCAGCTCGTCGGTGCGGGAGATCGCCAGCAGGCGGGCGCTGACCTCCTCCATCTCGCGCTCGATCTCGATGCGGCTGCTGACGTCGCGCAGCATGTTGAAGACGCAGGACGATCGCCGTCCGCCGCTGACGAAGAGCCGCGTCGTGGTCTCGAGCTCGACGTAGCGGCCGTCGCCCGCGACGAAGCCGGCTCAGCGCCACCGCGGACCCGCTGCGGTCCCGCTCGGCCACGGCGATCTGCCAGCGCGGGTCCTCCTGGTCGATCAGGCCGTCACAGCCGAGGCAGGCAGATGCTCCTCGTCCGTCATGGCGAGCATGGCGCAGGCCGCAGGGTTGGCCGCCGTGATCGTGCCCGTCGGGGGCCGCGAAGAGCATGCCCTCGGTCGCGTGCTCGAACATGACGCGGTGACGCTGCCAGTACCGTTCAGGTCATCCATCGCCAATGCCATTTCCCTCCACGTCGTGCCCCGACCGGCACGGTAAGGACCAAGCCCGTGTAGCGATCGTACCCAACCGCGTCGCCGGCAATGGCGGTATCCCCGGGTGGTGTGACTTTCGGCCCTTGCGGGCCGCACGTCGCGCCGCCTGCTCAGGCGTGGCCGTGTGCGAGGCCGGCGAGGGCCGGCCGGGGAGCCGGCCGAGGAGCCGGCCAAGGAGCCGGCCCTCGCCCGCTCAGAGCCGGCTGTTGTAGTTCGAGAGCGTCTGGTTGACGTTGTTCTGCGCCGTCGACACCGCCTTGGACGGCGACACGCCCTGGGTGTACATGGAGATCTCGGCGTTCACCACGTCGGTGCGCACGTCGGCGTAGGGGCCGATGACCGAGCCCTGGGTCGCGGGGTCGTTCGCGCCGTTGTTGATCTCGTTGTAGGCCACCTTGTAGCCCGGGTCGGTGGTCCAGAGGTGCTGCACCGTCGCCGTCTGCGCCGAGGACTTGCGCACCGGGATGTAGCCGGTGCCGGCGGCCCAGGTGGCCTGGCTCTGGGTGTTGCAGATGTAGGAGAGGTACGTCCAGGCGGCGGCCTGCTCGATGGCGGGCACCTTGTTCGAGATGTACACGCCCGGAGCCGCCCGGCTCGATCCCGCCCTTGACCGAAGAGCTGTAGACCGGGAACGGCCCGATGCCCAGCTTCACGTTGGCGTACTGGCCGCCCGCCAGCAGCTTGGTCACCGTGCCCAGCGCGGCCGACGTCTCGATCGTCATGCCGTACTTGCCGCTTCCGATGCCGAGCAGGTTGTCGTACTCGTCCGGGCCCGTGCGACGGGTTGGTCGTGGCGTCGCCCGAGCGCACGAGCTGGCTGAGCTGGCTGAAGATCGACACGGACGTCTTGTTGTTGAACACGCCCTTGGTGGCCCGGCTCTTGCGGCCGTTCTTGTTGTTCACGAAGAGCGTGTTGGCCGAGGCCAGCCAGGTCTCGAGGTGCCACGGGTCGAGGACGAGCCCCATGCCGCTGCCCGAGGCCTTGAGCGCCTTGGCGTCGCTCACCATCTGGGGGAGCGTGGCCGGCGGGTCGGTCGGGTTGAGGCCGGCCTTGGTGAAGGCGTTCTCGTTGTAATAGACGATCGGCGCCGAGACGGCGAAGGGGAGGGCCCACTGCGACGCCGTTCACCTTCCAGTAGTTGAGCGGCCGGGCCAGGTAGTCGCTGGTCGAGTACTTGGCCGCGTTCATGCACGACTGCACGGGCAGGAACGACTGGGTGTCGATGGCGGCCTGGGTGCGCTGGTCCTCGAGCTGCACGGCGTCGGGCAGCTGCCCGTTGGTCAGGCCGGCCTCGTACTTCTGCCAGGTGTCGTCGTAGCTGGCCTGGTTGACCAGCGTCACGTGCACCTTGGTCTGCGACGAGTTGAAGGCGTTGGTGATGGCGGCCAGCGTCTGCCCGTTCGCCTGCACCATGGAGTTCCAGAAGGTGATCTTCACCACGCCCTTGTGGCTCGGCAGCGCCTTGAGGTTGCAGCTCGGGAGGCTGGCGGCGCCGGCCGCCGGTGCGCCGGCCGTGGCCACCGCGGCCGCGGTGGCGGTCGCTGGCCGAGGTCACGACCAGAGGCCGCGGCGACGAGTCGGGTGAAGCGAGTGGTCCGCATGCTCCATTGCCTAGCACCCGGCACGCCGCCGCCGCGCACCGCCCCGGCCCGCTCGTGCGGGCGCGTGACCTCGACGGCGCCTACTTGACCGCGCCGGCGGTCAGGCTGCGCACCAGCTGCTTCTGGAAGACCAGGAGCAGGATCACCAGCGGCACGAACGCGATGACCGCACCGGCGAGCGAGACGGGGATCTGCGAGACCTGGGTCCCGAGGAGTTGCTTGAGGCCGATCTGGACCGTGTTGAGCGGCGCCTGGCCGCCGGTCGAGACGAGGGGCCACAGGTACTGGTTCCAGGCGGCGAGGAAGGAGAACACGCCGAGGGCGGCCAGCGACGGGCGGGCCAGGGGCACCGCCACCCGGGTCATGAAGCGCAGATGCCCGTAGCCGTCGAGCTGGGCCGCCTCCTGGAGGTCGCGCGGGATCTGCAGGAACGCCTGGCGCAGCAGGAAGATGCCGAAGCCGGTGGCCAGGAAGGGGACGGCCAGTCCCTCGTAGGTGTTGAACCAGTGCAAGGTGCGTGACGGTGTCGAGGTTGGTGATGAACGTGACCTCGAGCGGGATCATCAGCGTGGCCAGGCAGACGACGAACAGCGTGCGCTTGAAGGGGAAGCGCAGGAAGGCGAAGGCGTAGGCGGCCAGGATGGACGTCACGAGCTGCCCCGCCACGATGGCGACGGTCATGATGGCCGAGGTCGCCATGTACTTGGACATGGAGCCCGACGTCCAGGCCGTGACGTAGTTGTGCCACTGCGGGTCGGTCGGGAAGAGGGGCGGCGGTCTGCTGGACCAGCTGGTCGGGCACGAGCAGCGAGTTGACGATCGTCACGTAGATGGGGAACAGCACGATGATGGCCCCCGCGGTCAGCAGCGCGTAGCTGCCGATGGTGCGCAGCCGCCGCGCGGCCGGTGGTACGCGGCGTCGCTGACGTCCTCGACGGCGCTCGTGGTCGTGGCCTGCCTCGTCGCCATGCACGGCGGCGGCCTCAGCGGGCATAGCTCACCCGCCGTTCGAAGAAGCGCATCTGCAGCAGGGTCAGCCCAGCATGATGAGGAAGAGGACCGTCGCCATGATGGCGGCCGCGCCGGGGTTGTTCTCGATCTGCAGCGTGGTGACGATGTTGTAGATGAGCACGTTGGTGTGCAGGCGCACGGCGTTGGTGTCACCGATGAGGATGTCGATGGCGCCGAAGGCCTGGAAGGCGTAGATGGTGCTCACCACCACGGCGAAGAAGATGGTGGGGGAGAGCAGCGGCACCGTCATGCGCCAGAACCGCGTCCAGGCGCCGGCGCCGTCGATGCGCGCCGCCTCGAGCAGTTCGTCGGGTACCGACGGACAGACCGGCCGACATGATGATGAAGGACAGTCCGAGGAACTGCCAGATCGGTGATCAGCGCCACCGCGGGCAGGGCCCACGTCGAGCTCTCGAGCGCGGGCGGGGTCGGGTTGATGCCGAGCCAGGGCAGGAGGCCGACCACGGGATTGAGCAGGGTGCCGAAGACGACCGAGGCCACGGCGACCGAGCTCACCACCGTGGAGGAGAAGATCATCCGGTAGACGCTCATGCCCTTGAGCTTGCGGTGCGCGGCCACGGCCAGCGCGAGGCCCGCGATGAGCGAGATCGGGACCACCAGCACGACGAAGATGAGGGTCGTCACCAGGCTCTGGGTGAACTGCGTCGAGGTGATGGTCGGGCATGATCTGGTGCAGCCCGACGTAGTGCGACGGGAGCCCGGGCACCGGGGGCGTCTGGTACAGCATCAGCTTGAAGTTGCGGAAGAAGGGATAGAAGGAGAAGACGCCGAAGAGCACCATGGCCGGGAGGAGCAGGAGATAGGCCAGCGCCGGCCTCCTTGCGCCGTGAGGGCGCTGTCGCAGGCCGTGGCCTCCCGCTGCCGCCGCTGCCGCCGCCTCTGGACCCAGCGGGGCGGCGTGGCCGCGGCCGCTCAGCCCCTCCGGACCCTGCATCGGCGATCCGTCACGACGGACCCCAGCCGGACACCGCTCGAGGCGTCGAAGAGGTGGAAGGCGTTCGGGTCGGGGTCGACCGCGATGCGCACCGATTCGCCGATGGACGGGCCGTCGGGCATTGGCGCCCTGGCGCACGATGATCCGTTCGTCGGTCTCGGTCTGGCAGATCACGTGGGTCTCCGCCCCGAGCAGCTCGACGATGACCACGCTCGCCGCGATCTGACCCCGTCCGGGCTCAGGCGCAACGCCTCGGGCCGCAGGCCCAGCACGACGTCAGACCCGGCGCCGCGCACACCGTCGGCCGCGGCGGTCGGCAGCGGCACCGAGGCGCCGGGGAAGGCGACGCACAGCGCGCCGCCGACGCCCTCGCCGTCGGGTCCCCCGCTCTCGACGAGCATCCCCTCGATCAGGTTCATGCCCGGGCTCCCGAGGAAGTGCGCCACGAAGGCGTTGGCGGGCACGTTGTAGAGGCCCTCGGGCGTGGCCACCTGCTGGAGCTTGCCTTCGCTCATGACGGCGATGCGGTGGCCCATGGTCATGGCCTCGACCTGGTCGTGGGTGACGTAGAGCGTGGTGGTCGCCAGGCGCGCCTGCAGCTCGACGATGTCGGCGCGAGTCTGCACGCGCAGGGCGGCGTCGAGGTTGGAGAGGGGCTCGTCCATCAAGAAGACGAGGGGCTCGCGCACGATGGCCCGGGCCAGCGCCACGCGCTGGCGCTGCCCGCCCGACAACTGTGCCGGCTTGCGGTCCAAGCAGCGAGCCGAGGCCGAGCGTGTCGGCGGCCCGCTTGACCTTGGCGACGCGCTCCTCCTTGTCCACCCCGCGCTGGCGCAGCGGGAACTCGATGTTCTTCGCCACCGTCAAGTGGGGGTACAGCGCGTAGCTCTGGAAGACCATGGCCACGTCGCGGTCCTTGGGGTCGATGTCGTTGACGACGCGGTCGCCGATGGCGACGGTGCCCCCGCTCACCTCCTCGAGCCCGGCCACCAGGCGCAGCGCCGTGGTCTTGCCGCAGCCCGACGAACCGAGCAGCACGAGGAGCTCGCCGTCGGGCACGTGCAGCGTCAGGTCGTCGACTGCGGTGGTGTCACCGAATCGCTTGGTGACGCCGTCGAAGCTGACCTGTGCCACCGTGCTCCCTTCGATCGGCCGGCGCCGGGCGCAGGCCTCGCTCAATCGTTGCGCCGCCCGCCGGCGTCGCTGCGCCGACAGGCGATGGGCCGCACGGTAGCGGGGCGCCACGCCGCCGCCCACTCCATCTGGGACGCGTGCTCGGGGCGCCTGCTCGGGCTCAGCCCCGGTTCAGGTGCATCGGCCGCCGCACGCCGGCGCGTGGCCCATTCACGAGGTCGGGATCTTCCACCCCATTCCCTCGGCGATCTCCTTGCAGGTGGGGCACAGGCCGTAGCGCGAGGGATTGCGTCCAGGCACCCACTCCTTGCCGCACAGGGCCCGCACCGCCGTTCCCGTCACGATGCCCTCGACCACGCTCGGCCCGGTCGAGACGAACTCGTCGCCCTCCTTGGGCGTGTAGCCCTCCAGCACGATGTGGGCCATGCGGTCGTGGTCGCCGTCATCGAGGTCGGGCTGGGCCGGGCCGGCGCCAGCGTCGTCGATCCCGCCGCTCCTGGCTCGGGCGCTCCCTCGGTGCTGGCCTTCACACCCATCCCGCCAGCGTAGACAGCCCGGCCCCGTCGCGGCAGCCCCGCCCCCGCGTCCCTCCGTCGGCCACGCAAACTCCCAGGTCATGGCTGCCCCGCCCGGCCGCCGGGCCTCGTCCGGGGGCCGGGGACCCTGAACGGGAATCAGCCCCGCACCCATATGGTTGACCAGTCAGAGGTTGTTTTCCATTACGGCATTACAAAAGGACGCCCGATGACCAACGAAAACGTGACACTCCCATTGCTCCCACTCACCTCCGGAGTGGTGCTGCCCGGGATGGTCTTCACCATGGCGCTCGAGTCCGATGAGGCCAGGGCCGCCGTCGAGGCTGCCCGCTCGGCCGGTGGCCGCCTGCTGCTGGTGCCCCACATCGAGGGGCGCTTCGCCAGCGTCGGCGTGATCGCCGAGGTCATGGAGGAGGGCGACCTGCCCGGTGGCCTGCCCGCAGTGGCCATCCGGGGTGACCGCCGCGCCGTCATCGGCACCGGGGTGCCCGGGACCGGCGACGCCCTCTGGGTCGAAGCCGAGCCCTTGGACGAGCCCGAGCCGACACCGGCTGCGCACGAGCTCGCCCGCGAGTACCGGGCCGTGCTCGAGAACATCTTGCACACCCGGGGCGCCGGACGCATCGCCGCGCAGCTGCGCGACATCAGCGAGCCGAGCCGGCTCGCCGACGTGGCCGGCTACTCGCCGGACCTCTCGTTGACCCAGAAGGTCGAGGTGCTCGAGACCCGCGACGTCGAGACACGCTTGCGTCTCGTCCTCGGCTGGGCCCGCGACACGCTCGCCGATCTCGCCCTGCGCGAGAAGATCAAGACCGACGTCGAAGAGGGCATGGAGAAGACCCAGCGCGAGTTCCTCTTGCGCCGCCAGCTCGATGCCATCCGCAAGGAGCTCAACGGCCTGAGCGGTGATGGCGACGCCGAGGATCCCGACGACTACAGGTCCAAGATCGAGGCGGCCGATCTGCCCGACCACGTCCGCAAGGCGGTCGAGCGCGAGGTCGACAAGCTCGAGCGCACCAGCGACCAGAGCCCCGAGACGGGCTGGATCCGCACGTGGCTCGACACGGTGCTCGAGGTCCCCTGGGGCGTCGAGTCCGAGGACCGCTTGGACATCAACGAAGCCTCGAACATCTTGGAGGCCGATCACGACGGGCTCGAAGACGTGAAGGAACGCATCCTCGAGCACCTCGCTGTCCGCAAGCTCCAGGCCGAGCGTGGCCTGGCGCCGGTGGACGGGCGCGGCTCGGGCGCGATCCTCGCCCTCGTCGGTCCCCCGGGCGTCGGCAAGACGTCGCTCGGTGAGTCGGTGGCCAACGCGCTCGGGCGCAAGTTCGTCCGGGTGTCGCTCGGCGGCGTGCGCGACGAGGCCGAGATCCGTGGGCACCGTCGTACCTACGTCGGCGCCCAGCCCGGGCGCTTGGTGCGTGCATTGCGCGAAGCCGGGACCATGAACCCCGTCATCATCCTCGACGAGGTCGACAAGATCGGTGCCGACTACCGGGGCGATCCCTCCTCGGCGTTGCTCGAGGTGCTCGACCCGGCCCAGAACCACACGTTCCGTGACCACTACCTCGAGGTGGACCTCGACCTGTCGCGGGTGTTGTTCATCGCGACGGCCAACGTCAGCGAGACCATCCCCGGTCCGCTGCTCGACCGCATGGAGGTCATCCGGATCGACGGCTACACCGAGTCGGAGAAGGTCTCCATCGCCAGGCACCACCTCTTGCGGCGCCAGCTCACGCGGGCGGCGCTGCGCGAGGACGAGGTCGAGGTGACCGACGAGGCGTTGCGGGCCGTCGTGGCCGACTACACCCGGGAAGCCGGGGTGCGGAACCTCGAGCGCGAGCTCGGCAAGCTGCTGCGCAAGGTGGCGACCAAGCTCGCATCGGGTGAGCGGACCGCCCCCGTGGTCGTCGACAAGGACGACGTCCGCGGGTGGCTCGGCCGGCCGCACTTCTTCTTCGAGGCCGCGGACCGCACCAGCGTCCCCGGCGTGGTGACCGGCCTGGCCGTGACCGGCGCCGGTGGCGACGTCCTCTTCGTCGAGGCCAGCGTCTCCGACGGCCCCGAGGGTCTGACCCTCACCGGCCAGCTCGGCGACGTCATGAAGGAGTCGGCGGAGATCGCGCTCTCCTACGTGCGTTCGCACGCAGAGGAGCTCGGGATCGACCCCGGCGCCTTCACCGGCAAGCGGTTCCACGTCCACGTCCCCGCCGGCGCCGTCCCCAAGGACGGTCCCTCGGCCGGCGTCACCATGACCACCGCGCTCGTCAGCCTGCTGCGTGGCGTGCCGGTGCGCCCGGTGGTGGGCATGACCGGCGAGGTCACCCTGCAGGGACGGGTGCTGCCCATCGGCGGCGTCAAGCAGAAGGTGCTGGCCGCCCACCGGGCCGGGCTCACCGAGGTCGTGTTGCCCGAGCGCAACGGGCTCGACCTCGAGGACGTGCCCGAGGAGGTCCGTCAGGTCATGACGTTCCACCTGGCCGCAACCATCGCCGACGTGCTCACCCCGGCATTGACCGGGGAGGGCGCGGCGGCGCCGGCGGCCGGCGACGGCACCGAGCTGGGCGCCGCGGCCTGAGGCCGGGCAGACTGGCGCAGGGACCCGTCGATCGGAGCACACATGGATGACAGGGAGATCGTCGAGCGGATCAACCAGCTCGCCGCCGAGGAGCAGCGCCTCGAGGAGGCGCATGTCGGCGAGGGCCTGAGCGACGACGAGCTGCAGCGCAAGCGCGAGCTCGAGGTCACCTTGGACGAGATGTGGGACCTGCTGCGCCAGCGCCGGGCCAAGCGCAGCGCGGGCCAGGATCCCGACACGGCCGAGCAGCGCTCGGCCGGCACCGTCGAGGGCTATCTGCAATAAGGCACGGCGTCGGTCGACCTCAGTCCGAGGGCATCCGCCGGTTCAGCCCGGGCGAGACGAGCCCGGCCAGCCCCCGCAGGTTGCCGATGGTGACGTCGAGCCAGTCGAAGGAGTCGCGCCAGACGGTGATCTTGCCGTCGCGCACCACGAAGCGGCCGTAGACCCAGAACCGTGACGCGAAGCGTCGGAAGCTGAGCTCGTCGATCCGGTCGGTCAGCACCACGTTGTCGCCCTCCGTGGCCACGTGGTTGAAGTGGACGTTGAAGCCCATCCGGTCGGGCCGCAGGAAGGGACGGGCCACCCGTTCGAGGCGCTCCTTCCCATAGAGCGTCGGCAACGTCACGTTGGCGTAGACGAGGTCCTCGTCGACGAGGTCGAGCGCGGCGTCGACGTCGAAGGCCGCCAGGGAGCGCAGGAACTCGACGACGATGAGGGCAGCTTCACTCTGGCTGTCGCCGCCAGTGACGGCTCGCTCAGGGTGGGGTGTGGAGGCGGGGGTCCGGGGCATCACCGACCATTGTGTTCGATCCCTCGGTCCTGGTCGACTGGGCCGCGGGCCTGGCGCCGTGGCCTCCCCGGTGCCGACCCCGCGCACGGCGGCCCCGGGAGGGGCGACCCCAGCGCCGCCACGCCAGTGGCGCCAGGGCCAGGACGACGAACACGGCCAGGGCCAGCACGAACAGAGCGGTGTAGGAGCCGTAGCCGCCGAAGGTGAAGGTCACGGTGTGCACCCCGGGCCCGACCACGACCCCGACGACCGCCGGCGCCACCATGACCGTCGGCTCGGGGTGCCCGTCGACCGTTGCGTGCCACCCCGGGTCGTACGAGGCGCTCAGGACGACCGTGGCGCGCCGGTTGGTCTTCACGACGGCCCGGGCCGTGCCGTTCGCCAGATCCGCGTGCTGCACGACGACGTGGCCGGGCGACCCCTCCAAGGTGGCGCTGTCGGGCGCGGTCGGGTTCGGACGCCGCCGCGCCGTTGAAGGCGACGGTCAGGTCACGCTGTCGTCCGAGCAGGGGCGAGTCGAGCAAGGTGGTGCTCCGCGACCCGACGTCGGCCCGGGTGGCCTGGAGCACGCCGGTGGTGTCGTAGACGTGGATGTAGCCCGAATCGGGCAGCGACCACAGGCAGTAGATGTCCGAGCACAGCACCTTGGTCGCCGGCACCGGGGGCGCCATCTCCTCGGGCGTGATGATGTAGCCGATGCCGAAGAGGGGATAGTCGCCCGGGTTGGTGTCGTCGAAGAAGAACTCGGGGTCGGTCATCAGCGACGCCGTGCGCAGCGTGTAGCCGACCTCGTCGATGTCCTTGCTCTCGAGGTACTTGAAGACCGGTACGTCGCCGACGGTGAAGTCGTTGCCCCAGTTGGTCGGCTGGCCGGCGTAGACGCGCCCGCGCGGATGGGCGCGCACGTAGGCCAGGAGCTCGTCGATGTGCGGGTCCAGCTGCTGGCCGGCGTCAGCCTGGAGCCCGATGTTCGCCGCGTTGTGCGCGTCGTAGCTGATCCATGTTCCTCCAGGCGGGGAACATGACGACCACCAGCGGCGACGATGCACACCGCGGCCACGAGGACCCGTCCCATCGGTGACGGCACGAAGCTGCGGTCCACCGCGGGGACGAGGCGCTGTATCAGCGTCGAGCAGCAGGCGGCCCATGAACGCCAGGGCGATGCCGGCGAGCAGGATGCCCGAGAGGTGCACGCCCATCTGGAAGCGGCGGATGAAGACGTCGCTGCTCCCCGGGACGATGTCGTAGAGGGCGCCGAACGTCGTGCGGCCGAACGACATGAGCAGGCTGACGACCCAGATGGTGACGAGGGCGCGGCCCGCGACACTGGCGCGCCATCGCCAAAGGCAGATGACGATGCCGATGGCGACGAGGATGGTGATGACAGGGAAGCGCCCGTCGTCGTAGAGCTGGCCTCGGAACAGCCACGCCAGCATCTGCCCGGCGCCGTAGCCGTTCTCGAGCCCCGTGCCCTCGAGCACCTGGTTGCGCGCCGCCCAGTGCGACTGGTCGAGCACCGGCACGATCACCCAGGCCGACGCCACCAGCGCGGCCGCGCCCAGTGTGGCGGCGCGCCCGAGCCGGCGCCACAGGTCCGATGGCACGAGGAACGGCCACACCACGAGCGGCACGAAGGCGAGGTACCCCGTCTCGTAGTGCAGCGCGACCGTCACCATGATGAAGAAGACGGCGGGCAGCGCGGCACGCAACGAGGAGAGCGCCCGGTAGGTGAAGCCCCAGGCGAGCGGCAGCGTCCACGAGGCCCACAACTGCGTCCACACGCCGTAGCCGACCCAGACGTAGGCCTTGGTCTCGTAGCCGATGCCCGCCGCCGAGGCCAGGAACGGCGCCACGGCCGCGGCCGAGGCGGCAGTCCACCGGCAGAGGCGGAACAGCCGGCCGCTCCAGTAGATGGCGAGCGGCCACAGCGCGAGCAGGAGGTACATCGACCAGCGGAAGACGGTGTCGGGGTCGGCGAAGGTGCCGATGAGGCCCGCCGTCATGGAGGGCAGGCTCTGGTAGTGCAGGTACTGGGGTGACCCCAGGCCGAGATAGGGGAACCAGCTCGTCAGGGGCAGGTGGCCCTGGCCGATCCGGGTCGAGGCGAAGCGCACCATCTGCTCGTGAATGGAGCTGTCGTCGAGGTAGGGCACGGCCCGCAGTCTCGGGACGGAGTTCCCAGAGCCCCCAGGCGATGGAGAGGGCGACGAGGAGCCATGGCCCGATCCTCGGCACGACGCAGGCCCGATCTGGTGTCGGCCCGATCCGGTGCGGCCCGCCGGAGCGGACTCGCTCCCGGCCGGAGATGTCACCGACGCCTCGATGCTGGCGGACGTCACGCGCCCGCCAGGTAGTCCGTCAGACCCTTCGCGATGGCCTGTGCCGCCTGCTGCTGGAACGCCGGCGTGACCAGCAGGGCCGCATCGGTCGCGTTGCGCATGTTGCCGCACTCGATGAGCACCTTGGGTTCGGTCGCCAGGTTCAGCCCGGCCAGGTCGTCGCGCGGGTCGAGTCCGTCGGTGCCGTCGTAGGTGCTGATCGGCATGGAGGTCCCGGCCTCGAAGCCGTTGCGCATGTCGGTCGCCAGGTTCTGCGAGCGGGTGATGATCGCATCGTTCGGTCCGTCGGCGACCGGTTCGAGCACGGTGAAGCCGCGGCCGCTCGCCGGCCCCCCGTCGGCGTGGATGTCGACGGCCGCATCGGCGTGCGCCGCGTTGATGATGGCTGCCCTCTGGGTGACGCACGGCCCGACGCCGGTGTTGGAGTCGCGGGTCAAGACGACTTGTGCACCCTCAGCCCGCAGATCCGTGGCCAAATACTGGGCCACGTTGAAGTTGAACTGGGCCTCGGTGTACCCGCCGTCGGTCTCGGTGCCGGTGGTGTCGCAGGTCTCGGTGTTGCGACCGTTGAAGACAGGAGCGTTGATCACTGACGGATCGCTCCAGTTCTCGCCGTTGTGACCGGGATCGATGCCGATGACCTTGCCCGAGAGGGGAGCCTCGGTTGGGTGGTGGTGGTCGTCGTGCTCGTTGCGTGCGTGGCTCCGACGGCCGAGCCGGCCCGTCCGGTTCCAGCCGCCCGCCCTGAGGGCGCCCCTTTGGACGTGCCCAGCACTGTGAACGCCGCCAGTGCAGCCAGCACGACCAGCGCGCCGACCGTCACAGTCACGGACCACCTCCGGCGCCGACCTGTCCCGCGCGAGCGTGCACCGGGCCTTTTGCGGGTCCTCCCGGCGCAGTCACCGCGCCATGTTGCCAAACCCTGCCCACCCCCCGGCGTCGGTAACATCGCCCGGCAACCCCGGGGCTGTAGCTCAGTGGTCAGAGCAGAGGACTCATAATCCTTGGGTCGTGGGTTCGATCCCCACCAGCCCTACCCACCCTCCCGGGCTCGACGACGGAGCCACGGAGCGTGACGCAGTGCAGAATGTCCGCGTGGTGCGTGCCCCCGGAACCAACGGCACAGGGCGCACGGGTCGTTCGGGACGTACCGTCCGCACCGTCGTGGGCGCGGCGACTTCGCTCGTCGACGACTCGGACTTCATCGTGCTCGGAACGCTGAAGAGACCCCCGTCGACCGCGCCGGGAGCGTCGTACCTGATCGACATCGCGAGGATCATCGGCGGGGGTAGTCCCCCGATCAACATCTTCGTGAGTCCGGCCGAAGTGCACGCGGCCAAACTCATTACCCGCAAGACCTACGTCTTCTTCTGGGGTGCGGAGGGCTCTCCCTTGAAGGGGGGCGCCTGCATCATCGGCGGCAGGCGCGGTGTCATGGCGTACAACGCTGCGTCCCAGACCGTCACGAGGCTCGACCACAACAGCCAGTCGACCATCCCGCGGACCCAGACACTGCGTCAGCTCTCGGCGGAGGTCCAACAGGCGGCGGCGGCGACGGCGCGGGCGCCCATCGAGGTGGCTCAGGCCCCGGTGTGCGCGCCCTCTGCGACCGGGCTGCCCTCCTGACGCCTTTCCTGACGCTCAGCCCGCGTCTTCAGCGTCGCCCGCCGCCCAGGCGATGGCGCCACCGGCCAGGTTCTCGGCGGTCCAGCCGGCGTCGCTGAGGGCCTGCCCGGCGGCAGCCGAGCGGGCCCCCGAGTGGCAGGCCACCACGATGGTCAGGTCGCGCGGCAGCTCGTCGAGCCGGTCGCCCAGCTGGCCGAGCGGGATGTTGACGCCGATGGGGTAGGCCCACTCCTCCACCTCGTCGGGCTCGCGCACGTCGAGCAGGAAGACGTCCTCGCCCCGGGCGAGGCGCGCCTTGACCTCGGCGGGCTCCACTTCGGCGTAGGGCATGACCCCACCCTACGGCCGTCGGCGTCGCCGGCCCGATGAACCCATCTCACGCGGGCCCCGCCGGTACTCTGGCGCGATGGCCCTCCCTCGGAAATTCCTCAACGAGGACGAGGAGCTGCTGGCCGAGATGCACCCGCACTGGATCTTCCTCTTCGGCCCGCTCTTCACCTCCATCGGGGTGTGGGCCGCCATCATCGTCCTGCTCATCCTGTGGCAGAACCCGCCGGGTTGGACCAACTACCCGATCGTCATCATCGCCGTCATCCCGGGCCTGTGGCTCCTCGGCCGCTTCGTCCGCTGGAAGTCCTACGACGTGGCCCTGACGTCGACGCGCATCTTCGTGCGCCAGGGCATCCTCGGGCGGGACACCGTCCAGCTGCGTCTGCAGCGCATCACCGAGGTGAACATCCGCCAGTCGCTGGTCGAGCGCATGCTCAGCACCGGCAGCCTCGTCATCGACGTGCAGGGCGAGGACGACTCGCTCACCCTCGAGTACATGCGCAAGCCGGCCATCGTGCAGCGCGTCATCAACTCGCAGATCAACGAGATCGTGGGCGGTGGCGACCGCGAGGAGATCCCGGCCGACATGCGGCCGCACGAGCCACATCCCCAGCTCGCGCTGGCACCGGGGTGACCCCGTCGCAGAGGGCGAGAACGACACCCCCCCGTTCGGGACGTCGACCCAGGCGTCGCCCGGCTCCACCTCGCCGGCCCCGCCGGCTGCGGCTGCGAGTGCGGGAGCGGGAGCGGGCACCGGCGCCCAGCCGGGCCACGTCCCCTTCGAGATACGCGACCGCCTCATTGAGCTCGACGACCTACGCAAGCGCGGCATCCTCTCCGAAGAAGAGTTCGCCGCCAAGAAGAGCGAGCTGCTCAACCGCATCTGAGCAGCGCGCGCTCGGGCCGGGAAGCGGGCCGATCGGCGCGGACTACCGTGGAGTGGCGTGGACCTGCCTCGATACCGCTGCGACGGCTGCGGCAACCTGACCCGTTTCGACGTGACCGTGTCCCAGCGCTCCAAGGCCTTCCACCACTTCACGGTGGGCGGGGAGCTCGAAGTCGAGGACGAGGAGGTGCTCTCGCGCGAGGTGGACGAGATCGTGTGCCGCTGGTGCGGCCACGGGCGCAACGTCGTCGAGATCACCGACGAGGAACAGGCCGGTCCCGGCACGCCGTCGACGGTGTCGTGAAGGAGCCGCCGGCCGAGATCCTGCGCCGGCTCCGACCCATCCCGACATCGCCCGGCCCACCTTCCACGCTCCCGGCTGACGTCGTCGGCGAGACACCCGACGGTGCATCGTGTCGCGTCGACGTGGTGGAGGCCGCCGCGCCGGTGCTGCTCCTCTTCCTCTCGGCGGCCTGCCTCGGCTGCGCTGACCTGTGGGAGGGCCTCGGCGAACTGCAAGCGGGACTCGGTGACGCCGCCCGCCTTGCGGTGCTGACGAGGAGCCCCCGGACCGAGGACGCGGCTGCCGTCGCGGCACTCTCCACCGGCGCACCCGACGGCGTCGCGGTCGTCATGAGCACCGAGGCATTCGACCACTACCGGGTGGCGGGGCCGCCCTTCTTGGTGGTGGCGGCGCCCGAGGCGGTCCGCACCGAGAGCGTCGCCTGGGGAGTGGAACAGACGCTGGCCACTGCGCTGAAAGCGCTGCACGGTGACTAGACCGGTGCCCCGTGCGGTGGCGAGTGCCGGAGTGACCTCGGTGGCGAAGGTGCCGTGTGCTGTCACACCCCTTGGACATGCTGGGCCCGAACAGAGAGGGTCAACGTCATGCCGAATCCCAGGGACACAGCCCGCGAGCCCGAGGGCGGGCTCACCATCGACTGCGACAGCTGCGCACTCCAGGAGAGCGACGCCTGCGACGACTGCGTCGTCAGCTTCCTGCTCGGACGCGAGCCCGACGACGCCGTGGTCATCGACGCCGACGAGGCGCGTGCCATGCGCATGCTCGAGCGCGCCGGCCTCGTGCCGACGCTGCGCTTCAGCTCCCGGGCGGGCTGAGCACAGTCTTCGGATCCGGTGCGGCACCGCCGCGTCTGTGCGCGGGGGAGCGGCGCCGTGAAGCGTCACCTGCTCGTCACCAACGACTTCCCCCCGAAGGTCGGCGGCATCCAGAACTACCTGTGGGAGCTCTACCGCCGGCTCGATCCGGCCTCGTTCGTCGTGCTCACCGCGTCGTCGGACCTCGGCGCCGCCGCCTTCGACGCCACCCAGTCGGCGCAGGGCATCCGCATCGAGCGCGTGCCCGGCCCCATCCTCTTCTTTCCAACGCCCGCTGCGCTGGCTGCGGTGCGCACCTGCGCGCGTGACAACGAAGTCGACCTCGTGCTGCTCGACCCCGCGCTGCCCCTCGGCCTGCTCGGGCCCCGCCTGGGCCTGCCCTACGGGGTCATCCTCCACGGCGCCGAGGTGGCCGTGCCCGGCCGCCTCCCCGGCGCCCGCAGCGCGCTGGCCCACGTCCTGCGCGGGGCGAGCATCGTCGTCTCCGCCGGCACCTATCCAGCCGCCGAGGCGCTGCGCGCTGCGCCAGGGCTGACCGCCCCCGTGATCCAGGTGCCACCGGGCGTCGACACGACCGCCATGACGCCACGGCCCGCCGCCGAACGCCGGGCCGCTCGGGCGAGCCTCGGCTTGCCCAAGACGGGGCCGCTCGTGGCGAGTGTCAGCCGGCTGGTGCCCCGCAAGGGCATGGACGTCCTCATTGAGGCGGCGGGACGGCTGGCGCCGTCGTACCCCGACCTGGTGGTGGCCATCGCCGGCAGCGGGCGCGAACTGGCCCGTCTCGAGCGCCTGGCCGAGCGGAGCCCGGCCACCGTGCACATGCTCGGCCGGGTGAGCGACGAGGACAGGGCCGGGCTCCTGGCCGCCTCCGACGTCTTCGTGATGGCCTGTCGCAACCGCTGGCTCGGGCTGGAGCAGGAGGGCTTCGGGATCGTTTTCGTCGAGGCGGCCGCGGCCGGGGTCCCCCAGATCGCCGGCGACAGTGGGGGTGCGGCCGAGGCGGTGGCCGACGGGGTGAGCGGCCTGGTGGTCGAGCACCCCGAGGACCCCGGAGCCGTGGCAGAGGCCCTGCGCAGCCTGTTGGCCGACCCCGCCCGCCGCCGCAGGATGGGCCGGGCCGCCCGGACCCGGGTGCAGGAATCCTTCGACAACGACGTTCTCGCTTCTAGGCTGGCTGACGCACTGGCCGGAGTGGCAGTCTGACGCACCGCAGCACAACGCCAGCACATGGGCGCCGGGTACCGGTACCCCCAGAAGTCCTGGACACGACGCCGACAGGGAAGCCGACAGGAAGGAAGGCCGACGTGGCCGATCAAGCCACAGAGCACATCTCGGTGGGGGCGCCGCCCGAGCGGTGCTTCGATGTCGCGGCCGACATCGAGCGGTATCCCGAGTGGGCGGCCGACATCAAGGAGGTCGAGGTCAAAGAGCGCGACGACCAGGGCCGCCCGCTGCTCGTGACCTTCCGGGCCGCCGCCTTCGGCCGCAGCACCAGCATAACCCTCGCCTACGACTACGCCGAGGCGCCCCACGTCTTGTCCTGGAAGCTGACCCAGGGCGACATCACCACGAAGTGGGACGGCACCTACATCTTCGACGCCGGCGAGGGCGGGGCAACCGACGTGACCTACCACGTCGAGGCCGAGCTGCGCGTGCCGATCCCGGGCTTCATCAAGATGCGGGCCACGAGCCGCATCATGGCGACCGCCATGCGAGAGCTGAAGGCGCGGGTCGAGTCCACGTCGTGACGCCTGACGGGGGCCGCGCGGCCGCCGACGTGACCTACGGCATCGACATCGGTGGGACCAAGGTCCTCGGCGTCGCGCTCGGTCCCGGCACCGACGCGGTGGCCGAGGCCCGCGTGCCGACCCCGACCGGCACCCGCACCATCGTCGGCAGCCACGTGGCCGAGGCCGTGGCCGAGGTGGTGGCGCAGCTCGACGGCGCTCTGGGGACGGCCAACGCGCCGGTGGGGGTCGGCGCGCCGGGCATGGTCGACCGGGTCGGCCGCCTGTGCTTCGCGCCCAACCTCCCCCAAGCGCACGGCGTGGACTGGACGGCGCTGATCGGCGAACGCCTCCCCGGCCGGCCAGTCCTCATTGAGAACGACGCCAACTTCGCCGTCCTGGCCGAGCACCGCCTCGGCGCGGCCCGCGGCTACGACCACGTGGTGATGGTCACGCTCGGCACCGGCATCGGGGGTGGCATCGTGATCGACGGCCGCGTGCAGGTCGGCTCGGCCGGCTTCGCCGGGGAGATCGGCCACATGGTGGTGGACCCGGCCGGACCACCGTGCCCGTGCGGGCGGCGGGGCTGTTGGGAGCGCTTCGCATCGGGGGCCGGGCTGGGTCTGCTCGCCCGCCAGGCCGCGCTGGTCGGGACGGCTCGACGAGGTCGTGCGCGTCGCCGGCGGTGACCCCGAGAGCGGTCCGGGGTGAAGACGTCTCGGCCGCCGCGGCGGCAGGCGACCCCGCCGCTCGCCACGTGATCGAGGAGGTCGGGTCCTGGGTCGGCTTCGGGCTGGCCAACCTGGCCTGCGTCCTCGACCCGCAGTGCTTCGTGCTCGGCGGCGGCGTCGTGCAGGCCGGCACCCTCCTCCTCGACGCGGCCCGCACGACCTTCGCCGCGCTGGTCGAAGGCGGGGACCGCCGTCCGCTGGCCGCCATCGTGCCCGCCGCGTTCGGGGAGCGCTCCGGCGCCGTGGGAGCCGCACTGGCGGTGCGACGGGGAGGGCTCGGCTGATGGCAGCACGCCTGCGCACCGGCGTCGTGCTCCCGACGTTCCGTGACACGCCCGAGGCGGCCTTCGCCGCCGCAGCCGAGGCCGTCGAGGCCGGTGTCGACGGGCTCTTTTGCTACGACCACATCTGGCCCCTGGGTCAGCCCGAGCGTCCCGCCCTCGCGCCCTTTCCGATCCTCGGTGCGCTGGCGGCGCGCTTCGGTCCCTCGCCCGGCGGCCCCGACGATGTGACGAGTCGCCGGCGACGGCCCGTTCTTCGGCACGCTGGTGGCGCGCGTCGGGCTCGTGCCCAACGCCGTGCTGGTGGCACAGTTCACCGCGCTCGAGACGCCTGGCGCCCGGGCGTGTCATCGCCGGGCATCGGCACGGGGGACCGGCTGAGCGAGGAGGAGAATCGCGCCTACGGCATCCCTTTCGCGCCGGCGGCGCGACGTCGCGCCGACCTGGTGACGCTGGCCCGCGAGCTGGCCGGCGCCGGGCTCACCGTGTGGATCGCCGGCGGCCCGGCCGGGCGCACCGAGGAGGCGCGGGCAGCCGGTGCAGCACTCAACGTGTGGGACGCCGACCCCGCTGTGGTGGCAGAGCGCTGTCGAGACGGCGAGCTCGAGGTCACCTGGGCCGGCCCGCCACCGCGCCGCCTCGCCTCCTCTCGACGAGCGGCTGGCGGCGTTGGCTGCGGCGGGCGCCACCTGGGCGGTGTTCGGCTGGCCGGTCGACGTGCGATGCGCTGGTGGCGGCCGGGCGTGCCGCCGGCGGTGCGTCGTCCGGTGCGCCGGGGGCGGGGTCGTAGACTCCTACGATGGAGTTCCGCCGGATCAACGGGCTGCCGCCCTACGTCTTCGCCACCATCAACGACCTGAAGGCGACGGCACGGCGAGCCGGGCGTGACGTCATCGACCTCGGCTTCGGCAACCCCGACCTCCCCTCGCCCGACGTTGCGGTGAGCAAGCTCGCCGAGGCGGCCCTCAACCCGCGCAACCACCGCTACTCGGCCTCGCGCGGCATCCCCAAGTTGCGCAGCGCGGTGACCGACCTCTACAAGCGCAAGTTCGACGTCGACCTCGATCCCGAGACCGAGGTGGTCACCACCATTGGTGCCAAGGAGGGCTTCTCACATCTGATGTGGGTGCTCGTCGGCCCGGGGGACACCGCGTTGGTGCCCTCGCCGTCGTATCCGATTCACATCTGGGGGCCGCTCTTCGCCGGCGCCGACGTGCGCCAGGTGCCCCTCCAAGGGCCCGAAGTGGCGTCCGAGGACGCGCCCGACCCGGGCGAGGCCTTCTTCGACGGGCTCATGCACGCGTGGGAGGAGTCGTGGCCCAAGCCCCGCGTCATCGTGTTGTCCTTCCCGCACAACCCGACCACCGCCTGTGTCGACCTCTCCTTCATGGAGCGTCTCGTTGCCTTCGCCCGCGAGCACGAGGTCGTACTGGTCCATGACTTCGCCTACGCCGATCTCGGCTACGACGGCTACGAGCCGCCGTCCATCCTCCAGGTGCCCGGGGCGAACGACGTGGCCGTCGAGATCTACACCATGACCAAGTCGTTCTCCATGGCCGGCTGGCGTGTCGGCTTCGTCGTGGGCAACCAGGAGATCGTGCAGGCGCTGACCAAGCTCAAGACCTATCTCGACTACGGCACGTTCCAGCCCATCCAGATCGCGGCCATCGTGGCCATGAACGAGGCGCCGGACTATCCCCAAGCGAGATCAACCAGATCTACAAGTCGCGCCGCGACGCGCTCTGTGACGGGCTCAACCGCATCGGCTGGCAGCTGGTCCCGCCCAAGGGGACGATGTTCGTCTGGGCGCCCATCCCCGAGCCCTACCGCGAGATGGGCTCGCTCGAGTTCTCCAAGTACCTGGTGCGCGAGGCCGGCGTGGCCACGTCGCCCGGCATCGGCTTCGGCCCGGGCGGCGACGGCGCACGTGCGCTTCGCGCTCATCGAGAACGAGCAGCGCATCGGCCAGGCGGTGCGCCACCTGCGCGCCGCGCTGACGAAACTGGGGTGACCGCGAGGCCCGGGCGAGCCAGCCGCCCCGCTCATTCTCAGCTTTTCTCAAGACGGCTGCGTCAGGATGCCGCCATGGCGCTGACGGCGTACTCCGATCGCCGGCCGCCGGCGCACCCCCGGTCAGGACGCGGCTCCGGCGCCGGACCTTCTGCTGGCAACGACCGCGCCGGTCGACGCGGGACCTACCTCGGGCAGTTCGACTCCTACCGCGTCATTGCGTGCTGTGCGGTGGTGCTCCAGCACTCGCTCCTGTGGAACGTCGCCGCCGGGAACACCACGGCGTGGGCCTTCGTGATGCTGTTGCACTTCAGCCGGACCGCCTTCTTCTTCCTCACCGCCTTCCTGCTTGACCTACGCCGAGATCCACCGGCCCCGGCGCGCTCACCGCGTTCTGGCGCCGGCGCTACCTGGAGATCGGCGTCCCGTTCCTGGTGTGGACGGGGATCTACTGGGTCTTCACCATGATCGTCGGCGGGCTCGTGGGACCAGGCCGGCTCCCTGCTCTGGAACGACCTCGTGTTCGGCTACTACCAGCTCTACTTCGTGGTCGTGCTGCTCCAGCTCTACCTGGTCTTCCCGCTCTCTCCTGCGGCTCCTGCGAGCCAGCAGGCACCACGTCGCCGTCATGGTGGCCAGTCGGCCTGTTCGCCCTGGCGCTGGCCGCCGACCTGCACTACACGCAGTACTTCGGCGTGGTCGGGCGACGCCACCCGCTCGATCGGATCGGTCTGGCCCTGGGCCCGGGACCCCATCACCTACCAGGAGCAGTTCGTGGCGGGGGTCCTGGTCGCCCTGCACTTCGACCAGGTCCGGCGATTCGTGGAGCGGCGCTGGCGCCAGGTCATCGCCGCTCGGCGTGGTCGTCGGGCGTCGTGGCCACCATGTGGTACCTGATCGCGGTGTGGACCGGCTCGGACACGGGACACGCCTCGGATCTCTACCAGCCGGTCGCCTTCTTGTGGTTCACCGCCGCGGTGGCCGCGCTCGAATGCGGGACGTGGGCCTGGTACCGGCGCCAGGTGCGCCGTGCCGACCGGCCGCGGCCGCTGGCCCCGCGTCTTCTCGGCCGAGTATCTGGCCGGTCTCACCGGAGGCATCTTCTTCTGCCACGTGCTGTTCTTGAACCTGATCCGCACCGCGCTCGGCGACGCGGGCATCGCCGCCACACCTCGGGTGGGCCGGCCTGGTCGCGCTGACGTTCGTGCTGACGATGCGTGTGCTCGTGCGTGTGCACCGGCCTGCTGCTGCTGCACACCGCTGCGCTGGGTCTCTCACCGGCCCGATCCGTGCCGAGCAGCGGGCGCGCCTTGGCGTCGACGCGGCATCAGCTGAAACTCATGACAACCGCGTACAACGGGGATGACCGTCGTTGCAACCGCTCTGGTCTGACCGTCATGCACACGCGCCGAACGGCGCTGTCCTCACCATTTCCTTACGAAGTCCTCATCACCTCTCGCGTGACTCCCAGTAAGGACTCAGAGTGCTTGGGCATTGTGAAGGGACGTGAAACATCGCGTCACTCTGGAGCACACGATCTGGCTCGTGCGCCACGGCGAGAGCACGTGGAACGCGTCCGGGCTCGTGCAGGGTCAGGCCGACGGGCCGGTGCTGACCCCAGCGGGACGGGACCAGGCCGAAGCCGTGGCGGATGCGGTGCGCTCGGCTGCCGATCCGCCACGCTCGTGACGAGCGACCTCGCACGCGCGCAGGAGACGGCATCCATCATCGGCGAGAAGCTGAGGCTGGCCTGGGTCTCCGACGCCGACGTTGCGCGAGCGCGACTTCGGCGCGGCGCAGGGGCACGCCGCTCGGCGAGCTGCGTCCCGAGTGGTCGGGCATCGATGACGGCCGCGTCGTCGATGCCGACGCCCGCCCGCCCGGTGGGGAGTCGCTGCGACGACCTCGAGCCGGCGCGTCGACCTTTTCTTCGCCCGCCTGGCCCAGCGCGAGCACCGCGGTGACGTCCTCGTCGTCACCCACGGCGGGCGTCATCAGGATGGCCCTGGCGCACGTGCGACCGGACGTCCCGTGTCCCAGGATGACGTGGGGTCGACGTGCCCAACGGCGGCCTGTGGTCGTTGGGCTCCACGAGATCTGTCCACCCGCCCTGCTGCAGGACGCCGGAGCACTGTGAGGAGCGACACATGAGGCCAACTGCACTGGAACTGCCGGCAAGGGCTGTCGAAGCCCAGGGCAAAGGGCCTCACGATGATGGTCGACGGAGGGCTGCCGACGCGGAGCTTCCAAGACATCGTCGAGAGCGGAGCCGAGTATCTCGACTTCGTGAAGTTCGGCTGGGGCACGGCCATCGTGACCAACGACCTGCGTCGCAAGATCGACGTCCTCGCCGACGCCGGTGTCGACTACTACTTCGGCGGGACGCTGTTCGAGAAGTTCGTCCTGCAGGACCGCTTCGACGACTTCCGGGACCTCTGCCAGAGCTACTCGCTGCCGCTTCGTCGAGGTCTCCAACGGCACCATCAGCCTGTCGGGCATGGAGAAGGTCGGCTACATCACGAAGCTGGCCGACGACTTCCAGCGTCGTCTCCGAGGTGGGGTTCAAGGACGCCGAGCGCTCCGAGCGCCTCGCGCCCGACCGCTGGATCGAGGACATCCACGACGACATCGACGCCGGGGCGTTCCTGGTCACGCTCGGAGGCCCGCGAGAGCGGGCGATCGGGGATCTGCCGGCCCAACGGTGAGCTCCGGTTCGGCCTGATCGAGGAGATCCTCGCCAGCGACGTCCCGGTCGAGCGCCTGCTCTTCGAGGCGCCCTCGACCGAACTGCAGTGCTACTTCGTGCGCCGCGTGGGCACCGACGTCAATCTGGGCAACATCCCCTCGACGGCGATCCTCGGCCTCGAGACGATTCGGCTCGGCCTGCGCTCGGACACCTTGGAGTGCTTCGAGGCCAAGGTGTCATGAGGGAGAGCCGCGACGTCTTCCACCTCGCCATCCCCGTCTACGACCTCGACGCGGCCCAGGAGTTCTACGTCGGGGCCTCGGGATGCAAGCTGGCGCGGCGCTACGCCGACCGCATCACGCTCGACTTCTTCGGCGACCAGCTGGTCTGCCACCTGGTCGACCCGCCGGTCGAGGCGCCGGCCGAGCTGAGCCTGTACCCCCGCCACTTCGGGGTGACGTTCCGAGAGGCGCGCGACTTCGACGCCCTGCACGAGCTGTGCGTGCAGCGCAAGATCGAGCTGTCTCTGCCGACGTCAGTCATCCGCTTCGAGGGCCTGGTGGAGGCGCACCGGACCTTCGTGCTGCGCGACCCGTCGGACAACCTCATCGAGTTCAAGCACTACGCCGACCCCAGGATGATGTACTGACGTGGCGGCGCCCGCCCCGTCCTCGACGGCCGCGCCGCGTCGGATGGCCCCGGCGATCGGGCTCGGCCGGGTGTCTCGGCCGAGTTGGTCGCACCGGCAGGCCGCTGCGCTGGGGAGCGGGGTCTACGCCGAGGCCGCACGGAGCGATGCCGTCCTCACCTTCGGCGCCTTGGAGCAGTGGCGCGCCGCCTTCGCCCGCGCGACGCGTTCGCCCCGGGCACGACGGTCGCCCTCTCGATCGCCGACCCGTTGGCGTGCGCCGCCGCTTTCGTCGGAGCGGTGGCCGCCGGGCCTGTGGGTGGCCCCGCTCGATCCCGCCAGCGCCGGACACGGGACCGAGCGGTCTGGCGCTCGTTGGCGGCCAGGGTCGGGGCCGATGTGGTCCTCGGCCGATCGGCCGGCCCCGCTGGCTCGACGCCGCGCCGCGACTGGGTCGAGCTGGCGTCGCTGGCGCCGAGTCCGGGCGGCGTCCGTCGCACCCGGCCGAGCCGGCGTCCGTCCCACGACAGGAGGCGTCGTCCTCTCCTCGTCGGGGACGACGGGCCCGCCCAAGGTGGTCGCGACTCGCCCAGGACAAGCTGCTCCACGCGGCACGGTGCGTGGTCGAGCACCACGACCTGACCGAGCGACGACCGCGGCTTCAACCCGCTGCCGCTCTTCCACATCAACGCCGAGGTCGTGGGCCTGCTGTCCGCCCTCGTCGCCGGCTCCTGCCTGGTGCTCGACGACCGCTTCCATCGGACGGGCTTCTGGGAGCTCATGGGTCAGCGTCGGGTCACGTGGATCAACGCGGTCCCGGCGATCATCTCGCGGCTCGCCGAGCTCCGGCCCGGTGAGAACGTCCCCGCCGGGATCCGCTTCGTCCGTTCCGCCTCGGCACCGCTCCCGGTCGCCACGGCGGACCGGTTCGAGGCGGCGACGGGGCTTCCGATCATCGAGACCTACGGCATGACCGAGGCCGCCAGCCAGATCACGGCGCACCCGTTGTCGGTGCCGCGCCGCGCCGGCTCGGTCGGGCTGCCCGTCGGCGTCGAGCTGCGCGTCGTCCGCGACGACTCGCCATTGCCGGTGGCCCGGTGACGTGCCCGCCCGGGCGGCTGGGCGAGGTCGAGATCCGCGGCGCCTCGGTGATCGACTCCTACGCCGGGGGCGCGCACGCCGAGCGTTTCCGCCCGCGAGCGGCTGGCTGCGCACGGGCGACCTCGGCTACCGCGACGCCGACGGCTACCTCTACCTGGTGGCCCGGACGCGACGACGTCATCAACCGCGGCGGCGAGAAGGTCTTCCCCCGCGAGATCGAAGAGGTCATGAGCGCGGACCCGGCGGTGGCCTCGGTCGCCGTCGTCGGCCAGGACGACCCCGAGCTGGGCCAGGTGCCCGTGGCCTTCGTGGTCCTCGCGGGCGTCGAGTGCCGAGTGACGGCGACGGGGAGCCGCGTCGTGCCGTGGCGCGGATCAACGCCGCGCTCGACCCGCAGCCTGGTGCCGGCCCGGCGTCCGGTGGCGCTGCACGTGGTCGCCGTCGCTGCCGGCGGGCGCAACCGGCAAGGTGCGCCGGCACGCCCTGCGCGAGCCGGGCATCGACGTCCTCCACACCTTCGCGGGCACCTGATGGCCGACGAGTCCCCACTGGTCCCGGCCGCAGCCGGTGCGAGGCACGCGCAAGCGGCTCGATCACATCGACGCCATGCGACCGGTCAAGCAGGTCGGCGTGGTGTCGACGCACACGCTGCTCTTCTTCGCGCCGCTCGCCGCCGCGGTCGCGGTGGGCGCGTCCTTGCAGCTGCTCCACGTGACCCGCGAGGCCTTCCTCTTCGTCTCCGCCTGCATGCTGACCTACAGCGTCCGCGACCTGCCCGGCATCGACCACCGGACGTTCTGGCGCCGCCGGTTCGCGCTGGTGGCGGTGCCCTACCTGTGCTGGACGCGTCATCTACTTCTTCCTGACGATCGGGTCGGCTCCCGGCACGGTCGGCGGCGACACCTTGCACCTCTCGTACCTGGTGGGCACGGGGTACTACCAGCTCTATTACCTGCTGGTCCTGCTCGAGTTCTACGCGCTCTTCCCCCTGTGCCTGATCCTGGTGCGGCGCACCGCGCGGGCACCACGGCCTGCTGCTGCTGGCCAGCGGCGCCGCGCAGGTGGTGCTGGTCTCGTCGCATGCACTGGGGTCTCGCTCCCGGCTGGATGACGGGCTACTGGGCCACCCGCGAGGTGACGTCGTACCAGTTCTACCTGATCGCCGGCATGGTGATGGCGCTGCACCTCGACGAGTTCCACCAGCTGGTTGTGCACGCACGTGTGGACCATCGTCACCGCGCACGGTGGCCGCGGCCGCGGCTGGCCGAGGCGTGGTACTACCTCTCGGTCGATCACGTCGCCTCGTGGCTCGGCTCGAGCGCCGACCCGTTCCAGCCGGTGGTGATCCCGTTCAACGTGGGCGCCATCGCCTGCATCTACCTGATCGGGGTGGCGCTGGTGGACCGGCGTCGCTCAGGCCGGACGCGGCGGGCCGTCCATTCGGGCTCGGACAACTCCTACGGCGTCTACCTGGCGCAGTTGCTCTTCATCACCCTCTTGAGCTGGCTGGGTTGGCGCCACCTCAACAACGTCGCTGCCGTGGCCGGTGGTCAGCGTGGCTACGGTGGTGATCGTGTTCGTGGCCTGCGTCGGCCTCACCGAGCTCCTGGCCCGGACGCCGTGGTCCAAGCCGCTCACCGGACGCTCGCGCGTGCCCTGGCGGGCGCCGTCGCAGCCCGTGGCGTCGACGATCCCGCCGCGCTCACCCCGAGCGCCGTGGCCGCATCCGGCGACGGCGCCGTCCGACGGACCGGGTCGGGGCGCTCAGCGCAACGTGACCGGCGCCAGCGCGGCGGCGATGGCGTTGCTCACCGCGAGGTAGCCCGCGTCGTTCGGATGGCTGTTCGGGCCCGAGCGGCGGCGCCGCGCACATCCAGGTCAGCGCGCAGACGCGGGCGACGTTGGTCGGCACGGTCCCCAGCCCCGGCGCACGTCGACCGGGCTGGTGTCGCGCAGTTCGAAGGCGGCGCCGACGTCGGCCATCGGCATGCCGGCCTGGGCGTAGGCCGTGCGCAGGACGTCGTTCAGCCGGTCGATGATCGCCGAGGCTGGCCTGGGCGAAGGCCTGCCCGGCGGGACCGCGCAGCGTCGTCGCCGAGGTAGGGGTCGTAGTGGCCGACGCCGATCATGTGCGTCCCGGCCGGCGCCGCCTGGCGGAGCGCGGCTGAGGATCTGGGGCAGCTGGGACTGCACGGTGTCCAGCGCGCTGTCGACGCAGCCGGCCTTCACTTCCATGTCGCGCAGGCACGGCACCAGGTCGTTGAACCCCAGGTCGACCGTGACCAGCACGGTGGAGGGATGGGTGCGCAGGAAGGACAGGGCCGTCTGGAGCTGGGAGCCCGCGCCGATAGGGGCAGTGCCCGCCGCCGCCGATCATCGTCTGGGTCGTCATGCCGGGGCAGCCGATGCGGACCAGGGTGAGGCCGGGCCAGCGGGCCGCCTCGCGCGCCGCCAGGTCGTCGGCGTAGCCCGAGTCGGTCGGCTGGCCGTGGGGATGCCCGGCGGTGGGCTGGAATCCGACCGACCCCGAGCCACCCACAGCCAGGTCAAAGGGTGGTGCCGCCGTGGTGCTCGCTCCGGCCGTTGCGGTGGGAGCGAGCACGGCGAGGATGACCACCATCAGCAGGGCGGCGCCGGCGCCGAGCCGCCTCAGGCGTGGCCGGCGACGTGCACGCGGCCGGTGGCCCCGTCGTCCCGCCTGGGTCTTGCTCCTCACACCACACCTCCAGCGCCCCTGCGGACGACGGCACTGGAGTAGAGCACAGCCCGCCACCCTCTGTGCGCGCGCGGTCAGTATCAGGGCAACCCGGCCCCCGGGACGGTCGTCCGGACCTTCTCGATGGCGCCGTTGCGCTCGGCCCGCGCCTTGGCGTCGTGGCTGTCGACGGCGGTGACGAGATAGAGGGTGCGTCGGTCCTCGTCGCCGAGCATGCAGGCGTAGCAGTTCATGGATGTGGTGACCCGCTCGAGCACCTCCCCTCCTTCAGCCACGCGGACGCACTCGTGTGCGAGGGCATTGGCCACCCAGACCGTGCCGTCGGCGCACAGGCAGATGCCGTCGGGGGCGACGCCTTCGAGCACCGCCCATTCGCGCCGGTTGCTCAGCGTGCCGTCGGCGGCGCGGTCGAATGCGCTGAGCCGGCCGCCCATGCTCTCGGCGACGATGAGGGTGGTGCCGTCCTCGGCTGATCACCGTGCCGTTGGGGAAGGCGAGGTCGGTCGCCGCCTCGCAGCTCGTGCCGTCGGGATCGACCCGCACCAGTGAGGCCGGCTTGATGTCGCTGCCCTGCACCCTTCCCTCGTAGAGGCCGTCGAGGTCGAACCCGAAGTTGCCGGCGTAGGCCTGACCGTTGGAGGCGACCACCATGTCGTTGGCGTGCCAGGTCGCCCACGGCTCGAGGCTGCCGTGGCGCACGATGGTGCCGTCGGGCTCGCGCCGCATGACGGCGCGGTCGAGGCGCGAGTTGATGAGGAGGCGCCCGTCGGGAAGCCAGCCCAAACCGGCCGGTTCGCCGTCGAATTCGACCTCGACCCGGCGCTCGCCGTCGGGCGAGACCGAGAACACCGTCCGGTCGAAGAAGTCCGAGTACCACAGGCGGCCCTCGTGCCAGCGCGGGCACTCGCCGAAGAAGAGGCCCGAGAGGAAGGGCTCTGCGGTCAGGTTCTCGCTCGTCACGTGCGTCCTCCATGTCTGCCGTGTGGTGTCTGCCGTGCTGGTCGGTGGCACCGCAGTTCAGCACAGGGGCAGTCCCCGGTGCGGGGCCGGACAGACGGGGGTACCTTGGACGCGTGGCTTACTGGGTGCTCAAGGCGGTCCTGACCCCGATCTTCTTCCTCTTCTTCCGGGTGAAGGTCGAGGGGCGGGAGAACATTCCCAAGCACGGCCCTGCCGTGTTGGCGGCGAACCACCAGTCGTTCTGCGACTCCTTCTTCATCCCTCTCGTCGTGGCGCGCCGGGTGACCTTCCTCGCCAAGTCGGAGTACTTCGACACGTGGAAGACGGCATGGTTCTTCCGCGCCGCCGGGCAGATTCCCGATCCGGCGTACCGGCGGCTCGGCGTCGGAGCGGGCGCTCGAGACGGCACGCACCGATGTGCTCGGCAAGGGCCGCATCCTCGGGCTCTACCCCGAGGGCACCCGCACGCTCGATCGGTACGTGCACAAGGGCCGCACCGGGGTGACCCGCCTCTCACGCGAATGCGGCGTGCCGGTCATCCCCGTCGGCGTCATCGGCACGGTGGAGGTGCAGCCGGTCGACTCCAACTTCATGCGGCCCTTCAAGCGGGTGACCATCCGCTTCGGCGCCCCGATGCAGATGGACCCGCCCGAAAACCCGGCGGACCCGCTGGACCACGACCACACCCAGTGCCGTGACTTCACCGACCGCCTCATGCACGAGATCGCCAGGCTGTCCGAGCGCGAGTACCTCGACGAGTACGTGCCCTCGCGCCGGAGCGTGGCCTCTTCCTGAGCAGGCTCACGAACGCTGAACCGGACGATTTCGTAAGCAATCTGAAACAGTCAGTTCACATTGAACGCCTAACGTCTGGTCCATGGCTGGCTACGTGGTCCGCATCTCGCTGCCCGACCGACCCGGTGCCCTGGGGCTGGTGGCGAGCCGCATCGGGGCTGTCGGTGGTGACATCGTGGCCATCAACATCCTCGAACGCGACGACGGCCATGCCGTCGACGAGTTCGTGGTGGAGATCGGGGGGCAGCACCTGATCGAGCTGCTGCAGAACGAGATCCTCGAGGTCGACGGTGTGTCGATCCTCGAGATCCGTGCGGCCGACCCTACGACGACGGCGGGCTGACGACATACGCGCAGACGTGCGCGCCGTCCATCAGGTGCGCCACCCGTCGCACCGTTGCACCGGGTAGCGCGTCACGAATGAACGCGAGCTCGCTCGTGCACGCCTGTGAGAAGCCGTGGGCGACGGTGAGGATGGCGCAGTTGTGCTCGGTGATGCGCCAGCTACCGTCGGTGAGCCGCTCCGCCTCGGCGAGGTAGCCGTCATCGTCGAGGATCTGGGTCAACGCGGCGACCTGTTCGTCGAAAGGGAGGTCTGCGGTGCGCGGCAGCGCGTCGGCCACCCGTCGCAGGCGTCGTTGCTCGAACAGCTCGTCGACCTGCGCGGCGTCGGGACCGCCGAGATAGCCGAGGAGCTCGGTGGTCAGGTCGCCGTAGCGCTTGGGGTAGAGCGCCTCGGCCGCCGAGGTCAGCTCGTAGACGTGGCGCGGCCGGCCACGCCGCGGCCCGGCCGGGACCTCGTCGTGGTGGGTGAGCAGCCCGTCCTCTTCGAGCCGGGACAGCTGGAGCCGGATGGCGGCCGGGGTCAGCGCCGAGCGCGACGGCGACGGCGGCCGCGTCGAGGGGTCCCTCGCGCTTGACCAGGTTGAGGATGGCGCGCCGCGTCGTGGGCAGCTGCTGGAGCGGCGACTCGTCACTGCCGGCCCCTGTGGGTGGGTCCGCCTCTACGACACCCGACTCGGCGGCTCTGCGGGACGTGCTCATGGCAGGATCAGATGGACGTCGCCGAACTCGTGCCACAGGTACCCCTCGGCGAGTGCGGCGTCGTAGGACGCCTCGAGCAGACCGCGTCCGGCGATGGCCTCGAGCATGGCGAGGTGCGACGCTTCGGGCTCGTGCCAGCCCGTGAGGAAGCCGTCGATGGAGCGGACCGGCCGCTCGGGTGAGACGACGGTCTCGGTCCAACCTTCGCTCGGGTGCACGTGTCCATGATCGTCGACCACCGACTCGAGGGCGCGCACCACCGTGGTGCCGATGCCGATGACCCGGCCGCCGGCGCGCCGCGCGTCGTTGATGCGATGTGCCGTGGCCGTCGACACCCGGAAGTACTCGGCGTAGGGGGGCTCGTTGGCCTCGAGGGACGCCACGCCGGTGTGCAGCAGGACGGGGGCGACGCCGACACCCTTGGCCACCAGGCGGGTCAACACTTCGGGGGTGAAGGGCCGGCCGGCGCTCGGCATCTCGGCCGATCCGGGCTCGGTGGCATACACGTTCTGATAGGCCGAGAGCGGGTAGCTGCCCCGCACGTAGCCGTAGCGGATGGGACGGCCGTGCCGGGCGAGGTAGCTGTGCAGCCGCTCGGGTGTTTCGAGCTGCGACACCCATAGGCGCACCCCCTGGCCGCCGGGGCCCGGGGAGTAGGGGGCGAGCAACGCAACGCGGGCGCCCGCCGGCAGTTCGATCACGTCGCCTGGTGAGGCCCTCAGATAGGCCTCGCCCTCGCGGCGGATCTCGACAGTCCACAGCCCGGCGGGCAACCGGGTCGAGAGGTGGACCTGGACGCCGGCCCCGTCGACGAGGGTCCCGTCGACCTCCGCCGCCAAAGTCCCCGAGGTGTTGATGACGACGAGGTCGCCCTCCTCGAGAAAGCGGGGGAGCTCGGAGAAGTGCGAGTGCACGAGGGCGCCGTCGGATTTGGTGGCCACCAGCATCCGCACGGCGTCGCGGGTCATGCCCCGGTTCTCGGGGGGTGCCGGCGCCTCGAGCTCGGGCGGCAGCGAGAAGGTGAGCGGGTGCAGCTCGGGAAGGCGTGCGGGCAAGTCGAGGGCCGGGGCCGCCAGGGCACTCATGCCACGACTCCGGTCACTGCGGCGGTTCCCGCCGTTTCCGCCGCCACGATGTCGGCGGCGCGGTAGCGGCCGCTCAAACGATCGCTCCAGATCAGCTCGAGGAGCGCCGGGACCGCGGTGGCCGGTTCGGGCCGGTCCGAAATGTCCTCGCCGGGGAACGCCAACTGGTGCATCGCAGTGCGCAGGTCGCCCGGATCGACGGACCACACGGTGAGTGCGGGGTACTCGACGGCCAAGACCGCGCCGAGATGCTCGAGCGCGGCCTTGCCGGCGCCGTAGCCGCCCCAGCCCTCGTAGGCCTCGACGCCGGCGTCAGAGGTGATGTCGAGTACGCGCGGGCGCTCGGCGTCGAGCAGCAGCGGCAGCGCGTCCTGGACGAGCCCGAGCGGCGCGACGACGTTGACTTCGAACGCGACGCGCAGCTCGTCGAGTGGGTAGTCCCCGAGTGTCGGCAGCGGCGACGCGCCGAGCGTGCCGGCGTTGTTGACCACGAGGTCGAGCCCGCCCAGGTCGAACGCGGCGCCGACGAGGTCGTGGCGATGGTCTTCGTGGGTGATGTCACCGGCGATGGCGACGACGTGGGCGCCCGCTGCCGCCTGGGCGCGGACGACGTCGGCGGCCGCCTGGAGCGCACCTCCATCCCTGCCGTCGATCACGAGGGACCAGCCCGCCCGCGCCAGCCCGACGGCCAGCGCCTCTCCGAGTCCCCGAGATGCCCCTGTCACGATGGCCACGCTCATGGCTGTCCACCCTTCCGAGCGGTGAGTCCGCTCCTCTGGGTGAATATAACAAGGATTTACTTTCTTTATTTCTCCTCGGTCCAGGAATGTCAGAGAGCCCAGCTCGCGCCCAGGAACCAGCCATTTCGCTCAGGGCTCCCGACGTCGACGAACCGCTGAAGTCGGCCTCTCCGCTGTAGCTGGCCCTGATGAGATCCGTGCCCACCACACGGAAGGTCGTGGTCAGCGCGGCCTGGCCGTAGGTGACCGCCGCCGTGCCGACGACAGCGCCGTTGTCGTAGAAGGTGACGGTGCCGCTCTCGCCGTAGCCCGTGAGGGGAAAGACCGTCGCGTACAAGGTCACGGGCTGCCCGAAGATGTAGGAGTTGTCCGAGCTCGCGATGCCGAGGCTTGTTGGCGCGCGGCTCACCGTGACGGGGGCGGCGTCGGACGAGCTGGCCACGAAGCCCGGGTCCCCGGCATACGAGGCGGTGATGGCATTGGCCCCCAGGGGGAGCGTTGTCACGAGCAGACTCGTCGTCGTCACCCCGACTTGGGTCGAGAGCTCGGACGAGCCGAGCGTGGTGTCGCCATCAGTAAAGGTCACGACTCCGGTGGGGTTCGCCGCGCCGGAGATCGATGTCACCGTGGCCGTCAGCGTGATGTTCTCGCCGTAGGTCAGCGAGGTGGGCGACGCGCTCGACGGACGTGGTGGTTGCGCCGGCCACCGGTGCAATCGTCTGGTCGACCGTGTTCGTCGACGAAGTACCGACGAACACGTCGTCCCCTTCGTAGACGGCCGTAATGGGGTGGTTGCCAGCAGTCAGGGACGATGTCTCGAACGTGGCCTGCCCGCCCGAGACGGCGCCGCTGCCGATCAGCGACCCGTCGTCGGCAAACTCCACGCTGCCCGTCTCGCCCGCCAGCGCGGCACTGATCGTGGCCGTCAACGTCACTTCCTGCCCGGCGAGGGCCGGGTTGGCCGAGCTGGCCACGGTCACTGTTGTCGGCACCTCGGCCACGTCCAGACGGACCGGCGCGACGGTGGAGCTGGCGCTCGAGATCGCATCGCCGCTGTAGGCGGCAGTGACCAAGTGACCTCCGGCCGGCAGGGCCGAGGTGACCAGGGTCGCGGTGTCCGCCCCGCCCGCGGAGGACACCGCTTCACTCCCGAGCGGCGTGGTGTCCTCGTCGTAGAAGGTGACGGTCCCGGTGGGGATGACCGACCCGTTGGGAACGGTCACGGTGGCGGTGAGCGACACGCTCTGGCCGTAGGTGATTGTGGCACTCGAGGTTCCGACGGTGGTCTGGGTCGGGATCTGCCCGATCGTCTCGCGGTACGAGCCATGGCTCGCGGCGTTGTGGGCATCACCGCTGTAGCTGGCCACGATGACATGGGTGGAACTCGGTCCGGCGTTTTCGACGCAGGTGACCTGTGGTGACTGTGTGGAGGCGCCGGCCGGGCAGTTGCAGCGACTGGCAGTCCGTCACCGGCATGGTGTTGTCGGTGAACGACACGGTCCCCGGCGGATCCACGCCGCCGGGGACCAGGCCGTCGACCGTTGCCGTATAGGTGACCGGTTGGTTCGGCGATGGGCTGGCCGTCGTGGTCAGAACCGTCACCGAAGTCGGGGCGGGGTTCACGACTTGGGTCAGGGCGGGCGACGTGCTCGGGTCGGAGAAGACGTCACCGTCATAGGTGGCGGTGACCGAGTCGCTCCCGACCTCAAGCGCCGTGCTGTCGAGCGTGGCGGTGGCGCCATTGGCGGCGGGCGTTGCCGGCACCGTCCCCAGAGGCTCACCGTCGGCGGTGAAGCTGACGGTGCCGGTGGGCGCTGGGCCCGACGATGCCACCGTCGCCGTGAATGCCAGTTCCTGCCCGTAGACCGACGTCGAGGCGTTCGAGACCACGAGGCTGGTGGAGGAGGCGTCCGCCGGCGTGCCGCCGGTGAGTCCGACTTCTCCCGCGTGGGAATAATCGGCCGTGCCATGGAGCACCGTGGCGAAGGTGCCACCGGCGCTACCGCGATAGACGAAGTACTCCGCCCCCGACGACGGCGTGAACCCGTCGACGAAGAGGGGTTCGGCGGTTCCGCCGAGTGACAGCGTGCCGCCGGTGATCCGCCCGTAGGCCGAAGACGATCCTGGCCCTCCGTCGATGCCGAACGCCACGAGCCCGTCTGCATCGTTCGTGAATGTGGAGTTCCCGCCTAGCTCGAAGACTCCCCCAGGGCCAAGCGCGACCGTGCCGTCGTTCGTCACGCCGCCAGGAGTGTCGTTGCCAGCTGAACCGTTGCCGATCGAGACGGTGCCGTCTGCGGTCACGGTGCCAGTGTTGAGGACGGAGCCGCCGAGGGTCAGCACAGGCAGGCCGGCCGCGCCCGAAGGCCCGACCGTCACGGCGCCGTTGTTCTGCAGGCGGGACGACACCGAGAGGCTGGCCGCTGTCGTCGAATGGGTATCCGTGGCAGGCCCGCTCCCGCCGGCGACGCCGACGTCGAGCGTGCTGCCGGCTGAGACGGTGAGCTCGCCGACCGAGAATGGCGCGTCGGGCACCACGACGGTCGCGCCGCTCGGAACGCACGCCTCGACGTCGGTGCCGTTCGGTACTCCGGCACTCCAGTTCGTCGCCGTGCCCCAGTCCGTTGTCCCCGCGCCGCCGGTCCAGCTGTCGTCACACCGCGCCTGCGAGCTCGAAGCGCCGCCCCCGGCGACGGAGCCGCCAGCCGCGGTGATGGTGCCGGCTACGACGACGATGCCAGCCACGCCGGCGCCGAACGCCCGTGCCAGCCGACGAACGGTGAGGCGCTTTGCCATGGGCAACCGACTGGGGCCAAGGACCACGCTCTACTCCCCGCGTCGGGAATGCCATGCGCCCTATCGACCGTCACGCATCCCCGCGCTACGTCGGTTTCCATTGTGCCCGCTGCATCCGGGCCGCACTAGGGCTAATGACTCGGACGGAGCGCAGAATTCGTGCTTGACCCACAGGAATCCCGCTCGATCGTCCGATCTCGGGTCAGAGTTGTGCGGGCCCGACTACGCGTCTTGGACGGTGCCCCAGCCCATGGACTTCTCGACGGCGCGGCGCCAGACGGCCAGAGTGGCGTCGGCCAGCTCAGGCGGCAGTTGCGGCTCGACGACGCGCTCGGCCTGCCAGCGCGCCGGCGAGATCGTCGAGCGAGGACCACACGCCCTCGGCCAGGCCGGCGACGGTGGCCGCACCGAGCGCGGTCGATTCGAGCGAGATCGGGCGCGCCACGGGCATGCGGCTCTGTTCGGCTTGCAGCTCGAGGAGGAGGTCCATGGCGGCGGCGCCCCCGTCCACCCGCAGCGCGGACAGTGGGTACGACGACGCGGCAGCCATGGCATCGGTCATGTCGCGCACTTGGAAGGCCATCGCCTCGACGCAGGCACGCGCCAGCTGGGCGCGTCCGGCGCCGCGGGTGATGCCGGTGATGATGCCGCGCGCCTGGGGATCCCACCACGGGCTGCCGAGGCCGGTGAGCGCCGGCACGAAGGTGACGCCGCCGCTGTCGGGGACCGACGCGGCCAGCGGGCCCATCTCCGACGCGGAGGCAATGATGCCGAGGCCGTCGCGCAGCCACTGGATGGCCGCGCCGGACACGAAGGTCGATCCCTCGAGCGCGTAGGCGACCGGCGGGCCCGCGCCGGCGTGCGCGCCGAGGTCCCAGGCGCAGCTGACGGTCAGGCCTTCGGGTGCGGGCGGGCGTTCGGGTCCGGCGTTGGCCAAGCGCGAAGCTGCCCGTCCCGTAGGTGACCTTCACCATCCCGGGGTCGAAGCAGGCTTGGCCGAAGAGCGCCGCCTGCTGGTCGCCCAGCACGCCCGAGACCGCGACGCCGTCGAGCGCGTCAGCCGCAGGTCCGAGGTCGCCCAGCGCGGCGGTGCCGAAGCGCCCGGCCGAGGGGCGGACCTCGGCGAGCGTGTGCGCGGGCACGCCGAAGAGGTCGCACAGCTCGGCGGACCAGGCGAGCGCGCCGGTGTCGAAGAGCAAGCGTGCGGCTGGCGTTGGAGGGATCGGTGGCGTAGACGCCGCCGCCGACGCCACCGGTGAGGTTCCACAGCACCCAGGTGTCGACGGTGCAGAACGAGAGGTCCGGGTCGCCCGCATGGAGCGCGAGGTCGCCGTGGCGCATGAGCCAGGCGGCCTTGGTGGCGCTGAAGTACGGATCGAGCACGAGGCCCGTCGTGGCGCGCACGAGCGGCAGGTGACCGGCTTCGGCGAGCTCGGTGCAGAGTGCGGCGGTGCGCCGGTCCTGCCACACGATGGCGTTGTGCAGCGGCCGCCCGCTCGAGCGGTCGAAGGCCACCAACGTCTCGCGCTGGTTGGTGATGCCGATGGCCGCGACCCTCTCCCCGGCGGCGGCCAGCCGGGCGCCCACCTCGGCCAGGGTGGCGCGCACGGCGTCCCAGATCTCGGCGGGGTCGTGCTCGACCCAGCCGGGCCGGGGGAAGTGCTGGGTCAGCTCCCGGTAGGCGACGTCGGCGACCCGGGCGTGCCTCGTCGACGACCAGGGCCCGCACGCCGGTCGTGCCCGCATCGACGGCGACGACCTTGGCCATGGAGGGCCGACGCTAACCCGTCGCAGAGAACCGGCGTCGGTTCGGGGGTCTCGGCCGCCTCCTCGCGCAAACAATCGCGAACGGCCTGTGACCTGCACGGATGATGCGTGCATTTGGTTGACAAGGGCGTAACTACAGTGCTGTAATGACCACAGCATCTCGTGTCTCGGGGGAGGGGCAGCCACTATATGTTGTGGTGAGGCACTCTCGCCCCCTTCCGGGCGCTGGATCGGGAGAGGCGCCGTGAGACACCGTCCCGCTGGAGTGGGGGTCGGCCCGGCGGCGCCGTCGGGCAGTCAGAGGCAGTGAGAGCAGGACCGGCAGCACCGCAGCAGAACCCAGCACGCAGCCCCAACGAGGAGGACCCCAGCGCCATGGCCATCGCCCCACAGCGATCCGAGATCGGCATCCGCCGCCACTTCACCACCGAGGGTGTGCACCCCTACGACACGGTGAACTGGGAGCGGCGTGACGCCCGCATCACGAACTTCCGCGACGGGTCCGTGGCCTTCGAACAGCTCGGCGTCGAAGTGCCCGAGTCCTGGAGCGTCAACGCCACCAACATCTTGGCGCAGAAGTACTTCCGCGGGACCCTCGGCACCCCCGAGCGCGAGACGTCGCTGCGCCAGGTGGCCGACCGGGTGGCCGACACGCTGACGGCGTGGGGGATCAAGGACGGCTACTTCGTCGACGACGAGGAGGCCCAGGTCTTCAACCACGAGTTGAAGTACCTCATCGTCCACCAGAAGGCCGCCTTCAACTCTCCGGTGTGGTTCAACATCGGCGTCCACGGCGTGCCTCAGCAGGGGTCCGCGTGTTTCATCCTCTCGGTCGAGGACACCATGGACTCCATCCTCAACTGGTACACCGAGGAGGGCGTCATCTTCAAGGGTGGGTCGGGCGCCGGTGTGAACCTCTCGCGCATCCGCTCCTCCCAGGAGCTCCTCAAGGGCGGCGGCACGGCCTCGGGCCCGGTCAGCTTCATGCGCGGCGCCGATGCGTCGGCGGGCACCATCAAGTCCGGAGGCAAGACACGGCGCGCCGCCAAGATGGTCATCCTCGACGCCGACCACCCCGACGTGGAGGACTTCATCTGGTGCAAGGCGATCGAGGAGCGCAAGGCCCGCGTGCTGCGCGACGCCGGCTTCGACATGGACCTCGACGGGGCCGACAGCCACTCCACGCAGTACCAGAACGCCAACAACTCGGTGCGGGTGACCGACGAGTTCATGGAGGCGGTGCTCGACGGGCGTGACTGGAACCTCACCGCCCGCACCGACGGCTCCGTCGTGCGCACGGTGCCCGCCCGTGACCTGTTCCGCCAGATCGCCCACTCCGCCTGGGAGTGCGCCGACCCGGGCCTCCAGTACGACACCACGATCAACCGCTGGCACACGGCGCCCAACACGGGCCGGATCAACGGCTCCAACCCGTGCAGCGAGTACGTGCACCTGGACAACTCGGCCTGCAACCTGGCCTCCATGAACCTCATGACCTTCCTCGACGGGAACGACGAGTTCGACGTGGAGGGGTTCAAGGCAGCGGTGTCGGTCGTGTTCACCGGCATGGAGATCATTGTGGGCAACGCCGACTACCCGACCGAGCGCATCGGCGAGACGACGCGTGCCTTCCGCCAGCTCGGCATCGGCTACGCCAACCTCGGCGCGCTGTTGATGGCCGAGGGACTGCCGTACGACTCCGACGCCGGCCGCGCCTGGGCGGGCGCGATCACCGCCCTGTTGACCGGGCACGCCTACGCCACGTCGGCCCGCACGGCGGCGCGCATGGGCCCCTTCGCCGGCTTCCACGAGAACGGCGAGGCCATGCTCAACGTGCTCCGCATGCACCAGGCCGAAGCGGCCCGCATCGACGAGGACGTCGTGCCGCCCGACCTGCTGTCGGCCGCGCAGGAGGCCTGGGACGCCGCGGTCGAGTTGGCCGAGGTCTACGGCGTGCGCAACTCGCAGGCGTCCGTGCTGGCGCCAACGGGCACGATCGGCCTGTTGATGGACTGCGACACGACGGGCGTCGAGCCCGACCTCGGATTGGTCAAGACCAAGAAGCTGGTCGGCGGCGGGACGATGTCGATCGTCAACCAGACGGTGCCGCGTGCGCTGGCCAAGCTGGGCTACGGGCCCGAGCAGACCGAGGACATCGTGGCGTACATCAACGAGCACATGTCGATCCTGGGTGCGCCGCACATCGCCCCCGAACACCTGCCCGTGTTCGCCTGCTCCATGGGCGACAACACCATCCACTACTCGGGTCACATCCGCATGATGGGGGCGGTGCAGCCCTTCATCAGCGGCGCCATCTCCAAGACGGTCAACATGCCCGAGGACGTGTCCGTCGAGGACGTCGAGCAGCTGCACATCGACGCCTGGCGCCTGGGTATCAAGGCGGTGGCCATCTACCGGGACAACTGCAAGGTGGCCCAGCCGCTGTCGACGACCAAGAAGGAGAGCGCCGTCGGCAGGGCGGCGACGCCGCCCCCGCCGGCTCGGAGGCCGAGGCCAGGGCCCGGGCGACCGCCGAGCGGATCGCCGAGCTCGAGGCGGCGTTGGTGCACGAGCAGCAGCGGTCGGCCTCACCGTTGGTGGTCGGCGCCGTGCGCGAGCGCCTGCCGCGCAAGCGCAACTCGAAGACGTTCTCGTTCCGGCGTCGCCGACTGCGAGGGCTATGTCACGGTCGGCGAGTACGAGGACGGGCGCCCCGGTGAGGTGTTCATCAAGGTCTCCAAGCAGGGGTCGACCCTGGCCGGGATCATGGACGCCTTCTCCATCTCGCTCAGCCTCGGTCTGCAGCACGGCGTGCCGCTGGCCACCTTCGTGCGCAAGTTCGCCAACATGAAGTTCGAGCCGGCCGGCATCACCGACGACCCAGAGCTGCGCATCGCCACCAGCCTGATCGACTACATCTCTCCGCCGCCTGGCGCTCGACTTCCTGCCCGAAGCGGAGCGCACCGAGCTCGGCATCCTCTCGACGCAGGAGCGGACGCAGCCGACGCTGCCGGGGGTCGAAGAAATGGCGACGCCGTCGGTCGGGCTGGTCGACGACGGGCTCGGCGGCGGTAATCGGGGCAGAGTCCGGTGCGGGTACGGGCTACGGCACCCCGCCGCACGCGATGGCACGGCCGGCACAGCTCGACGCGCCGCTTTGCTACAACTGCGGCAACACCATGCAGCGGGCCGGGTCGTGCTACGTGTGCGGGAGTTGCGGATCGACCAGCGGGTGCTCGTAGTGAGAATTCGCGTTTCGGCTCTGGCTCCGCTCCGATCGGAGCTGCTCTTGCTCTGTGGATCCGACTAATTCGCTTTCACTTTCGTCTTACGGTCAGTCATTGGTCGACCTCCGAGTAAGGAGGAAAGATCGTCGAGCGGACCTCGCTGTCGTGGTTTCAAGGTCGTGGAAACCGACTTGATCCTGCGCACAACTTCTGGGTCCCGTTGCTGCGCGACACTCTGCCTGGGATCGTCGCCCACCGGTGGGAAGCCTCCGCCGTCGCATCTTCACGAACGCGGCCGACTCCAGGACCTCGTGCGGCGCTACGGTCTTTTTACGAGACCCTTGATCGTGACCGCTTCTACCCGAAGCTCGAAGCCGCCGTCACAGCCGTCCGGGACGGAGTGATTCGCGGGCAACCTCGATGGAACAGTCGCTGCGCCTCGCTTCGCTGTGGCCTACAGACCTGACTCGGCCGAAATCCGGCCCGTGGAGGCAGCATGCCGGAGGGCCTCGTAGTCGCGTTCGTTCTGATCGGCATAGGCAGCGGCGAACTCCGCAAGCGCCCTGTCGAATGTGGGTCCGGTGCCTAGGTAGCTGGCGATAGCGACGCGGTCGCCCGAGCGGGCGTGGGCGCGGGCCAACGCCTTTGCGCAGACGCTGACGTATTTGGTGAGGCCTGGCGGGATCGAACCTTCGATCTCAAAGCTTCCCTTCCAGTCCCGGAGCTGGCGGAGGTAGAAGTCCCGGGTCACACCATCAGGGCCTTCGAACGATTGGTGGCCCAGGAAGATGTCGCTTGCCGCCTGCATCAGGTGCTGGCCGCCCACAACCCGCGCCCCATGGTTGGCGTAACCGCTCTTGCCGACGAACTCCTCGAGCACCGACGCTTCCGCCTCTTTGGCTTGGAGGAACAGAGGGTCCGCGTTGTCGAGGCCCACCAAGAGCAGGATCCAGGCCCGGGTACCCACGCTCCCGACACCCACCACCTTGCGGGCGATCTGCACGAACTGGAACTCCTCGAGGAGGTGGCGACGGTCGGACTGGAGGCTGCGTCGATAGCCGCGCACGAGCTTGTGGAACGAATCACGGAGCGCGTCACTCACCTCCTGGGGGAACAGGTCCTCGACGGGCACCACGAGCGGGGGATCGCTCACGATGCGTAGCCGGCCGTCGACGACAGTGGCGAGCTTTCCCAAGGCCTGGAGGCTGTCGCGGGTCCGGGCCTTGCTCACGGTCTGGGCGGTGCGTGCTGCCATGCGTCTATCGGCCCGGGACCCCGTCTTGGCGGCTGCCGCCTCGAGTTCGGCCAGTAGACCGGCAACGTCAATGTGGGAGTACCAGACTTCCAAGGTGGACAGCCCTGCCAAACGGGCCATCTCCCTGCGGTAGCTCTTCCCGACCTCGAGGGCAGCGGCACGCGCCTCACTCTCCGTGAACTCGCGATCCCGGGCGGCGATCACCACGCTCGCGGCGAGCCGCTTGAGGTCCCACTCCCATGGTCCAGGCAGTGTCTCGTCGAAGTCATTCACATCGAACATCAACCTCCGCTCCGGCGACGCGAACAGACCGAAGTTGGACAGGTGGGCATCTCCGCAGACCTGGGCATTGAGGCCCGACCGGGGAGTTGTCGCCAGATCTGAAGCCATGATCAGCGCGGCCCCGCGGAAGAAGGTGAACGGCGAGACCAGCATCCGCCCATATCGGATCGGGACTAATTCCGGCACCCGGGTCGTGGCCTGACGTTCGAGGAGGCTGACCGGATCTGGGCGGTTCGTCGCAGGGCTGAACTCCGCCTGGGACGTCCGAGGGGCGCGTGCGCGGGCCTCCTTGCCGAGCTTGGCTCGCTCTTCGACGCTGAGGTGCGGCACAGCCCGAGGCGCATCGTCTGGCCGTTGGATCACGTCCGCCATCTTCCTCCAATCAGGGTGAGCACCTGAACCGGTCTCCTCATGCAGCGGCGCTCGGCTCCAGTACATCTTGTTCCGTGCCGTAGCCCGCGATCCCGTTCAGGCACGTTGCGCATGAAACCGGTCGGCCAACTGGGCGTCCTCCGTGGTCAGACCCTTTCGGAGACACCCGAGCAACCAGGATCTCCTCCCGGACTGAGTGGAGATCTTCAGCGCCGCAAGCAAGGCTGCCTGGCGGTGGCTGGGCACTTGCTGCCTGCGGCGTCGACGGCGGAACCACTCGAACCATTTCGACCGCTCGCGATGGGCAACCATTGAGTCGTCTGGGCTCGGAAGAATGTCTCGCTCACCCGGCCGATCTGGGTGGTCTGAATCGATCCCTGGCCACCGGCAGATCGGGCAGGGACCTCGTCGGAGGCGGCCGCCGTCATGCAAATCGGAGCGACCGGCCTCGCACTGCCCAGTTACGCCTCGACCCTTCGGTAGAGGTTCAGCGAGACGGAGAAGAAGACCACGAGGATCCCCAGACACCAGATGATCGCCTGCCACAGATCGGGGGAGAGTGGCCCACCTTCGAACAGGGCCCGTACCGAGTTGATGACGACGCTGGCCGGTTGGTTGCGGGCGAAAGGTTGGAGCCAGCCGGGCATGGTGGCCACCGGCACGACGGCAGAGCTGGCGAAGAAGAGGATGAACATCGGAAGGATGGCGGCGACCTGGGCGGTCTGCGGATCCTTGACCGCCAGGCCCACTGCCGCGTAGACCCAAATGAATGCGTAGCCGAACAGGATGATCAACCCGATGCCGGCGATGCATGCGCCCACGGTGTTGTTGAACCGAAATCCGACAAGGAGCCCGAGACCGATAATGAAGAACAGCGCCAGCCCACTTCGGCAGAGGTCGGCCAGCGTCCGCCCGGCTAGAAAAGCCGATCGGGCCATAGGGAGGCTGCGGAACCGGTCGAGCATGCCCGCCTGCAGGTCCTGGGCCAGTGCCAGTGAGGTCGTCATTCCGCCGATGAGCACCGCTTCGAGGAAGATGCCGGGGACAACGTAGTTCACGTAGTCGATGCCCGGGATGTGAATGGCGCCGCCGAGCACGTAGCGGAACAGCAGAAGGATGATGGCCGGCTGCGCTATCGACATCACCAGCAGCTGCGGTGTGCGGATGATGCGGAGCAAGTTCCGCTTGGTCATCCCCATGAAGTCCCGAAGCGCCAAGCGCGGGGTTATGGGGACGGTCTCGGCACTGAGCCTCTGCACGGCGAGATCACTCATCGCTTCCGCCTCCGCCTTCCCCGATGTCCGCATGACCGTCGAATGTTGTCGGATGCCCGGTGAGCGAAAGGAAAACATCGTCGAGCGACGGCCGCCGTATCCCGAGATCATCGAGCCCGACGCCACCGTCGTCGAGGGCTCGCCCGGCGGCGATCAGCACTTTGGCGCTGCCGTTGACAGCGAGACTGACCTCTTTGCGGTCGGCATTCAGGCGGGGCGGCGTGTTACCGAACGGGGCCACCAGTGCGGCGGCCCGCTCGAGGTCGGCCGCATCGACCACCCGGATTACGAGCACGTCGCCACCGAGCTGATCCTTGAGCTCGTCCGCCGTACCCTGGGCGACAACGCGTCCGGTGTCGAGGACAATTATCCGGTCGGCCAGGTACTCTGCCTCCTCCATGTACTGGGTCGTCAGCAGGACCGTGGTGCCCTCGGCCACCAGCTCATCGATGAACTGCCACAGGTCGTTCCTGGTCCTCGGATCGAGTCCAGTCGTCGGCTCGTCGAGGAAGAGGATCGGGGGTCGCCCGATGAGGCTGGCCGCCAGGTCGAGGCGGCGGCGCATGCCGCCCGAGTAGGACTTAACCGGCTTGTCCCCGGCTCGAGTGAGTGTCATCCGCTCCAGCGCTTCTTGGGCCCGGCGCCGGTACACCGCCCGGTCGAGGTGGTAAAGGAGGCCGACGAGCTCGAGGTTCTCCCGCCCGGTCAACAGCTCGTCGACCGAGGCGTACTGTCCGGCCAGGCCTATGAGCGGACGGATCGCGGTGGCGTCTCGCCTGACGTCGAGACCGGCCACCCTGGCTTGGCCCGAGTCGGGAACGAGCAGCGTGGTAAGGATCCGGACGAGCGTGGTCTTCCCGGCGCCATTGGGTCCGAGCAACGCCATTACTCGGCCCGGTTCAATGGACAGCGAGACATCGTCGAGGGCCAATGTCGAGCCGAAGCGCTTCGTGACGCTGTCGACCTCGACGGCTGTGGCACCTCCACCGCCCAAGGGCAGGCCGGGCGCGGCCGAGACTCCCGTGTCCACCGGATTCGTCTTTGGAAATCGTGGTGACCACCATCAACCTGCCTGGTTTCGAGATCATCGAACGTGCGGTGGGCCGTCTCCCCTCGATCGTGTCATGCCGGGACTCGCCCCCATAGAGACAAACGTCCCGACCCGATGTCACCGTGCCGAAATTGGGCCGTTCCTGGTCGGTGAAACCTCGTGAGCTCTGGGGTCACTGAACCCTCTCGGAGGCGCCGACTTCTAGCCGACCGCGGCCAGATTGTGACCGAAGAAGGGGCGTACTTCGAAAGCAACTCCATCAAGGTGTCCCGCTTTTGACGGTGCACTGAGTTAAGTAGCGCATGCCCCCGAGGTGCCGTACAGCCGCACCCCAGCCCGGGTTCAGAGGCAGAGGATCTCCCGTCAGCCTCGAACACAACATCTTGTGGGTCGCGCAGTAATAGGGACAGCCGTTCGAATTCACACGCAAGAATTCGCAGCGTCGCATCTCGGGGTTTCATGAGGCATCGAGCCGGAGCTTGCGTGGTCCAGTTGAATGGATCTACCGGTCTCACCGGCGCCTCGCCGGAACGACGATCAGGTGGTCGGCAGTGCGTGGGCCGACCAGACGACCGCCCGGACCTCAGGCAGGGCGCCCGAGATGGCGTCTCGTACTGACCGTCCGGTCGCCTCGGCGTCAGCGAGCGGGACCGAGCCGACCATGAAGCCCTCGACCTCGACGAGCAAGATGCGTCCGAGCACCGGGCACCGAGCACGGACGTGGACATGGTCGACTCCAAGCACGCCAAGCGCGGCAGCCTCCGCTCCTGTGAGGATCTCGGGATCGATGCTGTCCATCAGGTGGGCCACGACGCCGGAGGTCACCTCCCAGCCGACATGGACGATGAATCCGGTGACCAAGAGTCCGGCGGCACCGTCGGCCCACCACATCCCGGATGCCACGCCGACCAGGCCGAGGAGTGCCCCGGCCGAGGCCACGGCGTCGAGCCAGGAGTGCTTCGCATCGGCTACGAGGGTGTTCGACTGGATCCGGGTACCCACATCCAGCTTGTAGCGGGCCACGACCTGGTTGCCCACGATTCCGACAGCAGCGGCGGCGACGCCGAGCCAGAGGTGTGAGGTGGTGCCGTGGTGGATCAGCTTGTGGACACTCACGTAGCCGGCGAAGGCTGCGCTGGCCCAGATCACCAGGGCTACTCCAAGACCGGCCAGATCCTCGGCGCGCTCGTATCCGTACGGATGGGAGCCGCTTGCACCGCGGCCGGACGCGGAAGCCGATGAAGGCGACCAGAGAGGTCGACACGTCGGCCAAGTTGTGGATGGCATCTCCCAGAAGGCCGACCGATCCACTCACGAGAGCAATCACGAACTCGATACCACCGGTGAGGGTGAGTCCTAACGCGGAGAGCACGAGGGCACGGTTGGCGGCGTGACGATGTTCGGCATCGTCCTCGAAGGCGTTGGGAGGGAACGGGTCGAAGCGCTGTTGTGTCCCGAGGTCATGCATCGGGTACCTCCTCTTTGGTCCGAGACTAGGTCGGAGTGTGAACGCCGCACCCTCCTGCGAGTCGTTTGCAACAGTGAGCTGATCGCACTGCTGAAGAGGGATCCCGCTGGGGGACGAAGGGTGGACTGAGCTGCGAGGAAAGGACTTTCGAGTTGCGCCCGAAGGACGTTCGTCCCTAGGAGCAGCACCCGAGACCGCACATGGTGGACCCATGGGCGCGAACGAGCCAGCGTGCGCTGCCGTCCCGCGTCGAGCGAGGCACGGACTGGCTCGTCTGGAAAGAAACGGTTGTAAACGGGCGCCCTGCCTTCTACGGAGAGGCGGGATCAGGTCCGGCCGTCTTGTTCTTGCACGGCTGGGGGCTCGACCACAAGGCCTACAAGCGGGCGCTCTCGCGCCTCGTGCGGGCAGGCTTGCATGTCTATGCCCCCGCCCTGCCGGGTTTCGGCCGGACGGCCGGACTCGAGGACAGGCCCATCGGGCTGTCCTCCTACGGCGATTGGGTCGCAACGTTCCTCGACGCCGTCGGGGAGACGTCGCCGGTGCTGGTCATGGGGCATTCGTTCGGAGGCGGCGTCGCCGTGACATTGGCCCATGACCACCCGCACCATGTCCGCGCGCTGGTGCTGATCAACTCGGTGGGCGGTTCGGCGTGGTCTCACACCGGCTCGACCATGCGCTCCATGGCGGAGCGACCACTTTGGGACTGGGGCATTCACTTCCCCGCCGACCTGCTCCCGATTCGCCAGGCTCGCCGCGTCCTTCCGGTCATCTTGGCCGAAGGTGTGCCCAACTTGATCCGCGACCCGCGGTCCTTCTGGCGAGCAGCGGGCATCGCGCGACGAGCTGATCTCACGGTCGAGCTCGACATCTTGCGCCAGCGGCGTCTTCCGGTCGTCGTGCTCTGGGGACAGCACGACCAGCTCGTGACACGTGCATCGTTCGAGGACATGTGCCGCGGACTGGGTGATCCCGGCGTGCTGACGGTGCCCGGCAACCATTCGTGGTTGATCTCCGATCCCGACGCCTTTGGGGAGGTCATGACGAACGTGCTCGACCTCGTTGGACGGGCCGAATCCGGCGGGACACGCCCGGACCAGACGACCGAGCGTGCCCCGATCGACGATCCTTCGGTCCTGGTCGCTCGGCACCTCCGAGACTGAGCTGTTCCGTGAGCACGACGACCCGGACCGGCCCGGTGCCTCCGGGTCAACGGGACCGACACCGTTTCGTGGCCCTGGTGATCGTGTGTCTCGCCGGCTCATCATCAATGTCGACAACACCATCCTCAACGTCGCGCTCCCGACACTCG
>CAWBUQ010000015.1:0-79087 GCA_963791995.1 uncultured Acidimicrobiaceae bacterium | reverse complement strand
ACCCGAGCTTCTTGATCGCTCGGCGTTCGTGGCGGCGGCCCACCCGTTTCCCCTACCGGACCTAGAACCACCGGCGCTCCACGGCGTCAAGTCCCCGGCTCGGCTCGCAAAAACTTCTGGCGGCTTCGCGATCGTTGAAGTTCGCCCTGCGGGCGAACCCGCCAGAACTTCTTGCTCGGCCCAAGGGCTGCCCTCGCCAGAACTTGACCCCGCTTCGCCGCCGGTGGGGATGGCCGTTCATCGAACGACGCAGCGGCGTCGTTCGCAAGGAACGAGGCCAAGAGCATAAGGAGCAAGACAATGAGCAACTCAACCACCATCACCGGGAACCTCACTCGGGAACCCGAAATCCGCTACACCAAGGAAGGCCAAGCCACGGCCCAGCTCGGCGTGGCCGTCAACCGGCGTTGGCAGGACCGCACCACCCAGGAGTGGCAGGAGTCGACGTCGTTTTTCGACGTCATCTGCTGGCGTGACCTGGCCGAGAACGTGGCGCTGAGCCTGACCAAGGGCATGCGGGTTGTCGTGACCGGGCGGCTGGAGCACCGCAGTTGGGAGACCGACGAGGGCGAGCACCGCTCCAAGGTCGAGATCGTGGCCGACGAGATCGGTCCATCCCTGCGCTTCGCCACCGCCGACGTGCAGCGGAGCCGCCGTCAAGGCATCGAGGAAGTCCCCGAGTCAAGGAGGCCGAGGGCACTTCGTTCTGAGGCCTGGGTCCCGAGCAGGGTCACCGGCTCGCGCCGGTGGCCCGACCCGGGGCACACGGCAACAGACTGACAGAAAGGCATCACCAGACAACCACCCACGACGCTCCGGCGTCGGCCAGCACGCCAATACCCGGCGCGTGGCCAACGTGCCCGAGGGCTACGAGCTACGCGCGCCGTAGACCGGGCCACGCTGGTCGACAACCCACAAACTCCCTGCGACCGTGGTCGCATCAGTCGAGGCCCGCTTCGGGGACCGCCAAGGCTGGCGTAACCCGACTTCGGCTCTCGTGTCCTACCTCAAGTTCCTCGCCGCCTCCGGCTACGGACTCTCCGAGGTCGAAGCGGAGGTGGCGGCTAGCGCGGACCGAACCAAAGACGATTAGAGCTCCTGATTCCGCCCTAGCAACAGCCCCGGCTCCGCCGGGGTTGTTGCGTGTCAGCGCGCACTTCATGGTCAGCTGGAGTCGCGCCCGGACTCACCCGCCAGTTCGCCGCCGAGGAGCACAAGCCTGCCCTCCAATATCCGCGCCACGCAGACCGACCCCACACCCGTCCACGCCGCGCCTGCGCCCTTTGCCCCATCCCCCGGCCCGATGCGACCAGATCCGTCTGGCCGTCCATCGACCACCATCAGCTTGCTTCACACGTGTGGCATTTGAGGGGGGTCGGGCTCGCCGGAGGGGGGTGATGATGGTCCGCCAGCTCTCTGTTGGGTGCGGAACGAGATCCGTTCCGACGGACGGGAGCAGGCCGTGATCTCGCTACGCAGGATGAGCTTGGGATCGGGCTACCGCTATCTGATGGAGTCCGTCGCAGCGGGTGACGGCGCGCCTCTTCCTTCCTCCAACCTGACCCGGTACTACGCAACGTCGGGCACTCCACCTGGCGTGTTCTTGGGAACCGGGTTGGCCGGTCTCGACGACGGCCGCGGCATCGAGCATGGGTCGCCGGTGACCGAGCAGCACCTCTTCAATCTGCTGGGCATGTGCGCCGACCCGGTCACCGGCCAACCGTTGGGCCGCCAGCCCAACCGCGCCCACCTGTCCGTGGCAAAGCGGGTGGCCCTGCGGGTGGCCGCCATTCCGGCGGATCACTCCCCCGCCGAGAGGTTCGAGGAAACAGCGCGCATCGAGGCCGAGGAGCGGGCCAAGGGCGGCCGGTTCCGCGCTCCGGTGGCCGGATTCGACCTGACCTTCTCCCCTTCCAAGTCGGTCTCTGTGGCCTGGGCCCTGGCCGACCGGGGCACCAAGGCACAGATCTACGCCTGCCATCGCCAGGCCATCGAGGTAGTGCTCACCTACGCCGAGCGCGAGGTGTTTCACTCGCGTCGGGTACCAACGGCGTGGTCCAAGAAGACGTCGAAGGCGTGGTGGCCGCCACCTTCACCCACTGGGATTCGAGGGCCGGGGACCCCCAGCTCCACGACCATGTGGTGGTGGCCAACCGGGCGCAGTCGGTCTCCGACGGCGTCTGGCGCACGCTCGATTCCCGGGGCCTCTACAAGTCCGTGGTCGCCCTCTCCGAGATGCACCAGGGTGTGCTCAGTGATCTCTTGACCGAGAAGTTGGGCTGGGGCTGGGACGGGAGAAGCCGGCGCCATTCCGAACGACTCCGCTTTGAAGTGACCGGCGTCTCCGAAGCCCTGATGGCCGAGTTCTCCCAGCGCTCCGCGGCCATCGAGGAACGCAAGACAGCGCTCTTGGGCGAGTTCGTCGCCGCCCACGGCCGCCAACCAACAACGGCGCAGGTGCTCGAGCTGCGGCGCCGGGCCACGCTTGAGACCCGCCCGGCCAAAGAGCATCACAGCCTCGCCGCGATGACAGGGGGCTGGCGCGAGCGGGCCGAGCCGTACGTCGGCGACGAGCCGATCTCGTGGGTCGCTGGGCTCGCCGAACGTAACGACCTTCCACTTCTGCACGCCGATGACCTGGCCGAGGGGATCCTGTTCGACGCAGCAGGTGTGGCCGTCGAGCAGGTGGCCGAACGTCGGGCCACGTTCAGTCGGGCCAACGTCTTGGCCGAGGTGCACCGCCAACTCCACGGCGTCCGCTTCGCCTCCCCCGAAGAACGGATCGCAGTTGCCGAGCGCACCGCGGAGCTGGCCTTGGGTCGGTCGCTGCTCATCTCGGCACCCGAACTGCACCACACTCCCGAAGCGTTGCGGCGGCCCGATGGGACGAGTCGGTTCCGGGCCAAAGGGCACGAGGTCTACACCACCACCACGCTCTTGGAGGCCGAGGGACGCCTGCTCAACGCCGGACGTCAGTTCGGCGCTCCCGCGGTCACTCGCGCGGCACAGTGGCCGCCGTCACGGAGGCCAACTTGCCGCGCCGGGAACACACCTTGTCCGCTGACCAGATCCTGGCCATCGAACAAATCGCCACGTCGGGGCGCCGACTCGACGTCTTGATCGGGCCGGCCGGGACGGGCAAGTCCACCACGATGGCCGGCCTGCGTGCGGCATGGGAGACCGAACACGGCGTGGGTTCGGTACTTGGCCTCGCCCCCTCCGCCGCTGCGGCCGAGGTGCTGGCGGGCGAACTCGGCATCGACACCGAGAACACCGCCAAATGGCTCTTCGAGCACCGCCGAGAAGCCGAACGGGTTGGCAAGATCAGGGAACTCCGCACCGCACTCGGATTCGTTCCCAATGTCTCGGATACCCGGGCCCCACTGCGCCAACGCATCAGCACCACCGAGGACGAGCTGGCCCGTTGGCGCCTCCGAGCAGACCAGTTGGTCATCGTCGACGAGGCATCCCTCGCCGGGACCTTCGCTCTCGACGAGCTCGTGGGCGCCGCCGCGAGAGCGGGGGCAAAGGTCGTCTTGGTGGGCGACCAGGGCCAGCTCAGCGCGGTCGAGGCCGGAGGCGCCTTCGCCGCCCTGGTGCGCGATCGTGAAGGTCTCGCCCCCGAACTGACCGACGTGCGCCGCTTCCATCACCTCTGGGAGAAGAGGGCCAGCGTCGAGCTCCGGATGGGTTCACCCGACGCCATCGATGCCTACTCGACCAACGACCGGATCGCCGATGGCGACCGCGACCAGATGCTCGACGCCCTGTACTTGGCCTGGAAAGACGATACGGAATCGGGTCAGACAAGCCTGATGATCGCCGGCGACCTTCGTACCGTGAGCGAACTCAACGACCGGGCCCGGGCCGACCGAGTCGCCGCCCGTGCGGTGAGTGAGCACGGGTTGGCGGTGGCGGGGGGAGGAACGGCGGGGGTTGGCGACCTGGTGATCAGTCGCCAGAACGACCGACGCCTTTCCACGGGACAACACTGGGTCCGCAACGGTGATCGATGGGTTGTCACAGCGACGCATCACGATGGGACGATGACGGTGCAACGGGCGAACGGTGGCGGCGTGGTAGTCCTCCCGGCCGCCTACGTCTCCGAACATCTCGAGCTGGCCTACGCATCGAGCGCGCATCGGGCGCAAGGCCGCACGGTCGACACCGCCCACGCTCTGGTCTCAACGACGACCACCCGCGAAGTGCTCTACGTCATGGCCACGAGAGGTCGGGCATCCAACTGCCTGTACGTCGACACCCACTACGACCCTGACCCACAGACCTCCCACGACCAAGCATTCGAACCGATAACTGTCAAGGAGGTTCTGGTCGGGGTCTTGCGCAACCAGGGGGCCGACGTGGCCGCCCACGACATCATCCAGCGCCAATCGGCGGAGGCCGAGGGTATGGAAAGGCTGTCGGCCGAATACCTGACGTTGGCCACGATGGCCCAGCAAGAACGCTGGGATCGCCTCCTCGCCCGATCAGGACTGAGTGGCGCAGAACTCGAGACAGTTCGGGCCAGCGCAGCGTACGGCCCGCTTCAGGCCGCCTTCCGCGACGCCGAAGCCCGTGGCCTCGACATAGAGGCCGCTCTTCCTCGCCTGGTAGCCGGCCGATCCTTGGCCGATGCTGTCGACGTTGCCGCTGTACTGCACGGCCGGGTGGATCGCTGGACCCAGGCGGCCGGTGGTCGGAACCGGCAAGCCGACAACCTGATCGCCGGCCTCATCCCCCGGATCCAGCGCGTGAGCGACCCCGAGCTAGCGCACGCGCTAATCGAGCGTGACCAGGCCATGGAAGGGCGAGCCCGTTCACTAGCCGACCAAGCCGTGGAGTCCGGCGAGAGTTGGATACAACGTCTCGGGACCCCGCCAGCTTCCCCGGCCCGGCGCGAACGCTGGATAAGGGAAGTCTCGACCATCGCCGCCTACCGGGACCGCTGGCACCTCAGCGGACAGAACCCAGTTGGCAAGCTGGGCAACACGATCAGTATCGAACAGACGAGTCAACGCCAGCGGGCACTGGCTGCGGCCGACCGTGCCACCGCTCTCAGTCGTGTCGAGAGCAACCAATCTCGAACCATTGGTAGCGCTGAGATACAAGCGCACGTTGACGCGGGAAGAGGCGTCGAGCTGTGAGCAAGCACACGAATGCGAAGGCGATGGCCCAATGGGATGACGAAACGAGGCGATGGCCACGACCTCGGGGGACGGGCTCTCGCTTTCGACGTGTACCATCGCCGCGAGACCGCCATACAGCCCTACAACGTGGGACTCGTTCTGGAGTAGACCCGCTTCGGCACACAAGGGTTTGTGGGTTTCAGGCGCGCTCTAGGGCTTATGCCCCATAGGCCGAGCCTCGACTGCCGACGAAGTCACGGTGACTGGGGACCAAGCGCCGCGATGGCTTCGTCGAGCAGCGGAAGAGTTCGATCTGGAAGCGGGTCTTCGGGAAAGAACTCCTCATACAGCTGCAATGCCTCGGCAACGCTGGTGATGCCACATCTTTTGACGAGGAAGTTGATGTCGAGGCGGTCCCGCGACCCACGGCCGGCACGCATTTTCATGGCCATCATCGATCGCTCATCGGCGGCGACGATCTCAACGTTCCCCGACTTGAGAATCGGTTGCCAGTTGGGCTCCTTGAATATCGGTATGAACTGTTGAGCCGAGTTGTTGAGCCAATCGGCACCGAGCCCTCGGCGTTCACCGATCTCAGCGGCGGCGGCGAGAACGTCATCTGTGGGATGCATCGATCCATCAATGTCTCCCGTGCTGAAACGAGCATCGAAGGCAAGCACCATGACCGCTCCGCCAACCAGGCAGATCTTGGCCTTGACGTTGAGAGCGTTGAGTTGGTTTGCAAGCTCGGCGAGTGCCGACTCCATTTCGTCCCGGTTGAGATCAGACACTCTCAAGTTCATCTTCCGCAGCAAACACGCCATGACGGATGAGCGCTCCAGGAGAGTTGGCGATCTCCCAGGTGTGGAATCTCGGGTTCTTGGACAGATACCAAAAGGGTCGATTGAACCTATTCGGGTCATTGGTCCAGCGAGGTGGAGAGATCGCCTTCCTGGCCGCCTCATCTTCAACTATCGCAGCGAGGAAAGCATCCCAACGCGTGTCCCCGACGAGGCCTGGGGCCTGGCAGGTAAGGGTATCGAATTCCTCATGACTTGAGCGCCGGAGGGCGTCTTTCAGATCGATGACAGCGCGAAGCGCACCATCCTCACGAATATCGAGCGACCGCCCTTGGCCCGCATCCCCATACAGCCGATCTTTGATCGTGTTGGCGGTGGCAACCGCACTGTGCCGCGGCAAAGGGACCAGCCCTATGGCGATCGACTGGCCGGCGGACTCGGCGATCCTGCTCAGCAGGGTGAGTGACGGCTCTCTTTGTCCAACTTCGACTTCTGCGATCGTCGATTGGGGGACACCAGCCTTCGCGGCTAAATCGCGCTGAGTCAGGCCATTGTCTCGCCGCAACTGGCGAAGGATTGCGCTCGCTTCGGCTTTTCCATCCACGGTGTTATGATACCAGATGACAGATCAGACTAGACCGGCGGAGTGGGACCGGATCCGTCACAACCCCCGGGCCTGCCACGGAGAACCTCCCCCACTATCCAACCCACTATTTGGGTGGTACTGGGTGGAAATCAACCGAATCCCTGGATCGACACCGGATATACTCGCAGGTCACAGACTTGGGCTGACTCCACGGACTCCCCTGCCTCGGACTCTTAATCCGCAGGTTGGGGGTTCAAATCCCCCGGGGCGCACCAGTTGGACTTGATCCCGTTTCGGCGAGCGAGCGTCTCGGGACGAGGTCAGGGAGTCACGTTGGGAAGTTCTCCCAGCAGCCTCCACGTCCGACCGGAGTTCGTCGAGACATAGAGGAAGGCCTGGAACACCCCATGGCCCACCTCGTTGCCCAACGCGACCGTGCGCAGCGTCCGATGGGTGACGGCCACAGAAGAGACGCCGGCGGCAAACCCCGTCACCCACCAGTGACGTCCCCCGTCGACAGTGACTTTGACAAAGTTTGCGCCCGGGCCCCAGAAATAGGCGCCTCGTGAACCAAGGGAGCCGACCCTGCTCGTCCCACTCGGCGCTTGGGCCGCCGCGACGTAGAAGCGTGGTCCCGCAATGCGCCACGTCGCACCTCCATCGGTACTGATCGCCGGATAGGTCGCTGACATGAGAGACCGGTAGACCGCCACACCGAAGAGGACCCGTCGGCTGTCCGCTGCGGTTGCCCTGATGTCACTCTTTGGAACGACCCGACCAACGGGCTGAAGGTCGGGCGTTGACGAAGGTGAGGGTGGCAACGGGATCGCGGACAGCGTCGGACGCACAAAGGCCGGCATCGGGGCGTCGGTTGCACCGGCAGCGTGCCCAGGGGTGCCAGCGTGCTCGGGGGTGCCAGCCCCAGAAGGAGTCGCTCCGTCCTGCACGCCGGCGAGCATCAGTGCGAGCATCGCCAACCCAAGACCGCCATGCGGACGCGCGTTCACGAACGACTCACGTCTGGGGGACCGCCCCCGTTGACATCGGAGGCTCACCTGGAGCCGCAGAAGCTCTCTCGTGGAGAGCGGGCAGGGATTGACGCTGGCGGCCTAACGGCTGCTCTTGTTCGCCTGCGGGAAGTCACGATGGCGGTCGTACACCGTGATCACCCAGGAAATCACAGGCGCCCCCTCCCACCAGTGCGGTCCATCGGGGTGCAGGTTCGTCGGCGCGTGGGACCGCAGATGCTTCGCCGACTTGAACTCGTCCTCGCGTTCAGTGCCCTGCAGCGCACCCTTGATTTCCGGCAGAGCCCGGCCCAATTCCCATTCGATCTCGGTGCCCACGATCTGCATGAGCTCGAGCATGTCGGCGTCGAACTCCTGTCCTGTCCGCAGATTGATCCCTTGCACCCCGCGCGACATCTTCTCGACGCGATCGATGTAAGGGCGTCGCTCGTGCATGCTCGCTTCGAGCTGCTCCGAAATGTCGCGCAGGGCCGGGTCCGTGTCTGCCACCTTCGCCACAGCCACGAGAGCGCTTCACGGGTGGCGAGGTGTCGAATCGTTTCCTTCGCCAGATCACCGTATTCCGCCCGATCTTCCACGGAAGGTCCGCGCTTCGACCGCAGCGACGTGAAGAGACGGCGCAGTTCGATGTCCTCTGCTTCGTGGAGGTCGAGTGCGTTTCCACGCTCTTGTGCCCGGATGCTCATCGCGATCCCTCAGATGCCCGTCTCGACCTGCTGATCGTATGCCGTCGCCTCGAACGATCCGGTCGTCGCGGGCTCGGCTGTTTCGGTCGTCGGGCTCGCGTCGGTCTCGCGGGCTCGGAGGTCACGGTCGCCGATGGGGGCTCGACGATTCCTGCCGTCGGGGACTCGGACGCTCTGGTGGCCGGACCGGTGGCCGCGACGATCGTGGCCTTCGTCTGATGGCGCGAGGCCCAACCGTCGACGAAGGCTCCACAGATCACCAACACGATCCCGGTGCCGATGCTGTACCCGACTTCGTAGGCGAGGATCCGCAGGTGGCTGCCCGCCGCGAAGTAGGTGCCGCCGTTCGACAGCACCGGCCACGCCAATGGCCCAATGGCGAACCACGCGCCACAGGCCATCAGGAGCACTCCAGCGGTCGCCAGGCTCATGCGGCCTTTCCCCACGGTGATCCCGCGCGATTCCGCGAAGACGAAGAGGCCCAGCAGCACTCCGACCGCACCGGGCGCGAGCGCAAGGACGACGTGCGCCATGCTCCAGTGCCACGAGAGGGATCCGTCGCCGCTGTAGTCGAACAAGGGTCCGACGTAAGGGACGATCCCACCCCACGTCGACACCAAGACGGCGACGACTCCCGCAGTTCCAAGACCGATCCGGCCCAGATGCGCGCGCGTCCTGATGTCGCCGCGGTCCACGTCACGTCGTTCGAGCCGCGAACGGCGAACCTGCTCGTTGCCTGCAATGGTGCTTGTCGTCATGGCAATGACCTCCCGCCGCAATTGACGGCTGCACCCTGAGAATTACCCAGCGCGAGCGGCGAGAAACCGGGGCGGGCCCGGGTCGTCAGTGCTGCGTCGTTGGCTCGGCCGGCTGCTGTTCCGCGTCGACATCGCGGAATCCCGTCGCGACGAACTGCTCTGGACGCCGTTTTTCCTCGAGGGCAAGAGAGGAGAGAACCTCCTTGTCGGCCGGCGTGAGGGGTGGCTGCACAAGCGACCGTGGCCACAGATGGCGAGCCTTGACCACGTTCAACTCGGCTGCGTAGACGCTTACCTCGGCGGCCAGATAGAGGAACGCGATCAGGCCGAGTACGAGAGCGAAGGTGCCGTACTCCTTGCTGGTGTTGCGCAGTGAGTGCTCGACCAGCACCCCTCCCAGGTATTGCAACACGGTCCAGCCCATGCTCCCCGCCAGCGCTCCCGGCATCGTGTCCCGCCAGGGAATCTGCTTGGGTGTGAGGACCCGAAACGCAACGACGAACAACACGGCGTTCAGGGCGAATGACAAGACGACGGCTCCGACCGCGGCGGCCGCTCCGTAGTGACCGATCGTGACGACGCCGGCCAGGACGGTGCTTGCCAGGAGAAAGGCGCCCAGAACCACGATCATGCACGCTGTCCGACCGAGGCGGGCCCAGAAGTTGGGGCGCACGACGCCCGGAACGTTCCAAATCTGCGCCTGCGCGAATTGTGCTGTCTGCATGGCACCCTGCGACCCCCACAGGACACCTGCGACCCCGGCGACGAGCCCGAGCATGGAACGGTCGTGCAGGCCGTGGATGTTGGTGCTCAACTTCGTGCCCACGATCGGAAACTGGGAAAAGGCCGAGTTCTCGATCCGATGGACCAAGGAATGCTCGCTGCCACCGAAGAACCCGAGCACCGTAACGAGGAGCAGGAGCAATGGGAAGAGCGACAAGAATCCGTAGAACGCGAGCAGTGCGCACAGAGAGCCTCCGCGGTCGTCCCCGAACTTCTTGATCACCCCGAAGGCGAAGGCCGCGGGTGGCCACTGTTGCTGAACCCGGTCGGTCGCCCGAACGCCACGCTCCACCACGTTCATGTCGGGTCACCGATGTGCCCGTCGGCGTCCTCGACCATGTCTCGCTCCTTTATCCCGCAGGTTCGGCTATACCCCCGCAACGCGAGGTCAACCTGCGTCGCTGGGTACCGTGGTGGAAGGAGGAGAAGCGTGCGACAGTCCGACACCACGAAGGGTTCGCCGAGAACCAAGCGCGTGACCGAGCAGGCCCCGGCCGAGAAGGCGGGTGCAAAGCGGACTCCGGCGAAGGATGCCCCGGCGAAACGGGTGCCCGCCAAGAAGACCGCAACGAAGAGGGCTGCCCCCACCACGAAGGCAGGCAAGAAGACCCCTCGTCGTACCGACTCCGACGCGCTGGGCACATATCGGAAGAAGCGGGATCCCGCGAAGACACCCGAACCGATGGGCACCAGTTCCCGCTCTGGTTCCCGCTCCCGCCCCGGCTCCCGCACACACGCGGAGAAGAACCGCTTCGTGATCCAGGAGCATCACGCGCGCAGCCTGCACTGGGATCTCCGCTTGGAACGTGGCGGTGTCCTCGTCTCGTGGGCACTTCCCAAGGGTTTGCCCGAGTCCCCGGACAAGAACCATCTTGCGGTGCGCACAGAGGACCACCCCCTCGAGTACGCCACGTTCGAAGGTGAAATCCCCCAAGGCGAGTACGGCGGCGGCCTGATGACCATCTGGGACAGGGGGACGTACGACGTCGAGAAGTGGTCGGACAGAGAGGTGAAGTTCACGCTGCACGGGACGAAGACCGACGCCGGGTTCGTGCTCTTCCAAACGAAGGATCGAAATTGGATGATCCACCGGCACGGGTCGTCTTCGAGGAGCGACCCCCTGCCGACCTCGCTCGCACCGATGCTGGCCACGGCCGGGCAGTTGCCCAACGGCAGCGAGGACTGGGCCTTCGAGATCAAATGGGACGGCGTGCGAGCAATCCTCTTCGTCGAAGGTGGACGCGTTCACGCACAGAGCCGCAATGACCTCGACGTCACTGCGTCGTTTCCAGAGTTGGCCGACCTCGGCGAGTTCCTCGGCATGACGACTTGCGTGCTCGACGGGGAGATCGTGGCGCTCGGTGAGGACGGCCGGCCCAGCTTCGCGAGGCTGCAGCAACGCATGCACGTTGGCAACCAACGCGAGGCGCGCCGTCGGGCCGCCATCGACCCGATCAGCTTTGTGGCGTTCGACGTCCTCTACCTCCACGGCCACTCGTTGCTGGCGGCGACCTACGACGAGCGGCGCGCCCAACTCGAGTCACTGCATCTCTCCGGAAGGACGTTCACGACCACCGACTCCTTCCGCGACGTGTCGGGAGAGGACATCCTCGCCGCGACCGTTGCCAACGGGCTGGAAGGAGTGGTCGCAAAACGACGGAGCTCGCCGTATCGGCCAGGTCGTAGGTCGCCCGATTGGATCAAGGTCAAGACCTTCCGCACACAAGAGGTGGTCATCGGGGGCTGGACCGACGGGCGCGGCGAACGCCGGGGCGAGCTTGGCGCCCTCCTGCTGGGCGTGCCCGATGTCGATGGGCTCCGCTACGTCGGCAAGGTCGGGACCGGCTTCTCCGCGCCGCGATCGTGCTGCGCTGCTCGCCGACCTCACTCCGCTGGCCCGGCGCACCAGCCCGTTCATGGCACCACTGCCTGCAAGCGAGACGGCGGGCGCGCACTTCGTCACTGCGACGCTCGTCGGCGAGGTCGAGTTCTCCGAGTGGACGAAAGCCCGGCGGCTGCGCCAGCCGACATGGCGAGGACGACGCCCGGACAAGTCTGCCGAGGAGGTCGTCGTCGAATGAGCCCTTCCACCCGGACCACTATCGGGGGCCGGGAGCTCACCGTGTCCAACCTCGACAAGGTGCTCTTCCCCCAGACTGGGTTCACCAAGGGACAGCTGATCGACTACTACGTGCGTATCGCCGGGGCGATGCTGCCTCATCTCAAGGGACGGCCGCTCACCATGAAGCGATTTCCCGACGGTGTCGACGCGAAGTTCTTCTTCGAGAAACACATCCCATCGCACGCGCCCGAGTGGGTCGAGTCCGTGACCGTCCCCTCGACGGACGGGCACGAGGAGATCCCCTATGCGATGGTGAACGACCTTCCGACGTTGGCCTGGGCCGCCAATCTCGGCACCATTGAGTTCCACGTGCCCCTTTGGCACGCTGGCCCTCGGCGCAAGATCCCGGCGAATCCCGACCTCATGGTCTTCGACCTCGATCCGGGTCCCGGCACGTCGATCGTCGAGTGCTGCGCCGTGGCCGAGTACATCGCCGACGAGCTCGAGGACTCGGGCACTGAGTGCTTTGCCAAGTCGAGCGGCTCCAAAGGTCTCCAGCTCTATACCGCTGTGCCGCCCAGAACCGCATGGGACGCGCTGCGCGAGCAGGCGCACGAAATCGCCCGCAAGCTCGAGTCCGAACATCGCGAGCTCATCGTTTCCAACATGCGGCGTTCGCTCCGGGAGGGTCGGGTCCTCATCGACTGGAGCCAGAACCACGTGGCCAAGACGACCGTCTGCGTGTATTCGGTCCGGGCCATGCCCGAACCGACGGTATCGACGCCCGTCACACGCGACGAAGTACGCCGATGCGCGAAGAAGAAGGACCCGAGGCTGCTCCGGTTCACGACCGACGCGGTGCTACGGCGTGTGGCCAAGAGCGGCGACCTCTTCGCACCCCTGGCTTCGGCCTGACCAACGAACGGTCGCACCGAATCTTTCACGCGCGTCACACATTGTTCACAGAACAGACACCCGTGGTCCCGCAGCCATGGTCCGAACATGAACGCAACGAAACAATCCACATGGGAGGAAATGCTGTGGAGGAACTGTCGACGTCCACGCGGGACGAGCTCGTCGGACCACAGCACCGGCCCCTCGCACGGTGCTCCCCCCGTTTCAATACGGCCCCAGGCGGGTAGGGCAGATCCGAAGGCCGATGCCCCGATGGAGGCGTCCCCGCATCGTGCGCGCCCCGATGCCGTTGCGCACCGCAGCACGAACTCGGAGAAACCACGGTCACGGGCGCCGCCGAAGACGATGCGATCGCGGGGCTGGGGGCGGGCGACCGGACACCGGGGAAAGCTCGAAGGGAAAGCTCGACCAGAAGACCGGTGACAACGGGCATGGAGGGGCGCACCCGCGCACGCCCCAGGCGCAACCGGGCCCGAGGTACGCAGCCGCCGACCCGGCCGGCACCGCCCGTGAATCAGCGCCCGTCTGACATTCGCTATCCTCGTTGCCGTCTATCCACGGCGGTGGCGGCATGCCTCGCCGGCAGGGGCGTTCGGCCCGCGCCGCGGGCAGGTGGGTGGATGGGCATGGCTGAGCAGGACACGACGAAGTCGAGGCCCCTCGGTGAGCCCTCACGCCTGCGCGTCCTGCTCATCGAGGACGACCCCGGTGACGCATACCTCGTTCGCGACCTGCTCGAGAGCGGGAGCCGTGACTTCGAGGTCACGTGGGTCCACAACATCGCCGAGGCGACCTCGGCGCTGACGGAGGCGGAGTTCGACTGTGCGCTGCTCGATCTCGGGCTCCCCGACTCCGAGGGCCTCGACACCTTGCACCGCTTGCACAAGGTGAACCCACGCACGGCCGCCGTCGTCCTCACGGGGATCGACGACCAGATCCGGGGCGATCCGGCGCCTCGAATTCGGGGCACAGGACTACCTGACCAAGGCGACGGTTTCGCGGGAGTCGTTGAACCGGTCGATTCGTTACGCCATCGCGCGCCAGCGCGGCGAGGAGACCGCACGCCGGCTCCGCGACGCCGAGCTCTACGGCGCCGAGAACGCGCGCCTCGAACGCGGGCTCCTGGCGCGTCCGATCCTCGTCGACGACGACATCCGTTGGGCCACGCGCTATCAGCCCGGCGGTCGCCGCGCACTCTTGGGCGGGGACTTCTTCGACGCCATCCAGCTCGAGGATGGCAGCGTGCGTGCGATCGTCGGCGACGTGTGCGGCCACGGGCCCGACGAGGCGGCACTCGGCGTGGCGCTCCGGGTGGCCTGGCGTGCCCTGGTCCTCGCCGACCAACCGCCCGACGTGACGCTGCAGGCGCTCCACCGGGTGGTGGAGGCCGAACGCCAGAGTGACGAGATCTTCGCCACCGTGTGCGACTTGGAACTGCACCCTGATCGTCGAGCGCGCCGAGATCCACCTGGCCGGGCACCCCAGTCCCATCCTGCTCGTCGGTGGGGACGCCACCGAATTACCAGTGGAGGCCAGGGGCCCACTCCTGGGCGTCTTCGACGACTCGAAGTGGCCGGCCAACCAGGTCCACCTGGGGTCCGAGTGGACGGTGGTCATCTTCACCGACGGCATTCTCGAGGGTCGCGACGAGAAGAATCACCGCTACGAGAAGGCGGGCCTGGCCCAACTCGCCCTTGACTCGATGCAGCACGTGGACAACCTCGAGTCCCTCGCCGACCGGCTGATCTCCGCTACCGAAGAGGCCAACGGCGAGCCGCTCTGCGACGACGTCGCCCTCCTCCTCCTTTCCACATCCACGCACTGGGCGCGCTGACCGCGCCGCGATCGTGTCGACGACAACACCGGGCGGACGGCGTCAGCGCACCCGTCACCGGAGCCTGCGACGGAGCCTCAGCGTGCTCACCCTCGTCCTGGTCGTGGCGCTGCTCGCCGTCGCCGCGGTGTCCTCCATCGCCCTTCTCCACCTCGTCGACTCGAGGCAGGCACTGCTCGACCAGATCGACCCGGCCAGCCTGAGCGCGGATCAGTTGCTGCTCGCGTACGTCGACGAGGAGACCGGGGTGCGCGGTTTCATCCTGGGTCGCAACCCCGCCTACCTGGAGCCCACGGAGACCGGCATGGACAACCAGAAGGTAGCGGCGCCGCGATCTCAACGCGGAGCTGGCGACCGAACCCACCTTGCTCCACATGGCCCAGAAGGCCGAGGCGAGCGGTGCGACCTGGGAATCGACCTGGCTCGAGCCGGCCATCGAGGCCACCACGGCGGGCAACGGCGCCTACTCCTCGCCCGAGGTTCTGGCCCATGGAAAGGAGCTGCTTGACCACACCCGCGGTGAAATGATCGCCCTCAACCAGCAGCTTGCGCTCAAGCGCGCCCAGGACGGCAGGAACCTCGACACCGCGACCACGCTCCTGGCTGCCGTTGTCGGCGGCGGGATGGTCCTGTTGGTCGCGGGGCTGGTCGTCGTGCGGATCTTCCTGCGACGGTGGGTCATCGCGCCCCTGGCACTGGTGTCCGCTGACGCGCGCACGGTCACCGGCGGGGACCTGAGCCATGCGATCTCGGCACCTGAACCCGTCGAGATCCTGGACCTGGCGACGGACATGGAGGCAATGCGTCAGCGCATCGTCGAGGAGTTGCACGCGGTCGAGGCAGCACGTGTCGAGCTCCATGAGCGCAACGAGGACCTGCGCCGCTCCAACCAGGAGCTCGAGCAGTTCGCCTATGTGGCGTCCCACGACCTCCAGGAGCCGCTGCGCAAGGTGACGAGCTTCGTGCAGCTCCTCCAACAGCGCTACGAGGGGAACCTCGACGAGCGGGCCGACCAGTACATCGAATTCGCCGTGGACGGCGCCACCCGGATGCAGCAGCTGATCAGCGACCTGCTCGCGTTCTCCCGTGTGGGACGCGACACCGACCGCTTCGAGGTGGTCCCCATGGCCGACTGTGTGCGCAGCGCCCTCGACAACCTGGAGCCCTCAATCGGCGAGTGCGCCGCCCGGGTGGACGTGGCTCGCCTCCCTGACGTCTGGGGCGATCGCGCCCTGTTGACCTCGCTGTGGCAGAACCTCGTCGCCAATTCCATCAAGTTCCACGCCGAAGCGGCTCCGATAGTGTCCATCGACGCCGTGCTCCACGCAGATGCGCACGAATGGCAATTCGGGGTCACTGACAACGGGATCGGGATCGAGCCACGGTTCGCCGGAAAGATCTTCGTGATCTTCCAGCGCCTGCATGGGCGGGACAGCTACCCGGGGACCGGCATCGGGCTCGCCCTCTGCCAGAAGATCGTCGACTTCCACGGCGGCCGGATCTGGCTCGACACCGGCATACGAGAATGGGACGCGGATCTGCTTTACTCTTCCTGTGGTCGGGACAGAGGGGAAGGCATGATCGAAGCCACGCCGAGCACGCGCATCGACTTGCTGTTGATCGAAGACGACCCTGGCGACGCCATGATGACCAGTGAGGCGCTCTCGAGCGTCAAGGTCGAACACGACCTCCACGTCGTCGACAACGGCGAGGCCGCGATCTCCTTCCTCCGCCGCGAACCTCCCTACGGCGATGCACCGCGGCCCGACCTCATCTTCCTCGACCTGAACCTTCCCCGGGTCGACGGACGCGAAGTGCTCGCCTTCGTCAAGAGCGACCCGTCGCTGCGCCGCATCCCCCTCGTGATCCTGACCACGTCGGACTCCGACGACGACATCACGACGAGCTACGACCTCCAGGCCAACGCCTTCGTCACCAAGCCCGTGGACTTCGCCTCGTACCTGATTGCCGTCCGGCAGGTGGACGACTTCTTCCTGAGCGTCGCCCGTCTCCCCCCGAACCCGAAGGGCTAGGCGGGCCCCGGACCTCAGTCGGCCACGCCGGCGCGCACCCGCGCCACGACCGCGTCCACGACCTCGGACGTCGATGCGTCCCCGCCGAGGTCGAAGGTGCGAACGCCGTCGGCCGCCACACCCAGCGTGGCGCGGCGCACGGTGGCGGCCGCGGCCGCCACTTCGGCGTCGCCGCCGGCTGCATGGTCGAGGACGGCCGCGCACGCCAGCAGCATGGCCATGGGGTTGGCGACGTTCTTGCCCTGCAGCGACGGCGCGGTGCCGTGCGGCGCCTCGGCCATGGCGACAACGGGATGCATGTCCTCGTCGAGCGCGAGCAGCACGGACTCGGCGCCGGCGATCGAGCCGAAGAGGGCCAGCACCAGATCCGACAGGCAGTCGCCGTCCCGGTTGAGCGCGGGGATCACGAGCGGGCTGGCGCTCGACTCGGTGAGCAGGCCGGCGTAGGCGGCGTCGATGAGGGTCGGCCGGTAGGCCACGGAGGGATAGCGGGCCGCCGCAGCGTCCATCTCCTCTTTGAGCATGCCCTCGTAGACAGTCGACACGGTCCATTTGGGCCCGCCGTAGACGCAGGCGCTCACCTGCACCGCGGTGCGGAAGGAGTACTCGGCAACGGCGCGGCACACCGAGCGGTCGATGCGCTCGGTCCGCCACGCCTGCTCGCCCATCTCGCCCGGTGCGCCGGTCCGCCCCTCCTCGGCGCCGTAGGCATCACCGACCGCCATGCGCACCACGACGATCGGGTGGACGACGGACGCCGGCGGGGCCACGCCCGGGATGCGCCGGCCCGTGCGCAAGAATGACCGATCCGCCCACCCCCTCGCGCAGAATGCGGTTCGGGCTCCCGACGTCGCCGGTCTGTTCGGGTGTGATCGTCGCCGCCTTCAGCCCGAGCCCCGTCTCTCGCATGGCCGCCGCGGCGTCGCGCACCACGGCGTTGGCGGTGGTGCGGCGGTTCTGCAGGGAGAGGTCGTAGTGGACGAGCTCGAGATCGAAGCCGAGGACGCCCGGATCGAGGACGCGCAGAGCTTCGGTCAGCAGCTCCTGGCCGGTCTCGTCGCCGTCGCACACCACGATGCGCGGTGTCGCAGTGGGCACGCTCAGCCCCAGTCCTGTCGTGTCGAGGGCATGCCGCTCTCACCGCGCGGACCCGGCACGACACCAAGGACCTGGTGCACCGAGATGCCGCCGTCGTCGAACCCGTTGGCCGAGGCCGCCATGTAGAGCCGCCAGACGCGCGCACGGCGCTCGCCCACCTCGGCGACGGCTCCATCCCAGTGACGCTCGAGGTTCCCCACCCAGGCGCGGAGAGTCTGGGCGTAGTGCTCGCGCAGCGACTCGACGTCGCGTACCTCGAATCCGGCCCGCTGCATCCCCCGGACGACAGCGCTCACGTCGATGAGCTCGCCGTCGGGGAAGACGTAGCGCCCGATGAAGGTCCGCGGCCCGATGCGCGACCCGCCCACGCTCGAGATGGCGTGGTTCAACAGGCGGCCCCGGGGGCGCAGCAATCGCCGCATGAGGGCGAAGTACTCCGCGCTCCGGGCTGCACCCACGTGCTCGAACATCCCCACGGAGGCGACGGCGTCGAACGGCCCGTCGCGCACGTCGCGGTAGTCCTGCAGGCGTATCTCGACCTGATCGCCGAGGCCTGCTGCCGTGACCCGGTCGCGAGCCAGCTCCGCCTGGGCCGGGCTGAGCGTGACGCCGACCACCTGCGCGCCGTAGTGCCGCGCCGCGTGTAGGGCGAACGTGCCCCAGCCGCAGCCGACGTCGAGGACCCGCGACCCGGGTCGCTCGTGCAGCCCGATCTTGCGGCAGACGAGGTCGTGCTTGGCCTCTTGCGCCTCATTGAGCGTGTGGACACCGGGCGCGAAACGGGCGCACGAGTAGGTCATCGAAGACCCGAGCACCATGGCGTAGAAGTCGTTGCTGACGTCGTAGTGATGCTGGACCGCCTGCGCGTCCCGTGCTCTTCGAGTGCAGCCGGCCGCGCGGAGCGGCCTCTTCGGGTGGCGGGGGCGGAGGCGGTCCCAAGGCCCCCAGCCGGTGGGCCGCCTGCACGCGCCCGCCTGGAGCGGCAGGCGCGTCCCGCTCCGCACGCGTGCGGGCGTCGCCTCGTGCAGCCGGGCCAGGAGGCCGAAGATGTCGCCCTCGAAATCGAGATCCCCCACCACGAAGGCCCGAGCCAGTCCCAGCTCTCCAGGGGACCACAGCAGCCGGCGAACCGCATCGGGCGAGCGGACCACCAGCGTGTCCCCAGCCAGAGGCCCGAGAGCGGTGCCGTCCCAGAACTCGACGCGCACGGGCGGTGCGCCGTCGAAGAAGTGCGTCACCAGCGGCTCGATCGCGGCGGCCGCGCCGGCGGCACAGTGGGAATGCCGGCCGCGCCGCACACCACCCGCATTGCGGACCGGGCGTCGCCGGTGCATCAGATCCGATCGCATGGAACCCTCCCGTTCGACCGCGGCAATCCTACGGGCGGTGCCTCGCGCTCGTGCCTGGTCGTGGGGAGCCACCCGGGCTCGCTCCGCTGCCCCGCGTCGCCGCCGGACCAGGCCCGGGGAGCCGGACGGGGCCGCGCGCATACATGACGTGCGATGCGGGAACATGTCGCGCGGAAGCCATGACTGAAGGGCAGGCGTCCGAGCCACCCCAGGGCACCCCCGGGCGGCGCGCTCTGGGGGCGATGGAGAGTGCGGTCCGTCGCGCCCGCGAATCCGCCGGCGCTCCCCCGCTCCCCCCGTCGAAGGTCCAGCCTGCAGCGCCGGATGCAGCGGGGCCCGCAGGGCCCGCGGGCCTGCGGGGCCCGACGAGGCGGCCGTGCCGCCGCCGCCCCCGCCGACTCGCTTGGAGAAACCGCCTGAGGCGTCGCCGGTGCCGGCGTCACCTCCCGCCGTGCCCAGCGTCCCACTATCCCCAGGTGCAATCGGTGGCGCGGGCGCGCGGAGCCGGCTCCGAGAACGCTGGCTGGTTCGAGCGGTCGTGGTGGCCGCCGTACTGGTGGTCGCAGCGGCGGTGGCCCTGGCGGCCTCGCTCTCGAGCAGCTCCCCCGCACCCACTTCGCCTGGGCTGGCCGCGCCCACGCACATCCAAGGTACCGGTGCCGGTCATGGCGCCGGCGGCGGTGCTTCGGGACATCACCGCACCACCCCGTCCGTTCCGAGTACGTCGTCGGGGAGCTCGCCGACCTCGGTTCCGAGCTCGACATCGAGCACCGTCAGCACCGTCCCACCCGTCCCCGGGGCGGCGCCGGTGATCTCCGCGCTGAACCCGGCGAACGGGGCCGCCGGTCAAGGGATCCAGATTGCCGGCTCGAACTTCTTGAGCTCGAGCGGCTCCATCGTGGCCACCTTCAACGGTCAGGTGGCGCCAACGAGCTGCCCCGCCCAGAACACGTGCACCGTCACGGTGCCACCGATGTCGGGCACACAGTCCGCCCAGGTCACGGTGACGACGGCTAGCGGGACCTCGAACGCCGTGACCTTCACCTACACCTAGTCTCCCGGCCAACCCGGGTCTTTCGGTACCCCGGTCCCCGGCACCCCGGTCACTCGGGCCAGAGCGCTTCGGGCTCGCAGCCCTTGGTCTCGGGCACCAGCCAGAAGGCCGCTGCTGCCACTACCCCTGCGGGCAGGAAGGTGACCGCCGCCGCGATGGCGAAGCGGTTGCCGACGTCGGCCACCGCGCCGAAGAACACCAGCCCGACGACGGCGCCGAGCACCCCCGCGGTCACTGCCCATCCCGTCACCGAGGCGCGCACCGACGTCGGGAACAGCTCGGTGAGCAGCGCGCCCAGCGCCGGCGCGAACAACCCCCCGCCCAGCGTGCCGAGCACGTAGCCGACCACGAGCGCAGACGAGGAGCCCGAGTAGGCCAGGGTCGGCGCCGCCGCCACGAGAACCATGGCCAGGGAACCAGTCGGGCGCCGGCCAAAATGATCCGACAGCCATCGCCCGGCCAGCAGTCCGAGCAATCCAGAAGCGCCGGCCGCCACGACCATGAGCGCGCTGACGTACCCGTGCTGGTGCACCACGTCCTGCGCGTAGAGGAATACGAAGCTACCGGCCGGCCCGGTGATGAGCGAGATGGCGAACCCGATGAGACACAGCGCCGCCAGCCGGGCCCGGTAGCGCGGCCCGACCGCGCCGAGAACCGGTGTCGACAATTCGGCCGCCTGCTCGGCAACCGTGAACCGGCTCGGCTCCTCCACCCAGCCGCGTAGGGCCACCACGGCTGCGAGTGGGACCACGGCCAGCGCGAAGATCCCCCGGAAACCCAATGCGCCGGCCGCCAGGCTGTGGACGACGGCGGAGAGTCCGGCCCCGACGCCGTAGCCCGCGGCGATCAGGGAGATGGCAGCGGCGCGGTCGTGGGTGCCGGTCTCCTCGGACGCCATCACCTCGGCGAGCGCGTTGGTCGCGGTCAGCAACGGCCGCCCGAACGCAAAGATGACGACGAACCACCAATAGCCCGGACTCGCTGCCGCAACCGCGGTCACCGCGAGTCCGACGATCGTCACCGCGAGGATGACCGGTCGGCGCCCGAGGCGGTCCGCGATCCCAATGACGGGGAGGCTCCCGAGCGACGCCAGGCGGATCACCGCGAGGCCGACCCCCAGACTCGTCGCCGACAGACCCACCTTGTCGGAGATGGAACTGCCGGATGCGACGTGGCCCAGCTGAGTCGAGACGTCGCCGAGGGCGGCCACCACACCGAACTGCCCGAACCCGGATGCCAGCGCCATGACGGCGACGGCGACGACCGCCCGGTCGGACCAGCGGTGGAGCTTGAGGGGAGGCCCGGCCGGATGCAGTTCCGACCCCTCGGGCCCCAGGCTCACTGCGTACGTCCTTCGACGCCGGCCTCTCCGGTTGACGACCGCATCAAACCGATTGCATCAAGGGCGGCCGCATCAAGGCGACCGCAGCCGATGCACCCAGATCGGGGGGTCGTCCGTCTCACCGGCAGCTGCCCGCTGCAGGAGCTGCACGACCTCGTCGTCGGTCGTTTGCGAGAAGTCGGCGTACCACTCCCCCACCGCGTAGAAGGGATCGGGAACGTCGACACAGACGATGTCGTCGCAGACGTCACGCAGCGACTGGACCGCAAGGCGCGACGCGACCGGGACCGCCAGCACCAGACGCGCGACGCCAAGGGCGCGAGCGACCTGGCTGGCCGCGCGGGCCGTCGAGCCGGTCGCAACGCCATCGTCGACGATCACCGCGCAGCACCCGGCCAGCGCAAGCCGGGGGCGATCGCCCCGGTAGCGTCTGGCGCGTCGCTCCAACTCCCCGCGCTCCACCCTTTCGACCGACACGACGTCTGCTTCGTCGATCTCCGCCGAGCGGAGCACCTCTTCGTTCAAGACGCGTGCGCCGTCCTCGCCGATCGCCCCCATGGCCAGCTCCGGTTGGAACGGGACGCCGAGCTTGCGGACCACGATGACGTCGAGCGGCGCGCCCAGCGCACGCGCAACCTCGTAGGCGACGGGCATTCCTCCCCTCGGGAGCCCGAGGACGACCACGCGCTCACCGCTCTCGCCGATGCCGGCCCGCCGGACGGCGTCGGACAGCTGGCGACCGGCGTCGGCCCGATCGCGGAACTTCATGCACACCTCCTCCGCGCCCCCTGCAGTGTTCCCTCTGCGTTGGGCTGACGCCAACACGAAGGCCCCCGTGGAGCCCGAAGGTCACATACCCAGCCACGCCGGAGTCCGGCGCCAGGCACGGGGTCGCTGGTGTTCCCCGACTCAGGTCTCCGGAGAGCCCACCAGCGCAGCGAGGTCGACCAGCCGGCTGGAATAGCCGGTCTCGTTGTCGTACCAACCCAGCACCTTCACGAGGTTGCCGTTGGCCATGGTCAGCTTCGAGTCGAAGACGCACGAAGCTGACGAACCCACGATGTCGGTCGAGACCAGGTCGTCCTCGGAGTACTCGAGGAGGCCCGAGAGGCGGCCAGTCGCCGCGGCAGCCCGGTATGCCTCGCAGATCTCTTCGACCGTCGGCGTGGCCCGCAACGTGGCGACCAGATCCGTGATGGAGCCGTCCGGCACGGGGACGCGCAGAGACAGCCCGTCGAGGCTTCCCGCAAGGTCGGGCAGCACCACACCGGTGGCGCGAGCGGCTCCGGTGGTCGTCGGCACGATGTTGATGGCCGCACCGCGAGATCGACGGGGATCCTTGTGCAAGGCGTCGACGAGATGCTGGTCATCGGTATAGGCATGGACGGTCGTCATGAACCCGTGCTTAATGCCAAACGCGTCATTGAGCACCTTGGCCAGGACGGCGAGGCAGTTCGTCGTGCACGACGCGTTCGAGATCACGAAGTCGTGCCCGGGGTCGAACCCCTCTTCGTTGACGCCCATCACGAACGTGGCGTCGGCGTCCTTGGCCGGAGCTGAAATGACCACGCGGCGGGCTCCTGCGGCGAGATGCGCAGCCGCCTTCTCGCGGCTGGTCATCTTTCCGGTGCTCTCGATGACGACGTCGATCCCAAGCTCCCCCCAGGGAAGTTGCCCGGGCTGAGGCTCCATCAACATCGCCACTGGGGATGACCCCACCACCATGGTGCCGTCTTCGATCGAGACGGGCAGAGGGAAGTGACCGTGCACCGAATCACGAGCGAGCAGTCGCGCCAGGGCCTCCGGCGAACCAAGATCGTTGACCGCGACCACCTCGACGTCGTGTGGCGATTTGACGGCTGACCTGAGGAAGGCGCGCCCGGTCCGTCCGAATCCGTTGATTCCAACCCTCACACCCATAGCGACCATCCTCACGTCGATACGACCTGACCGGCTCTTTTGCCGTCCAGCGCCCTCACTTCGATGGTCACACCGAATCAACCGCGCCGCTACGGAAGAAGGTCCTGTGCTCGACGGACTTCGGTCATCACTTCTGGCCCCGGTGGCGGGAATCACACCTAGGTCCCTAGGCACCACGAGGACAGTCCGTCACCATGAGATGGTGTTCGAGGTGCGATTCCACGGGAGGGGCGGCCAGGGTGCCGTGACCGCCGCCGACCTGCTCGCGCTGGCCGCCTTCGACGGGGGCAAGTACGCACAGTCATTCCCGAGCTTCGGCTCGGAACGGACGGGCGCTCCGGTCGTCTCCTTCTGCCGTATTGCCGAGCGCGAGATCCGCACCAGGGAGCCGATCGGGTCACCCGACTGCGTCATCGTCCTCGACCCCACGCTGGTCCATCAGGTGGACCTGCTCTCGGGATTGGGGGGCGAGGGGTACCTCCTGGTCAACTCGACGCGCCCGATGGAGCAACTCGGCCTCGGTTCGCTCGGCGCACAGTTCCGGCCGGGCCGGCTGCTGACCGTGCCGGCCACCGAGTTCGCCTTGCGCCACCTCGGCAAGCCGTTCCCGAACGCGGCGATCCTGGGAGCCTTCGCCGCGCTGACGGGACAGGTCACGCTGGGCGCGGTCGCCGAGGCCATCAAAGGACGATTCGGACGGAACCCAGACCTCGTCCATCAGAACTCCACCGCCGCAGCAGAGTTGTTCTCGTTGGTGAGCGAAGCCCAGGGTGCCGACGGGAAGGCCATGCTCGATGTACCAACAGCTTGAAGGATCGCGCGCCGTCGCAGAAACCGTGGCCCTGTGTCGCCCCGAAGTCGTCTGCGCGTATCCGATATCGCCTCAGACCCACATCATTGAGGCGCTCGGCCAGCTCGTCAGCACAGGCGTGCTGTCACCGTGTGAGTTCATCAACGTGGAGTCCGAGTTCGCCGCCATGTCGGTGGCCATCGGTGCCTCAGCGACCGGAGCACGCGCCTTCACTGCCACGGCCAGCCAGGGCCTCCTCTTCATGATGGAGGCCGTTTACAACGCAAGCGGGCTGGGTCTGCCCATCGTCATGACATTGGCCAACCGGGCCGTCGGCGCTCCGATCAACATCTGGAACGACCACAGCGATGCCATGGCGGCCCGTGACGCCGGCTGGGTGCAACTGTTCGCCGAGAACGTGCAGGAGGCCGCCGACCTGCACGTCCAGGCGTTCCGGCTCGCCGAGGAGCTCTCCGTCCCCGTCATGGTGTGCATGGACGGATTCATCCTCACCCACGCCACCGAGCGCGTGGACCTGCCCGCACAACCTGCCGTGGACTCGTTCTTGCCCCCGTATGAGCCGCGACAGGTGCTCGACCCCGACCAGCCCTACTCCATCGGCGCCATGGTCGGGCCGGAGGCCTTCGAGGAGGTGCGATACCTGGCGCACGCCCGCCACCTCACCGCCCTCGGCCGGATCACCCAGATCGGATCCGAATTCGCCGATGCGTTCGGACGCGACTCGGGTGGCCTCCTTCATCCCTACCGCAGCGCCGACGCCGACGTCGTGGTCGTGGCCATGGGATCCGTGCTCGGCACCATCAAAGAGGCAGTGGACGGCCTGCGGGAGGAGGGTGTCCGCATCGGCGCGCTCGGCATCACGTCGTTCCGACCCTTTCCGATCGACGCCGTCCGCCAAGCTCTGGGCGGGGCGCGTCGAGTCGTCGTGGTCGAGAAGGCAATCAGCGTAGGCTTCGGCGGGGTGCTCTCGACCGATGTCGCCATGGCACTCAACGGACTGTCCGTCCCGGTGTCGACCGTGATCGCGGGCCTCGGCGGGCGATCCGTGACCGAAGCATCACTTCGGCGGGTGTTCGAGACGGCGCAGCAGGGCGAGCTGGCGGACCTGAACTTCTTGGACCTCAAGCACGATCTCGTCGAGCGCGAGTTGCAGCGCATGGCCACAGACCGGCACTCGGGCCCGAGCGCGGAGAACATGCTGCGCGACCTCGGGATCGTGGGATCGGGGGCCTGACATGCCCCCGGTGCGCTTCTATCAGGTCGGCAGCTTCGCCGTCGGCAACCGGCTCGTCACCCGGTCCGACCGCACGGTGCAATCGGACCCCGAACGGAGCAACTCGCTCACCTCGGGTCACCGGGCCTGCCAGGGATGTGGGGAGGCGCTCGGCGCGCGCTACGCGCTCGATGCCGCCATGCGCGCCACGGCCGGGCGCATGGTCGCGGTGAACGCGACGGGGTGCTTGGAGGTCTTCTCGACGCCCTACCCCGAGACGTCATGGCAGATCGCCTGGCTGCACTCGCTCTTCGCCAACGCGCCGGCGGTCGCGACCGGTGTGGCCGCCGCACTCCGGGTCAAGGGGAGGACGGACGTCCGCGTCGTCGGACAGGCCGGGGACGGGGGCACGGTCGACATCGGATTCGGGTGCCTCTCGGGGATGTTCGAGCGCAACGACGACGTCCTGTTCATCTGCTACGACAACGAGGGCTACATGAACACCGGTGTGCAGCGCTCCGGAGCGACCCCGCCGACGGCGCGCACGGCGACGACCGAGGCGGTCGGCGGCCACCCGGGCAACCCGTTCGGACAGGGCAAGAACCTCCCAGAGATCGCGATGGCCCACCGGATCCCTTACGTCGCCACCGCGACAGTGGCCGATTTGCACGACCTCGAGGACAAGATCACCCGGGCCATGTCGCTCCACGGGGCCCGGTACGTGCACATCCTGGTGACCTGCCCGCTGGGCTGGGGCACGGCGTCGAGCGACACGGTGCGCGTGGCGCGCCTGGCCACCCAGAGCGGGCTCTTCCCCGTCTTCGAAGCCGAACACGGGGAGGTCGTGCGGGTGACCCCGATCCGGCGGCTCGCCCCAGTCGAGGACTACCTGCGGATCCAGAGCCGCTTCGGCCATCTCTTCGAGACCGACGGGACGGTGGCCCGGCCCGACGACGTCGCGGCGCTCCAGGCCCTGGCCGACGCCACCATTGCGCGCTACGGGCTGCTCGGTACGCCCGGGGACGAGGAGCAGGCATGAAGAAAGAACTTCCTTTCGCCATCACGCTCGAGGTGGGATCGAGCCTGGCCAACCGGACCGGCTCATGGCGAGTCGAGCGCCCCGTCTATGTCGACCGCCTGCCGCCGTGCAACGACGCGTGCCCGGCGGGCGAGAACATCCAGCAATGGCTGTACTTGGCCGAGGAAGGGTCCTATGAGCTGGCCTGGCGCCAGATCATGCGCGACAACCCGTTCCCCGCCGTCATGGGACGAGCCTGTTTCCACCCGTGCCAGACGGCGTGCAACCGGGCACAGGTCGACGAACCGGTAGGGATCAACGCGCTCGAGCGTTTCCTCGGTGATCAGGCGCTGGCAGAGGGCTGGTCCGCTCCCGCCGCGGGCGCGGCGACCGGCCGGCGGGTGCTCGTGGTCGGCTCGGGTCCCGGCGGACTGTCAGCCGCGTACCACTTGAGGCTCCTCGGTCACGCCGTCGTCGTCGTCGAGTCGTCCGCCGAGCCCGGCGGCATGATGCGCTACGGCATTCCGGCGTATCGACTCCCCCGCGACGTGGTGACGGGCGAGATCGAGCGTATCCGTGGTCTCGGCGTGGAAATCGAGTGCGGGCGCACCGTCGACGACCTCGAGGCGACGATGGCCGAAGGTGGTTTCGACGCGGCCTTCGTGGCCATCGGGGCCCAGCGGGGCAAGCATGTCGACATCCCTGCCGGGGATTCGGCGCGCATCCTCGATGCCCTGGCGCTCCTGCACGATGCACAAGGGCCCGACGGACCCGCAATCGGACGGCGGGTGGTCGTCTACGGCGGCGGCGACACCGCCATGGACGCGGCACGGACCGCCCGCCGGCTCGGGGCGACCGACGCCGTCGTCGTCTACCGCCGGACCGCCGAGCGGATGCCCGCCCACGCAGAGGAGGTGGGCGACGCCGTCGAGGAGGGCGTCCGCCTGAAGTGGCTCTCGACCGTCGTGGGCGACGACAAGGGGACGCTCACGCTCGAGCGCATGGCCCTCGACGCCGATGGATTCCCACAGCCGACGGGCGAGTTCGAAGAACTCCAGGCCGACTCGCTCGTTCTCGCTCTCGGTCAGTCGGCCGACCTGACCCTGGTAGAGGGCCTTCCCGAGATCGAGGTACGCGACGAGCTGATCGAGGTCGGGACCAACATGATGACGGCCCGTCCGGGCATCTTCGCCGGAGGGGACGTCGTGGCCGGGGGCCGCACGATCACCGACGCCGTCGGCCACGGAAAGAAGGCGGCGCGGGCGATCGACGCCTGGCTGAACGGCCGCACGGACGTCCCACCGGCGCGCCACCCGCTGGCCGGGCCCGAACAGCTCAACACCTGGTACTACGCCGACGCGCCGCATGCCCAGCGTCCCCGTCTCGACGCCGCCCGACGCGCCTCGACCTTCGACGAGGTCGTTGCCGGACTCGATGAGGAGACCGCGCTCTTCGAGGCGCGCCGCTGCATGTCCTGTGGCAACTGCTTCCAGTGCGACAACTGCTTCGGCGTCTGTCCGGACAACGCCGTGCTCAAGATCGGCGAAGGCCACGGGTACGCCTTCGACTTCGACTTCTGCAAGGGCTGCGGCCTCTGTGTCCAAGAATGCCCCTGCGGGGCCATTGAGATGGTGCCCGAAGAGATCTGAGCGAGGCACCGGCAACTCGACGCCCGGACAGACCCCTCAGCGCGCCGGGCGGCCGCCGGTCCGGCTGGCCAGACGGTGGCGGGGTGCCACACCGGCGGACACGACGGGCGATTAGGCACGGCCGACTCGAGGAGCATCCGCCACTCGGCGGAGGCCACCGACTCGCGGACCGCCGACACGGCGTCGGGGTTGACCGAGATGGAGTTGATGCCGAGCCTGACCAGATGTTCGGCGAAGGCCGGCCGGTTGGAGGGCGCCTGCCCGCACAACGACGACGTGATGCCTGCCGCCTGGCATCCCGCGACAATGCGGGCGATCGTGTCGAGCACGGCCGGATCTGCTTCGTCGAAGAGTTCGGCGCAGACCTGCGAATCGCGGTCGACTCCGAGTACCAGTTGGGTCAGGTCGTTGCTCCCGATGGACACGCCCTCGATCCCCATGGAAGCGTACGTCGGGATCCAGTAGGCGACAGAGGGCACTTCGGCCATCACCCAGACGGGCACCTCGCCGCCCACCGGGCTGGCATCGACCACCTCGAGACAGGCCTCGAGTTCCCACGCCGTGCGGACGAAGGGGATCATCAAGACGATGTTGGAAGTCTCTTCACGCACCTTGGCCAGGACGTCGAGTTCGAGGCGGAACAGATCGGGCTCGCGGACGTAGCGGTAGCAGCCGCGGTACCCGATCATGGGGTTCTCCTCGTGCGGCTCGAATTCGCTTCCACCCTCCAGGCTCGAGAACTCGTTCGACCGGAAATCGATGCTGCGGTAGACGACGGGCCGCGGTTCGAATGCCCGAGTGATCCGCAACAAAGATTTGGCCATGGCATCGACGAACGCGTGCTCCTCGCCGCGCTGGAGCAGCGCCCGCGGATGGACGCCCTTGAGCGCGTCGGTCACCATGAATTCCGCCCGTAGCAGTCCAACGCCGTCGACGGGGAGGTCCGCCACCTCCTCGGCGTGCTCGGCGAAAGCCAGGTTCGCATAGATCCGTGTGGCGAGTGGGACAAGCGCGGACGAGCCCCCGGCGACGGGCTCGCCGGAGACGAGCCGGCGTCGCTGGCACTGATATCCCTTCGATCACTGTGCCTTCGGCACCGTCGACGGTGACGAGTTCGCCGTCACGCAGTACTGAGGTCGCAACGCGCGCGCCGACCACCGCCGGCACGCCGAGCTCCCGCGAGACGATGGCCGCATGACAGGTCATGCCGCCGCCGTCGGTGACGATGGCCGCGGCCCGGCGCATCGTCGGCACCCAATCGGGGCTCGTCATCGGTGCGACCAGGACCTCTCCGGCCAAGAGCGACTCCCCCTGCTCGGGAGACTGGAGCACACGGACAGGACCCGAAGCCCGGCCCGCCGACGCCGCCAATCCCCGGACCAGCACAGCCCCGCCTTCAGAGGCCGAGCCGACGGGCGACGCCGGCACTCCTCCCCCCACGCTGGTCACAGGCCGCGACTGGACGAGCAAGATCCGTTCGCCTGTCATCGCCCACTCGGTGTCCTGTGGCGAGCCGTAGTGGGCCTCTGCTGCGAGACCGAGCCGAGCGAGCGCCAGGATCTCTTCGTCGCTGAGGACTCTCTGGTTGGCCTCGGCGGGGTCGAGCGTGACTCGCAGATCCTCGCCGTCGGGTCCGCGGACGATCTTGACACTCTGCTTCCCGACTCGAACTTGCACCAGGCGCGGGCCTTCCTTGTCGACCACATAGGTGTCCGGCTCGACCTGCCCGCTCACGACGACCTCGCCTTGTCCCAGGGCGGCCTCGATCACGATGTGACCGAGCTCCCCGGTCGAGGGATCGACGGTGAACATCACGCCTGACCGTTCGGCCGGCACCATCTCCTGCACGACGACCGCGATCGAAGGCTCCTGGGTGATCTCCTTGTCGTCGCGGTAGAAGATGGAGCGGGCACCCCAGAGCGACGCCCAGCAGTCGACGACCCGGGCGAGCACGCGCTCGGGCCCGGTGACGTTGGTAAACGTCTCGTTCATCCCGGCGAACGAGGTGCCTGCCGCATCCTCGCCGATGCCCGACGAGCGAACCGCCACGCTCGTGTCGTCGCCCAGGCGGCGGTATGCCTCGGTGACCGCAGCGGCGAGGTCGTCGGGCATCGGAACGCTCTTCACCAGTTGGCGGGCCTCGGCGGCCAGCTCATCGAGTCGTTCGGGTGCCGCATCCCGGGCGGCGAGAAGAATCTCGCGCAGGCGCTCCCGGACGCCGGCCCGGCCCAATGCATCGAGGTAGGCCTCGCCGGTGACGACGAAGCCCGGAGGGACCGGAAGCCCTGCTGCGGTCAGCTCACCGAGGTTGGCTCCCTTCCCCCCGACGGCCTCCGTATCTGCGAGCGTGATCTGGTCGAACCACCGGATTGCCTGCACATTGACTCCTCTGCTGGGCTACCTCCCCAGATCGTCCCCCGGCGGGGGGCCTTGCCGATAGGGAACAACGTCCCTGTTGGTAGGGCCAAAGGTCTGTGTTGGCAAGGGCCAAGGGTCTGTGACACTGACTGCCATGGCCTCGCTGACCTTCGAAGGGGCGGTCTCTCGGCTCGAAGCTCTCGAGGGACCCGAGCCACGGGTCGTGCTCTCGGGCAATGCCGCGACACCCCGCACGTTGCTCAAGGCTCTGATGGAGGCTCGTGCGCGGTGCCGAGTCTTCCAGCTCAACGCCCAGTACGACTTCTCGCAGCATCCCTCGGTCATCTGCGAGACGCCCTTCGTTGGACCCGGCATGCGCCACGACCCGCAACTCGACTACCTGCCGATGCGATTGTCGCTCGTCCCGCGCCTGTTCGAAACGGTCCGGCGCCCAGAGGCTGTCCTTCTCCACACGTCGCTCCCCCATGACGGCAAGGTCTCACTGGGCGTCGAGGTCAACATCCTCCCTGCCGCGATCGAACAGGCGCGCGCGACGCGGGGCTCTCGTGCTCGCCCAGGCCAACCCCCAGATGCCCTATACGTTCGGTGACGGCGAGATCCCCCTCGAGGTGCTCGACGGGATCCTCGAGGTGGACGAGCAGCTCGACTCGCTCGACTCGCCCGGGTCGAACGGACCTGACGCTGCCACAGAAGCAATCAGCGACCGTGTCGCGGCCTTCGCCGCTGACGGCACGACGCTCCAGCTCGGGATCGGGGTCATCCCCTCCCTTGCCGCTCGCAAGATGTCGACACGCCGGGGTTTGCGCGTGTGGTCCGAGATGATCAGCGACAGCGTCATGGCCCTCGAGGAGGCCGGCTCCCTCGACCGCGGTACGCCGATCAGCACGTCGTTCCTCTTCGGGTCGAGGGACCTCTACGGCTGGGCAGCTCGAAACGAGCGTGTGCGGATGCTGCGAACGGAAGTCACCAACGACCCCGGCCGCATCGCGACTCACCCATGCATGCTCTCGGTGAACGCCGCCATGCAGGTCGACCTTTTTGCACAGGCCAACGCCAGCTTCGTCCACGATCGCATTCATTCGGGATTCGGGGGGCAGCCCGACTTCGTGACAGGTGCGCTGCATTCGGCCGGAGGACATGCCATCGTCGCACTCCACGCCTGGCACCAAAAGTCGGATTCTTCGACGGTCGTGCCCGTTCTCGGCAACCCGGTGACCTCGTTCCAGCATTCAGCAGTCGTGAGCGAGCACGGGTGCGCCGAGCTCTTCGGACGATCGCAGCATGCCCAGGCCCAGCAATTGATCGAACGCGTTGCGGACCCGCGGGCTCGAGACCATCTGACCGAGGTGTCCGGCCGCCTTGGTCTGCGGCGCGACTTCGACTAACAGCTTCGGGCTCGAGGCCGAAATTCCCAGCCTTCAGATCTCATTCCCCTTTGCATCATCGGCGCCCTCGCCGCCATCGGTGCTCTCGCTCGCTCTCGGCAAGGTCCGCGCTCGAGATCCCATCCTTCGTCATCGGCACTTCGTGGGGGCGGCCGCATACCGATCCCGTCGGGATCGTCCATGCCTCCCTGCATCGTCACGAGAACCTCGGGATCGTCGAGCTGTGCTCCGATCTCCTCGAGCTCCGCCTCGTCCGCGATCATGGCCGGACTGAGCGACGGATCTCCTTCGAGATCCTCCCGGAAGCCCTGGCTCAACCGCTCACTCTCGTCCTCGGCGACATCACCCTGGCGGAACGTCTCGGTTCCCATCGGCTCGTCGGGGGACCATTCGTCACTGCTTCCCATGAAGGCACCTCCAGTCCGTTGCACCGTTGCCATGCGTCAAAGTCAACCGTGCGCAGCCCTCTGGCCAACCAAGTGGGACCATGGGTCTGGCGGACCAGCTGCCACAGATTCGAGAGGAGCGCACGTGGAAGCACCACGAGACGTGAATGGCCATCAGCGAGACACCTTGGCACAGATCTTCGGTCACCCCATTAGCCACAACATCGAATGGCACGACGTCCTCTCGCTTCTGAACGCTGTTGGCACCGTCCGGGAGACCCACAAGGGTCACGTCGAGGTCACGATCGGCGACGTCACCGAGATCCTGGAGCCCACGCGCAACAAGGACATCGATGCCGAACAGCTCACCGTCCTTCGCCGGCTGCTTCGCAAGACCGGGTACGGACCTGAGGGGGTCATGGAATAGGGTCCTTCTTCCCCTTTTTGCGGCTCCGTGTTCCCAAAATGACCAAAGTCCGTAGTCGGGACGTTCCCGATCCGAGTGTCATTGAGCCATGGCGCATTACGAGGTTCTCTGCGTGGGTGACGCAGCGACCGACATCTTCATCCGCCTGTCCGACGAGCACGTCCGCACCTGGGCCGACGACAGCGGGCACTGGATGGAGCTTCCGTTCGGCGGAAAAGTCCCTTTCGAGTACGCCCACACGATCGAGGCGGGCGGAAACGCGCCGAACGCGGCGGTGGGCCTGGCCCGGCTCGGCGTTCCGACCGCGCTCGCCGCGCACCTCGGCGACGATCAGATCGGTCGCGACATGCAAGCGGCTCTTCACCGCGAAGGAATCGACACACATCTCGTTCGACTCGACCCAACCCAGCCCAGCAACAGGAACTTCGTGCTCTGGTACGGCCAAGACAGGACGATCCTGGTCCACCATGGGGCCTTCGACTATCACTGGCCGCACCTGAGCCCGCGTGAGGTGCCTGACTGGGTCTACTTGAGCTCGGTCGGCTGCGACCGCTCCGACTACTACCGTTTGCTCCTGGCGTGGCTCGAAGCCGAACCGTCGGTGCGTTTCGTGTTCCAGCCGGGCACCTTTCAGATCCAGCAAGGCACAGAGGCCCTCAGTGGTCTGTACCGGCGAGCCGAGTTGGTCATCTGCAACCGCGAGGAGGCAGTGGAGATCGGCGGGGCCGATCATGGCGACCTCGGCGCGATTCTCGACTCGTTGCACGCGCTCGGTCCGAGGCTTGCCGTAGTGACCGACGGCCCCGACGGCGCATACGCATCGGACGGGTTCCGGCGCCTCCGCGTAGCCGTGTTCCCGGATCCCGCGCCGCCGAAGGAGCACACCGGCGCGGGCGATGCCTTCTCGTCGACCGTGGTGGCGGCCCTCGTCAAGGGCCACACGCTGGCCGAAGCGATGGCGTGGGCCCCGGTGAACGCGATGAGCGTGGTGCAAGAGGTCGGCGCGCAAGCGGGCCTCTTGGACGAAGATGGCGTCATGCAACAGTTGAAATCGGCGCCCGACTGGTATGCCGTCACCGAATGGTGAGCGCCGCACAACTCATACTGGCGGCCGACATCGGCGGCACCTCTATGCGTGCCGCGCTGGTCGACGACCATGGCTCGGTCCTCGTCCACCGGGCAGCGCCGACGCCGGCTCACGAAGAGGCGCCGGAAGCTCTCTCCGAGCTCATCCGCATGGTGGCCTCCACCGAAGGTGTCGGGCGCGTGACGCATGCAGTGGTCGGTCTGCCCGGTGCGGTGGACTACGAAGCGGGCAGGCTCTTGTGGGCGCCGCACCTGCCCGAGAGCTGGGTGCACCTGCTGTCGCAGGCCGAACTCTCACGCCGCCTCGGTCTGCCCGTCCATATCGCCAACGACGCCGACCTCGCAGCCGTGGGCGAGGCCTACTTCGGCGCCGGCGCCGGCGCCACCGGACGTCGCATACCTCACGATCTCCACCGGGATCGGAGCCGGCGTCGTGCAACGAGGGCGACTGGTCCACGGGGTGCGCTCGCTGGGAGAAGTAGGGCATACGGTCATCGACTGGCGCGCCTGGCGGGACGGACTGCCGAGCACACTCGAGGAACTGGGTTCCGGGAGCGGCATCGCACGCCGGGCCGGCGAGACGGGCTGCAGCGATACCGACGCCGCAGCCATCGTCACTGCCGCATCGCGCGGAGAGACCGACGCGAGGGCGATCTGCGACGACGCCGTCGTTGCCTGCGCTATCGGCGTGTCGAACCTCGTGATGGCCTTCTACCCGAGCGCGGTCGTGATCGGGGGTGGGCTCGGCCGGCACAAGCCCTTCTTCTCGGCCGTTCGCGACCGGGTGCTGGGTCGTCCCGAGCACCACCCGGCGGACCTGACCATCGTGTGTTCCGCGCTCGGCGACGATGCCGCGCCTGTCGGGCGCGGCTGCGTGGCTGAGCGCTGTCGGGGCCATCTGAGCCTCAGCTGAGACAGCCAGGAAAGGAGCGTGACCAGCGCTTCTGCAAACTTTTTTCGAAAAGGTCAACATGACGTTGCGGAATTGCAACAAGATTGCAATGGAAACTGTCACACACAGGTAGACGGCCCCATCCACCCGGGTGGGCCAAACAAAGGAGAACAGGTGCGATTCAGCAGGGCAGGCATTCTCGGGGGGCTCTCCCTCCTGTTGTCGGCGACGCTGGTGGGCTCGGTAGCCGGGGTGGCGTCAGCCTCCGTCCGTGCCAGCGGCCCGTCGAACGTCTCGGCAAGTTCGTTCAACAACCAGTTCACAGTCATGAAGCAGTTCAAGTCGCTCGCGGCAGCGGGCCACGGCAAGGTGGCCGCCATCCTGCCTGACACCGTGAGCTCCACTCGCTACGTGGAGTTCGACCAGCCCGACATCACCAAGGCACTGCAGACAGCGGGGCTCTCCTCGTCGCAGTACGTCGTCCAGAACGCACTCGGCAGTGATGCGACCCAGTTGACCGACGCGCAGACAGACATTTCGAACGGTGCCACCGTCCTCCTGGTCGACCCGCTCGACTCCGGTGTGGGCAGCGCAGATCGAGAGCTACGCCAAGTCTCGCGGCGTCAAGGTCATCGACTACGACCGCCTGACCCTCGGCGGCAGCCGCACGTACTACGTCAGCTTCAACAACGTGAAGGTCGGACAGGTCATGGGGCAGGGCCTCGTGAGCTGCGTGGCCGCCTGGCACGTCAGCAAGCCGCAGGTCGTCGTCATGCACGGCGCGGTGACGGACAACAACGCCACCCTCTTCGCCCAGGGTTACGACAGCGTCTTGAACCCGAAGTTCAAGATCGGGGAAGTGGACCGCCGTGGCGCACACCGCCGGGACGTGGGACCCGCCGACGGCTGAGACCGAGTTCCAGGCTGTCTTCACGTCCCACCACAACGTGAACTCGGCGCTGATCCCCAACGACGAGACCGGGGCGCCGATCATCACGTACCTGCAGTCGCTGCACGTGAAGCCCAAGACGTTCCCGACCACGGGTCAGGACGCCACGCTCACGGGTCTGCAGAACGTCCTGTCGGGCTACCAGTGCGGCACCGTCTACAAGCCGATCTACCTCGAGGCTCAGGCAGCCGTCGCATTGGCGCTCTACCTGCGTGCAGGCGCCAAGCCGCCGGCTTCGCTGGTGAACGGCAAGACAGAGGACACGACGGCCAACGTCAGCGTCCCCTCGACGCTCCTGATTCCCGAGTGGGTGACGACAAAGAACATGAACTCCACGGTCGTCAAGGACAACTTCGTACCGGCCTCGCAGCTCTGCGCCGGCTCGTACGCCAGCGCCTGCGCCTCCGCAGGCATCAAGACCAGCTAAGGATCCGTCGGATCGGCACCGGCTCCTGGCTAGTGTCGATCGCAGTGAAGTGACTCCCCGGCCGACCCCCGCTCCTTCGCGGAGCGGGGGTCGGTGAGGGGGGCCGTCGACCGGTCCGAGCTGTCTGCGCCTCAGGGGGTACGAACATGAGCGAGGGTGCGGGTACGCCGCTCCTGGAGCTGCGCGGGGTGAGTAAGGCGTTCGGGGCCGTGCAGGCCTTGAACAAGGTCGATCTCTCGATTCCCCCCGGCAAGGTCACCGCGCTCGTGGGCGACAACGGCGCCGGCAAATCGGTGACCATCAAGACCATCTCGGGCCTGTGGACGCCCAGCGAAGGGCAGATCCTCTGGGAAGGATCCCCCGTCCACCTGCACCGCCCCCAGGACTCAGAGGCCCTCGGGATCACGACGATCTACCAGGATCTCGCGCTCTGCGACAACCTCGACATCGTGCAGAACATGTTCCTCGGCCACGAGAAGCTCCGCTTCGGCCTCCTCGACGAGGCGGCCATGGAGATCGAGGCGCGCCAGACGCTCGCCGACCTGCACGTCACGACGGTCCGCTCCATCCGCCAGCCCGTCGCCTCCTTGTCGGGAGGCCAACGCCAGTCGGTGGCGGTGGCCAAGGCCGTCATGTCCGTCCGCCAAACTCGTGATCATGGACGAACCCACCGCGGCCCTCGGCGTGGCGCAGACCCACGAGGTGCTCGAGCTCATCAAACGCCTGTCCAGCCAGGGCACGGCCGTCCTGGTGGTCTCGCACAACCTCGTTGACGTGTTCGAGGTGGCCGACCAGATCTCGATCCTCTACCTGGGCCACCTGGTCGCCCAGGGACCGGCCTCGGACTTCGATACCCAGGTGGTCGTCGAGTACATGACGACGGGCCAGTCTTCCGAGGCGAAGGTGGGCGGACAGTGACCGACACGATCGACGACCCGGTCGCTTCGGGCGAAGACCCCCCGTCCCCGGGACCCGCTCCTGCTCCGGGAGCGACCTCGAGCAACGCCATGGACTCCGAAGCGCTCCTCGTCTTGGCGCCCGACGTCCTGGCCGACTCCATCGGCGACTACTTCGGGGCTTGGTGGCGTCGGATCAAGGGGGAGAGAGCGGCGCCCTCCCGATCATCATCGGGCTCATCGTCATCTGCATCTTCTTCGAGGTGCAGTCCAGTTCCTTCTTGACGGCGACCAACATCGTCAACCTCTTCGTGCAGGCGGCCTTCATCATCCTGCTTGGGCCTGGCCGAGTTGTATGCGCTGATCCTCAGCGAGATCGATCTTTCCGTGGGCTTCGTCGGCGCCGTCGGCGCGGCCATCGCGCTCGCCCTCATCGGCTCCCCAGCCGACTGGCCCTGGTGGGCGGGGGTCATCGTCGGCATGGCGGCCTGCGCCATCATCGGCGCCTTCCAGGGCGTGATCATCACAAAGCTCAGGATCCCGTCCTTCGTCGTCACCCTGGCCGGGCTCCTCGGGTGGCAGGGTGTCCTGATCTACGTCTTCGACGTCGACAAGGGTGCCGTGGGTGGCGTCATCACGATCTCCAACGGCGTGATCGACGATCTCGTGAGTGGGAACATGACCCCGGCCGCTGGCTGGATCACGCTGTTCCTCGCCCTGGGCCTCTACGCGGGGGTGGCGATCCTGCGCACGGCTCGACGGCGTTCCCAAGGACTGAGCGCACCGCCGCTCAGCATCACGTTGTTGACGGTCGGAGCGGTGGCGGTGGCGGGCGTCGTCCTCGTCTATGTCTGCAACCTCAACCGGGGCGTCATCACCGCGGTCGAAGGCGTGCCCTGGGTCGTCCCCTTCCTCGTGATCGTGCTGGCCGCCAATTCCTTCCTGTTGTCCCGGACCAAGCTGGGACGGTACATCTACGCCATCGGCGCCAGCCCCGAAGCGGCGCGCCGGGCCGGCATCAATGTGGCGAGGATCCGGACGATTGCCTTCGCCCTGTGTAGCTTCACCGCCGGCCTGGCCGCACTCGTCTACGCCTCTCGCCTGGGCTCCCTCTCGGTCGGCTTCGACGGAGGCACGTACGTCCTCTACGCGGTCGCCGCCGCCGTCATCGGTGGGGCGAGCCTCTTCGGCGGCTACGGCAAGGCGATCCACCCGCTGCTCGGAGGGCTCGTCATCGCGACGCTGACCAATGGGCTGGCCCTCCTCAACATCTCCACGGCCGGCACGGACATCGCGACGGCCGTCGTCTTGCTGGTCGCGGTCGCAGTTGACTCCACCCTGCGCCGGCGAGGCAGGTCGGGAGCAGTCTGACGCGGCCGTCGAAGGCGGCGCCGTGTCGCTCTGTTGCGGCTCGGCGCTCTCGGCACCGGATCTGCACACTGGGGCTCGGCCTGGTGACGCTGGCGTGGTCAGCAGCTGCCGCGGCGGCTCCCGTATCCACCACCACGACCACTGCGCCGGGTTCGTCTTCGTCGTGGACCGTCTACCACGGCAGTCCCGATGGCGACGGTGACGCACTTTCGCCCGCTCGTGTCGATGTCTCCTCGAGAGCTTGGACATCTCCGGCGCTCGACGGGACGCTCTACACCGAACCGCTCGTGCTGGGCGACCGGGTGTTCGTGGCGACAGAGAACGACACTGTCTACGCGCTGTCGAGCGTCACCGGCGCCGTGCTCTGGTCGACCCACGTCGGAACCGCGGTACCCAGCGGCGACCTCCCCTGCGGCGACATTTCGCCGACCGTGGGCATCAGCGGGACACCGGTGATCGACCCGACGCGATCCGAACTGTTCGCGGTGGCGGACGAGCTGGTCAACGGTTCGTCGGCGCACATGCTGATCGGCCTGGACACCGACACCGGCAAGGTGGAGCTCAGCCAGGACGTCGACCCGTCCGGTGCTGCCCCGGCCGCGTTGCTCCAGCGAACGGGACTGACGCTCGACGCCGGGCACGTGGTCTTCGGCATGGGCGGTAATTACGGAGACTGCGCCTCGTACCGGGGACGCGTGATCGCCGTGCCCGAGGCCGGGGGGACACCCGAGGTGTTCACGGTCGATGCCGGCGCCGGCGAGAGCCAGGGGGCAGTGTGGATGGGCGGCGGCGCACCGGTGGTCGACGCCGCCGGGAACGTCTGGGTCACAGCGGGAAACGGCTCGGTGACCTCGGCGAACCACGCCTATGACGACAGCGACTCGGTGCTCGAGCTCTCGTCCTCATTGGCGCTCGAGCAGTACTTCGCGCCGGCGAACTGGCCCGCCAACAATGCCGCGGACCTCGACATGTCCATCGCTCCGGCCGTACTGGCAAGCGGCCAGGTCGTCCTGGCCGGAAAGTCGCGTGTCGTCTATCTGCTCGACGAGGCTCACCTCGGCGGAATCGGCACCCAGCAGTCCAGCCTGGCCTCGGCCTGTGGCGATGACATCGACGGCGGGGTCGCCGTGAGCGGGACAACGGTGTACCTGCCCTGCGCGAGCGGCCCCATCGCAGTGTCGACGTCGACGTCGCCTCCGTCGCTGCACCTGCAGTGGCGAGCGTCCGTCGGGGGTGGCCCGCCCCTCGTCGCCGCCGGCCTGGTGTGGACGATCGGGCAGAACGGGGTCCTCTACGGCCTCAGCCCGTCCTCCGGGTCGGTGCAGGCCCAGGCGAGTGTCGGCGCTCCGGCCAACCACTTCCCCACCCCCTCAGTCGGGGCAGGCCTGTTTCTCGTGCCTTCGGCCCGCGACGTGGTGGCGTTCGCCGCGCCCGCTGCGTCCGCAGCGGTCACCACCTCCACCACGGCTCTCGCGACCACGACCACGCATGCCGGGCACCACCCCTCTGCGGCACCGCCGAGTCAGGCCGGCGGCTCGTCTGCGGGCTGGATCGCCCTTGCGGTCGCCGCGGCAGTCCTGCTCGCCGTCGGCATCGGGCTGACCGTGCGGCGCAGGCGGCGACTTGTCAGTGCACGGAGGTCAACGCGATGACAGCAGGAGCTCGAGCACCGTGCCCACCCCGGCGATGACGAGGGAGACCGACATGAGCACCGCGGTTACCTGGATGAGGGGCCGGTGCATCGGCTCCCAGTCGCCCACGTCGTCGAACACGTCGAGCGAGTCGCCGTCGACGAGGTCGCAGCCGGGTTCCGCCGGGGGCCGGTCTTCGAGCGGGCGGCGCTCTCGTGTCGCGACGTAGCCGAGGAAGGGGCCGAGGCCCTCGGGGAAGTGGGGCTGTGGCGGCACGGGGACATGACCCTGCATCAGTTGTCACGTTACCCCTGCGCAGGGGCGGTGTGCCGGGCCGCCGGTCTACCCTCTGGCCATGGACGAGACCCAGCAGATCGGCTTCACAGTCGCCCAGTCGACACCCCGTTTCCCGCCCGACGTCAAACCCCCGAGCGGGGCACCCAACGTCGTCGCCATCGTCCTCGACGACACCGGGTTCGGCCACCTTGGCGCCTTCGGATCGGACATCGCCACCCCGCATCTCGACGCCCTGGCCGGCGGTGGGGCCCCGTTCAACCGCTTCCACGTCACAGCCCTGTGCTCGCCGACACGGGCGTCATTCTTCACGGGCCGGAACCACCATGCGGTCGGCATGGGATTCCTGGCCGACATCCCCCTGGCCTTCCCCGGTTACGACGCCCGCCTGCCTAAGACAGCGGCCACGCTGCCCCGCCTCCTCCGAGAGGCCGGGTACTCCACGCTGGCCATCGGCAAGTGGCACCTCACCCCGCGCTGGCAGCGCTCATCGGCCGGGCCATTCGACACCTGGCCCCTCGGGCTCGGGTTCGAGCGTTACTACGGCTTCTTGCAGGGAGACACCAACCACTGGACCCCGAACCTGGTCTGTGACAACCACTACGTCGACCCGCCGCGGCGGCCCGAGGACGGCTACCACCTGAGCGAAGACCTCGCCGACCAAGCCGTACGGATGGTGCTGGACCAACAGCAGGGCGCACCTGGGAAGCCCTTCTTCCTCTACTTCGCCCTCGGCGCCATGCATTCGCCTCACCACGTGACGCCCGAGTGGGTCGAGCCCTACCGCGGCGCCTTCGACAAGGGCTGGGACGTGTGGCGCGACGAGCTCTTCGCACGCCAGGTGGCCCGCGGCGTCGTGCCGGACGGCACCGAGCTGACCTCGCGGCCGGAGTGGATCCAAGCGTGGAGCGAACTTCCCGAGGATGAGCGCAGGATGCATGCGCGCCAACAGGAGGTCTTTGCCGGCTTCCTGACCCACACGGACGCGCAGATCGGCCGCATGTTGGGCTCACTGGAGCGCCTCGGAGTCATGGACAACACGCTGGTCATGGTCTTCTCAGACAATGGCGCCAGCGCTGAAGGTGGACGGCACGGCTCTGTCAACGAGCACCGCTTCACCGCGCATCTGCGGGAGTCCGTGGCGGACAACCTGGCCCACTACGACGACTGGGGCGGGTTCACCACCTACAACCACTACTCATGGGCCTGGGCCTGGGCCGGTAACACCCCGCACAAGCTGTGGAAGCGCTACACCTGGCTGGGCGGGACGCGAACCCCCCTCATCGTCAACTGGCCCGGCCGCATCGGACAGGCGGGCGCGGTCCGCCAGCAGTTCGCGCACGTCATCGATCTCATGCCGACCATCCTCGCCGCCACGGGCCTCGATGTGCCGGAAGAGGTCGACGGCGTTGCACAGCAACACGTGGACGGCGTCAGCCTCCTGGACGCGCTCACCGACCCGAACGCACCCGAGCAGCACGCGACCCAGTACTTCGAGATGATCGGGTCGCGCTCCATCTATCACGAGGGATGGAAAGCTACGACCAACCACATCAGTACGGGCGTGCTCGACGAGGAGGAGCTCGCCGTCGGGAGTCGCTCCTTCGAGGAGGATCGCTGGGAGCTCTTCGATCTCTCCCGCGACTTCTCCGAGGCGAACGACCTGGCGACCAGCGAGCCCGAGCGTTTGGAACAGCTGACCGCGCTCTGGGACGCCGAGGCGGCGCGCAACAACGTCCTCCCCGTTTCCGACGGGCTGGTGGATCGCTTCGGCAGCTTCATCCCGCCCACCTGGCCGGCGGGCTCTGCACGCACCTTTCGTCCCGGCGGGGGCGCCGTCACCGACGAGTCCCTCCCCCTGTTGTGGGGCGGCTTCGAGATGACGGCGGACGTCGAGACCGGGACCGTCCCGGCGGATGGGGTGGTCTACGCGTTGGGTGACTGGTTCGGTGGGTTCGCCCTCTACGTGACCGAGGGCTCGGTCCACTTCACCTTCGCCCGGGCAGGTGACGCGGTCGAGCTCGCGGCCGGCGGCCCCCTGGCGGAGGGGCGCCACGAGATCACCGTCTTCTACGCCGTGGGTCGCGGGGACGGGCCGGGTCGTATGACCCTGCTGGTCGACGACGCCGAGGTCGACCAGACCGTCGTCGAGGGGATCTTGCCGATGGCGCTCCAGCATGGAGGTGCCGGGCTCCGGCTCGGCGGCGACACCGGCTTCCCGGTCTCGCCGCGCTATGCGCCTCCCGCACCCTTCACCGGCACCGTCCACGAGCTGCGGATCGACGCCCCTGGTTCACTGCGCCCCGACGCCGCCGGCGAGGTGCGTACCGCGCTCCATGCCGACTAGAGGGGTCGCTGGTCGCGGCGCTTCGGCGACAACGGCGCGCGCATGTGCCAGGTGCTCGCGTGTGTGCCGAGCCATGACGTCGGCGAGCGCAGCCGTCGGGAGCGACTCCCCGCCGGCCGGACCGAGGGCGTGCTGCAATCGAGGTCCTCGTCGCGCAATGCGCTCAGCGTCTCAATCAGACGCGCCCCGTTCGCTTCGAGGAGCGTCACCGTCTCGGCGGGCGTGACGCCCACGGCCCGCGCCGCCTGCGCCACAATGGCCCGGTCGATGTCGTCCGCCGAGTCGGGCACGACCAGAGCCCAGTCGTGGTCGTTGCGGCCGCGCGCGAAGGCGACGGCGTCGGCATTGGCTGCCGCGGAGTCGTCGGCCAGTGCCTAGGCCCGCTCATTCACCATCGGCAATGCCGGCCAGTTCGTCGAGGTCCTCGATCCGCCACGAGCCGGGACCGCTGCCCTCGGCAGCCGCCCGGACCGCCAGGCGCTGGAGCAGCGCGTTGACCGGAGTGGGGATCCCGTGCAGCGCGCCGAGGAGGACGATCTCGCCGTTGAGGAACTCCGCTTCGATGGAACCCGCCCGACGGGCCAGGCTCTGCCAGCTCGAACCGCCCTGCCAGTCGCCCGAAGAGGTCGGTGCCAGCTGCAAGAGGTCGCCGCGCCGATCTCGGTCCTCTTCCGCGCTCGTGACCTCGATGCCGGCGGCGGCGAGCACCTCGTTGCCCTCGCGCTGGGCCTCGCGGGCGAGCGGCCCGAAGCGGGCCCCGGGCCCGCTCAGTGCCTCGACTGCGTTGGCGAGGTTCATGAGCAGCTTGCGGTACTTCCAGCGCATGATGTCGGTCCGGGCCACCGACTGGAACGTCGTGGTCGCGAGGGCATCTGCGATCGCCTGACCCTGCTCGTCGAGGCCCGCGGGAAATCGGCCCAGGTCGAGCATCCCTGACACCGGCGCCGAGTGGATCTGGACCACTCCCGGCCGCAGCTGCGATGCGGGGCACATCACGCAGATGCCGTAGGTACGAGGAAAATGACGAAGCGCGCGCCGCTCGTTCTCGACCCCGTTCTGCATGCAGACGACCGGTGTCGTGGGCGGGGCGACGCTGAGCTGGGTCAGGGCCTGGTCGGTCTGCTGTCCCTTGACGGCGAGCAGCACGACGGGATCGCCGTCGCCGTCGGGGTCCCAGGACACTCGGGCCGGCTCGGCCACGGTCGGCACCGCCAGCGTCACCGTCTCCCCGGGTGACTCGAGCACGAGACCGCCCGACTCGAGGGCCCGCCCGTGCTCTCCACGCGCAACCAGGGTGACATCGAAGCCTTGCTGAAAGAGCCGTCCCCCCACCGAACCTCCGATGGCACCGGCCCCCACCACGACGAAGCGCATGGACTGCACTCTGCCATGCGCGGCGTGCCAAGCTCTCGTCGTGGCGACCCTCAACCTGAACCCCATGGAACGGGCCACGGCGTTCGGTGGCGCCGTCGCCGGCGCACCCCTTCGGATCGTCGGCGGCCTGGCCGCGCCCGCTCGCGGCGACATGGCGCGCAATGTCCGGCGTGCCATCGGCATCACCGACAAACCGGCACCCATCGCCTTCGATCCCGACGAGGCCTATCTCCCGCCCGGCGGGATGGCGCGCCAGGTCCACGCCGATCTGGCGACGATGCTCATCGGCGGTGTGAGCGCACTGCTCCTCCAGACGCTGCACCCGTTGGCCATGGCCGGCGTGGCCGAGCACTCGAGCTATCAAGAGGACCCTCTGGGCCGGCTCCGGCGGACGGCCGGGTTCGTCGGGACCACGACCTTCGGGACCGTCGCCGAGGCCGCGGCAGCGGTGGCCCAGGTTCAGCGCGTGCACCGGCGGGTGAAGGGGATCGCCCCCGACGGGAGGGCGTACTCGGCAGCCGACCCCGAGCTGGTGACGTTCATCCACGTGGCCGAGGTGTCGAGTTTCCTCGAGTCGTCGCGCCGCTACGGGCCGCGGCCGCTCACGCCCGAGGACTGCGACCGCTACTACGACGAGGTGGCGGTCGTCGCGCTCGACCTCGGTGCGACCTGGGTCCCCCGCTCGGTCGCCGAGGTCGAGAGCTATCTATTGCGGATCCGCCCCGAGCTGTACATGGGCCCGCAGGCGAGGGCCGCACGGGACTGGTTGTTGCGGGGCGTCGCCCGTCGCCCGAGCGACCGCGCCGTGTACGGCCTCGTGGCGGCCGCCGCCGTGGGCGTGCTGCCGGGCTGGGCCCGCCGGATGCTCGGACTCTCCCTGACCGGACCCGTCGACCTCCTGGTCGACACGACAGCCGTGACGCCGCTGACCCGCGGACTCACCGCGGCCCTGCGCTGGATGGTGGCACCACCGGCCTGATTCAGGTGGCGAGAGAGAGGCCGCCGTCGACGACGACCACCTGGCCCGTCACGTAGGCCGCCCGGGCCAGGGCGAGCACGACCTCAGCGACGTCGTCGGGCTGGCCCGAACGCCGCAGCGGTGCAACCTGCTGCACGACCTGGCGGACGACGTCCCAGTCCTCGGTCCACGCTGTGTCGATCAGTCCGGGCGCCACTGCGTTGACCCGCACGTCGGGCCCCACCACCTTGGCCAGGAGCACCGTCATGTGGTTCAACGCGGCCTTGCTGGCCGCGTACGGAATGGACGAACCCGTCGGGCGTACGCCGGCCACCGACGCCACGTTGACGATGCTCCCCTTCGCCTCGCGCAACGCGGGGAGGGCCGCGACCGACATGGCCCACGTCGCGAACACGTTGACCTCGAAGATGCGCCGCCACACCTCGACGGTCGCCGCTTCGACGTCGTGGTGCGGGATCAGGGCGGTCGTCCCCGCATTGTTCACCAGGACGTCGAGATGCCCCCACTGCTCGCGCGCCACCTCGACCAGGTGCTCGGGGACGCCCGGCGCCGTGATGTCACCTTGGACGTAGCGCGCGTCGGGAAGCGTTGCCGCCACGGCCTCACCTTCGGCGACCGAGCGCGCCGAGTTGACCAGCACGGACGCGCCGCCGCGGGCGAAGGCGCGTGCGGTGGCTTCTCCGATGCCGCTCGACGAGCCCGTCACCATGACGACGCGGTCCGCGAAGGGGGCGTCGCTCACGGGCGCGGGCTCACCGGGGGGTGATCCCCCACTGCGCCCTCCACTCCTGGCCCGGCTGGAGGTCGATCACGTCCTTGCCGGTCCGCAGCGCGTTGGGCGGACACGTCATGGGCTCGATCGCGACGGCCCGGCGCCGCCGCGCCACGTCGCCCAGGGTGTCGCCGGTGTACACCATCAGGTAGGCGAACCCGGCGTCGGCCCACAGGGTGGACCCCGTGGCGCCGCCCGGTCCGTCGAGGCTGGCGCGGGCCCGGCCGTCCTCGTCGCGCACCAATGTCGTGTACGCGGTGTCGAGTACCGCCGGACCGACGAAACGCGACGTCGTGAAGTCGAAGTCGGTACCCGCCACCGGGGTCAGCGCACCGGTCGGCAGCCCCCGGTCGTCCAGGTCGAGCGTGTCGCGCGCCGGGACGTGGAGGATGGCGCCGTCGACGGTCTCGGGACCAGCCCTCAGATAGGGATGAAACCCGATCCCGAAGGGCACCGACCCCTCCTCGAGCGACTGCGCCGTCGTCGTCACCGTGAGGCCGTCCCGCCCGACGTGGTACTCGATCTCGAGCAGCAGGGAGAAGGGGTAGCCCGGAGAGGGATGCAGCTGCAGCCGGAGGGAGAGCTGGTTCTGGTGCCGCGTCTGCAGGGTCCAGGGGAGCCAGCGGACCAGGCCGTGGATCGCGTTGTGCCGCTCGGGCTCGTCGAGCGCCGCCTGAGCCCGCACCCCGTTGAACTCGTAGCGCCCGTCGGCCAGCCGGTTCGGCCACGGGGCCAGCACCTGACCCCGGCCCGAGTGCGACCACTCGTCGCTGCCAAACCCGTCGAGGACCTGGGTGTCGCCCACGGCGTAGTGGCGGAGGGTGGCGCCCACCTCGCAGACGATCACCTCGTGGAGACCGTGCCCGATGCGCCACTGCTGCCCGGTCGGTGAGGCGACCGAGATCCTGGGCGTCCGTGCGGGCATGGCGAGAATTTGAAGCAGACCAGGGCGTCTCCATGGGTGAGGGGCCCTGAGGTGGGCGGTGAAGGCGAGATGGCCGGGGCACGAACGTCTGGTGACGGACAGGGTCCGTGTGCGGGGCGAGCGGTAGCGTGGCCCCACTGTGAGGATCCTCGTCACCAACGACGACGGTGTCAGCGCGCCCGGGCTCGCTGCCCTGACGAGGGCGCTGGTCGCCTGGGCCGACGGCGCCGGCGGAGACGGGCCGGGCGCTCCGCACGAGGTCATCGTCATGGCACCCAGCTCCAACTACAGCGGGGCGGGCGCCGCCGTGGGCTCGGTCACCGACGGGACGTCGATCCCCTATCAGCGAGCCTTCGTCGAGGGCGCCGAGACCGTGGAGGCCTACGGACTCGACGCCTCCCCCGCGCTCTCGGTCATCGCCGGCGCGCTCGGCGCGGTGGGACCCAAGCCGGATCTGGTCCTCTCGGGCATCAACCACGGGGTCAACGTCGGCCGCTCGGTGCTCCACTCGGGCACCGTCGGGGCGGCGCTGACCGCCAGCCAGCTCGGCATTCGGGCCCTCGCCGTGTCGCTGCGCGTGGGCGACGAGGCCGACCCCTGGGAGTCGGCCGCCGATCTGGCCGTGGCCCTGATCCCAGTCCTCGCCGCCGCGCCGGCGCGCACCGTGCTCAACCTCAACGTGCCGCATCTCCCCCTCGCTCAGATCCGGGGCGTGCGGTGGGCCCGGGTCAGCGGGGCGGGGCTCATCAAGGCCGCCCGCGGTGCGGGCGCATGGGTGGAGCCCAACGAGGAGGAGATCGAAGGGCCCGCCGCGGCCGAGGCTGCCCACGCCGTCATGGAGGGCGAACCCGAGGAGAAGGGTCAGATCGTCCTCGCCGTCGGCTCCCCCTTCCCCCACTCGGGGGACCTGGGCCTGGCCGACGCCGGCGCGGAGGACGCCACGCTGGTGGCGCAGGGCTTCGCCGCCCTCACCGCGCTGCGCGGCCCGAGGGCCGAGGACGACCCCGAGCTCCTCGACCAACTCGACGGCGGTCTGAGTGGCGTGCTCGAGGGGTTCGGCTTCGCCGGCTGAGTCAGTCCTCGTCGGCGCGCGGCGCGCGCCGCTGGCGCTTCGTCTGGCTGTGGCGGCGCTTGGACTCCACCCGGCGCACCTGGGAACCCTTGGTGGGTCGGGTCGGCCGCCGGGCGGCCTGCACTCGGAGACCGGCGTCGAGCTTGGTGGCCAGACGGCTGAGCGCCAGCTCGCGGTTGCGCACCTGGGAGCGTGACTCGGCCGCGCTGGCGCGGACGACCGGCCCGTAGCGCTCGAGCAGGCGGGCCCGCTGGCGCGGGCCGAGCGTGGCCGATGCGCCGACGTCGAACTGCACCTCGACGCGACTCAAGGTCCGGTTGGCGTGCTGACCGCCGGGTCCCCCCGAGGTCGTGGCGCGCCAGGAGATCTCCGAAAACGGCAGGTCGAGCCCGCGGTGGACATGGAGTGATTCCTCGGTGGCCACCCGACGAGCGTACGAGCACCCGGGTACGCTCCGGGCCCATGGACTATCGCCACCTCGGAAGCTCCGGCATGCTCGTCTCCGCCCTCTCGTACGGGAACTGGATCACCCACGGGAGCCAGATTGAAGAGGACGCCGCCAAGGCGTGCGTGCGGGCCGCACTCGACGCCGGCATCACCACCTTCGACACGGCCGACGTGTACGCCCTGGGAGCCGCCGAGACGGTCCTCGGACGGGCGCTCAAGGGCGTGGCGCGGGACTCCATCGAGATCTTCACCAAGGTCTATTGGCCCACCGGCCCCAACCCGAACAACCGTGGTCTGTCACGCAAGCACATCATCGAATCGCTGCACGCGTCGCTCGAGCGGCTGCAGACGGACCACGTCGACCTCCTCCAGGCACACCGCTTCGACTACGAAGCCCCGCTCGAGGAGACGATGCGCGCCTTCGACGACCTTGTACGCCAGGGCACGGTGCACTACGTCGGGGTGTCGGAATGGTCCGCTGACCAGATCGCCGACGCGCTGCGACTGGCAGACGAAATGGGCTTCGACCGCCTCGTGTCAAACCAGCCCCAGTACTCGCTGATCTGGCGGGTCATTGAGGCCGAGGTGGTCCCGCTGTGCGAGAAGGAGGGCGTGGGTCAGATCGTGTGGTCGCCGCTGGCACAAGGCGTGCTCACCGGCAAGTACCGCCCCGGCGGCTCCGACGCGCCGTCCGACTCGCGCGCCAAGGGCCCCGAGGGCGAGGAGATGAGCTGGTTGCTGCGCGACGAGATCCTCGAGCCCGTGGCGGACTACGCCGCACTGTGCCGAGAGGCGGGCTACACGCCGGCGTCCGTCGCCCTGGCCTGGGTGCTGCGCAACGAGAACGTCAGCAGCGCCATCGTGGGAGCCAGCCGTCCCGAGCAGATCGGGGAGAACGTCAAGGCGCTCGACCTCGAGCTCGAGCCCGACTTCGTCGATGCGATTGAGGAGGCCCTGGCGCCGACGACGCTGTTCGACCCCGCGTTCACCTTCAGCCCGGCGAATCGAAACGAGATGTGAACAGGCGCACCTCGAGCGACGAGTGGGTGCGGTGCTCCTCGAAGACCCGGGTATAGCCCGTGTGTGCGATGCGCCACCCATCCGCGGTCAGGCGGTAGCGGTCCGCGTAGAACGCGGTGCCCCCGATCTCGAGGTCGGCGGCGGGAATGATGACCCTGTCCTGGAGGTACCACGTCCCCTCGGCGGTGGTGTCGGAGGTGAAGGTGATCTCGGGATGATGGCCGTGGTGCTCGGTGATCATGCCCTGGTCCCCGAGGACCTCGGACAGCCAGCCGGCAATGGCGGCGCGCCCCTCGAGGACGGTCTTCCCGTCCTCGTACGAGGCGGTGGCGTCCTCGGTCAGCAAGGCGCCCAGTTCGTCGAATTGCTTGAGATCGAGTGTCCGGAAGTAGGCGTACTTGAGCCGCCGGACGGCCTCGAGCTCGGCCGCGGTGTCCATGTGCGTGCCCCTTTCCCTGCCATCGTTCCTGCCGCCGCCCTCCCCGGTGGCGGCGGCCGCGGCCAGGGTAGTTTCCCGAGGAGTTGGCGGCGGGCTCCCGCCGGGAGCAGTCTCTCGGACGTGGCCTCGGAGCGGAAACGCCAGCGCATCGCCTCCTACGGCGTCTGCTGGGACGCCGGCGGACGGCTCCTGCTCGCACGGGCCTCACCGGCTCTCACCGTGAGGGGGCGCTGGTTCCTGCCTGGCGGCGGGATCCAGCACGGCGAGAGCCCGCCCGACGGCCTTCGGCGCGAGATGGCGGAGGAATCGGGACTCACCGTGACCGTCGGGCCACTGCTCGAGGTCCTCTCCGACGTCCGCACCGTGCCACCCGACCGCACCAGCCTGCACACGATCCGGTTGATCTATTCCGTCGACACCTGGGAAGGCGAGCTGCGCGCCGAGGCCAACGGCACCACCGACGCCGTCGACTGGTTCACCCCGGACCAGCTCCGCACGCTCCCGTTGGCCCATTACGTCACCACCGTGCTGGACCACCTCTCGTGAGCGGGGGCGACGAGAATCGCGGGCTGCACCATGTCGTCATCATCGGGTCCGGGTTCGGCGGCCTCTTCGCGGCCCGGGTGCTCAAGCGAGCGCCGGTCAGGGTGACCCTGATCGACCGCACCAATCATCATCTGTTCCAACCCCTGCTGTACCAGGTGGCCACCGGAATCCTCTCGGAGGGGCAGATCGCGCCGCCGACCCGCGACGTCCTGCGCAATCACCGGTCGCTCCGCGTCGTGCTCGCCGAGGTCACGGACATCGACGTCGGCGCCCGAACCGTGCACGCCGACGAATTCGGGAAACCGCTGACCATCCCCTACGACAGCCTCATCGTGGCGGGCGGCGCGGCCACCTCGTACTTCGGACACGACGAGTTCCGCGAGTGGTCCTGTGGCATGAAGTCGCTCGACGACGCGCTGGCGCTGCGGGGCATGATCTTCGGGTCCTTCGAGCTGGCCGAGGCCGAGAGCGACGAGGCGAAGCGCCGGCGCCTCATGACCTTCGTGGTCATCGGCGGCGGCCCGACCGGGGTCGAGATGGCGGGTCAGCTCAAAGAGCTGTCCCGCCGGGCGCTGCACCACAACTACCGGCGGATCGACCCGCACGAGACGCGCGTCGTCCTGGTCGAGGGCACCGAGAGCCTGGTCGGGTCCATGGGCCGGCGGCTCTCGCACATGACCGAGCGCGACCTGCGACGCATGGGGGTCGAGGTCCACCTCGGCGCCATGGTGACAGGTATGGACGAGGAGTGCGTCCAGGTCACCCGCTCGGACGGCTCGACCGTGGAGGTCCGCGCCGCCACCAAGGTGTGGGCGGCCGGCACGCGTGCGGCCGGCCTGGGGACCACGCTCGCCGATGCGGCGGGGGCCGAGCTGGACAAGGCGGGACGGGTCGTCGTCGAAGCAGACTGTTCGCTCCCGGGGCACCCCGAGGTCTTCGTGGTCGGCGACCTCATGTCGCTCAACGAGCTGCCGGGCCTCGCCGAGGTGGCGATCCAGTCGGGCGTGCACGCAGCTCGCAGCATCGTGCGGCGGGTGCAGGGCAAGGAGCCCACGGCCTTTCGCTACCGGGACCTCGGCACCCTGGCGGTGATCTCTCGATTTCGGGCGGTGGCCAAGATCGGCCCGATCCGCGTCGGCGGCTTCATCGGCTGGACGCTCTGGCTCGTCGTGCACATCACATTCCTCACCGGGTTCAAGAACCGGCTGGGGGCGCTGGCCCGCTGGACCGTCAGCTTCGTGGGGCGGGGGCGCTACGAGCGTGCGCTCACCGGACGCTGGGTCTCCCGCAGCCTGCCGGGCGGGTCGGGCGGGGCGGGCGGGCCCGGGCCACACCCCGGATCTGCCTAAGGTTCGATCGGAACACGAGCACCAGCGGGGGGAGACCCATGCCCATCACCGTGACGCCCATTGCGGGCTTGAGCGACCACATCAACGACATCAGGATCCGCACGGCGCGCATCGTCAACGACATGATCCTCCCCAACGAGTCCCTGCTCTGGCGGGGGCGGCGCAGCGGCGCCACCGAAGAGGAGCTGACCGAGTCCAGGGCGCTGCGCCACGACGTGGCCGAAGCGGTGAAGTCCGAGGGCCTCTGGGCTCCCCACCTCCCACCGGAGTACGGGGGCATGGGCATCGACTTCATGGCCCACGCCTACATGAACGAGATCCTCGCCTACGCCATCGGCGCGGCATCACTCTTCGGCGTGGTCGCGCCGAACTCGGGGAACCAGACCATCCTGGTCAAGTACGGGACCGAAGAGCAGAAGCGCAAGTGGCTGCTCCCCCTCGTGGAAGGGACCATGCAGTCGGGTTTCTCCATGACCGAACCCGAACACGCCGGCTCGGATCCTCGTTCCATTCAGACCAGCGCCGTCCGCGAGGGCGACGAGTGGGTGATCAACGGCCACAAGTGGTTCACCTCCAACGGCCTCGCCGCCGATTTCTTCATCGTCATGTGCCGGGCCAAGGAGTCCAAGGACGACCAGAGCCCGGGCCCGATGGTCCAGATCATCGTGCCGACCTCGACGCCCGGGGTGATCATCGAGCGCGGCATCGGCATCTGGGGCGCTCCCGTCTCGGACCATTGCGAGGTGCGCTACGACAACGTACGTGTCCCGCTGGACAACGCACTCGGCCAGGTCGGCGACGGCCACCGTGCCGCCCAGGACCGCCTGGGTGCGGGCCGCATCTTCCACTGCATGAATTCGGTGGGCCAGATGTGGCGAGCCTTCGACCTGATGGTCGAGCGCATGCTCACACGTGAAGTCCACGGCGGCCTGCTCAAGGACAAGCAATTCATGCAGGGTTTCGTCGCCGACAGCTACATGGACCTGCAGTCAGCCCGCCTCATGACCATCCACGCGGCGGAGAAGGTCGACGCCGGGGACCCCCAGGCGCGCACCGAGATCAGCGCGATCAAGGTCTTCGTGCCGGCGGCCTACAGCCGGGTGGTCGACCGGGCCATCCAGGTGTGGGGGGCCGCCGGCGTGACCTCCGAGCTACCGCTGGCGCAGATGTACCTCGGCGCCCGGACCCTGCGCCTGGCCGACGGGCCCGACGAGGTGCACCGGATCCTCATCGCCAAGAACGTGCTGCACCACTACGAGAAGGGCGAGAGCTGGGACTTCGCCGGGTGACGGCCGCGCCGTGACGTGGCGGCCCGGACCGGCGGTGTCCGTCTTCGCTCCGGACCTCTTCACCGGCACAGTTGCTGTGATCACCGGCGGCGGGACGGGGTTGGGGCGCGAGGTGGCACACGCCTTCGCCGGGCTCGGCGGCCAGGTGGTGATCGCGGGGCGCACGGCCGCTCGCCTCGACGAGGTGGCGGCATCGATCGCCGCGGAGGGCGGGCGCTGCCTGGCGGTGCCCACCAACATCCGAGAACCCGCAGAGGTCGAGGCGCTGCGAGCCACGGTCTACCAGCGCTTCGGCCGGGTCGACTTCCTGGTCAACAACGCCGGCGGGCAGTTCCCCGCGCTGCCGAGCGCCATCACCGACAACGGATGGCGGGCCGTGGTGGACCTCAACCTGCACGGCACGTGGAACATGACGAACCGTTTCATGGTCCCGATGGCCGAGGCGGGCACAGGCGCCATCGTGAACGTCGTGCACACCTTTTCCTTCGAACGAGGAGCCCCGATGTTCGTGCACTCCGGCGCTGCGCGGGCGGGAGTGGTCAACATGGTCAAGACGTTGGCGCCCTACCTCATGCGCCGGGGCGTCACCATCAACGCCTTCGCTCCGGGCGTGTTCTCGACGCCCGGGCTGATCCAGTCCGAACTGGCCGAGGTCGGCCGCACGGAGGCGGGATTCACCGACGAGCTGGTCGCAGAGGGCACCACGGTCCGCTTGGGCACGGTCGACGAGATGGCGGCGATGGTGCTGTACCTGTGCTCCCCCGCCGGCCGCTACATCTGCGGTTCGACCATCATCGCCGACGGGGCCTCGATGCAGACCAACTGGGTCAGCTTGTTCCCCGACGACGAGATGTAGCGGCCGGGCCCGGCGACCCTGTGGCCGCCAGCGAGAAGAGATCGCGCACGTGCACGTCGCGCGCTTGGCGGCGCAGCGCCGCCTCGACGTTGCCCTCGGGCACCAGCATGCGCAGTCCACCGGGGTGGGCCCGGAAGAGCAGCGGGGTCGCGAGCTCCAGCGCCTCGCCGTCGATCCCCGCGTAGGCCTTGCCGGAGCGGGAACGGACTTCGAAGGTGTCGCACTCGAACTGCGACGCTGCGCCACTCGCCGACCCCTTGCCGGCCAGGGCCAGGGTGACGACCTCGGCCGCTTGTGCACCCGTCGCCGCGCTCACCGCGAAGACGCCCAACCGGCCGGTGTCGAGACGGCGACGTTGCGAGACGTCGAGGGACGGGCCGAGCACGTAGGGATTGTTCGACACCATGATCAAGAAGGCGCCGTCGACTTCGCGTCCGTCTGCCGTCACAAACTGGAGGTCGAAGGGCTCTTCCTGCTCGCCGAGCATCTCGGGCAGCAGCCGCTTCGTCGTCTCGGCCTTTGCGGCGCGGTAGCCCTCTTCTTGCACGATCGTGGCGTAGACGCCGAGCGACACGTTGTTCACGAAGAACCTGTCGTTGACCGTGGCGTAGTCGATTCGGCGCTCCACGGCGTCGTGGAAGGCGTGGACGCTCTTCCGGGGGTTCCGACGGTCAAGGCCGAGATCGAGTGCAAAGTGATTGCGGGTTCCAGCCGACACACAGACGAACGGCAGATCGTGCTCCACTGCGATCGATGCCACGAGCGCCTGGGAGCCGTCGCCACCCGCCATGCCCAGACAGTCCGCTCCGCGGTCGATCGCCGCGCGCGCCAACTCGGCGAGATCGATCCCATGGTCGAGCATCGCTGTCTCGACACCGAGCGAGGTCGCAAGCTCGACGAGCCCGAACCGCTCGACCTTGCCGCCTCCTGACCATGGATTGCACAAAAGGACCGGGTGCGCCGGGGCGGGCACGTGGCGCACGGCTGCGGCGGCCGTGGTGCGGAGGTGCGCGCCCAACGCCCTCTGCGCCGCGAATCCGGCGACGGCGAGCAGCGCCAACGCAATGACGAAGCGCAGGACCGACTCCCAGTCCTCTTGGCCGGCTGCGAGGAGTCCGAACACCTGAAGGGCGACCCCGGCCGTGACGGCGGCCATACCGACGGCGCGTCGTGGCAGGTGCTCGGTCAGCACCCACCACCCTCCGGCGATGACAAGAACCAGACCCAGAACTCCGACGATGAGGTACGCACCGTTGTGGACCAGGAAGACAACGACGGTGACGATCAGACCGATGCCCGCAGCCAGGGAGACGATGGCCCACAGACGCGCTCTGTTCCGTGCCCCACGCGCCACCGTCTCCGACGCACCGCTCACTCCTGCCCCCGGTCTTCGGCTCCACCGGCATTGTAAGTTCATTCACGGCAGCCGCACCTCGATGGCTGTGACGAAGGGGGTCGCATGGCCTGGGGGGGCGAACAGATCAGCCGGTGGGTCCCAGGCATCCGAACCATTCACACCTACCAGAAGGGGTGGACCCGGCCCGACGTGGTGGCCGGCGTCGTCCTGGCGGCCATCCTGGTTCCCCAAGGCATGGCATATGCCGAGCTGGCCGGGCTCCCGCCGGTCACCGGGCTCTACACCACCGTCGCGTGCCTGCTGGGTTACGCGGTGTTCGGCCCGTCACGCATCCTCGTGCTCGGCCCCGATTCGTCCATCTCGCCGATGATCTTCGCGGCCATCATGCCGCTGCTCGTCGCCGGCGGGGACCCGCACAAGGCCATCGCTCTCGCCGGCATGCTGGCCGTGATCGTCGCCATCATTGAGATCGGTCTCGGCGCCGCGCGCCTGGGCTTCGTCGCCGACCTGCTCTCCAACGAGGTGCAGGTGGGCTACATGAACGGCCTGGCGCTGGTGATCATCGTCGGGCAGCTCCCCAAGCTCTTCGGGTTCTCGACGGACGCCACGGGCTTCGGCCCTGAGGTCAAGGCCTTCGTACTCGGTCTCGACGGGACCGTCGGTGCCGCGCTCGCCGTCGGGTTGGGCGTCCTGGTGATACTCCTCGTGCTGCCGCGCTTCACCCGGGTGATTCCGGCCGTGCTCATCGGGATCGCCGTCGCCACCATCGTCTCCGCGGTGTTCGACCTGCAGAGTCACGGCGTGTCGACCGTGGGCACCCTCCCCCGCGGGATACCCACCCCCTCGCTCCCCTGGACAAGGTTCTCCGACGTCGGGCCGCTGTTGGCCGCTGCGTTGGGGATTACTTTGGTCTCGCTGGCCGACACCATCGCGACGTCGTCGAGCTTCAGCGCGCGGCGAGGCGACGAGGTCGATCCCAACCAAGAGATGATCGGCATCGGCGCCGCCAACCTGGCCGCCGGGTTCTTCCAGGGCTTTGCTGTGTCGACGAGCGGGTCGCGGACTGCCGTCGTCGAGCAGGCCGGCGCCAAGTCCCAGCTGTCGTCAATCGTCGGGGCCGGGGTGGTCGTGGCGCTCCTCTTGTTCTTCAACTCGCTGCTGGCCGACCTGCCGCAATCCGCGCTGGCCGCTGTGCTCATCGCCGCCGCACTCTCACTCCTCGACGTCGGCGCGCTGATCCGCTACGCCAGGGTGCGCAAGAGCGCACTCGTACTCTCACTGATCGCCAGCCTGGGTGTCGTGGTCCTGGGTGTCTTGCAGGGAATCATCATCGCCATCGTGCTGGCGGTTCTCCTCTTCTTCCGCCGCGGGTGGCAACCCCATGGCTCCGTCCTCGGATTCGTGGACGAGCTGAACGGGTGGCACAACGTGAAGCGCTACCACGATGCCCGCGAGCGCCCCGGCATCGTGGTCTATCGCTGGGAGGCCCCGCTCTTCTTCGCCAACTGCGCCGCCTTCCGGACCCAGGTGCGCAAGATCGTGGCAGAGCGCCCGGTCACCTGGGTCTTCGTCCAGTGCGAAGCCATGACCGACGTGGACGTGTCGGCTGCGCAGATGCTCGAACAGCTCGACAAGGAGCTCAATGCGAAGGGCATCCACATGGCGTTCGCCGAGATGCGCACCCGGCTGCAGGAGCTGGTCTTCCGCTACGGCCTCGACGAGACACTCGACCGGAACCGTTTCTACCCGACCCTCGAGGCCGGTCTGGACGAAATTGAAGGAGTTGGCTCGACAGAACCGAGCGAGCGCGCCATGCCCCCCGCAGCGGATGCGACCGACGACTCGGGCGCCTAGCCTGGGACCCGTGCAGGGTCCAGGAACGAAGGACGAGGTGACCACCATGGCCGATTCGGCAGCGACCGGGGACGCCCAGCCCAGTGCGGACGATGGCGTCCGTCCGGAGAGCGCCGACGAGCGGCAAATGATGGACGTCGTTGGCGGTTGCATCCTTCGCGTTGTCGGCCATCGGTTTCCTCACCCTGTTGCGCTTGGCCGATCGGCGGGACCGGAGCCCGGCCAAGGCGGTCGGTCTCTTCTTGGCCACCACTGTCGAATCGACCGGCGGCACCGCTCTCGGCCTCGTGGCGGCCGGCCGGAACAAGGACCCCGAGCGCCTCACCAAGGGATTCCTCGTGGCCGCCGCCGGCACAGTGCTCGGCGTGGTCACCACCCTCTTGAACTTCAACTGGATGCGGACGAGACGGCGGCTCTGACGCCACGAGGAGGCTGGCTCATGCCGGCGCCGGGGGTGCAATGGGTGCGGGCGCTCCGGCGGGATCCATGGTGGCCGGCGTCGTCCGGGCCAGCACCCAGACGGACACGCACATCACCGCGAAGGACAGCGAGCCGAAGGACAGCCGGGACACGCTCTCGGTAAAGGTCTCGTTGAAGACCCACACGCTCAGTGCGATGCTCGCGATGGGGTCGACCACCACCAAGAAGGGCTGGGACATGCTCAGCGGGCCCATATGGAGCGTGGTCTGGTCCATCAGCTCCGCGGCAAGTGCCGCTGACCGCCAGCGCGTAGACCGGCCAGTGGGCGAACATGCCTCCGACGCCGTACTGGGTGAGCGAATCGGTCATCGCCTTGATGAAGGTTGCGACGAGCGCCCACAACACGGCCGTGGCCGCGCCGAGGAGGGCAGCACGCCGGCCGGGCGAACCGTGCAACGAGAAGAGGCAGAGCACCGCCACGACGGCCGCGACCGCCACCGGTCGCGCCCACCCAGTCGCGCATGGTCGGGCCGATGACGCCTGCAGTCGGCTCGGCGGCTGCGAGGAACACCGCCAGCGAGGCACAGGTCAACCCGGCCGTCCACCACGTCACGGCACGGATGCTCTGGCGGATCCAGACCCGGCGGAGCACCAGGGCGAACACCAGCTCTGTCACCAGTAAGGGCTGCACCACTGACATGAGCCCGTTGTGCAAGGCGAGCGCCTGGAACACGAACGCACCGGCCAGCGCCACCCAGCCGAAGAGCCACAACGGGTTCGCCACCAGGTAGCGGACGAACTGCCAGCCCTTGCGGTGCGCGGGGTCACCGGTACTGGCGATGTGCTGCATGACGACGTTAAGCGCGTTCCCCAAGGCTGCGAGGAGCGCGAACACGATGGGCACGGAGCCATTGTGGTCCACGAGAGCGGAGCCACGGTGCTTGGCCGCCGCGCCCCGGTGCGATGCGGATTCCTGCTACGTCACCCGCGGAAGATCAGTGCCGAGAAATCTCGCAGTCTCCCGATTTCCGAAGGGTCATCCTGGTGGCCGTACCTGATATTCGTCCTTCCACCACCGCGCCGTTCGGACCTCCTCGGGGTCGGTCCGCAGCGAGGTGTCCTGACCGAGGTCGGCCGGCGTCGGCCCGATCCGATCGGCCACGGGGCGCAACGACTCGAGGTCGAAGCTGTAGCAGCGTGCCGCGGTCTCGCCCAACAGCTTGCGCGCATCCTCCACCGGGATACCGCCGAAGTCGCCGCGCAGGCGGTCTTGGGTGTGGGGCCAGGTGCCCTCGGGATGGGGGTAGTCGGTGCCCCACATCACGACGTCGCATCCGAGGATGTGGCGGCGGCGGATCTCCTCTCTCGACATGGTCGAGGCGCCGATGAAGATGTTCTCCCCGAAGTAGTCGGACGGGAGTTTGGAGATCTTCCCCTTCAGCATGGCGGCCATCTTCTTGGTGGTGTGACCGCCGCCCATGTACTGGTCCCACTTCCACATCATGTCCGCCGCCCAGTAGGCCGCCGCCTCGGTCACCACGAACTTCAGCCCCGGGAATCGCTCGAAGGCACCCGAGAAGAGCAGATGCCACGCGGGCCGGGCCGCCCACCAGACCACCTCGGCCAAGTAGATGCCGATGTTCTCGTTGTACTCGTCCTGGGGTGCCTCGCCCGAGTGCGTGTGCACCGGGAAGCCGGCGGCTTGGCAGGCCGCCCACACCGGGTCGTAGTCGGGATGGTTGTAGGGCACGTGGTCGTGCCACATGGTCGGAACCATGATCCCGCGGATCCCCGGCTGGGTGGTGAGCCACTCGATCTCGGCCACCGACCGTTCGACGCCGTGGGTGATGGGGACCAGCGCGATGCCGCCGTGCCGTTCGGGGCTCCGGGCACACATCTCGGCCAGGAACCGGTTGTGGGCCCGGGCACCGGCGAAGGCGAGCTCGGGGTCCGTGATCTCACCGGCCGAGAGCCCCGCTCCGAAGGGCGGCGAGGCCATCCCCGTGATGGCGTCCGCGTCGGCGAACATCACCTCGGCGGTGACGCCGTCCGCGTCGAGCTCCTTGTCGCGCTGTTCGATGTCCCAGGCACCGCGCAGGCCCTCTTCGTTCTCGGTCTCCCACCCCATGATGTAGTCGTAATTCATCTGTAGAGCCTGGTCGCGGTGCGCGTGGCGTTCGGCCAGGTAGTCGTCGAACTGGGAGTGGTACGCGGGGTCGAGGTAGGGCCGGTACCCCTCGGCGGGCAGGCCCGCATGGGCGTCGGCAGAAATGATGACGTAGCGGTCGCTCATCGCTTTGCCCCGAGCACCGAGAGGTCGTCGTAGCGCTGGTGGATATAGGGCTCGAGTTTGGAGCGGGGGACGGCACCGATCACCCGTCCGACTTGGGTGGAAGCCCGCTCGGTCCAGTTCAGGTCGACCATGCGCCGGACCACCAGGTCGGCCACGGGGTCGAGCGGTGACTCTTTGAGGATCAACTCGCCGTCGATGCCCTCGTGCACCCTGGTCCTCTCAGTCTTCTCGCCGTAGACGAGCAACGGGTCCTGGTCGAGGACCCCTGCCTCCTCGCACGAAGGCGACATCTTGAACCAGAAGTCCGTCTTCTCCATTTCGTAGTTCTCACGGGCCTCCGAGATGCGTCCGGTGATTTCGCAGATGACGAAGCCCATGCGGGCGATGCGGGCCGAGACGGTGTCGCCGTCCCGTGTGACCTCGACCTCGGCGAGCTTCTTCGGCTCCCCATTGACCTCCCGGCCTCCGGTGAGCGACTGCTCCGTGGTCATCGGCATGAAGATCGGGTATTCCCCCACCCGGTCGTCGTGGCGAGCTTGAACGCCGATCCATCCGGCGCCGAACACCGGGAGGCCGGGCATCTCGACCCGCGTGATGGTGATGCGGACCAGCGGCTCGGGACCGGGCTCGAGAGGTGGCGGCAGCACGGCGGCGATGATCTCGGCATCGGTCTCGTACACGGCGGTCACCGCCTCGGACCAGATGTCGGCCTTCTTGGCCTCGATCTCCCTGTTCACCTGGACGGCGCGGGCGCCGTAGCGGACACTGCTCATGGTTCCCTCCCTGTGCTCACCACGCACGCAGAATCTGCGTGGGGTCGAATGCGTTGCAGGTCGTCTCGGTCGGCCAGTCCTGCCGGGCCAGCGGTCGAGCCACGTCGGTGACCAGCGGGCCGACACGGTCACCGATTGGCCGGAGCCGGGCCAGGTCGAAGCCGTAGAAGGAGGCCGCCGTCGACTCGACCATGGGCCGCACTTCGGGCTCGGGGTAGTCGGCGAAGGCGACGCGCAGGGCCTCGGTCGTATAGGGGTAGCTGCCCTCCGAATGCGGGTAATCGGCGCCCCACATCACGTGCTCGATGCCCAGGTCGCGACAGAGGGGTGCCTCGCTCGGGCGCAAGAAGCTGGCGCCGATCCAGAAGTTGCGTGCGAAGTACTCCGTCGGCGTCATCGTCATCTTCGCGGCCGCGGCGCCGAAGAAGTTGGCCTCTGCCGCATTCGTCGTCGTCATGCGGCCGTAGAACCAGTCGAGGGTCTCGAGGCCACGAGGCAGCCACGCCACGCCCTGCTCGGTCACGGCGAAACGAAGGGTCGGATGGCGTTCCAGTACGCCGGAGAAGATCAGATGCCACACGGAGCGGTGACTGAACCAGGGAATCTCGATCAGCATCATGGAGCGAGCCGCTTCGTGTTCGCCGTAGTCGGGCAACGCGCTGCCGCCGTGGATGTTGATGGGCACGTCCAGATCGGCACACACCTGCCAGAGCGGCTCGTAGTGGTCCTCCCACAGCGGGGGCAGGTGCGAGTTCGGTGGGATGGAGGGCAACAGGATCCCGCCGAAGGGCTGGTCGAAGGTCCGCGCCGCCCACCGCACCTCTGCGACCGCGTCGTCCATGTCGTTGGCGAAGACCTGGACGATTCCCGCGCGCCGGCCCGGAACGGCCGCACAAAAGTCCGCCAGCCACCGGTTGTGGGCCTGCACGCCGGCCCAGCGCCGCTCGTAGTCCTCAGGGGTGGGCGGGAGCGCGACCAGGTTTCCCTCGGCGAAGAACGGTGGCACCGTATTCGGGAACAGCACTTCGGCAGCAATGCCGTCGGACTCGGTCTCGGCCAGGCGACGTTCGCTGTTCCAGCTGCGGTACGCGATGGGCGCGATGAGATCCGCGTACGGGTTCACGTACTCGGCGGCCCAGGCATCGAAGTCGTCGTGCCAGCGACTCGCCAGGTACGGCTTGTAGTCCTGGATGTCTCCGCCCGCGTGTCCGTCCGCCGAGACGACGGTGTAGCGGTCCGAGACGGCGGCCGGCGCAGCCATCAGCTCAGCGCTGCCGGCGGGAGTTTTCCTGCCCCGATGGCGTCGGCCCTGCGGCGCAGCATTTCGGCACACTCGTCGAGGCCGTGACCGATGATGAAATCGCCACGTTTCACGCCCTCGACGCAGAACCGGCCGAGATCGCCCAGATTCATGATTTCGACCGTGCGGCCAGCCGCCTCGAGCTGTGCCTTGAACTCCTCGAAAGTCGTGCCGGGCGCCGGCGGCCGGGGTTTGATGCGCTCGAGGGCACTCGGGCGATTGCGCTGCGCCGTCCACAGACCGGTATCGAGGAGGCCGCCTGACGGGTAGAAGACTGCCGCCCGAAGCTTCGTCTCTGCGGCGATGAGCTGGTGTGCGAGCGCCTCGGTCAGACAGGAGATGGCGGCCTTGCTCGAGGCATAGACGGACGCGTACGGGACCGGTGCGATGCCCCCGTCCATGGAGGAGGTGTTGACCACGACCCCGGACTCGCCCGACTCGATCATGCGCGGGACGAAGGAGAGCATGCCGTTGGCCACGCCGAAGACGTTGACGGAGAAGCACCAGGCCCAGTCGTTGGCCTCTTGCTCCCACGGCCGACCGCCCCCACCCGAGGTCACGCCCGCATTGTTGAAGAGCAGGTTGCATGCACCCTCGTTGGCGAAGACGTCTGCTGCCAGCGCCTCGACCGAATCGGGCGAGGAGACGTCGGTGACGACGCCACGCACCGATCCGGCGTCAGAGAGCTCCTTCAGGGCGACATCGAGGACAGGCTCCTCCACGTCGGCGATCACGACGCGTGCGCCGTCGGCGAGGAGCGCCTCGACGATGCCGCGCCCGATGCCGGCCGCTCCCCCCGTGACCACGGCAACCTTGCCGTTCAGATCGTCCACAGCCCTGCCCCCAGTTTCTGACGCTCCGTCAGCTGCCAACCATAACCCCCAGCCGGCTGGGGGTGTGCGGTGACCGCGCCCTCGCCCGGACGCCTTGTCGCGGTGATGTTTCCCGACGTCGAACGCCTTGGGTCAGGCCGCCTGGAGGGATACCTTCCGGCGGGCTGCCCGTCGGGCGCGGGCGCCGACCGGGTAGTGCGCGGCCCAATCGGGCAGGCGGCGCGGACACCCGTCCGGATCATGACGGCCGCGGCCTGGAGCCGGGCGCGGTCGAACCCGCTCCAGCGCAGACCCAGTCGCTTGCGCACACGCGCCGGTAACGTCCCGACGGTGGCGTCGTGGAGGAAGGCGCCGCCGAGCGGCCGGAGCGCACGCCAGGCCGGATCGGGAACATGGCTCCAAGGGGCCTCGACGCCCGAGAGGCGAAGGCTGCCGAGCACCCTGTGTACGGTCTCGTTGTCGCCGAGTGTGTGCTCGACCATGTCCCGCACGTAATCCCGGCACCCGACGAGGTCGGTCGGCATTTCGGCATCTCCGATACCGAGCACACGCCCGACGCGTCGCCATTCCTCGTAGAGCTGCTCTTGCTCCGCCCGTGCGAGCGGGGCGAACCAGCGGTGGTACGCCAGCGTGGTGTCGAAGTTGGAGAGGTGGACCCAGGCGTACACCTTCGGATCGAGCGCGGCATAGGACCGTCCGTCGAAGCCCGTCCCACGCATGGAGCGATGCAGATCGCGCGAGGCGCGCCGCCTCGGTGTGCGCGGCGAGGCCACCGAAGAGCTGGAGCTGCAATGAACGCAGCGTGCGCTCCAGCCGGCCCCACGGATCTTCGGTGAAGTCCGAGAAGTCCCGCACCCCGGCTCCGATGACGGGGTGTGCCGTCTGCAAAACGAGCGCGCGGCCGGCGAGCAGGAGACCGGCACGAGGAAACCCCAACCGCCACACGAGCGAGTCCGGGCCGAGCGGTTCCGCCACGGCGGGAGAGGATGCGAGTGTCGTGGTGTCATGTTCGCGCACCGGGCCATGGCAGGCGACCATGTCGGGCATGGCATCGGCTCAAAGGGAACGCACCCGCTGTTGTATCGTGCTGCACGCCGTTCGAGATGAGGAGCGGAACATGCAGAGCTGGATCGTGCCCGATGTCTGACCAACCGCCAACGCTGCGCGTTGCCCGGCCCGAAGAGGCGGTACCGCTCGAAGAGATGGCGATGGCGCGGGGCTGGCTCCAGCACTTGCGCAACAGCGCGATCTTCAAAGTCGAGGGCCTCGATCCTGACCAGCTGCGCTGGCGCCCGACGGAAGCTTCGAACTCGCTCGGGGTGATCGTCGTACACCTCGGTTACAGCGAACGGCTCTGGATACGCGCCATCTTCGCCGGCGAGCCCATGGACATGGAGTGGCGAGCCCACATGTTCGAACTGCCCGAGGGCTGGACGGTCGACGACGCGGTTTCCTTCTACAGAGCGGAGACCGCCCTGGTCGACGAGGTCCTCGATCGAGCGGCCTCCTTCGATCCCGCCTCGGCAGCGGATTTCCGCCAGACCACCCTGCGATGGGCGGTGTTCCACCTCATTGAGGAGACGGCCCGCCACGTGGGCCACATGGACATCACCCGCGAGCTCCTCGACGGCTCCGTCGGACGCTGAGCTTTTCGGGCGCCGGAGGGGGTCGGCAGGCACGGACCGGCACGCTCTTGGCTCCACGGGAAGGCTCCTGCCTTCTGACCAGGGACGCCGCGCTGGAATGGAGCGTCCGACCCGGTACCGTGCATCTGGACGTGCCCTGCAGTACGAACGGCCCATGGAGGCCGCATAATTGGCGTAATCAAGAACGGGGCGTGGGAGGTCGATCTAACCGGCCATGGACGTGAAAGCCGACCAATTGGGGCCCGAGGCCGACCCGTTCGTCACGGCAGTGGTGCAGCGGACGGATACGAGCCGGCAGGGGCAGCTCTTCTCTGACGCCTATCCCACCTACGCGGACACCGACCAGATCCCGGCTGTCGGCCGCGGTGGGGCTGCCGCTTCGCGCTCCCGGACCCCTCGACTGCTGAAGCTGGCCGTCGTCGTCGTGGCGCTCGCCGTGGTCGCCGGTAGCGTCGTGCTCGGCCTCGTGAAGGCAGGCGTGATCGATTCCAGCAACAACGGAAGGCACACCGCTGCACCACCTCCCACACATCGGACCACTCCTCCGCCCAAGAGCGCTCCGGTCGTGGCCCAGGTGTCCACGGGATCGGGCACCGCCACCTACACGGTCGATGTGCCCGCGTACGCGGTCACCGTGGCGACCTCGACCGGCCGGTCGTGGGTCAGCATCGGCGCCTCTGGTCGCCACCCCGTGTTCGCCGGCATCTTGAACCCGAACAGCTCACAGAAGGTGATCCTGCTGGGCCCGGCGGAGGTCGACGTCGGAGCCGGCGGCGCCAAGGTCACGGTCACGGCGGGCAAACGATCGACCACGCTCATCCCGCCCTCAGCCCCGTTCACGTACCAGTTCCAGCTGAAGAACGGCTGACGGCAGAGGGGTCGATCCCATGACCCGGCCTGATCTCGGAGTGCGAAGCGACGAGGCCACAGCGGCCGTGAACGCATTCGCGGCCGGACTCCAGGCGGGCCACGACACGCGGGACGCAGAAGTTCTGAACGCACGGTTCGCGGCAGACGTGGCGTGGGGTAGTCCGTTCGGCGCCCTGGTACTCGGCTATGACGATCTGCACGCGATCCACACGCGTTTCGCGCAGCAGGCAACCCACGGCTCCGTGTTCCGGTATGAAGTGCGCCACGTGATGCCGGTCAGCGAAGACGTCGTCGTCGCGCACATCGCACGGCTCGCTCTCAGCGACGACGGCTCCTCGCTCCAACCGACCGACGATCGGGATGCTCCGTTCTCCGAAATGGCGATGTTCGTGCTGGTGCGTCGCGACGGCGGATGGTGGCTCGCGGCCGGGCAGAACACGCCGATGCGACCCGGGGGCGCGGTCCGGGCGAGGGCGTAAGCGACACCGCCTTCACGCCGGCAATTTCGCCCCACAACAGGCCGCACAACAGAACGACAACGTAAAAGGGCCGCGGACCGCGACAGACGACGACACGGCGGTGCCCGCCGCACACCCCCGGTGCGCCGCGTTGCGTTCGAATTCATTTCATCTCGGCGTCACCGGTCGTCCGAAGTGGCGTCACTCTCGCTGGGTACGCCTGCGTCGTCACTCGTTTCACACGCCGACGAACCGAAAGGTCCCCCAGCCATGCCCACCCGCAGAACCCGCCTTGCAATCGCGGCTGTTGCGGTGTCCGGGACCGTCGTGACGACTGCCGCTGGCAGTCTCGCGCCGGCCTCCGCCGCCACTCCGCTGACGATCAATGCGGTGACCTTCACTGCACCGTCCGGCACCTCATTGGACGACCCGCAAGGCATCGTGGCCGTCAACGGCACCATCGACGTCTCCAACACGGCGGACAACGTCGTCGCCAGCATCATCGGCACCGCGACCACCACGATCGCAGGGTCTTACGAGGGCACCGGGGAAACCGGCGACGGCGGCCCGGCCACAGCGCCACCCTCGACAGCCCGACCGCGCTGGCGCGCGACAAGGCGGGGGACCTCTTCATCGCGGATACGGAGGACAACGTCGTACGCGAGATCACCTCCGACGGCGTCATCCATCTCGAGGCCGGCAACGGCGTCGAGGGTGACCGAGGCGACGGCGGTCCCGCCGTGCGAGCCGAACTCGACAGCCCGCAGGGCGTGGCCGTCAACGCCAAGGGCGATGTGTTCATCGCCGACACCTACAACAACGTCGTCCGCGAGGTGACGCCTCAGGGTGCCATCTCGACCTACGCGGGCGACGGGAACCCCGGATACCGCGGTGACGACGGGCCCGCCCGACGGGCCGAGCTGTCCTCCCCCACCGGGCTGGCACTCGACGCGCTCGGCAACCTCTACATCGCCGACTCCGGCAACAATGTCATTCGCCGGGTCTCGACGTCGGGCGTGATCACCACGGTCGCAGGTGACGTGGCCGCCGACCAGTCCTCCGGCGGCCTCGGAGGGTTCAGTGGCGACGGAGGAGCCGCCACGGCGGCCCGGTTGCACAGTCCCGAGGGCGTCGCCCTCGACCAGGCGGGGGACCTCTTCATCGCCGACACCTTCAACAACGCCATCCGGGAGGTGACACCCGGCGGGACGATCTCAACCGTCGTCAACACCGCGGGGACCAAGGGGAGTAGCGGCAACGGCGGCCCTGCTGCTGCGGCGGAGTTGAACACGCCAATCGCCGTGTCCGTGGACGCCAGCACCGCCGATCTCTACATCGCGGACACTTCCAACAACAAGGTGCGGGTGGTCAGTGGATTCACGGTGCCGACCACGGTTGGCGGCGGGCCAGTCGCACCGGCACCCCCGACGCCGCCCCACCATCACCATCACTGAGCGCCAGCGCGAGCCCGGCAGCTCAGCACAGCGGTGCGCAGCGTTGCATTCCCACCGCAACCCCGACCCCCTACGAAATCTCACGAGAAAGGCACACCAATGACCGATGACTCCACGATCCTGTCCACCCAGTTCTCCCGGCGCCAGCTCCTCAAGGGTGGGGCCGGCGCGGCTGCCGGCGCCGCGCTGGCAGCGTACCTGCCGTCGAGCGTCCGCAAGGCCATCGCCGGCGCCAGTCCCGGCAGCTTCGACCTGCACCAGGTGAAGCACGTCGTCCTGTTGATGCAGGAAAACCGCAGCTTCGACCATTACTTCGGCACGCTGTCGGGCGTCCGGGGCTTCGGTGACCCGCGGGCCATGCACCTGGCCAACGGGCGATCCGTCTTCGCTCAGCCGGATCCTGACAACCCCGACGGCTACCTGTTGCCGTACCACCTCGATACGTCGACCTCGGCCGCCCAGGCCGTGCCCTCGCTCAGCCATGCCTGGCAGATACAACACGACACCTGGGCCAACGGGGAGATGGACGGCTGGTTGCGCGCACACATTGCGGCAGACAGCGACGCCAACGGCCCGTTCACCATGGGCTATTACACGAGCGACGACATCCCCTTCCAGTACGCCCTGGCAAACGCGTTCACCATCTGCGACAACTACTTCTGCTCCATCCTGGGTCCGACCCATCCCAATCGCTACATGTGGATGACCGGGACCGTCGATCCGAACGGCGTGAACGGCGGCCCAGCTCTCGACAACAATGCACCGAACGGTACCTACAGCTGGACCACGATGGCCGAGCGACTCCAGAATGCAGGCGTCTCGTGGAAGTGCTACCAGCAGGCTGACAACTACGGCACCAACGTGCTGGAGTTCTTCAGCCAGTTCATCAACGCCCCGACGTCGTCGAGTCTGTACCAGAACGCCTTTGGCGTGAGCACGCTCTTCAACGGGCAGCCCGCCAGCGACCCGACCATGGCCTTCGAGGAGGACTGCGCCAACGGCACGCTCCCGACAGTGAGTTGGATCTTCCCGACCAGCGTCGCCTCGGAGCACCCGTCCTTCCTTCCCGCAGCCGGAGCGCAGTTCGTGGCCTCCAAGATCGAGGCGTTGGCCGCCAACGAGGACCTGTGGAACTCGACGGTGTTCATCTTGCACTACGACGAGAACGACGGCTTCTTCGACCACGTACCGCCGATCACGCCCCCCAAGGGCACGGCGGACGAGTTCACGACGCTGAACTCACCCGGCGGTACACCCGGTGGCGGGCTCAACCTCGGGTCGGGGTTCCGGGTGCCCGCCATCGTCGTCTCGCCCTGGACGGTCGGCGGCTACGTGTGCTCCGATCCGCTCGACCACACGTCTGCGCTCCGTTTCCTCGAGCGTGTCACCGGCATCACGGAGCCCAACATCAGTGACTGGCGGCGCTCCACGTTCAGCGACTTCACCGGCGTCTTCCAGGCATCGCCGGAGCCGGCGCCGTCCATCCCCGCCGCGTCACCCTCGGCCACGGCGGCGGAGCTGGCCTATCAGACCCAGCAGTCCTCGCTGCCACTGCCGGCTTTCCCCGGGGCAATCCAATCTCCGCCCGTGCAGCAGTCAGGTCGGCGCCCGTCGGCCGGTTGAGGAGCTGCGGCGAGGTTCGCTGTGACGGCTTCGCCGGCAGCGATCACTCTGCTCGCTCGATTGCCAAAGGATGGCGTGGCTGATACAGGCCAACCTGGCCGCCGCTCGGGAGCGCGATTTTGGTCACCGATCCCCAGCGCGCCTCCTCGACCTCCGAACAGGCCACCCCCTTCTCCACAAGGGAGCGCATCTCGGTGGTCAGGTCGTCACACATGAAGAAGAGCTCGGCACTCGGGGCGCCGGCCGGATGGACGGCAATCTCCGCCGGCGGGAGGCTGAAGATGAGCCATCCGCCGCCGCCGCTCGACGGCGTCGAGTCCGAACGCCGAGGCCAGGAAGGCGCGGTCGGCATCGGCGTCCTCGCTGTAGAGCACCATGTGCGCACCGAAGATCACGCACCCATCCTGCTTGAGCTGCGGGAACTCTGCAACGGCCGCTGAGGTGGGCACTACCGACCGGGGTCACTGCGCCCCCCGTCAAGCGCCAGCAAGAATACGGGCCTTCTGAGCGTCGAATTCGGCGTCGGTGAGGATCCCCTGTGATTTGAGTTCTGCGAGATCTTTCAGTTGTGCGACCTGATCCCTCGCCGGCGCCGCAGTCTGGGGCGGTGGCGCGTACGGCTGCTGTTGCTGTTGCGCGTACTGCTGGTCCTCTTGTTGCGCCCAGCGATTTTGCTGGCGGCGAGACACACGGTTCGACACGGCGGTGGCCGTCCCGGCGATGGCCGCGGTTCGTGCGATACCTCGGAGTAGGGGCATGGTGGGCTCCTTTCAGCCTTCGGCCGCATCGAGTGCAGCCACGAGATCGTCCTGGGGGATGTAGCCGGCGGCGACAAGCTGAGCCTTACCACGACGGAGCGCCTCGACGAACGGCGTCGCCCATCGATTCTCGAAGATCAGGATGGCGGCCGACGACCCGGGCGCGATCACCGGTGCTGCGTCGGCAAGGTCCTCTTGACTCACGAGGCCCGAGGACACTCCCTCGAAGACGGCGAGATCAATTGTGCCGTCGTGGTCCAGATCCGCGAGGCCGATGATACCCAGCGAGCCGTCTTGACCCTTGGCGACGAAGACCAGGTCCAAGATCCTGATCACGCCCCGGTCCACGAGATCCACCAGGATCGGAAGGCCCTCGCCTGTCATCTTGCTCCCAGGGAACTCTACGATCAGGTAGCTGATCGGTCCGAGTCCGTTGTCCTCAGCCATCTGTCTCTCCTCTCGCTGGCATGCGGTTGCCCGAATCGGATTCGCATATCTCCGCCAGGGCGCGGCGTTCGGAACTATCTCGATGCCAGAACCTTGGCCTTTTGCGCCTCGAACTCTGTGTCAGTGAGGACGCCTTGCGCCGTCAGGTTGGCGAGCTCCGTGAGCTGCGCGTTGACGTCAGCACCTGAGGCCCCGGCGGCTTGGCGGACGTAGGCGTCGAAGGCCTCTTTTTGTTGCGCGGCATCTTGGAGTTTTCGCTCCTGCATCTTCCCGCCCCGGGCGATCAGGTAGATGAAGACACCGAGGAAAGGGAGGATGATCATGAAGATGCACCACAGTGCCTTGATCCATCCGCCCAGATCGGGGCTACGGAATATGTCGATGAATACGGTGATGAGGATCCAAATCCAGATGAAGAACAAGAAGAAGTACAGCATCGACAAGAACACTCCGCCGAGCGGGTAGTCGTACGCAAGCATGGGCCCTCTCCTCCGCACCTCTCGCAGTGCCCCGGCCAACGTTTTACCTCGCCCGTTCCAAAAATGCTAGGAGCTGGTTAAGTTCACGGTCTTCGAAATCGAAATTTGGTCAGCCTACGAACAACGACGTCTCGCCTCCATGACCAACCTCTTCCATTCCTGAGAGGTCCGGTATACCTTTGAATTGGAGTTGCAGATGGAGTCCGGCGACTCGTTGCGCCGGGCACGTTCGACTGGGGGTGCGCCATGAACGACCGTGGCCACGGGTGGATCATCTTCGCCGCCATCGTGTTGGGTGTGGCGGGCATCATGCGGATCTTCGATGCGATCTGGGCGTTCCGCTACCACGGTGCCGTTCCTCAAAAGCTCGAAGACGCGATCTTCGGTACGAGCCTCAAGACCTACGGCTGGGTCTACCTCATTGTGGGCATCATCTTGATCCTCTGCTCACTCGCGGTGATGGGGCGTTCGCAGCTGGGACGTTGGGTCGGCATCGCTGCCGGTGCGCTCGGAGCCATCAGCGCCATCTGGTGGATGCCCTACTACCCGATCTGGTCCTTGACCTACATCGCGCTCGGCGTCATCGTGATCTACGCGCTCGCCGCCTACGGCGCGCCCGCCGACGCGACGCTCAGTCCTCAAGAACTGAGCCGCATCTAGCTCAGAAACGATGCATTCGAGTCGCCTCTGACAGGAGCACCGACATGGCCATCGATACCCTCTTTGTGTACTGCGGCGTCTACGGCGATGCAACCAGATGCACTTGCGGACTACGAGCTCGTCAAGGAGCTTCACACCGACGCCAATCTAATCGACTCCTATGACGCGGCCGTCATCGAACGCGACAATAAGGGCAAAGTCAAGATCGTCAAGAAGCACGAAACGCCGACCGCGTTGGGGGCGTGCTCGGTGGCGGGGTCGGTCTGGCCACGGGGCTGGCGATCGTGCTCTTTCCGGCCGCCGCTCTCGGTGGAGGCCTCCTCCTCGGGACGACGGGCGCGGGCGCGCTCCTGGGCTCGCTCGCCGGGCACGCAGCCGCAGGCATGAGCCGTGGAGATCTCAAGGACCTGGGCGAGTCGCTCGACGAAGGAGAAGCCGGGCTGATTGTCATAGCGGTCTCGGACATGGAGGCCAAGGTCCGCTCCGCCATGAAGCGGGCGCACAAGATCGAGGAGAAGAAGCTCATGGCGGATCAAAAGGAGATCGAAGCCGACGCCGCCGAGGCGCAGGCGTCGTAGATCCGCGCGGGATCTCGAAGCCTCGGCTCCGCGGGCCGTAGGCGTCCAACGTGGACATGCCCGAGCCGCCGCTACCGACCAGACCGGACAGACCCAGAGACGTGGCACCTCGAGCCGGCCTTCAGTTGGCATCGCGGCCGTAGAGCACAGATGGTTGTAGTGATCCTGGCGTGGACGCTCCTGACCGGGATCCTGATCGCCGTTGGCGTCTGGGTCACGCATTCGTCCCCAGTCAACACATTTGACCGCCATGTGACCTCCGTTGTGGTCGCTCATCGGACCCCTGGGCTGGACTCAGTGATGAAAACCGTGACCTGGCTCGGTTCATGGGTTGCGCTGGTGGCAACCGCCATCCTCTTGGTGGTGCTCGCTTTCCTTCGACGACTCCCGGCGGCAGTGGTGCTTCTCGCGGCAGTTGCCTGGGCCGGGGAGTCCGGCGCCGTGACGTTGGCCAAACATGTCGTGAGCCGAGCCCGCCCGCCGAACGATCTCCGGCTGGTCTCGGCGCACGGTTGGTCGTGGCCGTCAGGTCACACAGCCGCGGCCATCGTCATCTTCGCCGTCCTGGCCCTGGTCGTCACTCATCTCGTCCCATACACGGCGTACAGAGCCTGCGCCTGGGTAATCGCAGCGCTGGCAGTCGGTGCGGTGGCGTTCTCACGTATCGAGTTGGGGGTGCATTGGAGCACCGACGTCATAGCGAGCACGGTCTTTGTCGTTGCATGGCTGGTGGTTCTCTCGGGCCTGTTCGCGTCCGACCTCCGCCCTTCGAAGCTGGCCGCAGGCCGATCCGGCCCCGCTCGTTGAGGGTTCCTGCGGGTACAACTGAGATCAGGTGCTTGCAGCCGTCCCGACCACCGGCGCATTGAGTGGAGTTGCGGCCAACGAACCGAAGAACCCAGCATCGCCGTGGGCGAACGTTCCTCCGTCGGAGGCCACCAGCCAATAGCCCTGTCCGTCAGGAGTCGGCGCCATTCCCACCACCGGGGCATTGAGGTGAGTGCCGGCCTGCGAGCCGAAGAACCCGGCATCGCCGTGGGCAAACAACCCGCCGTCGGCGGAAACGAGCCAGTAGCCCGCTCCGTCCGGGGTGGCGCCGATCCCCGCTATGGGGGCCTTCAGACGAGTTGTGGCTTGCGAGCCGAAGAACCCAGCATCGCCGTGGGCGAATACCCCGCCATCGGTGGCCACCAACCAGTAGCCCTTTCCGTCGGGGGTGGACGCGATCGCCACCACCCGAACGACCAGATGCTGGTCGGCCTGCGAGCCGAAGAACCCGGCATCGCCGTGGGCAAACAGCCCGCCGTCGGCGGAGACGAGCCAGTAGCCCGCTCCGTCGGGGGTGGACGCCATCCCCACCACCGGCGCATTGAGGTGAGTGCCGGCCTGCGAGCCGAAGAACCCTGCATCGCCGTGGGCAAATACTCCGCCGTCGGCGGAGACGAGCCAGTAGCCCGCTCCGTCGGGGGTGGACGCCATCCCCACCACCGGCGCGTTGAGGTGAGTGCCGGCCTGCGAGCCGAGAAACCCTGCATTGAAGGCGAAGACACCGCCGTCGGCGGCAACCTCGCACGTTCCTACGGAAGAGGCCCCCGAAATCCTCACTGTGCTGGTCGTGGTAGCAGAGAGTCGTCCGTTCCTGCTCACGGTCTGCCCGGTGAATACCTGTGTGGTCGAAGTTCCAGCCGTGTCCGTCACCGTCAGGATGACCGGGTACGAACCGGGAGCGGCGTAGGTATGTATGAGGGTCGCCGTACTCGTCGTCGCGGCCGTGCCGTCACCGAAGCTCCAGGCGTACCCGGCGATGGCCCCGAAGTGCGCGCTCGAGGCCGAGGCGTCAAATGAAGTTGCCGAACCCGAGAGGCCTGGTCTCACCGTGAAGGCGGCGGTGGGCGCCTGGTCAGGAGTGATCGAGATGCCCAACGGTGAGTTCCCGACCGTGATCGTGTTACCGGCGATCTGAGTCGAGAGATCAATTGGAGTCACCGTATCGGCACCGGCGCTGCCCACGTAAGCAGTCATGCCGTCGGGGGTGATGAAGATGTCCGTGGGGCCGCTCCCCACCCCAATGGCCGATCCGACAGTGTTCGTGGCGGTGGTGATCGGGACAATGGTCCCAGAGCCATTGTCGGCGACGAATGCCGTCGTCCCATCGGGGGTGATGGCAATACTTTCAGGATTGGCACCTGCCGCAAGAGTGGCGACGACGGTGTTGGTGGCGGTATCAATCACAGTCACCGTGTTGGAACCGAAGTTGGTTACGTATGCGGTCGTGCCGTTGGGGGTGATGACGATCCCGAAAGGAAAAAGACCCACCCCGATGGTGGCTACGACCGTGTTCGTGGCGGTCTGGATCGCGCTCACTGACACGTTGCCGTTGTTGGTCACGTAAGCGGTCGTGCCATTGGGGCTGATGGCGATGCCAAAGGGACTGTTTCCCACGCCGATGGTGGCGACCACGGTGTTTGTGGCGGTATCGACCGCGGTAACCGTGTCGTCGCCTGAGTTCGCCACATATGCGGTCGCGCCGTCGGGAGTAATGGCGATGCCTTGGGGTTGGGTCCCCACTGTGACGGTGGCTGTGACGGTGTCGGTGGCGGTATCGATCGCGCTCACCGTCCCCGAGTCGAAGTTGGCCACGTATGCGGTCGTACCGTCCGGAGTGACGGCAACCTCAGTCGGGCGAGTCCCGACGGGGATGGTGGCAACGACGGCGTCCGTGGCGGTATCGATCGCGCTCACCGTGCCGGAGAGATTGTTGGCAACGAACACGGTCGGTGCGGGGCTGGTCACGCCTGCTGGCAACGCGCGCCCGACGACCGGCACCACCAATCCGACCACGATGATACCGGTCGCGGCGAGGAGCACGCTGCTCGACCCTTTGTGTGGCGCCCTCTTGATCCGCATGACTCGCTCCTCGATCGGCTGCGCCTCCGGCGGCATGACCGTGGAGACTTCGTCGAAGCGACAGGAGCACCCAGGCAAGGAATCGGCACAATTTGAACGGTCCTTGAGCCGAACCACGGACACTGCTTGTCGGACCTGCCCGGCATGTTGTCTCTGTTGGATCGACCTCCTCGAGCAACAGACCGGCTGGATCGGTCAGCTCCCGGTCCACGTACCGTTTGCCGGGGTAGACCGGGCAGGCGTTGCCACATCCCATGGTGACGATGACGTCTGCCTGGCGTGTCATGGTGTCGCTCAGCTTCTTCGGTTCTCGCCCCCGATATCGATGCCGATTTCAGCCATCGCTGCCACCACGGCGTGATTGAGCACCTCGCCAGGGTCCGAGCCCGCCGAGTGGACCACGATGCGGCCGGCCGCGCGCCGCTCGAGGAGGGCGGCGGGCATCTGCGAGCGGAAGCGAATGAGCTGGCATCGCTCTTCGCCGCCCTCAGCGATCCCGTCCGTCTTCGGCTGCTGTGTCCATCGTGGCGAGCGAGAAGGAGGTCTGCAGCTGCAACCTCGAAGAGCCGTTGGCCAAGAGTCAGCCGACTATCTCGCACCACACCAAGGTGCTCAGTGACGCCGGGCTCATCGTGGGAGAGAAGCGCGGCCGTTGGACAATGGTGGCAGGTCGACCGAGGTCGGATGAAACAGCTCCGCGCGATCCTCGGAGGCTGGGGTCTGCGGCCCTCACCATCGGAGCGCTGCTCATCGCAACTCCAACGCTTGCACGACCATTGCAGTCCGGAGGGACGTGAAGTGTCCGAGACGGCTCGGGTGGATGGGACGGTTGACGATCACCATCCACCTTGCGTCTACGTGGTCGTGTTGAGCGCCACCGCTTCACGAATGAGATGCTGCAGAGCCTTCTCGTCGATCGTCTCGCCTTCGCAGATGTCGATGGCGCGTCGGACCTTCCCCTCGAGACTGGAATTGAAGAGACCCGTCGGATCCGCCAGAGAAGCGCCCTTGTAGAACGTCAACTTGACGACCTTCTTGTACGCCTCGCCCGTGCAGATCCCACCATTGCACGACCAGACCGGGGTTCCGGGGTTCGTCGGCTTCACCCACTTCCACTCCTCGACGATGTCGGGGTCGGCTTCTCTGATGATTCTGCGCACTTCGCTGAGCGTCGTTCCGCGCCAGTCGCCCAGCTCCTTGATCCTCTCGTCCATACGGTCGGATGCATTCGTCATGGTCACTCGCTTTCTTCAATCGATTCCGTTGCCACTTCAACCGAGGCTCAGCCCCGTACCGGCTCCAGGTCCAGCGCCGCAAGGGTCTCGGGGTCGGCCATCAGCTCGATGCCGACCACCCGGCCCTCGAGCACGGTGAAGCCGAAGGCCGCCATGGGCCGACCGCCAGCCGACACCACCGCCCCCGCCAGCCCGTCGACGATGGTCAACCTCGCCGCACGCGCCCCGCCGGCAAAGACCTGAGCAACGGCATCGACGCCGCGAATCTCCTTGCTCAGCACCGGAGCGCCTGCGCTCTCTCTGGCGGCCGCCATCTCGACGGCCACGGCGTCGGCCCGGAAGACCACCTCAGGATCGAGCAGGTGCAGCAGGCTCGCGAAGTCGCCCTGGCGCGCCGCAGCCAGGAATGCGGCCACCACCTCGCGCTGGGTGGCAGCAGAAGCGTCGGGGACCGCCGGGTCAGACCTCACCTGCCTCCGGGCCCGACTGGCCAGCTGTCTGGCGGCGACGGGGCTGCGCCCCACGATCGGCGCGATCTCGTCGAAGGGAACTCCGAACATGTCGTGCAACACGAACGCCAAGCGCTCTGCCGGCTCCAACGTGTCCAGGACCACGAGGAGCGCCAAGCCGACCGAGTCGGCGAGCAACGCCTCGTCCTCGGGGGACGTCACCGTCACCGGCTCGGGCGTGGCGTCCGGCGGGACCTCCTGCTTCCTGGCCCGAGAGCGCAGCATGTCGAGGCACACACGGGACACCACGGTGGTCAGCCAGCCTCCGAGATTGTCCACGGCTTCCGCGTCGGAACGGCTCAGGCGCAGCCAGGCTTCCTGGACGGCGTCATCGGCCTCGTCACTCGAACCCAACATGCGCAGCGCTACCGCACGAAGGTGGTTCCGGTGTGCTTCGAATTGTCGGGCGAGCACGTCGCTGTCGTTCATGGTCACGTCCTCGGGTTCGTGGTCGTCATATCACTGACGACACCCACCGGGTCAATGTGACCCACGACCGTAGGAGCCACTATGACCAGCACTTCCACTGAGGGAATCAAGACCGTGCTGCACCCTGTTTCCGACCCGGAGAAGGCCAAGGCCCTCTATAGCGCCCTGCTGGGCCAAGCACCTCAGACCGACGGGCCCTATTACATCGGTTTCGACGTCGCGGGCCAGCACATCGGGTTGCTCCCGGGCGGCGGCCCGCAGGGCTACACCTCGCCCGTGGCCTTCTGGCACGTGACCGACATCGAGGCGAAGTTGGCCGAGGTGACTGCGGCGGGCGCCACTGTGAAAGAGCCCGCCAGCGACGTCGGCGGGGGGCGCCTGGTGGCCACCGTCACCGACCCCGACGGCAACGTTCTCGGGTTGATCCAGGACTAGAAGACCGGCACCCGCGTACAGGTGCGATCCACGACACGACCGACATGCTCACATTTACGAAAGGAATTGCCATGACATCCATCAGCTCCACGACTTCCATCAGCTCCATCACGCTCGAAGTCCCCGACCCCGGGGCAGCCACGGCCTTCTATGCCGACGCCTTCGGCTTGGACGATCAGTTGAGCCTGACGGCTTCGGCCTCGGCCTCGGCCACCACCAGCTTCCGTGGGTTCACCCTGTCGCTCGTGGTGGCGCAACCCGCCACGGTCGACGCACTCGTCGGCACCGCGCTCGACGCCGGAGCGACCGCGATCAAAGCAGTCACGAAATCGCTCTGGGGCTACGGCGGCGTCGTCCAGGCGCCGGACGGCACGATCTGGAAGATCGCCACGTCGTCGAAGAAGAACTCCGGACCGGCTTCTCGGAAGATCGATGAGATCGTTCTTCTGATGGGCACGGCGGACGTCCTCGCCAGCAAGAGATTCTACGTGGACCGACGGCCTCACGGTGGCGAAGAGTTTTGGCCGCAAGTACGTCCAGTTCGACAGCGCGCCGGACGACATCAAGCTGGCGCTCTACGGACGGCGGGCATTGGCCAAGGACGCCGGCGTCTCGCCGGACGACATCGGACCGCACGGGATCGTCATCGCCAGCGAGGCCGGGCCGTTCATCGACCCCGACGGATTCACGTGGAGCGCCGCGTGAATCCGTCCTGGTACGGAGCGGTCGGCATGCTCGGGAACTGCTCCTCCGGCTCGGCGGACGGGGTCTGCGCACGAGAGGCGTGCGAGGGCAGCGCCACGAGCACGAGGATCGCAGCTGCAAGGGAGACGACGGCGCCCACGGCGAGCGCCACCTCGTCGCCGCTCATGAAGGCGGTACGGGCGGCGCGGGCAAGCTCCACCCCGGTGGGGCCTCCGATGCGCGTCGCCACGGCCAGAGCAGCGCCCAGTGACCCGAGAATGGTCGTGGGCGACTGATGGAGGCACGTGCCGGCCGACCAACGCCGACGCCATGTGACCCTGATAGCGGGTCAGCATCACGCTCCCGATGACCGCGACACCCAACGCGCCGCCGACCTGGAGCGCCACGGTATTGCTGGCTGATGCGATGCCCGAATCGCCCTGGGGCACCGACCCGATGACTGAGTTCGTGGCGGTGGGCAGCATGAGTCCGGCGCCCAAGCCAATCAGAAGCAGTCCGAGAACGACGTCGCCATACGTCGTGTCGAACCGTGATGACGCCGAGACCTGCCACAGGCCGGCCGCGATCGACACGAGCCCGGCCGCCACCGTGAGCTTCACGCCCACCAGGCGGGCGGCCACCGGGGACGCAGCGGCGCCGACGACGACCATGACGGCGATCGGGAGGATCCGGAGGCCCGCCTGGAGAGGCGAGAACCCGAGGTCGAACTGGAGGAACTGGGTCGACAGGAACAGCGCTCCCATGAGGCCGAACACCGCCAGGCACTCTGCGCCGAGAGCCACCGAGAACCGGCGATCACGGAAGAACTCGAGCTTGAGCATGGGATGTGTGCTGCGTGACTCCCAGACGACGAAGCCACCGAGTACCGCGAGACTGGCCAGTCCTGCCCCCACCACGGCGCCCGAGGTCCACCCTCGAGTCGGACCTTCGATGATCGTCCAGAGCAGCAGTCCGAGGCCGGCGATCGACAACGCGGCCCCGACGGGATCGGGGCGCTGCACGTGTGGATTCTTCGAGTCGGGCACCACCAGCACGGCGCCGATGACGCCGATGCACGCGATCGGGACGTTCACCAAGAAGATCGAGCCCCACCAGAACCTCGACAGCAAGAGCCCGCCGGCGATGGGGCCGACGGCGATACCGAGACCGATCGTCCCGGCCCAGAAGCCGATGGCCCGAGCGCGCTCGACCGGATCACGGAACAGGTCGTTGATGATGGCCAGCGACGTCGGGATCGTCAGCGCCGCACCGACTCCCATGAGGGCGCGGAACCCGATGAGGGTCGACACCGTGCCGGACAGAGCCGCGCCGATCGATCCCGCTGCGAACACGCTGAGCCCGATGAGGAAGAACCGCTTGCGGCCGAACCGGTCGGCCAGCGTCCCACCGACGAGCAGGAAGCCGGCGAACACCATCGCGTAGGAATCGACGATCCACTGGAGCTGGCTCGACGTGGCATGC
>CAWBUQ010000014.1:0-110007 GCA_963791995.1 uncultured Acidimicrobiaceae bacterium | reverse complement strand
GTTGCTCTGCCGTTGAGCTAGAGGCGCACCGCAGAGTGTAGGCGCGCAACCGCGTGACCCTGGTTAGGCCGGAGCTGTTGTCCCCCGTTGTCGCCGGCCCGGGCTTGCGCCACGGACCGGCGACCCCCCCCGGGGCACCCATGCCGTCTTTCCCAGAAAACGGGGCGTCGGGAAGGTAGCACAGGCCGATGGGACTGATGGGGGGTCAGGTACACTCGCCGCGACCTGGGGCGGCAACGGTCACAAGGTCGCACGCCCGATCGCAAGGGATCGAAGAACCACCGGCATGGTCGGGGAGGGATGGCAGTGGAGCTCGAGTTCACGGGTGAGCAGGAAGAGCTCCGCTCCTCGGTCCGAACCTTTCTGGAGAAGGAGTGCCCGATCGACCTTGTCCGGGCGGTCGTAGAGACGGGGGAGCCGCCCGAGAAGCTGTGGGATTCCATGGTTGCCCTCGATTGGCCGGCGCTCGCAATCCCCGAGGAGTACGGCGGTGTCGGGCTGTCGATCGTGGAAGTGGCCGTTCTTGCGGAGGAGCTCGGCCGAGCCGTCGCTCCCGGGCCCCTGCTGCCGACAGTAACGGCGTTCACCCCGATGGTCCGCGAAGTCGGAAGCGAAGAGCAACGTCAGCGGTTCTTGTCGGGAGTCGCCTCCGGCGAGATCGCCGGGACGGTGGCGCTCAGCGACGATCCTCGGGGATGGTCGATCGACCAGGTCTCCATGACCGCGGAGCGTGCGGAGGGGGGCTGGGTCCTCGACGGTTCCAAACTCGCGGTCGTCGCTCCCGAGGGCGTCTCAGAGGTGGCGGTCGTGGCCAAGGCAGGCGGCGGCATCGGAGCCTTTGTGGTGCCCGTTGGGTCGGCGGCGCTGGTACCGCTTCACTCGCTCGACGCAAGCCGGCCCCTCTCCACGCTCAGGCTCGACCGGGTGATGGTGCCCGACGACCGGGCACTCGGTGAGCCCGGGAGCGAGGCGTCCACCCGGGGTGTCGGGCGCGCCGTAGAGGAGGCGACTCTGGCCGTCGCGCTGGAGGCCGTCGGGGCGTGTGACGCGCTGTTCCAGCTGGTGCTCGCGTACGTCAAGGACCGCAAGCAGTTCGGCGTCCCGGTCGGATCCTTCCAGGCGATGAAGCACAAGATGAGCAACTTGTTCCTCACCCTCGAGCGGGCCCGCGCCCTGTGCTACTTCGCAGTTGCAGCACTCGAGGAGGACACGCCGGACAGGTCTGTAGCGGTCTCCATGGCGAAGGCCGCGTCGGACGACTGCCAGCATTCGGTCTGTGGCGAGAGTCTCCAGTCCTTCGGCGGGATCGGCTTCACCTGGGAGCACGACGCACACATCTTTATGAAGCGCGCCGAAGTGAATGGCGCGCTGTTCGGTGGTTCGGCCCAGCATTCCCTGGCGGTGGCCGCGTCGCGCGGCGTCTTCGGCGACTGAGGGCACAGGGATCGGCCGGTCCGATCCAACGATGCGGCCATCGGGCAGACTGACGCGGTGCGCCCCGGCGAATGGCTCATCGCGGCTCTCGACCTCGCACCGCATCCCGAGGGAGGCTGGTACCGGCGAACGTGGACCGCACCCGCGGCGGCAGGGGAGCGGCCTGGCGGCAGCGCAATCTTCTACCTGCTCCTCGAGGGCGAACTCTCGGCTTCGCACCGCATCGACGCGACCGAAATGTGGCACTTCTACGCGGGGGAGCCGATCGAGCTGACGACGGAAGGTTCAAACGGCCGGGTCGAACGGCGTCTCCTCGGGCCGGATGTCGCAGCGGGACACTCCCCGCAACTCGTCGTCGAGGCCGGCGTGTGGCAGTCCGCCCGGCCTCTCGGGGCTTACGCCCTCGTCGGTGCGACCGTGACGCCGGCGTTCATGTTTGCAGGCTTCGAGATTCGCCCAGGCCCGGCCGGACCGGCGGCACGATGAGCTTGCGCGCCGAGACGGGTGTCCGCACCCATTCGGGCAGGTGCAGGGCAAGAAGCTGAGACGTCACGTCCTTGGGGACTGCGGCGGGTGTGAGGACCGAGACGACGATCATCGTGGCGAACGACAACGGAACGGTCCAGATCGCCGGTTCGCCCAGGAGCACCGCGGGCCAGCCGGTCTGGCCGACGCCCAGCATCGTGACGACGACGGCGAGTGACGACGTCACGCCGCCGACCAGGAGACCGGCCACGGCGCCGATCCAGGACAGCCGGCGCCACCAGATCCCGAGCAGGAGCAGCGGGCAGAAGGTCGACGCGGCCACTGCGAAGGCCCAGCCCACCAAGACGTTGATCGAGATGTTGGCGACGAAGAGCCCGAGCAGGGTCATGACCACGCCCACGGCGACGGCGGAGAGCCGGAAGATCCGCACGCCGCCGCCCATGATGTCATGGGAGATGGCGCCCGACATGGCGATCATCAGTCCCGACGACGTGGAGAGGAATGCCGCGAAAGCGCCCGCTGCGACGAGCGCGGCGAGCGCGGTGCCGACCGGGCCGGCGACCATGGCCCACGGCAAGACGAGGACGACCGAGTCGGTCTGGCCCGAGGTGTAGAGGCCCGGCGCCTCGAATTCGTCCGAGTACGGCCAGGACTGCGGGGAACACGTAGAAGCTGGCAAGAAGGAGCAGGACGAATGCGGTCGTCCGCCGAGCCGATTGTCCATCCTGATTCGTGTAGAAGCGAACCAGGATGTGTGGGAGACCCATCGCTCCTAGGACCGTGGCCAGGAGCACTCCATAGGTGGCGGCGAGAGTGTGGTCCGGTTGGCCATTGAGATGGAGCAGCGAGGAGCTCCATGCGGGGCCGCCGAGGATCGGATTGGCAGCGACGTGCGGCGCCTGTGCTCCGGCCGGGAACACGATCGAGGCTCCCGCGTGCACGCTGTAGGTGCCGGTGTCGAGGTGGAATGCCGCGCCATGACGCGCGACGCCGTCGACGAGACCCGAGGCCTCGACCGTGACCGGACGGGTCACCACGATGGATTCGGACTGGGGGAACTGCACTGTGGTCTGGTGGGTGAAGGAGGGTGGTGCCGGTCTGGTGACCGAGGCCACCGGACCGTGCTGTGCGAAGGAGAGGAGCACGATGGCGGGCACTGCGATGGCGACCACTTTCAGCCAGTACTGGAAGGCCTGAACGAAAGTGATGCCCTTCATGCCGCCGCTCGCGATGCCCAGGGTGACGATGGCGCCGAGCACCACCACGCCGATCCATTCCGGTCCACCGACGGCGACCTGGAGTGTGACGCCGGCGCCTTTGAGCTGGGGGAGGAGATAGAAGCCGCAGATCAAGATGACGATCACGGTGGCGACTTGGCGCAGGATCGGGCGGCCGAGCCGTCCCTCGGCGAAGTCGGGGATCGTGTACGCGCCGAAGCGGCGGAGCGGAGCGGCGATCGCAGCCAGGAGGACGAGGTACCCGGCGGCATAGCCGACCGCGTACCAGAGCGCGCCGAGACCCTCGAGGACCGCCAGGCCGGCGATGCCGAGAAACGACGCGGCGGAGAGGTATTCGCCCGAGATGGCCGACACGTTGAGCGGTGCCGGGACTTGGCGGGCTGCCACCAGGAAGTCGGCCGGCGTGCGGGCCACACGCCTCCCCCGCACGCCGATGACGGCGGTCACCAGCGTCACGGCCACGATCGCGGCGACCGAGACGGGCGCAGTCATCGGTCCTTCAACAGATCCGTGAAGCGCCTCTCCACGCGCTCGGAGCGGCGCACGTACCAAAAGCCCAGCAGGACGAGCGGGGGATAGATCCCTCCGCCGAGGATGATGAGGGTCAGCGGGACACCGACGATCTGGGCTGTGGCCAATGAAGGGAAGATGGCGGCCAGGAGCGGGTACAGCGCGAGCAGTGCCACGGCGGGCAACAGAGTGCTCAGGCAGACGCCGCCTTGTCCGCGCATGAGGGACGCCAGGAATTCACGTCCGTACGAGTCGGCGTGCGAGAGGTCCCCGAGTCCCGGCTCCTCGGCCGGTCCCGGCACGCGCCGGGCATCGCTGCGGACCAGCACGCGGCGTTGAGGCTGGGTGGTGGTCATGCGGAGGATCGGCGGGCGTGCCGGACGAGCCGGTCCCGGAGCTGCTTGGCGTGGCGGCGGCTCACCGGCAGGTCGACGAAGTGGTCGACGGAGCCCACCCGGACCACGGTGTGGCCTTCGACCGTACGGATCTCACGAATGTCGCGCATGGAGACGAGATAGCCGCGATGGACACGGACGAAACCGTGCTCCCGCCACTCCTCCTCCAGCGTCGAGATGGCGAGGCGAACGAGGTATTGCGGGCCATCCCGGAGATGCAGGCGGACGTAGTCGCCGGACGATTCGACCCATGAGACGCTCTCCCCCGCGATCAGCTTGGTCAGGGTGCCGAGTTCCACGGGGATCGTGTCGAAGGCCTCGGGGGTCATTCGTTCGCCGGCACGCAACCGGCTCAGCCGCTCGAGCACGGTGAGGAGTGACTCCTCGGTGACCGGCTTGAGGACATATCCGGCCCCACCGACGTCAAACGCTGCCAATGCGAACTCCTCGTGTGCGGTGACGAAGACGATGGCCGGCGCATCGACGAAGCGCGACACCACGCCCGCCAGCTCCAGCCCGTCGAGGCCCGGCATCGCGATGTCGAGGAGGACGACGTCGAAGTGGCCGTTCTGCAGGTAGTGCAGCGCATCCTCCGCCGAGCCGACTGCCCGGACCTGCGACACCATCGACAGCGACCTCAGCACGTAGACGAGTTCGTCGAGCGCGGGCTCCTCGTCGTCGACCGCGAGCACGCTGAGCGTGGTCATGACGGCACACCGACGTGGAACTTGGGGATGCGCATCGTGACCCGCGTGCCCGCCCCGGGTGCCGTTTCGACGGCGAGTCGGGCGTCGTCGCCGAAGACCGTGCGCAGGCGTTCGTCCACGTTGTGTAGGCCCACGCCGGCCTCGTCGGAGAGGCCGGAGAGGGCCCGTTTCATGTGGGCCGGGTCGGCTCCGATGCCGTCGTCCTCGACCGAGATCATGGCCAGCGAGTCGGCGTCGTCGATATGGATCTCGAGCCGGCCCGGTCGGCCGCTCGGCTCCAGCCCGTGGTGGACCGCGTTCTCGACCAACGGCTGGAGAACGAACGGCGGCAGGAGCACGCTCAGTACTTCTGGCGCCACGGTCAAGGTGACCGCCAGGCGGTCACCAAACCGCGCTCGCTCGAGGTCGAGATAGGTGTCGACCAGGCGGATCTCCTCGGCAATGGTCACGAACTGCCCGTGGCTGCGGAAGCTGTAACGAATGAAGTCGGCGAACTCAATCAGCAGAGCCCGGGCTCGGTCGGGGTCGGACCGCACATAGGACTCGATCGCGGTCAGGGCGTTGTAGATGAAGTGTGGGGAGATCTGCGCGCGCAGGAAGCGCAACTCGGCCTGCACGGCGTGGCGGCGGGAGCGGTCCAGCTCAGCCAGCTGCAGCTGGGTCGAGACGAATTCCGCTACCTCTTCGCTGAGCCTCACCAACCCTGCGGGCGCCGACGCATCGAGCGCGGCCAGGGTGCCGACCACCACACCGTCGGTGGTGAGCGGCACCACCACACCTGACTGCAGGGGACATGCCCCCTCCGCGCCACACGCCAATTCATGGGCGGACAGCACGTGCGGGCGGCGGGTCGCCACCGCATGGGCGATGGCGGAGCGGAGCAGCATGCAGTGCTCGTCGTCGAGGCCGTCCGCGGCCAGGACGTCGGCCGTGTCGGCAATGGCCACGCCCTCGGCGCCGATGAGCTGTCGGATGTAGGACACGGAGCGCTCCGCGGTGGAGCGGCTCAATCCGGTGCGCCACGCCGGCGCCGCCAGGTTGGCCGTGTGCAACGTGGCCAGCGCGGCCCGTTGTGTGGGTGTGCCGAGTCTCCATTCCGCACGCATTGCGAAGCGGACGATCAGCACGATGAGGACGACCAGTCCCACGAGTGCGAGCCACAGCGCCTCTTTCACGGGACCCCCTTTGGTTCATCCAACGGACGTCGGTGCGTGTGAAGCGAGTGTGCCACACCGCGCCGGGACGCGGCCCGAGATCGTGGCGGCGCGACCGAGTCGTGAGACTCCATTCGTCGCACGAATTCGACCGCTCGTCGCACCCCCGGGTCACTTCGTCGACCGGACCTTGATGGAGGCGAAATGTCGTCCACACAATGAAGCGTTCCCATCTTTGGGAAGGACACACGACGGAATGCTCGAACCCGGTCGGGGGGCCGAGGATCGCAGTCCACGGGGGAGGTCGTTCCGTCGATTGGTGCGTGGGGGGTGTCGCTCACGCCGGAGGAAGGAGTGACCATGGCTGTAACCGACAGACCAATCGAATCTGGCCCGTCCCAGGCGGCTCCGAACGGGGCGCAACCGGGGATGATGGAGATCACCGACATCGCCATCAAGGAGACGCCGCCGGCGGCCGATCCGGCTCCGCTCGGGCTGGCCGCCTTCGCCCTCACGACGTTCCTGCTCTCGGCGTTCAATGCCGGCTGGACCAAGGGCACGGTCGCCTTCCTCGGGTTCGCCCTTGCCTACGGCGGCATCGCCCAGCTCCTGGCCGGCATGTGGGAGTTCCGCAACCGCAACGTCTTCGGTGCCACCGCATTCTCCACCTATGGCGCCTTTTGGATCGGAGTGGCCGTCTACTTCCTGCTGGTGGTCCCCCAGTTCAAGCCGACGCCGGTCGAGCTCAACAACGACCTGGGCTGGATCGCCGTGGCCTTCGTGATCTTCAACACCTACATGCTGCTCTGGAGCCTCTTCGTCAGCCGGGCCGTGTTCGCGGTCTTCCTGACCCTCGAGGTCACGTTCATCCTCCTGGCCATCGGGAACTTCTCCAACCACACGGACATCGTCAAGGCCGGAGGCATCGCGGGCGTCGTGACCGCCGCCTGTGCCTGGTACGCCTCCTCGGCCGGCGTGATCAACGGCATGTTGGGACGGAAATTCGTGCCGGTGGGCAGTCCGTTGACGCTTCCCGCACCGGCCAAACCATGACCGTGGGGCACACCGGGTAATGATCGGGGTAGAGAAGACCCTGACGACGCGAGAGCTCAGGAGTGAAGGGAGGTCAGGTGGGGGACGTGCACGAAGAGAACTTGTCGGCTCTGCTCCACGAGACGAGGAGCTTCCCCCCGCCTGAGGAGCTGGCCAAGGAGGCCAACGCACAGCCGGGTATTTACGCCGAGGCCGATGGGGACCGGCTGGCTTTCTGGGAAGCACAGGCCCAGCGGCTGCGCTGGGAGACGCCGTGGTCCGACGTGGTGGACTGGCGCATCCCCTTTGCGAAGTGGTTCGTCGGCGGGACGCTCAACGTCGCCGTGAACTGCGTCGACCGGCACGTCGAGTCGGGTTTGGGGGGCGCGTCGCCTTCCACTGGGAAGGAGAGCCAGGCGACACGCGGACGATCACCTACGCCGATCTCCTCGCCTCGGTGTGCCAGGCCGCCAACGCGCTGACCGAGCTCGGCGTGCAAGCCGGCGACAAGGTGGCCATCTACATGCCGATGGTCCCCGAGGCCGTCGTCGCCATGCTGGCCTGCGCGCGGCTCGGTGCCCCCCATACGGTGGTCTTCGGTGGATTCTCCTCCGATGCGCTGCGGAGCCGGATCCTCGACTGCGACGCGCACTTCGTGATCACCGCGGACGGGGGCTACCGGCGCGGCGCCGCCAGCGCGCTGAAGCCAGCGGTCGACGAAGCGGTCGAGGAGTGCCCCGGCGTCCAGCGGGTCCTCGTCGTCCGGCGGACCGGACAGGAGGTCGACTGGGACGAACAACGCGATGTCTGGTGGCACGAGGTGGTGGAGCGTCAGCCGACGACGCATGCCGCTCAGGCTTTCGATGCCGAGCACCCGCTCTACATCATGTACACGAGCGGAACCACGGCCAAGCCCAAGGGGATCCTGCACACCAGCGGGGGCTACCTCACCCATGTGTCGGCCACCCACCGCCTCATCTTCGACCTGAAGCCCGAACGTGACGTGTTCTGGACCGCGGCCGACATCGGCTGGGTCACCGGCCACAGCTACATCGTGTACGGACCCCTGGCCAACGCGGCGACGTCGGTCATGTACGAGGGCACACCCGACACGCCGGGTCGCGACCGGTGGTGGCAGATCGTCGAGCGCTACAAGGTCAACATCCTCTATACCGCGCCCACCACGATCCGCACCTTCATGAAGTGGGGCGAGGATCTCCCGGCCAAGCACGACCTCTCGAGTCTGCGTTTGCTGGGCTCGGTCGGCGAGCCGATCAATCCCGAGGCCTGGATCTGGTACCGCAACCACATCGGTGGCGGACGATGCCCGATCGTCGACACGTGGTGGCAGACCGAGACGGGCGGCATCATGATCACCCCGCTGCCGGGGATCACCGCCACCAAACCCGGAGCCGCCATGACACCGTTCCCCGGGGTGTCCGCAGACGTGATCGACAACGAGGGTCGTTCGGTCGGCAACGGCGAAGGCGGCTACCTGGTGCTCACCGAGCCCTGGCCGGGCATGCTGCGCGGCATCTACGGCGACGACGAACGCTACAAGGAGACCTACTGGTCGAGGTTCCCCGGTCGTTACTTCGCAGGCGATGGTGCGAAGCGCGACGAGGACGGCGACCTGTGGCTGCTCGGTCGCGTCGACGACGTGATGAACATCTCAGGACACCGGATCTCGACCACCGAGGTCGAGCATGCGTTGGTCGGGCATCCGGCGGTGGCCGAGGCCGCCGTGGTCGGTGCGAGCGATCCGACGACCGGGCAGGCCATCGTCGCATTCGTCACCGTCAAAGGGGCCAACGAGGCAGAGGGGGAGGCCGGAGAGAGGCTGGTCGCCGAGCTGCGTGACCACGTGGCGAAAGAGATCGGCCCGATCGCCAAGCCGCGCCAGATCATGCTGACCCCCGAGCTCCCCAAGACGAGGAGCGGCAAGATCATGCGCCGGCTGTTGCGCGACGTGGCCGACGACCGTCCCCTCGGCGATGTGACCACGCTGCTCGATCCCACCGTCGTCAACTCCATCAAGGACCACATGGCAGAGGGCGGGGACGAGAAGGAGTAGCCCGTCCGGTCCGCTCAAGTGGCGGGTGCGTGGACCTCGACCACCGTCGCCGAGCCCATGCCGCCGCCGGCGCACAGCGTCCCGACGCCGATGCCGCCGCCGCGGCGGCGCAGCTCGTAAATCAAGGTGACGAGGATGCGGGCCCCCGAGGCCGCGATGGGGTGCCCGATTCCGACGGCGCCGCCGTTCACGTTCACGATGTCGTGGGAGAAGCCGAGCTTGCGCGAGCACGCCACCGCCATGGTGGCGAAGGCCTCGTTGATCTCGACCAGGTCGACGTCGGATTCGCTCAGTCCGGCCCGTTCCAGGGCGCGGGGCACGCAGATGGTCGGCGCCAGCCCGGTGAGGGCAGGCTCGATCCCGCAGGAGTTCCACGACCGCACGGTCGCCAGCGGCGCCATGCCGTGGGCCTCCGCATAGGCACGGGACACCACGACGAGGGCGGCACCGCCGTCGGCGATGCCCGATGAGTTCCCGGCTGTGACCTGCCCGTCGGGGCCCGTCAACGACGGCAGCGCCGCCAACTTCTCCAAGGTCGTCCCACGGCGGGGGTGCTCGTCGATGCTGACGGTCACCGTCTCGCCCCGTCCCGCCGGCACGGTCACCGGCACGATCTCCTCGGCGAAGCGCCCGTCGTCGGTCGCCGCGACAGCACGGACGTTGGAGTGGTACGACCAGTGGTCCGACTCCTCGCGGGTGATGCCGCACTCACGGGCCGTGTTCTCGCCCACCGTGATGAGCGTGTTCATGTTGGGCGCCTCGGGCGAGTCCGGGTGGCTGGGCGGCGAGAAGCGCTCCATCCCGCCGAAGGGGTAGGGAGACTTCTCGAACAGCACGGGATAGCGGGTCATGGACTCGACGCCTCCGGCGATCACCGCGTCGGCCATGCCGCGAGCGGATGTTGGCGGCCGCCTCCTGCACCGCCATCATCCCCGTGGCGCACTGACGCTGCACGGCCCCGCCCGGCGTGTCGGATGGGAGACCCAAGGCAACGGCGACGTAGCGAGCGGTGCAGCCGCCACCCTGGACGGCTTCACCCAGAAGGATGTCGTCGATGTCGTCCGTGTCGATCCCTGCGCTGCTTATGGCAGCCGTCACCGTCTGCATGCCGATGTCCTGCAGGGACAGGCCGGCCAGCCCTTTCCCGGCGCGGCCGATCGGGGTGCGGACGGCGGCAACGATGACGGCGTCGTTGGCGGTGGCGTCGGACATGTGCGCTCCTTGCTTCCCTCGGTGCTTCCCTCGGTGCTTCCGGGCGTTCGGTCGGATCCCGGTCGTGCATCATCCGGCGGCAGACGACCCGGGGGAGGACAAAATGGGTGGTCACCCGCGGGATTGACCCCTGTGGGCGCATCGGCCATGCTGCAACGAACCTGACACGGGCGTCAACTTTTGGCGCCGAGAGCTCCCGGGGGAACCGCATTCAGTGTTGATGGACGAGCATCTGGGCCGCATGGCCACCGAATTCGGCGACAAGACGGCCTTCGAAGTCGTCGACGTCGGTTCCATGACGTTCGCCGAATGGGACGGTGCTGCCAACGCCATGGCACGTCGCCTCCTCGACGCCGGTCTCGAGCCGGGCGCCCGGGTGGGCATCCATCTCCACCCCGAGCTGGCCCTGCGCTGGCTTGTGTCCTATTCGGCGGCGCACCGGGCCGGTGGGGTTGCCGTCCCGATGAACCCGAGGCTCGCTCCCGCCGAAGTGGCGCACGTGCTGGCACACTCGGGCGCCACCGCCGTGGTGGCCGACGGTGATCTGGTCGCCAGCGATCTGCAGGCCGGGGGCGACGGACTCCTCGCGCTGGTCGATGCCGGGAAGGAGGGGGTTGTCACGCCGCCGGGTTCGGGCGCCCCCGACGTGCCTCTGCTCGGGTGGGCAGAGGCGACCGCCGGCGACCGCTCGCCCTTCCAGGCGGATCGCGACAACGACGATCTGGCCGACATCCTCTACACCTCGGGCACGACCGGGCGCCCCAAGGGCGTTGCGGTGCGCCACTCCAACGGTTCCATGATCGGCAATGTCGATCCGAATTGGTCCGGTGCTGGGTGGCTGCACGCAAGCCCGCTGTTCACCTTCGCCGGGATCGCCTTGGTCTACACGCCGATGAAGCTGGGCTTGCAGGTGATCTACCAACCCCGCTTCGAGGCGGATCGCTGGCTCCGGGTCGTAGAAGAGCAGCGGCCGGCCGCCGTCTTCCTGGTCCCTGCCATGGCGCATCTGCTCATCGACAACCCACGCTTTGACTCGGCCGATCTCACCTCGGTCACCATGTGCTCGGTGGGCAGCGCGCCGCTCGCGCCATACGTCGTGGAGCGCCTCCAGGAGAAGATGCCCGACGCCCTGGTCTCCAACAATTACGGCATGACCGAGGCCGGTTCGGCCTATTGCATCATGCCGCAAGGCGAAGCGGTCAAGCGCCCGGGCTCGGTCGGTCAGATCGCGCCCCCGGCCGTCGTGCAGATCGTCGACGAGCACGACCAGCCGTTGCCGCCTGACGCCGTCGGGGAAGTGCGTCTCCAGATGCCGGGCCGCCAGCGCGAGTACTTCAACGACCCCGACGCCACGGCGGACACCTGGAAGGACGGCTGGCTCATCACCGGTGATCTCGGCAAGCTCGATGCGGACGGCTACCTCTACATCGTCGGCCGCTCCAAGGACGTGATAATTCGCGGCGGCAACAACGTCCACGCCACCGACGTCGAGCACGCGCTGGTGCAACACGACGCGGTCAAGGAGGTCGCGGTCGTCGGTGCGCCGCACCCAGTGCTGGGGGAGGACGTGGTTGCCTTCGTGGTGTTGCACCCGGACGCTCAGGCCGATGCGGACGAGCTCCGTGCCTTCGGGCTCGAGCACCTGGCCGACTACAAGGTGCCTCGCCAGTTCATCTTCGTCGATTCCCTGCCACGGAACCCGACCGGCAAGGTGGTCAAGCCCGAGTTGAAGGCCAGGCTCGCCGGCACGTCAGCCTGAGCGGCGGCGGCGGGCGCCGACCGCCCGGCCGCCGATGCGGCCGTTGCATGTGACGCGGCGATGAACTCTCCGCGCGCCGGGCAGTTTTGGTTCGAGGGGACCGGTCGCGTCTCGTATACTTGGGACGTGATGACGCAGTACCGCAAGTCGATCGACCGGGTTCCCCGGTGCCAACAGGCGATGTGCCTGCTCGGGGAGTTGCGCGTCGTCATGGCCGAGGTACGGGCGTGTGACATCTCGAAGCTGTCCGTGCCGGGGGTGGTCCCGACGTAGGGAGACTGATTCACAGTCCCAGACGTCGAGGAGCCGCTTCCTACCAGGGAGCGGCTCTTGTGCACTCAAGGGACGGTCTCTGGTGATCGAAACGAGGCCAATAGCGACGGTCGCAGGCCGAACAGCACGAAGGACGACAGGAACGCACTACGAGGGAAATGACCAAGGAACGGAAGACGACAGTGCACGACATCACGACGCCGAAGACGAACACGACATCTGCCCAGCGCTGCTCGCGCTGCGGCTTCCACCCCGCGTCGCCCCGGATCGCCGGGTACTGCTCGTGGGACTGTTACGACGCGGACGACGATGAAGAGGGCGACGGCGAGGGGGAGCAGGCCGCCTGAACAGGTCTCGCGAGCACTGCGAGTCCTAGGACTGGGGGACCGAGATGCCGCCCCAGTTCGGGTCGGGACGGCCCGAGCTGTACGCAGCGCGAACGTTGCGGAGCCAGGCGAGGCTGTCCTCGAGCCCGCCAGGACGGTTGCGCCGGAGCCAAAGCGAGCGCAAGCGCTCCATGAGCTCGTCGAGGGCGCTGCCGAGCGCGGCCAGTTCGTCCGGCCCGACGGAGCCGAGCGTGCCGTCGCCGCGCAGACGTGCCTGGGCGTCGCGGACGAAGAGCGACACCAGGTCGGCGCTGTAGACGACCTCGTCGACGAGCCACTTGCCGTCCTGGCGCGCCGCCTGCGCGTTGGCGACCGTCGAGCGGGCATCCGCCAGGCAGTTCTCCACCGTGTCCAGATCGGCGGCGGTGAGCCCGGCCGTCAGGCCGCGGCCGACGGCGAGCTGGGGGTAGTACAGGTTCATGACCAGCGTGGACATGTTCGGGAATTGCGGCGCGACCAGCAGGTGCGCGTCGCCGAGGGCAAGGACGGCGTCGGCCAGACGTCCCGTGGGGTCCTCGAACACATGAGTGCTGAGCGCCGCCGCCATGTTGATGTCGTCGTTGGTCGCCTGGCACCACGACACCGCGGCGCCATAGGCCAGCCCGGGCTCGCTTATCACCCACTGCTGGAGGTGGCCGTTGTCACCCCAGTCGGTGTTGAGATAGCCGATGCCTCCATGGGCCAGGGCCGCCGCGGCGGCGCGGCTGCAAGTCGTCCGGGCATTGGTGAAGCGTCCGAGGATGCTGAGCCAGCTCGAGGTACCCGGCGCGACCCAGAACGGCACCCCGGCATCGGCCAGGACGACGCAGCGCTCGTCGAAGGGATACCAGTCGTCGTAGCCCCACTCGCAGACCGTCACGCCCGCCGGCAGGCGCGGCCACCATGTCGGGGTGGCCCGAGACCATGTCGCCCCACATCAACATCTCGCGCCCTTCGAGTTCGGGCAGACCACGCAGGGTGGTGACCCAGGCCAAGAAGTCGTCGATGCGGGTGGCCGGTAGCTCCCATGCCTCGTCGAGCCCGACGTGGACGCGGTGACTGCTGAACAGCGGGAGCAGCTCGTCGAGCAGCTCTCGCACCAGCGCCAGCGACGACGGGTTGTTGGGCTCCATGGTCATGGGACGCCGGGTGATCCCGAAGGGGTCGACGAACCCGTCGGGCTCGATCGCCAGCGGCCGGTAGCGGTCGTGCGCCAGCCACCGGTTCATGTGCCCCAGACAGTTCTGGTTCGGCACGAGCTCGACGTGGCGGGCGCGGCAGAACGCATCGAGCTCGGTGATCTCCGCCGCGTCGAGGGGGCTGGCGGCTGCGTTGACCTCGCCATGGTCGCGGTAGGCGAACGTGTGCTCCGAGTAGAGCTGGACCTGGTTGACCTTGAGCGACGCCAACCTGTCGATCACCTGTCGGAGCGAGTGCATGGTCGGGACCTTGTCGCGTGAGATGTCCAGCATCACGCCCCGCACAGCGAGGTCGGGGTGATCGTGTACCGAACCCGCCGGCAGTCGGCCACCGTGCAGCCGCGCCAGCTGGGTGAGGGTGGCCTCCCCGTAGAAGAGCCCTGCATCGTCCCCGCCGACGAGATCGACACCGTCCGCGGCGATCCGAAGCTCGTACCCCTGCGCGGGGAGCGACGGGTCCAGCCGTCGCGCCGCGGGCGCGGCCGTGACCAGATCGTCGGTGAGCTCGACTCTCCGGGGCACCGGCAGGAGGTTCACGCCAGCTCCTTGCGGTAGACGAAGTACACGTTGCCCACCCGCCCACCGACGGCGGCATACGGGGAGGACGGGACCGACCCAGACCACCGAGATGCGGTCGGCGCCGCGCCGCCGCAGCTCGTGCAGCGCGCCCACCAGGACGCCCTTGCCGCGGCCCTGACCCATGAGCTCGACGCGAACCGCCACGGGACCGAGCAGTCCCCGCCGGTTGACCTCGAAGGCGCAGAAGGCCGACACCGGTCCGGTCCGGCCTTCCTCGCGCGCCAATTCCAGATTGCCCTTGTCCAACGCTCGCAGCACCTCGGCCCGCCAGTTGGGCCAATTCGCCGCCATGAACTCGTCCATGTCCTGGCGATCCTGGGGCCCGGCGAGGTAGTGCCCTTCGGGGTCCTCGGGAATGGCGTCGAGGTCGACGTCCATGTTGTAGTTCGTCTCGATTCGGCCGTAGTGACGGCGTTCGAAGAGGCACATCAGCGCCGTCTCGGTACTGGGGACGCCCGGCCACAAGAAGTAGGGCGGGTCGGCCCCTGTCGTCATGGACGTCTGCCCCGCCGAGATGGCCCAATCCTCGGCCGCCTTGACGAGCGCATGTCCGACGCCACGCCGGCGCGCCGTCGGGTCGACCGCGAGCAGCCGGATATGGGCCCCGTCGTCGCACGTCACCGCGGCGACGATGCCGGTGTCGGCGACCCGAGCACCACGGCTGGTTGGTCGCCGGCGAAGAGTGCGCCGTCGAGCTCATCGGCCGAGGGAGGGTCGGCGATCGACCGCCGGCACAATTGGGCAATGGCATCGAGATCGGCCCGGCCCAGGAGTTCCACGGCGACAGGCTAGGGCTGGCGCACGGACGGGGCGTTGACGCCGATCGCCCACCTGCGAGACCGCATGCGGCTGTGGGCTCAGCCGGATCCGTCGGGGAAGCGGAGTCGGGCCAGCTGGTGCGACTGCGCAACTACCCGGCCGGCGCTGTCCCAGAGGACACAGGTCTCGTCCACCATGCCGCCCGCCACCAGGTTGGCGGTGAAGCGAAGGCCGAGCCACCCGGGATCGGGCACGCCGCGCACGAAGGCGGCCATCTGCAGGGTGGGGACCCACCCGCTCGACCCGATCATGAGGGTCGCCGGTGGGACGGCGTCAATGAAGAGCAAGAGCGCGAGCGGATCGGGCTCGCGTCCGTCGCGAAAGCGCGTCCAACCGCGGAGTTCGGCGCGCGCTCCTTCGTGGGCGGCACCGGTGAAGGGGTTCGTGACGGGGTCGAGCCGCACGTCGAGCGCGTCCATCAGGCCGACCCGCATGCCGCCGGGGATCTCGGGGCGGAGACGCTCGCACGCGTCGGGGGCCGCCACCTCCAGCGGACCGATCCCGTCGTAGCGAGCGGTCGCCGGAGGCACCGTCGAGAGGACGAAGACGGCATCCACCATGTCCCGGCCGTCCTGGACGAGGACGGCTCGGACCTGGGCGGCCGTGCGGCCACGACGCAGCAGGGAGGTGCGCACCGTGGCGGGCGCGAGGTCCGGCGGGGCGACGTAGGCGATGGACGCCGACACCGTCTCCCATCCCGGATTTGCATCCCCACCCGCGACCGCCCGGGCGGCCCGGCCCAGGATCGCCAGGAGATAGCCGCCGTTCGGCTTGTCACCGACCGCCCACAGTGGGTGGACGTCCGCCTCGAACACGGACGGGTCGTTCGTCGCATGCACGGCCGTGACGGCGTCGAACGCGATGTCGGCCGGGATGGGCACGTGGGCGACCCTAGCGGCGATGATGGCGCATGCATTTCGAACTCGAGGCCACGTTCGGCGACGATTACCTCTACTTCTACGAGGAGTCCATCGACGATTCCCACTCCGACGCCGACACCGCCGAGATCCTCGCCCTGCTCGACCTGCCTCTCGGATCGAGCATCCTCGACGCGCCGTGTGGTCACGGTCGCATCGCCCGGCGGCTGGCGGCGGCAGGGATGGAGGTGACGGGGGTCGACATCATGCCCTCGTACCTCGAACAAGCCCGCTCCGACCCTCAGTTGGCTCCGTCATCGGTGCGCTACGCTGGAAGGCGACCTGCGCAGCCTGCCGGTCGACGGTCCTTACGACGCCGTCGTGTGCTGGTTCAATTCGTTCGGCTACTACGAGGACGAGGACTGCCATCGAGTGCTTGCGGAGTTCCACCGCGTCCTGCGACCGGGCGGAAAGGTGGCGATCGACACCATGCATCACGACGGCGGCGTGCGGCACTTCGTCCCTGCACCCGACGGAGTGGTGGTGCACCGCGGTGACGACACGATGGTCGAGCTCTCCACCTTCGACCCCGTGTCCGGGCGCATGTGCATCGAGCGGACGGTCCACCGGGCTGGGGCTGTGCGGCGTGCCTCCTTCTTCGTGCGGCTGCCGACTCCGCCGGAGTGGGTCATCTGGCTGGAGGCGGCCGGCTTCCACGACATCTCCTTCACCGCAGGTGGCGGCGGTGCGCTCGAACTCGACAGCTGGGAGATGGTCGTCCTCGCCACTGCCTGAAGCTCTCGACCTGGCCCTGAAAGCCTCGACATGACACGCTGTCAACCGCCGCGACACCCAGAACCCCCGTGTTCACGAGCGCAATCCCCGTCACCTCTTTCGCACCGCACACGCCCGCCCTACGCTCAGTGTGTCCCTTCGAAGGAACCGTCACGAGGAGCCCCCATGTGCCGTTTCGAGCGTCGTGTCGTCATCGTCCTTGCTCTTGCCGCGCTTCCGTTTGCGGTCGCCGGCGGGGTCTCGTCGGCAGCAAATCCCTCCTCACCACCCACCGTCAACGCGACTGACTGGACGGCCACCGTCCCGCCGGCCACGACGGCGGCGGCGACCTTGAACGACGTGTCCTGCACGTTCTCCACGTTCTGTGTGGCGGTCGGTTCGGAGACCGGGAATGACGCCAGCTTCATCGAGCGATGGACTGGATCGTCGTGGACGACGGTCACCACCACTCCGACGTCGAGTGCGCCGCCGACGCTGAACGCCGTGTCCTGCGTCGGTTCTACCTTCTGTGCCGCGGTCGGATCCGTCCCGTCGACGGGCGCGATCCTCATCGACCAGTGGGACGGCTCGACCTGGTCGACGTCCGCAGCACCGACGCCGCCATCCGCCACGAACACCGCGCTCGCGGGAGTGTCGTGTCTGAGCGCTACCAATTGCACCGCGGTCGGACAGTTCGACGCTGGCAGCGGAGCGCAGCCGTTGGCCGAGCAATGGAATGGGTCGTCATGGGCGATCCAGACGACGCCCGTGCCGACTGGGTCCACCGCCACCAACCTGGCAGCCGTGTCATGCACCTCTGCCACCTTCTGCATGGCTGTCGGAGAGGCGACGTCGGGCTCGTCGAACGTCACGCTGACCGAGCAGTGGAATGGGACCTCCTGGGCCATTGTGTCCAGCCCCAACGGCACGCTCCCGAGCGGGAGCACCGCCCTCTTTGCCGGTGTGTCGTGCATCGGCGCTGCCTTCTGCGACGCGGTAGGCAGTACCGATGGCTCAGGAACACAACAGACGCTCGTCGAAGCGTTCGATGGCACCACGTGGACCTTGGCTTCCAGTCCCAGCACGTCTGCGACCGAGGCGAACGCACTCCGGGCCGTTGACTGCTTCAGTATGACTACGTGCACAGCGGTCGGATCCGCCAACACACCGAGCAACGGTCACGGTCCTCTGGCGCTGGTCTGGAACGGCAGCGCCTGGTCGCTCGCCGCGAGCGCACCGACCAGCACGGATTTCGCCCAGTCGGGTGTGAACGGTGTCACTTGTCTCACCGACTGGCAGTGCACGGCCACGGGTTCCTACAGCAACAGCGGGACGACGAACCCGTTCGCCATGACCAGCCCGATCGTGCGGTCTGGCTACCGCTTCGTGGCTTCCGACGGCGGCGTGTTCGCCTATGGCGCCGGCGCCCCATTCCTCGGATCGATGGGCGCCCAGCATCTCAACCAACCCATCGTCGGGATGGCCGTCACGCCCGCTGGTGATGGGTACTACCTCGTGGCCTCCGACGGCGGTGTATTCAGTTTCGGTTCCGCCCAGTTCTACGGCTCGACTGGAGGTATGAGGTTGAACAAGCCGATCGTCGGTATGGCCGTCACCCCCGATGGTGGTGGGTACTGGCTCGTCGCTAGTGACGGCGGGATCTTCTCCTTCGGTGACGCCCAGTTCTACGGATCGGCGGGCTCCATCACCCTGAACAAGCCAATCGTCGGCATGGCGCCCACGTCCGACGGCAGGGGCTATTACCTCGCGGCGTCCGACGGCGGCGTGTTCACCTACGGGGACGCTCAGTTCGGCGGTTCCATGGGCGGGACGAAGCTTTCCCAGCCGGTCGTCGGCATCGTCGCTCCGGTGTCACTTGGCTACTACATGGTCGCTTCCGATGGTGGCATCTTCAACTTCGGGCCTCCGTTCGAGGGCTCGACGGGCGCGATGAAACTGAACAAGCCCATCGTGGGCATGACCACGGCGCCGGGCGGCTACTACCTCTCGGGTTCGGACGGCGGGGTCGTTCACCTTCCCGACCACCGGTGGTCCGCCCTTCTTCGGCTCGACCGGGTCGATCACGCTCAACGCGCCCATCGTGGGAATATCGAGCTAAGTCGAACGACTGCCGCCCGGGGCCTCGGCGGTCCTCGGGGAGTCCGGGTCGCCGCGTCACGCCAGACCTGGAGGTGCCGCCCCGGGCTCCGTGTAATCTGCGTGACACCGCTTTCAGCATCGGCCGCCCGGAAAAGCCCAGGCCGGAGGCGCGAGACGGCAGCGGTCACGCACCGGTTGTGACGTACGTGCCGGCCCCGCCGGCGGCCCGAGGGAGGGCCATGAACATCGATCTCCAGGCAGTCGCCGCACCGAGGGAGCGCCTCGCGAGTCCGACGGGTGGCGCAGTGCGTCCAGCGGTACAGCCCGGGATCGACGAAAGCCTGCCGTCGTGAGCAGCGGCATCGCAGCGTGGGGCACCTACCTGCCGTACTGGCGCCTCGAGCGCCGGGCCATCGGCTCGGTGCTGGGCAGTGGTGGTGGCCGGGGCACGCGTGCCGTTGCCTCCTACGACGAAGACACGACCACGCTGGGTGTCGAGGCCGGTCGCCGGGCACTGACCGTTGGACCGGGGACGGGTGCTGTTCAGGATCTGTTCCTCTCAACGCCGGATCCGCCGTATCTCGACAAGACGAGCGCGACGACCGTGCACGCGGCGCTCGGGCTCGGGCGCGGCTGCGGCGCGTACGACTTCGCCGGTTCGTCGCGCTCGGCTGTCGGGTCACTCCTCCAGGCACTGGTCGCTGCGGGCGACGGGATGGGATCGGGCCGCACCACGCTGGCCGTGGTCTCGGACCTGCGCACCGGTTTGGCCGGCTCGGCTGAAGAGCGCGACAGCGGCGACGGTGCGGCCGCCTTCGTGGCTGCGCCGCACGACGCGGTGGCGCAGCTGATCGGGCGGGGTGCCGCCAGCGACGAATTCCTCGACCGCTGGCGCGTGCCCGGTGAGCCCGACTCCCACGTCTGGGAGGAGCGATTCGGCGAGGAGCTCTACGTCCCGCTGGCCCGTGAGGCCTTCGCTGCCGCGTTGAAGGATGCCGGTCTGGCCGAGGGCGACATCGATCACGCGATCGTCACCGGGTTGCACGTGCGGGCCGTCAAGGCGGCGACCAAGGGTCTCGGCGTGCGTGACGGCGTGCTGGTTCCCGATCTGCTGGGCTCGATCGGGAATCTCGGTGCGGCCCACGCCGCGGTTGCCCTGTGCGACGTGCTGGACCGGGCCGAACCGGGTCAGATCATCGCCGTGCTGTCGCTGGCCGACGGTGCCGACGCCATCGTGTTGCGCACGACCGATGCGCTCGCCGACGCGCAGCAGGCGCGAGCCGAGGCCGGGATCCCCTCGGTGGCCGAGCAGGTCGCCGGCGGACGCGACGACCTCACCTACGCAAGTTTCTTGACCTGGCGTGGCCAGATGCACCGCGAGCCGCCCCGGCGCCCCGATCCCGAGCGACCGGGCGCCCCGACGGTCCACCGTTCCGAGGAGTGGAAGTACGCCTTTGCCGCCAGCCGCTGCACCGCATGCGGCTTCCGCCACATGCCTCCGACGCGGGCCTGCCTCAACTGCCACGCCATCGACCAGATGCAAGCAGAGCGCCTGGCTGACGTGCCGGCCACCGTGGCCACGTTCACCATCGACCATCTTGCCTTCTCGCTGTCGCCGCCGGTCATCGGCGTGATCATCGACTTCGACGGCGGCGGGCGCTTCCGCTGCGAGTTGACGGACGCCGTGGCGGCGGAGCTCTCTATCGGCGACCGGGTCGCCATGACGTTCCGGCGCGTGTGGACGGCTCAGGGCGTGCACAATTACTTCTGGAAGGCCCGGCCGCTGGCACCCAGCACGGCAGGGGAGCGAGGAGAGTAGGACCATGGCGAGCAGCGGCATTCGCGACCAGGTGGCCATCATCGGCATGGGCTGCACCCGCTTCGGTGAATTGTGGGACAAGGGCGTCGACGACCTCCTGACCGACGCCGCCACTGAGGCGGCTGCGTCCGCCGGCATGTCGATCCACGACATCGACGCCTTTTGGCTGGGCACCATGACCTCGGGGGTCTGCGGCGTCACGCTGTCGAGGCCGCTCAAGCTCGATTACAAGCCGGTGACCCGGGTCGAGAATTACTGCGCCACGGGGTCCGAGGCGTTTCGCAACGCCTGCTACGCGGTGGCCTCGGGCGCCTACGACCTCGCCATGGCGATCGGCGTCGAGAAGTTGAAGGACACCGGGTACTCGGGACTGACCGGAATCCGCGCCGTCGGCGATGGCACCGATCCCGGCCTGTCGTCTCCGGCCGCCTTCTCCTTCCTCGCCCCGTCGTATTCGCACAAGTACGGGGTGGACAAGGACCAGATGAAGGAAGTGATGAGCCGGATCGCCTTCAAGAACCACCAGAACGGTGCGCGCAACCCGAGGGCGCAGTTCCAAAAGGAAGTCTCCATGGAGACCATCGCCAAGGCGCCGCTCGTGGCCGGCGACCTCGGTGTGTTCGACTGCAGTGGCGTCAGCGACGGGTCGGCGGCGGCGATCATCTGCCGCGCCGAGGACGCGCACCGCTACTGCGACAACCCGCTCTACGTGAAGGCCCTGTCCTTCGTGGCCGGACCGGCGGCCGGACCGATCGACCCCGCCTACGACTACACGACGTTCGAAGAGGTCGTGCGCACGGCCGAGGACGCCTACGCCCAGGCCGGGATCACCGAGCCGCGCTCGCAGCTGGCCATGGCCGAGGTGCACGACTGCTTCACGCCGACCGAGCTCGTCTTGATGGAGGATCTCGGGTTCGCCGAGCGCGGGACCGCGTGGAAAGAGGTGCTCGAGGGCACCTTCGACCGCGACGGGGACCTTCCGGTGAATCCCGACGGGGGTCTCAAGTCCTTTGGACATCCCATCGGCGCCTCGGGCCTGCGCATGCTCTTCGAGTGCTGGCTGCAGCTGCGGGGTGAGGCACCGCCGGACCGCCAGATCGCAACCGTCGGTCCGGGCCGCACCCTCGGCCTGACCCACAACCTGGGCGGTGCCCCCGGCGAGGGCGTCAGCTTCGTCGGCATCGTCGGCACCGAGCGCGACTGATGAGCGACGAACACGGCGGGCCGGGCGAGGACCTGCTGGCAGAGACGGAAGACCAAACGGCTCTGCGTCAGCTGGCTCGCGACGTGGCCGAGCGCGAAGTGGCGCCGCGAGCACACCAAGCCGACGAGGACGGGGCAGTACCGGCGGAGTTGCGCAAGGCGCTGGCCGCGTCGGACCTGCTGCGCATCACCGTGGGGGAACAGTGGGGTGGCATGGGACTCGGCGACGTCGAGGCCTCCATCGTGCTCGAGGAGATCGCCCGGGCCGACGTGTCGTCGGCCATCTGCTGCCAGCTCACGTTCAACGGGCCCCCGCGGGGAATCGAGCACCTCGGTCCCGTTGCGATGAAAGAGCGTTGGCTCCCGGCCGTGGCCGACGGTGATGCCATCATCAGCATCGGCATCACCGAGCCTGATGCCGGCTCGGCCGTGCAGAACATGCGCGCCGCCTTGGTCGAGGACGGGCCGGGGCGGTGGCGGCTGAACGCCTACAAGAACTACTCGACCCTGGGCGACGTGGCCCAGGGCGTGCTGGTGTGGTGCCGCTGGCCCGGCGGCGACGGCGCCAAGGGGATCGGCGCCGTGATCGTGCCCACCGACCGTGACGGCGTGTCGGTGACGGGTCGCCACAAGGGCATGGGCATCCACGCCGCCACCGAGGCCGAGTTGGCCTTCGACGGGGTGGAGATCACCGCGGACGACGTCCTGATCGCGGGCGACCCGTCGAACACCTCCGCCTTCAAGGTGCTGCTCTCGCACCTCAATCACGAGCGCTGCGGCAACGCCTCCATGTGCGTGGGAGCAGCCCAGGGCGCACTCGAGCACGCCGTGCGCTACATGAACGAGCGGGTGATCGGCGGTCGCCCGCTGGCCGACCTCCAGGGCCTGCAGTGGAAGCTCGCCGACATGGCCGTCCAGCTCGAGGGGGCGCGTCTGTTACTGGCCCGTGCCGTGCGGCTGGCCGGCCCGGGGGGTACCCCGCCCGCTCTCGAGACGGCAATCGCGAAGACGGCGGCCAACCTGGCGGCCAAGTTCGTCTGCGACGAGGCCATGCAGATCCACGGCGGCTACGGCTACTCGCGCGAGTACCCGCTCGAGCGCGCCTATCGCGACATCCGGGGCCTGTGCTTCGGAGCGGGCACGATCGAGGCGCAACGCAACTACATCGGCCTACGGGTGGCCGGGGCGCGCGGACGGGGTCTCCGGGCTGGCGCAGCCCGCTCGGCGGGTAGCACCCGGCGTCGCCGGCGTCGCACCCGCTCTCCCCGCCGCCCCCATCGCCGCTCTGTCTCCACGGCTTCCCGGCCGGCGCCCGGGGTGCCGATGCCACCCGAGCGCTCGTTGGCTACCATGACAGCCGCATCAGGGGTCGCAATGGGGGTGGAACATGGGGCATGCGAAAGGCGCGGTGTCGCGCGTGGGGGCGACGCTGTGCGTGGCCGCGTTCGTGGTCGCGCTGGCGGGGACCGGCGCTGCGGCGTCGGGCGCGCCCGCGGCCTCGACGCCAGGGAGCAGCGTGCCGACGCCACACGGCGGCGTGAAGGGACAGCCGGGCTACCTCGTCTACTGGGACCAGAACGAAGAGGTCGACTTTCTCTCCATGCCCAAGGGCACGCAGGGTCAGTTGCTGCCGGCGTGGGACCTCAACGGACAGATGTGCGTCCTCCCGGGCGGCCGCTTCGTCGGTGGGTACGATCCCACCCTGCCGAGCCAGCACAACCTCGGCGGCCTCAAGCCGTACAAGGAGCCCGCAGACGGCGAGGAGCTCGACGAGCCCAACGGGTCCTTCAGTGGCCAGACCCTCTACGTGCCCGGCCCCTACAAAATGAAGGGGCAATCCATCGGGAGCGACTCGCCCCCCAGCGCGAACGGGGTGTTCAACAACAACCAGACCTACACCGGCTGCGCAGTCGACAGTCACGGCAACGTGTTCGCGAACGACATCGCGACCGCCCAGGGTGACTACCCGCCCCCGAGCAGCGGCCGGCTGGTCGAGTGGTTCGCGCCGAACTACACGACAACGTGCATCGTCTACGGCCCCGACGCCGGCGGCTACGGTCCGCACCACACCGACGGGAGCGGGGGACTGGCCCAGCCGGGCACGATGGCGCTGGCACCGAACGGTGATCTGCTCGTTCCCAACGTCGGCACGTCCAGCGTGTTGCGCTTCGCCGCTGCGTCGTTCCCGACGAGCGCGGCCCAGTGCCCGGGCGGCGTCTATTCCCGTGACAAGGTCACGATGTCGACCTTCTACAAGGTCTCGTTTCCCGCCGGCATTGCCAAGGACCCGACCTGTGGTTGCTATGCCATCAGCAGCTACATCGGCGACCCCTCCATCGTGTGGGTCACCCAGGCGGGCCAGCCCGAACCCGGCCGCGGCTCGGTGCCCGGGACCACGATCGCCGACCTCGGCAAGAATCCCGATCAGTACAACCCCTTCGGAATGGCGTTCGCTCCGGACGGCACGTTGTACTTCGTCGACATCCACATCACCTGTAGCTCGGGGCTGAGCGGGTGCGGGCCCGCCGACTACGGCGGCCGCGTCATGCGGGTGACCTTCACCGCCGGGCAGCCCTCGACACCGGTGACGGTGGCGAGCGGCTTCGACTTCCCGACCAGCGTCACGGTGTGCGTTCCCGCGCAGACACGCTGTCCGTATCCGAGCGGCAAGATCAAGGCACCGCTGTCGGGACACGCGGAGAACCCGGCACCGGCCAAGGGCCCGGCGTCGGACAAACCAGCCACTGCAGGCTTCGGCTGATCCGTGAGGTTCGTGCTGGCGGCGCGGGGCGCGCCGCCGAGGCGGGAACGCCGCCCGGGTCACCGTCGACGCCGGCGCGGCGGCCGGCGACCGAGGTTTGTCCCGGTGCTGTCTGCATGCGCCGCCGCCGCGCTGCTCGTCGGCGGCCTCGCTCTGGTGGGGGACGGTTCCGGCGCGGCGCCATCCGACGCGGGTGCGGCAGCCCCGAGTGCGGCGACGGGCGTCGTGCCCACCGCGATCAGCCCGTGGGACTGGCCCTCCTACGGGTACGACGCGCAGCACACGTTCCACGGCCGAACGACACTGACCAAGTCCTCGGTCACGAGGCTGCGCACTGCGTGGTTCTTCCCGACAGGCGATGCCGTGACGGCGACGCCCACCGTCGTGGGCGACACCGTCTACGTCGGATCGTGGGACGACTTCTTCTACGCCATCAACCTGCGAACGGGGAAGCTGCGCTGGAAGGTCCGTCTGTCCTCACAGGACGGCATCACGCCGTACCCAGGTCAACATCCTCGTGACGTGACGTCCGACGGAGGCCTGGTGACCTCGTCGGCATGGTTCCAGCCGGCAGCAGGTTCACGGCCTGCCCTCGTCATCTTTTCGGGCGGCTACACGCTCTACGCCTTGAACGCAGCCACGGGGGCCACCTACTGGCGCCACGTCTACTCGGGTCTCCCGGGCCCACCCCAGCCGGACAAGGACAGCACGCGGATCTTCTCTTCGCCGGTCGTCGTCGCGAACAAGGTGATCGTCGGCGTGGACGAAGACGGGCAGCCCGGTTCGGGCGGCTACATCGTGGCGGCCAGCCTGGCGACGGGCGACCCGGTGTGGAAACTCCAGACCGACGTCGCTGCTCCCGGCGGCACCAAGGAGCTCGACGACAGCTGCGGCAGCGTCTGGTCGTCGGGCACCGTCTTGCCCGACCTCGGGCTCGTGGTGTTCGGCACCGCTGACTGCGACTTCCTCGGGAGCGCCCCCTATGCCGACTCGGTCATCGCGCTTCGCATCAGCAACGGCACGCTGGCCTGGACGTTCCATCCCGCTCGGCCACGGCCCGGCGTGCGACGACGACTTCGGAGCGTCGGCCAATGCCGGCGTCTCCGCCCGCGGGGTGACCGGATTCCTGGGCGAGGGCAGCAAGAACGGGACCTACTACTCGCTCGATCCGCGGCACGGGACGCCTGCTCTGGGCGACCAACCTCGTCTTCGGCGGGTCGTCTGGAGGCTTCATCGGGAACTCCGCCTACGACGCCGACCGGGTCTACGCGGCCACGGCACTCGGGGACTTCCTGCCCAACAAGACGGGGGTGCGCCCGGTGTGCGATCCCTCGGACCCCCGGGACACCGAGCAGCAGAACCCGACCGACCATGCCCTCGACTCGGCCACCGGCGCCCGGGTGTGGCAGGAGAGCGGGAACTACTACTCCTTCTCGGCCGTCACCGTGGCCGGGGGCATGTTCTTCAACGGCCTGGCGCTGGGCAAGGGGATCGTCGTGCGCGACATGGCCACCGGGGAGCTGATCACGCAGATCTCGCTCCCCGCCTTCAACTGGTCCGGCATCGCGCACGGTGGGCAACGCACTCGTCGTGGGCCTGGGTAGCACCGCGGACGCTGCGGGTTCGGGCATCGAGGTGCTGACCCCGGGCGGGACGGCCCCGGTGCTCCCCGCCGGCCGCTGAAGCGTCCGATCAGTTCTGGTTCGAGCCGGCGCCGGGTTCAGATCAGCACCGGGTTCAGTCAGCGCTGCATCGCCTTGGTCTCGACGAACTCCTCGAGCCCGTACTTGCCCCGCTCACGCCCGATGCCCGACTGCTTGTAGCCGCCGAAGGGCGCGCTCGGGTTGAAGTTCCCGCCGTTGATGTCGACCTGGCCCGTGCGCATCTGGCGCGCCACCCGCTCGGCCCGGGCCGCGTCGCCGCTCCAGACCGCGCCGGCCAGCCCGTAGGGCGTGCCGTTGGCGATCTCGATCGCCTCCTCCTCGGTGTCGTAGGGGATGATCGAGAGCACCGGACCGAAGATCTCCTCCTTGGCGATGGTCATGTCGGGCGTGACCTCTGAGAAGACGGTCGGCTGCACGAAGAAGCCCTTGTTCGAGGCCTTCGGGGGCGTCGGCGCCACCGACCACCAGCTTGGCTCCCTCCTCGATCCCCTTGTTGATGTAGCCGCGGACCCGGTCGCGCTGGACGGCGGAGACGAGCGGTCCGAGCAGCTTGCCGGCCTCGAAGGGGTCGCCTGGGGCGAAGCCCGCGGTCCCGGCCGGCCGCCAGCTCCTCCACCTCGGCCAGCCTGTCCCGTGGCACCAGCATGCGGGTGAGGGCCGAGCACGTCTGGCCGGAGTTCATGTAGCAGCCGAACACTCCGGCCGGGACGGCGGTGGCGAAATCGGCGTCGTCGAGCAGGATGTTGGCGGACTTGCCGCCGAGCTCGAGCGACACCCGCTTGATGCCCTCGGCCGCCAGCTCCATGACCCGCCGCCCGGCCCGGGTCGAGCCGGTGAAGGAGACCATGTCGACCTTGGGGTGGGCCGCGATGGCCTCGCCGACGACCGGGCCGACGCCGCTCACCAGATTGAACACGCCCGGCGGCAGGCCGACCTCGTCGATGACGTCGGCCAGGATGAAGGCGTTGATCGGGGCGACCTCGCTCGGCTTGAGGACCACGGTGCAGCCCGCGGCCAGTGCGGGGGCGACCTTGAGGACGACTTGGTAGAGCGGGTAGTTCCACGGCGTGATGGCGCCCACGACGCCGACGGGCTCGCGGACGACGAGGGAGTTCCCGATCTCCTCTTCCCACTCGAAATTCTCGGCGGCGTTGGCGGCGTCGGCGAAGGCGCCGGCGGGCAGACCGACCTGGATGGACCCCGACAGCGTCATGGGCATGCCGACCTCGTGGCTGATGACCTGCGCCAGCTCGTCGGTGCGGGCGCCCAATGCCTCGCCGATGCGGGTCAAGAGCTTGCCGCGCTCCTCGCGCGAGGTCGCGGCCCAGCCGGGGAATGCCGCCGCCGCGGCCTTGACGGCCTTGTCGACGTCTTCGGGCGTCCCCTCGGGGATGGTGGCGAAGACCTCTTCGGTGGCCGAGTCGATGACCTCGAGCGTACCTTTGCCGGTCGAGGGGACCCAGGCCCCGTTGATGTAGATCTTGTCGCGCACGAGCATGGGTGCCCTCCCTCGATGTCGGTCTTTGAGCGGCTCCACCCTATCGAGGGTGGGGCGAGGGGCGCACTGGGGTCCTCCGGCCGTTGTGTGGGCCGCTTGCTCAGCCCTTCTTGCCGAGCAGCGGGTGGTCTCCCATCCCGACGGGCTGGAGGTGCTGGCCGAGGACGTCGTGGAAGTGGTCGGCCACCTCCTGGGGGGTCCAGCCGCCCTCCCGCCACATGGCGGCGATCTGCCGGGGCGTCTGGAACAGGGTGTAGGCGAAGCCGGTGCGCCCGAGCACCTGGCCGTTCACGTAGGAGGCGCCCTCGGAGGCCAAGAAGGCGATCAGCGGTGCGTTCAGCGCCGGGTCCTGGTCGGCGGGGGCCTCCCCGCCGGCGTAGAGGTTCTCGGTCATGCGGGTGAACCCAGCCGGCGCCACGGCGTTGACGGTGATGCCGTACTTGCCCAGCTCGAGCGCCCACACGAAGGTCATGCCCATGATGGCGGCCTTGGCCGCGCCGTAGTTGGTCTGGCCGAAGTTGCCCCGCAGCCCGGCCGACGACGTGATGTTGACGATGCGTCCGTAGCCGGCGTCCTTCATGAGGGGCGCGGCGTGGCGGACCGTGTTGAACGTGCCCTTCTGGTGCACCGCGACCACGGCGTCGTAGTCGGACTCGTCCATCTTGACCAGGGTGCGGTCGCGCACGATGCCGGCGTTGTTCACCACGATGTCGATGGAGCCGAAGGCGTCCACCGCGGTGCCGATGATCCGGCCGGCCCCTTCGAAGTCGCTCACCGAGTCGTGGTTCGGCACGGCGCTGCCGCCCGCCGCCTCGATCTCCTTGCAGACCTGCGCGGCGGGATCCTCTTCGGTGCCCTCACCGCCGAGCGTGACGCCGACGTCGTTGACCACGACCTTCGCCCCCTCGGAGGCGAGGCAGAGGGCGATGTCCCTCCCGATGCCCCGACCTGCACCCGTCACCACTGCCGCACGACCGTCGAGAAGTCCCATGGGCCGAGACAGTACCGCGGGCGCCCCATTCACTGACAGCCGTGTCAGGCATTGCGGCGGGCGTTGTACGATCTGCTTGACCAGCGGGGCGACGGTCGCCCTACGAGCGTGAGGAGCAGCCTGGGCCATGGCCACCTTCATTGAGAACGCACCCGAGCAGATCTGCGCAGCGGCGAAGGAACTGCTCGGAGAAGGGCTTGGTCGAGGGCACCTCGGGCAACATCTCGGCCCGCATGGAGGACGGCAACATCGCCGTCACCCCCTCCTCGCTCGACTACCGGGTCATGACCGTCGACGACATCGTCATCGTCAACCCCGCGGGCGACGTGGTGTCGCGGCGAGCGCGGCCCGACCTCGGAGAAGTACCTCCACCTGGCGGTGCAGGCCGCCTACGAGGACATCGCCGTCAGCATCCACTCGCACGCGGTGTACGCCACCATGTTCGCCGTCGCGCACCAGGACATCCCGAGCTGCATCGACGAGTTCACCGTGTATCTCGGCGGCGACATCCGCTGCACCGAGTACGCCCCGAGCGGGTCTCCCGACCTGGCCGAGCAGGTGGTCAAGGCGCTCGAGAGCCGGGGCGCCGCTCTCATCGCCAACCACGGCATGGTGGCCGTCGGCACCACGATGGAGAAGGCGATGCACAACACGGCACTGGTTGAGCGCTCGGCCAAGATCATCTGGGGCGGCAAGCAGCTGGGCGGGATCTTCCCGTTGCCCGAGAAGGTCAACGCGAACTTCGCCAACGTCTACCCCTACATGCGGTAGGCCGCCGTGACCGAGGGCACCATCCGCGCCCGGCTCGACGAGCTGGGCTTGACGCTGCACGGACCGCACCCACCGCACGACCCGCTCGACGCCGTCGTGGTCCACGACGGGGTGGCCCGCACCTCGGGTCAGCTGCCCCGCATCGCGGGTGAGTTGACCTGCCTCGGCCGGCTGGGCGACACCGTCAGCGTCGACGAGGGTCGCGAGGCGGCAACGGTGTGCGCGCTGAACGCACTGGCCGTCCTGGAGGACGCGCTCGGATCGCTCGACCGGATTGAGCGGGTGCTGACGGTGACCGGCTTCGTCTCCTCGGCGCCCGACTTCCACCAGCAGCCGACGGTGATCGACGGTGCCAGCAAGGTCCTGGCCGACGTGTTCGGCGAGGCCGGGCGCCACACCCGCTCCGCTGTCGGCGTCGCCGCCTTGCCCCGCAACGGTGCGGTCGAGATCGAGGTGACGGTCGCGCTGAGAGCGTGAGTTGCTGGGCCGCGTCGCTCAGGGCGGACGGCCTCGGAGCTACGAAGGCTTCTCGAAGGCGTCGAGCATGGTCGTGCGTGCCACGCCGGCCAACTCCCAGTAGTTGGTGGTGCCCTCGTCGCGCAGTTGGGTGACGCGCTCGGACCGCGAACCCGTAGGAGGCGGCGGCCACGGCCCCGCCCACCGAGATGCGGCTCACGCCGAGCGCCGCCAGCTCGCCCACCGGCGGCGCGTCCGGCGTCACGAGGACGTTCACCGGCCGGTCCACCGAGGCCATCAGCTGCCCGTACCTCGGAAGGATCGACCACACGCGGGGCGAACAGGACATCGGCCCCCGCCTCCTGGTAGGCCTGCAGGCGGGCGATCGTGTCGGCCAGGTCGACCCGGCCGTGCAGGTAGTTCTCGGCCCGGGCGGTCAGGACGAAGGGAACGGGCCCCCGTGCGCCGCCTCCGCGGCGGCACGCACGCGCTCGGTGGCGTGCGCCAGCTCGTAAATGGGATTAGCGGTCGTGACGGGTGAAGTCCTCGACCGAGCCGCCAGCCAGCCCCTGGGCGATGGCGGCGTGACGGTGGCGGCGACACCTTCGGGCTCGTCGGCGAAACAGTTCTCGAGGTCGGCCGAGACCGGGACCTCCACGGCGGCCACGAGTTCGCCGCAGTGGGCGAGCACCTCGCCCTTGGTCATGGCGCCGTCGAGGCGGCCTTGACTCGCGGCGAACCCGCCGCTCGTCGTGGCCAGAGCCTCGAAGCCGATAGCGGCGAACAAGACGGCCGACCCGACGTCCCAGGCGTTGGGCATCAACAACGGTGTGCCGGGGACGTGCGCGGCGAGGAAGCGCCGGGCGAGGTCCACCTGGCTGGGCCGCGCCCCGGAAACGGGCGCGGGAGATGCGGGTGGCGAAGAGGGTGCGGGGGTCATGATCGCACCGTACCGCTGCGGTGTTCGGGCCCGACCCGGGATGAACGGGACTCGTGCACGCTCGAACCAGGCACGAGAGCCAGAACCAGTTGCGGGCCCTTCGCGCCGGGTGTAGACCGAAAATGCAGTTCCGGACGGAGGGGTCGACGGGACCGGACCCCCGCCGTGTGTTGACGGGCCTCGACAGCGCGCCGCTTCGATGGCGCGGGGGAAGGGAGAGAGGCCATGTGTCCCGCGGGGGTACCCCACCCTCTTATGACCCAGCGGACGGCCCTCACCGGGATTCCCCTTTCCCCTCCGATGGTGGGGGCCGTTCGCTGACCTCTCGAATGCTCCCTGTCGCCCGAGGTGGGTGGATACCGCGGGCCCTGGTCGGGGTCACCCGCAGCGTGCAGGGCCCGCGGCGCGAGACGTCTGGAAGCGCCCAGCGACCGGAGTAGCCCACAAAAGGACCTCGATGCACAGTCAGTTGTGTACGGTGACCGAGCGAAGCGGGCTGCGGGCCGTGATCCCGTTCTCCCCCGTCGCCACGCTGGCAAGTTCATAGCGACCGTTCGGAAGGTCTCTGGTGTTCCATCGGACGACCCATCCGTACGCAGAGGGCGTCGCCTTTCCGACCAGCATCTGCTGGTCGGCTGAATCGGTGGCCGTCAACACCACCGAGTCAACTCCACTTGCGTCAGAAGCGATCGCGACGACGTAAGGAGACCCCCTCACCGTTGCGTTTTGGGCCGGAGTGACGATCGACGGTGCGGATCGCGGTCAACGACCGAAAAAGTCCCACCCTCAGGTAGTGCGTACGGTCCACGGTCGCGAACACGCTCAAGTGGTGATCTTCGAGGGTCTGCACCAACTCGCGCGACAAGCTCGGATTGCCCTTCAACACCGCAGAATCGAGGAGACCCGGTGTCGCCCTTTCGTGGTTGACCGTGATGTCGGCCACTTGCTTCTGGTCCGCCGACCAGGATTTCGCAGAGGCGTACCCGTGGCCGTTGCCGTAGAGCACGACGGCAGCCACGGCCACAAGGACCGCAACCCAGCATGCTGTGCGAGCGATCGCCCACCACCCCGCGCCGTGGGGTGCCGAACTCACCCCCGAGAGCAGTTTGCCGGCCGGGCGACGGACTCCGACTTCGGAGCGGTCGAGCAGAACCAGGTAGCACCCGGCCACGGCAATCAGGCCGCACGTGGAATAGCGCGAGGGAGCCCAGAGGGCGAAAGCCGCCCTGCCCTCGGTGACGCTGGCCGCGAACAGCAGACCGTAGACGATGATGGCGAGCCCGAAAGGCCGACTCGACACGCCGTCCTTGCGCCAGTAGCGGAGGATGAGCACGACCGAGACGATGACGACGGCACTTCCGAGCGCGATCTCAGGGCCAGGTGAGGAGGTCAACTGCACGCCGGCAATGGACCCGATGATGAAGAGGAAGTACTCGAGCGACGCAATCGGATGTGTGAAGACGTATGTCTGGTCCGAGGACTGGTACGGGTTCAGATGGTAGAAGTAGAAGAACCCCACCAGCAGCCCCATGGCGCACCAGGCCAGCAGGTGGCGCGTGCTGCGGCCCCGCAGGTACAGGAGTAAGAGCCCCGCCGGCCAGACGATGAGACCCTGCAGCGAGGAGTAGCTCGCCACGACCGCGAGAAGCAAGGCCGCTACGAATGCCAGGCGAGTGAGGACCGTCCGGTCCAGGAAGTACAAAGACGCGACCAGGCACAGGGTTACCAGATACCAGGCCATCTGGAAACCCCACAATGTGTTCTGGAACTGTACGAACGAAAAAAGAAGGAGCACGACGGGCAGGTAGAGGATCACCGGTGTCGAAGGCGAGCGGCGACGATGGGCGACCACGATGAGGATCGCTGTTGTGATGGCCATGAGCGCGCTCGAGGAACTCCTCGACAATCACGTTGAAACCGGCGAGGCGGGCGAGGGCCAGCGCGATCAGGTCGGGAAACATTATGCGATGGTCACCGTGTGATGCCCAGACCACCCCGAAGCCGAGATTGCCCGAATACCAGTCCCGGATGAGGTAGACATCGGACCATTGGTCCCAGTACACGGCGTTCACCCCGAAATGCGCAACGAACCAGAGGTACGCCACGACCGGGATGGCCAAGACGACCAGAGTAAGCGCCAGCGCAGCGTGGGAGATCGCCCACGCCGGCCTGGCCGGAGCAGCTGGGATCGCGGCACCACCGGCGTCGGGCATGTTGGGCCGCTCCTCGACCTCACCCTTCGTTCCGTTTGCGCCCATCCACGTCCTCCTTGGACCTGGATTGGTCCCACCGCACCCGAAGCGTAGGGCGAACCCCAGGCGGATTGTCGGGCAAAGGGAATTTCGTCTCGGGTGCTATCCCACCCGTCTGGGAGCGTGGCGAGGACTCAATGCGCCGATTCGGGGAACTCCCAGTACTGGAACTCGCATCGTCATCGGGCAGGAGATAGCGGACGTAGAGCGAGTGGATCTTGACCACCTGCTGATCGTCCATGTGCAGGTCGATGAGCTCCATACGGTCGTCCGTCTTGCGGAAGGCCTCGGCCCGATCCTGGATGCCCTTGAGTTCGTCGAGAGAGCCGACGGCGAAGCCGTAGTGGTCCATGCGTGGGCACCGCATCGGATCGTCTTCGGCGATGAGGAAGATGAACTGGTCCCAGTGCACGCAGCTGAGGATGAGGCGGCGGCGGTCCTCGGTCATGACCTCCATCTCCTCGAAGCCGAGCACCTCGTGGAAGAAGCGGCAGACGTCGGTGCGGTTCTCCTCGCCGAGCAGGTCGGCGGGTAACGACATGGCCACGTGGTTGAAGCGGGGATTTCCCGTCGGATAGAAGGGATGTGCCATCAGGACCGCACCTCCGGTGACCACCATGACCTTGCCGGCGATGCGCCCGACGGCGAGATCCTCGAGCGCCTGGACGATGCCGTTGAGCGGGACCGTGTCACCTCTCGATCAGCAGGTCGCTCGGGAATCCGTCCGACGCCAGCAGCTCCAATGCCCGCTCGAAGCCACCGAGGTCGTAGACGAACGAACCTGTCACGGTGAGCTCGTTGAGGATCATCCGGTTGATGTCGAAGGTCGGATGGTCGATGCCGGCGCCGACCATGACGAGGATGCCACCCCGCCGCACCTGGCAGAAGGCAGCCTCGATGGCGGCACGGTGACCCGAGCACTCCAAGACGACGTGCGCGGCCCGGGGGGATTGGCGCTCGGGCTCCCAGGAGGGGAAGACCTCGAGCGTCCTCCGGATCGATCGACCTCTCGGCGCCCAGCGCGGCTGGCCAGCTTGCGTCGGCTCTCGTTCGGCTCCACCACGGTGATGTCGGTGATGCCCATGGCGCGCAGGGCGGCGACGCTGAGCGCGCCGATCGGGCCCGGCGCCGAACACCATGACACGTGTCGCCGGCGTGACGCCTGAGCGTGTGATGCCGTGCATGGCCACCGACAGCGGCTCGGCCAGCGCGGCGTGGCGGGGGGCCAGCCCTGTCGGGCAGCCGCAGCACGCCGGCGGCGCGGGCCACGATGTACTCGGCGAAGGCACCGTCGGTGTGCTCGGTGGTCATGGAGTGGCGGTTCTCGCATTGCGACGGCTTGCCCTCGCGGCAGCGGCGGCAGGTGCCACAGCGTGGCGAGCCGCCGCCCACGACCAACTCGCCCACCGACCAGTTGCGTCGACGTTGTCGCCGATGGCGGCGATGCTTCCCGCTCCATTCGTGCCCGGCGACGACCCCTTGGGCAGGCCCCACCCGTCGCGGAGTTGGTGGATGTCGGAGCCGCAGATCCCGCACGAGTGCACGCGGACCACGACCTGGTCCGGCCCCGGTCGTGGGACCGGCCGCTCCTCGACGGTGACGACGCCGGGCGACTGGTACACCGCGGCCGACATGACGTCGGGCAACGGGCGGCAGTCGGTTGAACCTGACATGGGCGTCAGGTTACGCCCTCGCTCACCCTTTTGCCGTCAACCAGGCGAGCCCGCCTGCCAGGTGGCGCAGGTAGACGGGCAGCTCCCAGGCCAGGGGGAAGTGACCGAGTGCGGTATAGAAGCTGCGCGCCGGGCCATCCTCGATGCACCAGGCCAGCGGGAAGCCGCAGTCGGGGATCCTCCCGCCCGGAACGGAGAGGTCGACCTGGTCGTCGGCCAGCTGGAGAATCACACGGGCCTCGGGCCGCAGGTCGCGGAATAGGTAGACCTCGTCGTGCCAGGGCCACTGCGCGCCGAGGTGTGCCGTGGCCGGATGACCGGGGTCGACCACGTCGATGGCGAAATCCTGAGTCCAGGGGTGCCCGTCGAAGCGTGCGCCGAGGACCGTGGTACTCGGGCCACGTGTGGCTGGCGTCGGTGGCGGAGTGGATCCCGAGGACGCGGCAGGCTGCCGCTGCGCCACGCCGGTGTACGCGGCCTCCTTCTGCTCGGACGACCACGGCGTCTCACCGATGGTGAAGAGCGCCAGGACGCCGGCCGCCGCGAGGAGGTCCGGCGAGACGTCGCGGACATCATCGACACGAACCGGCGCCAGGCCGGCGAGCTCGGCGAGCTCGGTGAGCGCGGTGACCGCCTGGGAGAGGGTCCCGTGCACGCCGGCCGGGCCGTCGACGTAGGGGGCGACCTGGGTGACGATCAACATGGTCTCGGGCACGCGGCGAGTGTAGGGCTGGTGCGACGACCCTGCCGCGGTGGTCGAATGCAGCGGACGCAGCGACAGCAGCGGACGCGGACCGGAGGAGAGACGTGTGACGGCGAGAACAGGGAGCGACGAGGAGACCGCAGCGGCGCTGCGTGCGTTGGGCTCGGCCACGCTGGGCGAGTCCGGGGGACGGGCTGCCCACCGGCGGCTGCGCCCCGCGTGGGCCGGTGCAGCCGTCGCCGCCCCGGCTTACCCCGTGGGGTGCACTCCGGGCGACAACCTGGCGGTGCACGTCGCCGTCACGAGGGCGCCGAGCGGGAGCGTGCTCGTCGTCGACGTCGGCCAGGTGGCCGACCGCGGCTACTGGGGCGAGGTGCTCACCACGGCGGCCGAGAGCGCCGGCCTCGCCGGCCTGGTCCTCGACGGTGGTGTGCGCGACGTGGGCGCTCTCGAAGCCCACGGCTTCCCGGTCTTCTCGGCCACCATCGCATTGCCAGGCGCCACCAAGGACAAGCCGGGCACCGTCGGCGCCCCCGTCCGAGTGGGGGGCATCCTCGTCGCGGCGGGGGACTGGGTCGTGGGCGACGTGGACGGCGTCACCTTCGTGCCCGGGGACGAACTCGACTCGGTCCTGGCCGCGGGCCGCGCCCGCGAGGCGAAGGAGGCGGGTTTCTTCGAGTCCCTGCGTGCCGGTCAGACGACAGTGGAGCTGCTCGGGCTGGACTCGTCGTTGATCCGGGAGTCGTCGGTCTGAGCGATACGCCGGGCCGGGTGGCACAATGCGGTCATGGCCGAGGACACCACCACCCAAACAAGTGCCGCCGAAGAGCGCATGGAGGTGCGGCGCACCATTCCTGTGGACGTGTCTCGGATCTTCGCGGTGCTCCGCGACCCGAAGGGCCACGTCGCCATCGACAGCTCAGGCATGCTCCAGGACTCCTCGGGCGAGCCTGCGAGCAAAGTCGGCGACGAGTTCATCATTCACATGGATCGCGAGGCGCTCAACGACTACCCGATGGGCAAGTACGACGTCACGGTCACCATCACCACGTTCGAGGCCGACCGCGAGATCGCTTGGACGATTCTCGGGCAGATCAAGCCTCAGATCGGCCACATCTACGGCTACACCCTCGAGCCGGTGGACGGGGGCACGGTCGTCACGTCCTACTACGACTGGTCGCAGATCGACCCGCAGTGGAAGGAAGCGAACATCTTCCCGGTCATCTCCGAGACCGCCTTGCGCGCCACGCTCGGGATCCTCGAGCGCACACTGGCCCACTCGGATCGTTGGTGAGCGTGCGCCGCGAGGCGCTCGTGGGGGGACTTCACGTGCCTGGCCGCTCACTGCAGTCGGCGCAGCGCCCCAGCATGGCGAAGTGATGGGGATCGATGGTGAATCCGAAACGGGTGCGCGCCTGCTTGGCCAACCCGTCGAACATGGTCTCGGGGACCTCGATCAAACGGCCGCACTCCTCGCAGACGAAGTGCCCGTGGACTGACGTGGCCAGGTGGTAGGTGGCGGGCCCGTGGCCGAAGTGCGAGTGCACGATGACACCGAGACGCTCCAGCTCTTCGAGGTTGCGATAGATCGTTGAGATATGGATGTCGGGCGCCTCGGCCTGGACTTCCCCGGCCAGCTCCTCCGCCGTGCGGTGACCGCTCGACGCGAAGAGCGCGCGCAACAGGATCCGTCGCGATGAGGTGACGCGTCCGCCGTCGCGTCGCACCAGGTTTAGGGCGTCCTCGAGCGTTGCCGCTTCGACCTGCGCTGGCTTGCTCGTGCTCGGAGGCTGCCTCCCCACGTTGCGATGGTACCGGGGCGCCGTCGCGCTCCCGGGGCTCCGAGTCGAGTCCGGACGGCGCGGCAGTGCAGCGGGCGTGGCGGGCTGATCGTCTGACGGCATATTGCGAACGAGTCGCAATAACCGTACAGTGCGCTGCGACGGGTCCGAGGGCTTGGAGGTACGAGCAGATGGCAACGGCGCCGGGCCGCATCGCCACCGTGCACGCCGCGGTGACCCGGCGGGAGTGGGCCGTACTCGGCGCGATGGCCGCGGCCGTCGTGGTGCTCAACGTCGTCGGCTGGGGCCTCCTGACCGCCGCGGTCGGCCAGCACTTCCACGTATCCCAGACGAAGCTGTTCGGCTTCGGCACCGGCGTGCTGGCGTACACGCTCGGGGTGCGCCACGCCTTCGACGCCGATCACATCGCGGCCATCGACAACACGACCCGCAAGCTCGTCGCCGATGGGAAGCGTCCCCTCGGTGTCGGCTTCTTCTTCTCGCTCGGGCACTCGAGCGTCGTGGTGGCGCTCGCCGTCGCCTTGAACTTCGGTATCCGGGCGCTGGACCTCCAGGTGAGCCAGCAGGGCTCGGGCCTCCACGCTGCCACCACCATCGTCGGGACCTCGGTCTCGGGGACCTTCTTGTTGCTGATCGGCTTGTTGAACCTGATCGTGCTCGTCTCCATCCTCCGGCTGTACCGGCAGATGCGCGCCGGCCACTACGACGCGAGCGAGCTCGACCGACAGCTCGACAAGCGGGGCATGATGAACCGCCTGCTCGGCGGGACGGCCGCCCGGATCGACTCCTCGTGGAAGATGTACCCCGTCGGGCTCCTCTTCGGTCTTGGCTTCGACACCGCCACGGAGGTCGCGCTCTTGGTGTTGGCGGGATCGGCCGTGGTCGGCGGGCTCCCGTTCTACGCGATCCTGGCCCTGCCGATCCTCTTCGCAGCGGGGATGTGCCTGTTCGATACTCTCGACGGCTGCTTCATGAACTTCGCCTACGACTGGGCGTTCTCCAACCCCGTCCGCAAGATCTTCTACAACCTGACGATCACCGGGCTGTCGGTCGCCGTTGCCTTCGCCGTCGGCGGTGTCGAGATCCTCGGCCTGATCGGGGAGGAGTCACATTTCAGCTCCCCTTTCTGGAACGTCGTCCGCGGCTTCAACATCAACGCCGCCGGGTTCGTGATCGTCGGTCTCTTCGTTGCGACGTGGGCCGTGGCTCTCTTGTACTGGCGACTCGCCCGGGTCGAGGAGAAGTGGCGGACTGCGCTCGCCGAGCCCCCGTTGGAGGAACCTGCGCTGACACCGTGAGGCTCACGCCGCTGAGACTCTGTCTCGAGCGGGGGGCCGAGAACAGGCGCGTCTCTTGAGCCGGTCCGCACCCGGGTCCGTCGCAACAATCTGTCGGTCGACTAAACGTTTCAGCCCCGTGGGACCTCTGTATGTGGTGACATGGCGAACACGTCGTACGAGTCTTTTGAGCAGTTTTTCGAAGCCGAGTATCCCGGAATCTGTCGAGCCTTGTGGCTTGGTCTCGGGGAGGGCTCGGAAATAGAAGATGCTGCCCAGGAGGCGTTCTCCCGGGCCTTTCGAAAATGGAGCACGGTGTCCCGCCTCGATCGGCCGGCGACATGGGTCTACGTCGTTGCCGTGCGACACGCGAGGCGGCGCCCAGACCGCCATCTCGCGGTCTCGGTGTCGAGCTCCGAACCTCTCGACCCCGTCGAAAGCATCGCATCGCGGATTTCAATTGTCACTGCGTTGGAGCAGTTGGCTCCGCGGCAGCGTTTGGCAATTGTCCTTCGTTACTACTCCGATCTCTCCGTACGAGACATTGCGAGGGCGATGAAGTGCCAAGAAGGCACAGTCAAAGCGACCATCCATGCTGCACACGATCGCCTTCGCCTGCTTCTCTCCAATGACCGCATCAACACGGAGCGTGACAATGCCTGACTACAACCTCTCGCAACTACTCGAACGGGCCGCCTCTTCGTACAGTCCCGATACTTCTCCGAAGGCCTTGGCCAAGGTCAAGGCAAGGGCCAATCACCACAGGCGCTCTCGAATGCTGGCCTGCGTTGTGTTGGTCGTCGGAGTCGTTGTTTTGTCGCTTGCGCTGGTCCTGACGGTGTCCGGTGAGCAAAGCGCCAATGCCGTTCGCTACCTGCGAATCTCACCGGCTACTCGGAACGTCGATCTCTCAGCAACATCTCCCAAAGGACTCAGCGACATCTACTTCGCTGACTCGACGCACGGCGTTGGCATGGAGCAGCACTGCGTGCTTTCTGCGACCACGAACACGGTCTGCTCTTTGAAGATTGTAAGAACGAACAATGCCGGACGGACCTGGAAGCCGGTTGGCCAGACGCTTCACGTTACGTATCCGGATAGCCGTGCTTCGTATCCGTTCATTGATTTCGCCACGAACGGCAAGGACGGCTGGATCTACGGCTCGAAGACGTTCGTCACCCATAACGGCGGAATATCGTTCGAACAGGACCGTCTGGGCGGTGTGGTGATGGATCTCTCTATTGAAGGTAGCCGGACGTGGGCACTGAGTCGACCGTGCCCGCCGGGCATCGCCGGCTGCCACTCGACAGTCTTTACAACTGCAACGGCTGGCGGTCCCTGGAAGGTGGATCGGGCGGCACCGATGATCCCGTACCCGTACCTCCAACTCCTTCTGGTCTCTCGTTCAGATGTATTTCTCGCTGCTCAGGCGACAGATGCCACGCTCTACGGGACCACTGACGGTGGCGCCTCCTGGCAGATGCATCGGCTCCCTGCGCCCTGCGACCAACTGCTGCAACTCACTGGTTTTCGGGCGCAAGATCTTTGGGCTCTTTGTAGCGGACCGGCACCTAGCCATTCACAGAGCAAAGCGTTGTACCACTCGGATGATGGCGGGAGCACATGGAAGTTGGCCGCAACCAGCTCTCCTCAGACGTCGAGCGTCGGAAGGCTGCCCGAATCGGGAATCGTGACGTTGCTGACTTCAGTGGCTCCAGATCGGCTCATCATCGCCTTCGATGAAGGCGCCCCGATAGCGTCGACCGATGGGGGCCGAACCTGGAACCCGCAGGGTCTGCCGGCCTTGGGGGGAGTGGCCCGACTTTCCTTCACTGACGCCCAACACGGCTGGGCGGTGCTCTATCCGGATGCCACTCTGTATCGAACAACAGACGGTGGAATCCACTGGACCAAGGCAGGAAGCTAGAAGCGGCTACTCATCACCGTGCACCGACAGCCCGCTCGAATGACTCTGACAAGGGTCACAACTGTCGTTCCGGCCTCCAACTACAGAGCCACCATTGTCGGAATTGACCTCTGGAACTGCGGTGGGTCCAGATGAAGAATCGGCAACTTCACCTTGGGGAGAAGCTCCATTTTTCGGAGCCCCGGCCGCCAGGCAAGTACGTCGGAGCCTCCGATGCGTGTTGCAAAGAGCCAACCGGTCTCGGACCACGAGATCGGCGGAGATCCATAGGCCGACCGTAGAGCGAGGCTTGAATTCGGCAATACCTGGAGTGCTCTGGTGGCCAGGTCGATGACGATGACGTCTGCAGGCCAGCCATGGACTGACCCGAGAAGAGCAAGTTTCGACCCGTCAGGTGAGACAGCTCCCGGCCCTGACACATCCATGCCATGGGGCAGGCGAATGGTCTGCACGTTGCCAGATCGGGCATTGGTGATTTGAATCGAGCAGTCCGGCGGACAGGATTGTGTCGACTCCAGTGCAAACCAATCATTTTCGGCAGCAAGCGGTTCGCCCGAAAGCGTGCGCAAAACTTGGTCGGATGTCGGTTGCCAGATCTCGCTCCGACCTGGAGGCCCTGGTCCGTATGCCACCGTCAGGACAAGCCCAGCGTTGAAGCTCTCTCCCGTCGGGAACCAGTTCGCATCGGCGGGGAGGGGGACCGGTGAGCCGATCTGGCGTCCGGCGTCATCGACGAGACGGACCGTGCCGTTGGTCGCTTCGTTGGCTGCATCGCTACAAATGGATTCGGCACAAGGAATCGACCAGATCCAAACTTCGTTCTTCGTTGGGCCTTGGATCACCCGCAAGGAAGGTCCGAGGTCGAGCGGAACGCCGCGTAAACCTGGACGGTACAGCCATGCTGAGTTGCCCCTGTTCAAAATGAGCGAACGGCCTATCTTGGTCATGGAGAGGTCGTCGCTTCCCCCCGCTGGTGCCGGTAAGGGCACAGTTCTGGTCGCTCCCGAGTCCGCATCGACGATTCGAAGGTTGTGAAAGGCGGTCACCAATGTTGCACCGGTGCGACTGAGCGCAAGGGCGGTAAGGGTGACGGGCGAACCATGCGAACGGACGCCCGAATTCACAGGCGAACGAGATTCAACGGTGATCGCCAAACCTGCAGCGACAACAGCCATCGCGATGCCAGCCCCGATGATCCGGCGACGGTGACGCCGCTGTCGGGCTTCTTTGAACAGAAGTTGGGCTTGCTGTCCTCCTCGGCTGCCCTCGTCTGCCGCCGTTCCTGCCGCCGTCTTCTCCAGGGCCAGCGTCACCGGAGGTTTTCGATCATTCGGGCGACCTTGCCGGGCCGGTATCCGTAGGAGCGGCAGAACTGAACCAACTCGTGGATTCGGGACCGGACCAGCCCCCGTTCCGGCGAATTGACCTCAAGCGAACCATGGTCCTAGTGAGAGTAGATCTATCTGCTGGGATTGTCCAGGCCCCGAAGATCATTCTTTCGATTCGCAGATGAGGCGGGTGCGGGGAACTCGATGCCACTCAGCCAGAGAGGGATTGAATGGCAGCCATCCCGACCACCGGACGATTCAGCGGCATGCCTCCAGTTGACCCAAAGAAGCCTGCGTCGCCGTAGCCGAAGAGGCCCCCGTCACGCGCCACCAGCCAATAGCCCTGGCCGTCGGCCGTGTGGTCCATTCCCACGATGGGTGCGCTGAGCGGTGTCCCGCCGGTCGATCCGTAGTAACTGACGTCGCCGAAGCTGAAGATGCCACCGTCTGAAGCAACGAGCCAGTAGCCGCCCCCGCTGGGTGAGGCCGTCATGCCGACGATCGGTCTCTGCAGGGGCAGGCCGCCGGTAGATCCGTCGAAGGCCGCGTCGCCGAAGGCGAAGATCCCGCCGTCAGCCGCAACCAACCAGTAGCCAAGTCCATCCACGGTCGACGCCATTCCGACGATGGGCTTGTCGAGGTGCAACCCTCCCGTCGAGCCGTAGAACGCGGCGTCGCCGAAGCTGAAGATGCCACCGTCCGACGCAACGAGCCAGTACCCGGCCCCGTCAGGGGTCGGCGTCATCCCAACAATTGATGCGTTGAGATGCATCCCACCAGTCGATCCGTAGAAGACAGCGTCGCCGAAAGCAAAGATCCCGCCGTCGGAGGCGAGCAGCCAGTACCCGGCGTCGTCTGGAGTCGCCGTCATGCCGACGATCGGGGCATTCAGGTGGATGTTGCCTGTGGAGCCATAGAAGTGCGCGCCGCCGAAGGTGAAGATCCCGCCGTCGCTCGCAACCTCCCAGTAGCCAGGAGCACCGATCGGCCCAACGGAGAGTACGATCGCAGCACTGCTCGAAAGCAGGTTCGAGTCAGTCGCCGTGAATGTCACCGAGTACTGGCCCGAGATCGTCGGCGTCCCGCTGAGAGTCCCGTTGGCCGCGAGCCGCATGCCGTCCGGCAGCGCACCGCCGGTGACCGCCCACGAGTACGGCGCGAGTCCGCCGATTGCCTGCAGCAGTCCCGTGTAGGGCACGCCGATGGTTCCGGTCGGGAGCGACGAGGTCGTTACGGTCGGCGGAGCGGACAGTGTCTCTATCGTGCCGCCGAAGTTAGAAGCGGACCCGACGGCTTCGCAGTTGGCGGGACTGGTACACGACACGCTCTCGAGGGTGGCGACACCGCTTGGGACCGCCTGGCTTGTCCAGTTCTGGCCGGCGTCCAAGGTGACAAGGATCGTGGCGCCGCCGACAGCCGTGCAAGTGGTGGAGGTAATGCAGCTGATCGCAGAGAGGTTCGACACCCCGAGGGGCGTGCCGAAGTCGTTCCACTGCGATCCACCATCGGTCGTTCCGATCACGTGGGGGCCCACCGCGATGCACGACGAGTCGCTTGTGCACGAGATGCCACTGAGGGATGTGACGCCGGCAGGCGCAGATTGCGGCGTCCAGGTCGTCCCACCATTTGTCGTCGTGACGATGGCTGCACCGGGACCAACCGAGGACAGGCCGACGGCGGTGCAATGTTGGCTGTCGACACAGGTGACGCCGCTGAACTCGGTGATCGTGCCGGGGAAGCTCTGCGGTGCCCAGGTGGCTCCGCTGTTCGTTGTGGCGATGATGCTCGGCGCCGACGTGCCGAAGTCGCTCACGGCAACGCATTCAGATGTTGTAGGACACGACACGCCGGTGAGCACGCCGGTGCCAGTCGGAGCAGTCTGCGAACTCCACGTCACGCCGCCGTCCGATGTGGCGATGATGACAGGGCTGGCAAAAATACCGAACCCGACGGCAATGCAGTCCGAGGTGCTTGGACAATCGATCGCATTGAGACCACTGACGGTGGCCGGGAGCGTGTCTGCTTCCCAGGCGTAGCCGGCGTTGACCGAGGACAACACGGTGTTGACGCCGACCGCAAAGCAGTCAGCTCTGCTCGGACAGGAGACGCCGTTTAGGCTGCTCGTTCCTGCGGGTGGGTTATGAGCTGACCATGACTCACCGCCGGTGATTGTTCCCATGATGGTCGAACCCGCAGCACTGTTCCCTGTGCTGCCGACTGCGACGCAGTCCTCATCAGCGAAACATGAGATCCCGGTGAGGTCAATGGCATCGGAAGGCGGCGATTGGGGGGACCAAGCAGTCCCGTTGTTCGAGGTCCCAACTATGAAAGGGATGGAGTTGAGGTTGGTACCTACGGCGATACATGTCGTCGGGTTGGGGCATGACACGCTTGAAAGCAAAGAACCTGAAGGAGGCGACGAGGTCGGATTCCAAGCCGTGAAATCGTTTGTGCTGATGGACGTCGCGCCACCAGTGCTAGCCACCCCGACGGCGACACAGGTTGAAGCGTTGCCACAGGAAACCGCTGATATGAAGTTCATCGTCGGCTGATCAATGGTTGTCCAGGTTGTGCCGTTCTGAGTTCCGATGACTGAGGGTCGTGAATTGAACTCGCCCACTGCGACGCACGTGATTGCGTTTGTGCACGAGACCCCTGTAAGCGTGTCTAATCCTGCGGGCGGGGTTTGACCGTTCCAAGTTCCGCCGTTAGTCGTTTCGATGATCCCGGAGCTGCCGACAGCTGTGCACTGAGCGGTTGTGAAGCAAGAGATCGAAGACACGGAAAAGGTTGAGGTCTGAACAGACCACGTCGACCCACCATCCGTGGACTTGATGATCCCCGACCCGCCACCTGCGTAACAGATGGAGGCCGAGGGGCACGAGACGGCGGCCAGTGTCGTGACTCCGGAGGGGACCGTTGAGTCGGTCCACGCCGCTCCGCCGTTGTTCGTCACGATGATGGAGGCGTAGTTCCCGCCGTCGTCACCCACCGCCACGCAGGTGGCAGACGCAGCTGACGAGCTGGGTGCACAGGAGACGGCGCGGACGTTCACCAGCGGTGAGTAGGCAGCGGGCGTGTGCCACTGCGGGGTGGCGGCTGCCGCCGTCGGTATTCCGAGTGGGCCACCCGGCACCCCGACGAGCACGAAGCTCGTCATCACCGACAGAGCAGCAACGGCGATTCCTCTTAGGGTTCGCACCGCGACCTCCCCACCAAGCGGGAGCCGTTCGGTTCTGAGCGGATTCGCACGCCTGGCCTTCTCGAGCGTCACCGGGCGAATTGCCCCGGCCGTTTAGAAAAACGGTCGCGCTAGCTGGGTTGCTTTAGCCCAGAGTTACTTCGTTGGGTGGAGTGCGACCGGCGAGGACGTCACAGACACCTTGAGAGGCAAGCCTCCCCATGCGCGTCCGGGTTCCGATCGTCGCGCTGCCGATGTGGGGGAGCAAGGTGGCGTGCGGCGTAGTGAGCAACCGGGGATTCACCGCCGGCTCTCCGTCGAAGACGTCGAGCCCTGCCGCGTAAATCGTCCCGGCTTCTAGCGCATCGACCAGTGCGTTCTCGTCGACCACGGGTCCGCGAGCCGTATTGATAAGGACGGCCGTTGGCTTCATCCTGGCGAGCTCTGCTGCGCCGATGAGGTGCCGAGTCGCCTCGGAAAGCGGCACATGCAGGCTGACGATGTCGGATCGCTCGAGAAGCTCGTCGAGGGTGGGGACGAACCCGGTCATCCCAGTGTCGTGGCGCGAGGTGTGGATCACCTCCATGTCGAAGCCACCCGCCCGCTGCGCCACAGCACGTGCAATCCGCCCGAATCCGACGAGACCGAGGGTTGCACCGTGTATGTCGCGGGCAAGGTGGTCCCCGAACCCCCATCCCTTCCAGCGGCCCTCCCGCAGGTCACGCTCGGCATCCGTCGCCAACCTGGTTGCCGCCAGGATCAGAAGGAAGGCGAGGTCGGCGGTGGTGTCGTCGAGCACGCCTGGCGTGTTGCACACCGTGATGCCCAGCGAACGGGCAGTCTTCACGTCGATGTTGTCGTAGCCAACTGCTGCGTTTGCGACCACCTTGAGCCGGCCCGAGTGGCCCGACTCGAGCACGCTCTCATCAATACGGTCCGTCAGGTGGCTGACGATGCCGTCGCACTCGGCCGCCAGCTTCACCAACGATTCGGGTGACAGCGGATTCTCGTCGGGCTCGACGAGTTCATGGCCCGCTTCGAGAAGCGGGTCGGTCCCACCCTCGGTCAATGGGCGTGTGACGAGAACGCGAGCCACCTAATGGGTGGTGTAGTTGATGGGACCGGCACCCTTCATGCCGATGGCGAAGCAGAAGCAGTGGATGGGCGCATGGTCGCTGATGGGACGCAGCGAGTGCACCTTGTCCGGTGGGATGTAGACGAGGTCACCTTGAGAAATGGTCCTGTCCTCGCCGTCGATCGTCATGGTTCCCTTGCCCGACATGACGTAATAGAACTCGTGCGTCGGGTGTGAATGCGGGTCGACGAGGCCTCCGCCTGGAACTTCGAATTCGTTGACCAGTTCCAAGAACCCGCCGTCGGTGATGTCTTTGAACTCTCTGGACTCGATCATCCACCAGACCGGAACGGTGCCGTTGTGCTCGACGATCGGTGCCTTCGCCTCAATGCTTCGCACGTCCATCCTGCTGGCCTCCCAAGTTTTCCTAGACTGACTTCCGTGTCAGGTTAGGCCGCGGGAGGCCCAGGCTGCACCGCCGTGTAGCGCCGTCCGACGAAGAGAATGTGAGCGATGTGACGAACGGGTCCGCCAGACAGAGGATCGTGGTTCCCGAACCGCTGTCCGAGGAGCGATGGGAGCCGTTTGGCTGGCTCCCCGTCGCCGATACCGATCCCCGCGACGGTGACCATCGGATGACCTTCGAATGGGCTGATGCCCATGTCAATCTCATTGGTCATGCAAGGAGCGAGGTGCCCGAAACGCCATCGGGTTACCGCTGCGAAATGCTTTTTCGCCACGACACCCACACCCAGTCCCTCATGCCGCTCAACGTGCCCGCGGTCATCGCCGTGGCGCCGGCGGAGGTCGAACTGGCTGACGAAGCCGAGTCCCAGACGATCCGGGCTTTCCGGATCGAACCGCTCGAATCGCTGGTGCTCAGTCGGGGCACCTGGCACTGGGGCCCGTTCCCGATCGAAGGGCCCGAGGTTCGGTTGTTCAACGTGCAGGGTCTCCGTTACGCCGAGGACAACCGTTGCGCTGACCTCGCCGGGAAGGGCCTCGCAGTCGACATCGATCTCACGTGACGGTGGTGGCATGGCGGGCATGGCGGGCAGGGCGGCCAGAGGCCCGACTGCGGGAAGGGACACATGGAGCTTGACGAGGCGGAGGAGGCCGAGTTCGTCTCGGCGACAGTCGCAGATCTCGTAGAGGCGATGTCGGCCACGAGCGAGGGCACCGACGACGAGGGCCGGGCGCGGTTCGCGACCACCAGTCCGAACTGGTGGGTCAGCGGCCGCACCTTCGGAGGGATGGTGGTCGCCCAGGCGCTGCATGCCGCATGTCAGACCGTTCCGCCCGAGCTCGAGGTGCACTCCCTGCACGGGTACTTCCTGCGCCCGACCAGCCCGGGCTCGGTGTCGATCCACACGGTCGAGAACGTGCGCGACGGTCGGTCGTTCAGCCTGCGGCACGTGACGAGCGCGGTCGAAGGAAAGGATGTCTTTCGACTGACCTGCTCGTTCCATGCCCCCGAGGAGGGTGACGAGTACCAGCTGCCGATGGCTCCGGGCATCCCGGCGCCCGACATGACCGAGGGGTTCGAGGCCCCCTTCCCCTTCGACGTCCGCGAGCTCGGTACCACCGAGCAGCGTCACGACGGGACCTACCTCTCGACGAGGCGTTGCTGGTTCCGTACCCGCGAGCCACTGGCGGACGACCCGACGATCCATGCCTGCGCGCTGGCCTACTTCTCCGACATGACGGGTGCCGCCTTCCGTCCACTGACCATGGGCACCTGGGGCACCCATACCGATGCCAGCCTGGACCATGCCGTGTGGTTCCACCGTCCGTGGCGGGCGGACGTCTGGAGTCTCTTCGACATCCACGCGCTGGTGAATGCAGGTGGGCGGGCGACCATCCGCGCCACCATGCACGGCGAGGACGGCACGCTGCACCTGAGCATGGCGCAGGAGCTCCTCATCAGGGAACTGGACGAACCCATGGTCTTCGAGACGCCGGCGTGGCTCAAGAAGACCTCGACGACAGGAGGCGACGATGGGTCTGCTTGAGGGTCACCGGGCGTTGGTGACCGGAGGTGGCTCCGGCATAGGAAGAGCGACCTGTCGCCGAATGGCCGAGGAGGGTGCTCGCGTCGCCGTCGTCGACCTCGACGAGGAGTCGGCCACGGCTGTCGCCGCAGAGATCGACGGCGTTGCCCACGGAGTCGATGTCGGTGACATCGAGGCGTTCCGCAACACCGTGGACACGGCAGCGCAGGAGCTCGGGGGCCTGTCTGTCATCTACAACAACGCAGGGACGTCGGCGTTCAACCGGCTCCACGAGCTCGACCCCGCCGAGTGGGACAAGGTCCTGCGGGTCAACCTGACCGGCGTCTGGGCGGGCATCCGCGCTGCGGTGCCCCACCTCCTGGCGAACGGTGGCGGCTCCATCGTGAGCACGGCCTCCATCAGCGGCACGCGGCCCGCTGCCGGCGAGGGTCCCTATTCGGCGAGCAAGGCAGCCGTGGCGGCACTGACTGCATCGGCGGCCCTCGAGTACGGGCCTGGCATCCGGGTGAACGCGGTGTCACCGGGCATGATCCGCACGACCATGACCGCGCCATGGTTCGAGTACATGCCCGACCAGGAGGAGCGGTTCGTGAAGGGGACGCCAGCGGGCCGGGTGGGTGAGCCAGAGGACATCGCAGACGTCGTCGTCTTCTTGTGTTCGGACCTGGCCCGCTTCATCACCGGCCAGAACCTCGTCGTGGACGGTGGTCTGACGTTGCACGGCTCCGGAGTCGACACCATCTTCGATCGGGTCTTCCCGAACGGCTGACCCAGCGACGAGCAGCCGGAATGCCGGCTCGGGTCGGGTCGGCGATGAGCAGTCGGCGCGCCGGCGGAGTCAGGCGTTGGGGTCGAACAACGCCCGGTACAGCATGGTGGTGAGTGTGTCGAGGGCGATGTCGTCGACGGGCTGACCCGCGAACTCCCGCAGGTAGTGGAAGCGGTCGAGCATGGCCAGTGCGGCGAGTCCCGCCGCGCCGGGGTCGATGTCATGGCCCGAGGAGTCTGGGCCGATCCGCACGGTCAGGGCGTAGGAGATCCTCGAGAACGTGTGCCGGATGGTGCGGCCGAGATCCCGGTCGACAGTGGCCAGTTCGGCCCAGACGCGGAAGAGGGGCGCGTAACGCTTCCAGAGGTCCGAGTAGGCCTGTACCCACCCGCGCACGTCTTCCCACTGCGGCGTGCCACCGGGCGCGGGCAGCGTGCTGAAGGATTCGTAGACCTTCTTCGAATCGGCCGCCGCCTCCGCGACCAGCGCACGCAGCAGGTCCTCCTTGTTCGAGAAGTACAAGTAGAAGGTCCCGTGCGACGTCTTGGCGATCTCCACCACGTCGTTGACCCGGGTGGCGTGGTAGCCGCGCTTGTCGAAGGCGATCATCGCCGCGTCGAGGAGCTTGCGCATCGTGCGCCGGCCCTGACTCCGAAGGACTCGCTTGCTGGCCGGCTCGCCGACGTGGTCCGCGTCGAGGGGAGCACCGCTGTTGCCCGTTGCTGCAGACGAGGACGGCTTGCGAGGCCCGTTCGCCGACAGGGTGGAGGCGCGTGCCGAGGCCTTTGTCGTGGTCGTCCGCTTGGCCGGCACGGCCGACGCAGCCTTCTTGGAGGCGGACGCCGGGTCACGACGGACGCTCGGCGGTCCCATGCCTGGTGGATGGTAGTGCCGGGTGTGGCCGAAATGGCTAACCTGACACGATGGTCAGGTTTGGGTGGGCCCAAAAATGACATTTCACCAGGGATTTCGCGTGCGGGTCGTTCGCGTGCCGCAGGCACGGTGACGTCGACAACCCCTCAGCCGGGCAGCCCGGTGGTGACGTCCCTGGAGGACGCCGTAGCCCGGTCCGTCGCGCCGGGCGACACGGTCCTGGTGATGATGGGTCATAGCCGTTGGACGGCCGCCGCACGCGAGTTGGCCCGCCAATTCTGGGGGAGCGACCCGGGCTTCACCCTCGTCATGACCAGCCTGGGCGCGCTCAGTGCCCCCTTCTTCGCGGGTGGGCTGATCCGCAAGGTGGTCACCGCCTACTCGGGCAACAGCTTCCCGACCTACACACCGAACCCGGTGTTCCGGCAGGCCTACGAGTCAGGCGCGGTCGAGGTCGAGCACTGGTCCATCCTCACGCTCTCCCAGCGGCTCGAGGCTGCGGCGCGTGGACTGCCGGCCGCGGTCACCGGGTCGTTGGTCGGGTCGTCCATGGCCGGCAACGACGCCTTCACCGTCGTGGATTCACCGTTCGGTCCCCTGGGCCTGCTCGAGGCCCTGGTGCCCGACGTCGCGTTGGTGCACGCGGCTGCAGCCGACCCCGCTGGCAACCTCGTCTTCTCCGAGCCCCTGCTCGACGGCGTCTGGGGCGCCTGGGCGGCCCGACGTGGCGTCGTGGCCACCGTCGAGCGCATCGTGGACGACCTCGAGGGTTTGGGTCACCGCGTCCGCGTCCCGGGTCACCGTGTGCTCTCGGTGGTGGAGGCGCCCTACGGTGCCCATCCCGGTGGGTGCTACACGCCCGGACTGCCAGTGCGCAGCTACGGCGAGGACATCGCGCACTGGAGCGCGGCGGCGGAGGCCGCGTCCAAGGGCGAGCTCGACGTGTACGTGCGGGACTGGGTGCTCGGGCCGAAGACGCACGAGGACTACCTGGCCCGGATCGGGAGCGAGCGACTCCATTGGCTCGAGGGGCGCTCGGACCCCATGTCGTGGAAGGCGGACGCCGACGCCCATCCCGTCGTCGAGGACCCCAGCATGACCAAGTGGGAGCAGGCCGCCTCGCTCGGGGCACGAGAGGTCGAGCGGGTCGTCGACGCGGTCGGCGCCGACGCCGTGCTGGCAGGGGCCGGCGTGGCCAACCTGGCGGCATGGGTGGCCGTCGGCCGGGCGCGGGCGGCGGGGCGCCGCGTCATGCTCACGGCAGAGCTCGGTCTGTGGGGCTATGAGCCCACTCCTGCGGACCCCTACATCTTCAACCAGCGGGTCTTCCCGGCGACGCCGTACCTGTCTGATGCGTCGGCGGTGCTCGGGATGGTCATCGGTGGTCCCGGCACCAAGACGGTGGGCTGCCTCGGTGCGGCCGAGGTCGACCGTGAGGGAAACCTGAATTCGACGGAGCTGGCCGGAGGGAGGTTCCTGGTCGGTTCCGGTGGTGCCAACGACGTCGCCAGCAGGGCCACCGCCTGCGTGATCGTCACACTGGCTCGGCCCGAGCGACTCCCCGAGACGGTGGCGTACGTGACCTCACCTGGGAGGCATGTGGTGAGCGTCGTCACCGACAAGGGCATTCTCCGGCGCTCCGACGGCGTGCTCCGTCTGGCGGCGGTGCCCGCCGGGGACGGGACGCTCGACGACCGGGTGCGCGCGTTCACCGCGTCATGCGGGTACCAGCCCGATGTGGCCCGAGCGGTCGAGGAGCTGGCGCCGGTGCGGCCCGACGAGGTGAGGGCCCTGAGGGAGTTCGACCGAGAGAGGCTGTTCTTGGCGTGATCGGTCCATTTCGTGAGTGGAGCCATTGGCGAGCATCGCATCGAAGAGGTGCAAAGAAAAGAAATGAGAGAGGGTGAAGAAGAACACGTACAAAGAGGTGCTAAGCGCAAGGGGTGAATCAATGGGTGTGAAGCCCTTTGGCTACAGTGACCAGCATCCCGGGGGGGATGCTCCGCGAACGAAGAATTGGGGACGGAATGCGAGTAGGACATGGATTCAGAGCGCTCTTGGCGACTGCGGCGCTCAGCGGAATCGCACTGACAGGTGCCACAGCGTTGGTTGCCTGCAGGCGGGGCCGGCGCCGCTACGTCGACCAGCTGCACCGGGTGTGACCTCGAACTCGATCACGGTCGGGACCATCTCGACGCAGACGGGAACGCTGGCCTCGAACTTCTCGTCGCTCATCTACGGCGAGAAGGCCTATTTCAACTACATCAACGCCCAGGGCGGTGTGAACGGGCGCAAGATCAACTACAAGTACCAGCTGGACGATGGCGGCAACCCGACCACGTTCAACCAGCTGGCGAACACCCTGATCAACCAGGACCACGTGTTCGCCGTGACCGGTGTGGCGACCGCGTTCTTCTCGCCCAACCTCTTCACAGAGTCGGGCATCCCCACCTACGGCTACAACGTGACGGGCAACTGGTCGCCGCAGCCGAACCTGTTCGCCGCCGGCGGTTCCGTGGAGTACTACCCGGCCGGTGTGCCCGAGTACGCGTACGTGGCCCGCAAGTCCCAGGCGAAGCCGTCGATCGCCATCGTGGCCTACGGCATCGCCGCCTCGGCCGACGCCTGCCAGTCGGCCGAGAACGGATTGAAGGCCGCCGGCTACAACGTCAGCTACGTCGACCTGAAGATCAACTACCCCGGCTCGACGGTCGCAACCGACGTCCAGCGGATGAAGCAGGCCGGTTCCAACTTCGTGGCCAGCTGCATGGACGTCCAGGGGAACATCACCATGGCCCGGGCCATCCAGCAGTACGGGTTGAAGGCGACGCAGCTGTGGCTCAGCGGGAACGACGTGTCCACGCTCAAGCAGAATCAGAGCCTGATGCAGGGCGTGTACTTCGCGACGGCCCACGTCCCCTTCACGGCGAACCAGTCCCAGTACCCGGGCCTCAAGTTGTACTTCCAGCAGATGAAGAAGTACGAGCCCAACTACGTCTACGACGAGATCGCGATCCAGGGTTGGGAGTCCGCTGCGCTTTTCGTGCAGGGCGTGAAGGCTGCGGGTAATAACCTGACATGGGCCAACGTGGTGGCGCAGACCAACAAGATCACGAACTTCACGGCGGGCGGTCTCACGGCGCCGACCAACTGGGCCGTCGGCGGCCACAGCGGGCACAAGCCGCCGTACTGCACCGCCTACATCGTGGCCAAGGGGACCAAGTACGTCCCGGCGCTGAACAAGGGGCAGAACGTCTTCAACTGCTTCCAGTCCATCAACCCGAAGGCCAATCCGGTGTTCCCGGTCCCCGCCGGCACCCCCGCCCCCGCCTAAGCGGGCGGCGGGGGAGGTCAGGGACACGGCGGCAGCAGGACATGGCGAGAGAGGACGCAGTAGGGGAATGGAGCAGTTCCTCGGGTTCGCGTTCACTGGCGTGCCGTACGGGTGCACCTATGCACTCGTCGCGGTCTGCCTCGTCCTGACCTACCAGGCCACCGGTGTCTTCAACTTTGCCTTTGGGGCGCAGGCGTTCGCGTCGGCGTTCATCTTCACGTACCTGACCGAATACCACGGCTGGTCGGGCTTCGAGGCCTTCTTGGTCTCGGTGGTCGTGATGGGACCGCTGGTCGGGTATGCGTTCGACCGGCTGTTGTTCCGTCACATCGCCAACTCGAACAGCACGGCAAAAATGGTCTGCAGCCTTGCGCTGCTGGTGGGGATACCAAGCCTGCTGCCCGTCATATTCGGACCGCAGAACCTGGACGCAACGGCAACGATCTTCCCGTTCTTCAACCCCAACGTCGTGTACTTCACCCTCTTGGGCACGCCGATCAACGGCATCTATCTGGCCACCATCTCGGTGACCGTGGTCGTGCTCATCTTGTTGACCATCCTGTTGCGCTACACGGCGCTCGGCCTTCAGATGCGGGCGGCGGTCGAGAGCCGGCGGTTGGTCCAACTCGACGGCGTGGACGGAAACGGCGTCGTGGCGGTGGCGTGGATCGTATCCAGCTTCATGGCGAGCCTGGCCGGGGTGCTGTTCGCCCCGAACTTCGGCGCATTCTCCTCGGACGACTACGTGACGCTCACCGTGACGGCAATCGCCGCCGCCGCCTGGGCTCTGCTGCGGTCCCTCCCCATTGCGGCAGGTGTCGCCGTCTTCATCGGCGTGCTCACGACGGTCTTGCAGGGCTACATCTCGACGTCGAGCTTCTTCTACGGCACGATCCTGCCCTCCCTGCCGTTCATCTTCCTCGTCGGAGCGTTGCTCTTCCTGCCGAAGATGCGAGAGCTCGATGCCAACCGGGATCCGCTGGCCACCATCGACCCACCACCGCCGCCCATCGCGGCCCAGTCGCGAGCGCCCAGCATGAACCGGATCATCCGCATCTTGTGGTGGATCGTCTTTGCCGGCTTCTGCATTTCCATGTTGACCTGGATCAACTCCGCATGGGCCACTGTGTTCAACAACGGGCTGACCTACTCCATCGTCTTGCTCTCCATCACGCTGATCACCGGCATGGCGGGGCAGCTGTCTCTCTGCCAGGCGACCCTGGCCGGCGTCGGTGCCTTCACCGCGGCGCAGCTGGCGAACCACCTGGGCCTCAACCTGTTGCTCGGCGGACTGGTCGGCGCCGCGCTGGCTGCCGGCGTGGCCGTCATCCTCGCCCTGCTCTCCCTTCGCCTGAAGGGCTTGGGCCTGGCGCTCATGACGCTGGCCGCAGCGCTGCTCTTCGATGCCACGTTCTTCAACGAGACCTCCATCACGGGCGGTCCCGAGGGCCTCAGTCTCCAGTCGAAGTGGCTCGGCACGAGCCAGTTCTTCAACTTCAACGGCCACGCCATGTTCTTGTTGTCGCTCGGGGTGCTGATCATCGCCGTCTTCTTGGTCCTGCTCGTCCGCAAGGGAACCGTCGGGCGCAACCTTGCCGCCATGCGGGGCAGCGAGACGGCCACGGCGGGATTGGGAGTGAACCCCTCGTGGCAGCGGATCATGGTGTTCGCACTGTCGGGGGCGATCGCCGGCGTGGGAGGCCTGCTCCACAGCATGGAGCAGCAGGTCGTGTCCCCGACCGACTGGAATGCCGACATCTCGCTGGTGCTGGTAGTGCTCGTCGTGACCACCAGTGTGACCACCGTCGAGGGCGCCATTCAGGCCGGCATCGGCTTCTTCGTGACCGAACAGGTCCTGACCACCGTGCTCCCCGCACGGATCGGAGCCTCGAGCCTTACCGTGGTGCTCTTCGCCTTCGGCGCGCTCACCTACGCCTCGCACCCCGAGGGTGTGCTCGAGTTCCAAAAACGCAAGTCGACCATGCGGTTCGAGAGATTGTTCTTCGCCCGAGAAGCAGAAGCCGAGGATCTCAAGGCGCGCGCCATCACGACGTCGGGTGCCAATGGCTGACGCATCCCCTCTCCTGAGACTGCTCGGCGTGAGCAAGTCCTTCGGCGGCATCCAGGCCGTGAGCAGCATCACGTTCGACGTCGCCGCCGGGGAGAGCGTGGGCCTGGTCGGCCCCAACGGAGCCGGCAAGACGACCCTCTTCAATTGCGTGTGCGGGCAGCTGCGGCCCGAACAGGGCGACATCGTGTTCGACGGGAAGATGCTGAACGGGATGCCGACCTTCAAGCGCGCCCGCCTCGGGATCGGCCGCACGTATCAGAGGGTCGAGGTGTTCACCGACATGAGCGTGCGCGACCACCTGATGGTGGCCGAGCGCTCTCGCCGCGGCGAAGGGCGCCTCTGGCGCGACCTGTGCAACATGAGCAGCACGACGTCGGAGGAGAAGGACCGGATCGATGCGACGCTCGAGCTGGTCGGGATCACGCGGCTGGCCGATGTCTCGGTGAATTCGCTCGGGCTGGGCAACTGCCGCCTGGTCGAGCTGGCCCGGGCCCTGGCCGCCGAGCCGAAGATCCTCCTGGCCGACGAGCCTTCCTCGGGGCTCGACCTCCACGAGACCGCTGAACTCGCCGCCGTGCTCCGGACGGTCCAGCATGAGCGGGGGACGGCGGTGTTGCTGGTGGAGCACGATCTGTCCATGGTGGCCGAGGTTGTCGACCGGGCCGTGGTGATGGATCTCGGCGCCATGCTGGCATCCGGAACCTTCGACGAGGTGATGGCCAACCCCGAGGTTCGCAACGCCTATCTCGGACAGGCGGGCTGACGTGACCGTCAGCCGACGCGCCCGCATCAGGGACGGACATCCTTTCCGTTCGCAATGTGTGCGCGGGGTACGGTCCCTATCGCGCCCTCTTCGACGTCTCGTTCAGGGTGCCCGATGGTGGCGTCGTGGCACTGGTCGGCTCCAACGGCGCCGGCAAGTCGACGATCGCCCGCACGGTCACCGGACTCGTCACGGCGACCGACGGCCAGGTGATCTTTGCGGGACAAGACGTGACCACGCTCCCGGCCTTCAAGATCGCACGCCTCGGCATGTCCCATGTCGTGGAAGGACGCGGCGTGTTCTCCTCCCTGACCGTCGAGGAGAACCTCACGCTCGCGTTCCGCCAGCGGGCTGGCCGGAGCAAGCTCAAGGAGAACCTCGAGCGCGCCTACACGGCCTTCCCCATCCTCGGGGAGCGGCGCAAGCAGATGGGCGGCACGCTGTCAGGCGGCCAGCAGCGCCTGCTCTCCCTGGCCAAGGTCCTCGTCGTTCCTTCCAAGGTGCTCGTCGCCGACGAGCTCTCCTTGGGACTGGCGCCCGTGGTCGTGGACCAGGTCTACGAGGGCCTCCGCGAAATCAACCGCAACGGCACCGCGCTCGTCGTGGTGGAGCAGCAGGTGCACCGCGCACTCGAGCTGGCCACCTGGGCCGTCGTGCTCAATCACGGCACCGTCGCCTACGAGGGCGAGCCCTCCGGGGCGGGCGTGGAGATGGAGTCCCTCATGGCGCGACGCGAAGAGGCGGCCGCATCGGGTGTCGAAGAGGTCGAGAGCCTGCAGGACTCGCCTGACGCGTCATATGGGGCGAGCGCTCCGGGTCTCGGTACGGACGCCGGCACGCTGACCGGTCCCGACAGTCCGGGCGCCTAGGGTGCGAGTCGCAGCATTCATCGGAGGAGAGAGCACATGAGAGAACCCGTCATCGTCGACGTCGTACGCACCACGTTCGGCAAGAGCGGCGGGTCGCTGGCCAACTGGCACCCGGCCGACCTCTTGGGCTTCACCCTGACGTCCCTACTCGAGCGGACGGGCGTCGATCCCGAGCGCATCGACGACGTCATCGGGGGCTGCGTGAGCCAGGTCGGCGAGCAGAGCACGAACGTCGCCCGCAACGGGTGGGTCTCGGCGGGACTGCCCCAGACCGTGCCGGCGACCACGGTGGACCGCCAGTGCGGGTCCTCGCAGCAAGCCGTGCACTTCGGAGCGGCAGGCGTGGCGGCCGGCCACTACGACCTGGTCGTCGCCTGTGGCGTCGAGGTCATGAGCCGGGTCCCGCTCGCCTCGAACGCGCGCGGCGGCACCGGACCGTTCCCACCTTCGTTCATGAAGGCGGTCGACGACCGCCTCTGGACCCAATTCCGGGTCAGCGAGGTGCTGGCCGAGCGTTACGGCATCACCCGCCAGGAGATGGACGACTACGCGCTCGAGTCGCACCGGCGGGCGGCCGACAGCTGGGACACCAAGCACTTCGAGCGTGAGGCGATCCCCGTCCCGATCAAGGCGGAGGACGGGAGCCTCACCGGCGAGTTCCTGCGCAGCGACGAAGGCATCCGGCGCAGCTCGACCATCGAGAAGCTCGCCGCGTTGGCGCCCGCCCAGAGCTGGGAGCCCGACACCGCACCGTCCATCACGGCCGGCAATTCCTCACAGACCACCGACGGCGCCGCAGCCATGCTGATCGCGGAGCGCGCGGTGGCCGAGGAGCTCGGCCTGCCCGTGCGGGCCCGCTTTGCTCACTTCGCCGTCGCGGCAGACGACGCCGCCATCGTGCTCTCCGCTCCGGTGCCGGTGACGCACAAACTGCTGAAGCGCTCAGGTATGACCGTCGACCAGTTCGACGCCGTCGAGTGCAACGAGGCCTTCGCCGCCATCGCGCTGATGTGGCAGAAGGAATTCGCCTACGACATGGACCGCTTCAACCCCCGGGGCGGCGCCATCGCCATCGGACACCCGTTGGGGGCGAGCGGCGTGCGTCTGATGGGCACGCTGCTCAACCAGCTCGAGTCGACGGGTGGCCGCTACGGCTACCAGACGATGTGCGAGGGCGGCGGCCAGGCCAACGGCACCGTCATCGAGCGCCTGGGCTGACCCCCGCCGCCGCGTCGGCCTCTGCGGCCTCCGCTGCGATCAGCGGCTGGACCTTGCGCGTCACGACCAGCCACTCGACGACGAAGGTGAGCCCCGGTACCAGCCCTGCGACGAACATGAGCAGGATCCAGCGCCGTCCACCCGGGAGATAGAAGCGCGCCTTGAGCGCGAGGAGTCCCGCGGTCACCAGGTAGACGATGTAGAGGTAGCCGTGGCCCACGCCGAAGATGGCGAGCTCGGGCTTGAACCCGCCGATGGCGAAGTGCAATCCCGTGAAGAGGAACAGCGGGATGATGAGCACGCCGACGATGTTCGCCATCAGCTGGTACCGGAAGAGCGCCCCGGTGAGGCCGCGCGCGGTGAGACGCTTCACTGGCGCGCGACGCACGACGACCGTCTCGCGGCGGCGCCAGGTCTTCGGACCTTGCTCGGCCAGCGCGGCGAGGCGCGCGTTGTAGGCGGCGAGCTCGGGGTCCTCGTCGGCGGACGGCACCGGTGCCTCCGCGCCGAGGTGGGCGGTCACCGGCGAGGCGGGCTCACCACCGGCATCGGCGACACCGGCCGCCGCGTGCTGCCTCTTGCAGGCGCAATCCCTTGAGGCCGACGGTGTCGTAGTCCGTGTGGATGAGCACCCACCAGAACACGATGCCGAGGATTCCGAACGCCGGCCACATCACCGAGTAGAGGTAGCTCAATTGGTTCCCGTCGGCGGCGCGGTTGATCTGCCACCAGGCGGCCACGGCGCAGCCGGGGACGAACACCAACACGGCCACGTGCAGCGACACGGCTCGCTTCGAGAGCCAGCGTTGAGACACGGCGGCAATGTTACCGGCCCCCGTTCGTCGGGAGATTTCGCCGCTAGGGTGGGTCAGTGCTCCCCCCGGTGACCCGGCCGGAACCACCCTGGCAGGGCGACGAGCGTCCCATGCTGTCGGCGTGGCTCGACTACCAGCGAGCGACGCTGCTGATGAAGTGCCAGCAGCTCGACGGTGACGCGCTGGTGCGCCGAGACGTGCCACCCTCCACGCTCAGCTTGCTCGGCATCGTGCGGCACATGACGTTGGTCGAGTGGAGTTGGTTCTCGCGGGTCTTCGCCCGCGACGGGCAGCCCGCGCCCATCGCCACCGACGCGGATCGTGACGCCGACTTCAACGACCTCGATCCGGCGAGGGCGATGGACGACATCGAGGCCTTCGTGCGCCAGTGCGACGTTTCCCGCGCCATCGTCGAGCGCACCGACAGTTTCGACGCCGTGGCGGCGAGCACGAAGCGGCAGGTCTCGCTGCGCTGGATCATGGTGCACATGATCGAGGAATACGCTCGCCACAACGGGCACGCCGATTTGCTGCGCGAGCGCATCGACGGAGTGGTGGGGGAGTGAGCGGGCCCGATGGCCCGGCCCCCTTACCGGGCGCCATCACCACCGTGCACCACTACCCGCTGCCACTGGCGCGGGAGGAGGTCTGGGAGCGCATCTCGCAGGTGTCGAGCTACCGCGAGTGGTGGCCCTGGCTGCGCGTCTTCGAGGCCGCGGCTCTGGCAGAGGGTGCGATGTGGCGTTGCGAGGTGAAGCCGCCGGTGCCATATCCGGTTCGCTTCGGCGTGACGATCGAGCACGTCGAGGCGCCGCTCCTGGTCAGGGCACTGGTTCACGGTGACGTCGTGGGCGATGCGGTGTTGACCCTCGAAGAACCGGCGTCGGGTGCCGGCGGCGGTGCCGGTCCGGGCGCCAATGGCCGTGCGCCCGCCGACGCAACGTGCATCGCCATCCTGCGCAGCTCGCTGGCTCCGGGGAACACCGCCCTCAAGATGGTCTCCCGCTTCGCCGGCCCCATCGCCCGTTTCGGGCACGACTGGGTGCTCGACTCGGGGGCGCGCCAATTCATCGCCCGCGCCGTGGCACCGGTGGCGGGCGACGAGACAGCGCAGGCGTGAAGTTCTCGGTCCGCCAGATCCTGGCCTCTGCCGCCGGTGCGGTGATCGCCGCCTCCATCGCGTCGATCTTCGGGGTCAAGGGCACGATCGTGGGGGTGGCCATCGGGTCGGCGGCCGCCACCATGGGCACTGCCTTCGTGGCACAGTCGATCGACCGCGGGCACCAGGCGGTCAAGCAGGTTGCCGAGCGGGTGCCCGACGCACCGGCCGCCACGTTGCTGCGCCGGCTCGGTGGGACCGGGGCCAGCGGAGCCGGGGCGTCGTCGGTGGAGGCCGGGTCGGGGGCGGGGGCGGCGACCGCGGCCACCGACGAGACGGTGGAGATGGAGGCGTCGGGCGCCGAGCAGACCGATGCCCTCGAGGTGACCTCCTCGCCCGGCACCGGGACCGACTCCCCGCCGGACACGCCGGAGACGGAGCGTCTCTCCGCCACGACCATGCCCATGCGCAGGGTGGCGTACTCGGGGAAGTCCGCGATGTCCGCGACGGCGGCGACGACGGCGACGACGGCGCGCCGCCGCGCACGCGTCAGCGACGCGTGCGCCGACCGCGCCGCGTCGCTACTCGTGGAAGGCCATCGCCGCCGCGGCAGGCATCGTGTTCGTCCTGGCGCTGCTGTTCATCACCGCGGTCGAATTGATCTCGGGCAAGCCGCTGTCGGACATCTTCGGCGGCGCCGGTTCGGGCACGACGTTCTTCGGGCACAACCCGGGACCCGCAGCCACCTCGACGACGACGTCGACGCCGCCCTCGACCACCTCGACCACTCGACCTCGACCTCGTCTTCGTCCTCGACCACCTCGACCAGCACGACGGCTCCGGCCGGGGAGGCCTCCACGACGACGTCGGCGCCGCCGCAGACGACGACCACGACCCTTTCCGTCGGCGGGTCGGGTTCGACGACGACGACCGCGCCCGGCGCGCTTACCAGCCCTTGAACTCGGCCGGGCGGCGCTCCACGAAGCTGGCGATGCCCTCTTGGGAGTCGAGGGTGCGGGTCACGATCTCCTGGCCGATCGCCTCGTCGGAGAGCGACGTGGCCCGATCGACGTCGAGGGCCCGGTTGGTCAGCCACTTGGTGACCCAGATGGCCTTGGTCGGCGCGGTCGGCCAGGCGTCCCGCCATCTCCTCGAGCGTCGACTGGAGCTCGGCACGCGGTACCAGCCGGTTGACCAGCCCGATGCGGTAGGCCTCGGCCGCCGGCACGTCGTCGCCGAAGAAGAACAGCTCCTTGGCCTTCTGGATCCCCACCAGGCGGGTCAGGATCCAGGCGCCGCCGGCATCGGGTGCGATGCCCCGCCGGATGAAGACCTCGACGAACTTGGCCTCCTCGGCCATCACGACCAGGTCGCAGGCCAGCGCGAGATGCATGCCGCCCCCGGCCGCGGTGCCGTTGACGCCGGCGATGACCGGCTTCTCGCAGTCCAAGATGCTGGTGACCAGCGCCTGCCAGCCGTCGCGGATGGTGCGGGACCCGTCGCCGACCACGCTCTCGGGCGCCCCCTCGGGCTTGGGCCGCGGCGGCTTCTGCCCGCCGCGGAGGTCCGCACCCGTGCAAAAGGCCCTGTCCCCGGCGGCCGTGATGACCACCACCCGGACGAACAGGTCGCTCGAGGCGTCGCGCACCCAGTCGGCGATCCGGTCGCGCATGTACTGGGTCAGCGCGTTGCCGGCGTCGGGCCGGTTCAGGGTGATCCAGCAGACGCCGTCCTCGATGCGCCTGGTCAGGTCATCGCCGATCGGGTCGTCGGTGTCGCTCATCGGTCTCCTCGGGTGCGGTGGCCGGCTGGGTCGCCGCCTGGCGTTCAGGCCAGCACGACTGGGGCATCGGCCGCAACTGCGCCGTGAGCTGGGCATGTGGGACGGCTGGGTTCCAGGGCCAGTACCTGGACGCCCGGTCCGCCGCGTGGCTCCCGTCCTCTTAACCTGGCTGCGATGCCCGTCGCCCTACGACATGACCCGAGGGGAGCTGGCTCAGCTCCTCGAGGGCGAGCCGCCCTACCGGGTCCGGCAGGTCTGGGAGGGCCTCCACGCCCGGGTGCGCCGGCCCGAGGAGATGACCGAGCTGCCGTCGGCGCTCCGCGCCGTGCTCGGCCGAGGCCCTGCCGCCGGCGTTGCGCGAAGAGGCGAAGCAGAGCGCCGACGCCGGCCAGACCACCAAGTGGCTGTGGGCGTTGCACGACGGCGCTCAGGTCGAGACCGTGCTCATGCGCTATCCCGACCGGGTGACGGTCTGTGTCTCCACCCAGGCGGGTTGCGCCATGGCCTGCCAGTTCTGCGCCACCGGGCAGGCCGGCTTCCAGCGCCACCTGAGCCAGGGCGAGATCGTGGAGCAGGTGGCGGTCGCCATGCGCGAGGCGGCGCCGCGGCGGCTCTCCAACGTGGTGTTCATGGGGATGGGCGAGCCGCTGGCCAACTACGACCGGGTCTGGGGTGCCATCGGCCGGCTGCACGGCGAGATGGGGCTCTCGGCCCGACACCTCACGCTCTCCACGGTGGGGATCGTGCCGGGAATCCGGCGTCTGGCCGCCGAGACGCTGCCGGTCAACCTGGCGGTGTCATTGCACGCGGCCAACGACACGCTGCGCGACGAGTTGGTGCCGATCAACCGCCGCTACCCGCTGGCCGACCTCGCCGCAGCGTGCGGCGACTACGTGGAGGCGAGCGGACGCCGACTTTCCATCGAGTGGGCGTTGATCGACGCGGTGAACGACCGCGAGAGCGACGCCGACGAGCTGGCCGCCTTCGCCCGCCCGCTGGGCGCCCACGTCAACCTCATCCCGCTCAACCCGACGCCGGGCTACCCGGTGGTCGGCTCGGCGCCGGCTCGGGTGCGCCTGTTTCGGGATCTTCTGGCGGCCCGCCGGGTCAACACGACCATCCGGATCACGCGGGGCGCCGAGATCGATGCCGCGTGCGGACAGCTGGCCGCCGGCGCACCGTCGGGCCCGCGTCCGGCGCCGGTTGCTGCGCCGGTCCGATTGCCGGGCACCCTGGGTGCTCGCTAGAACGTGGGCATGGCACGAGCGAAGCGGTCCGGGGTCGTGCGGCCCTCGTTGTTCTGGTTCCTGCTGCTCGACGGCGGGATCGTCATCCTCACCAAGCTGGCGCTCTTCAAGCCTGCGTACGACGAAGGCCAACGAGATGACCGGGGACGCACTGCCGCCGCGCGAAGTCCTCCAGGCGCTGCTGGCGGCGACGGCCGTGATCCACGCCACCGAGGCGGTCGCGGCCGGCCGCATGGCCCGGCGGCGCGGGCTGCCGGCGAGGGGTTGGCGGCTCCAGACGTTCGTGGTCGGATTCCCTTCCTTACGCGCACTTCGGAGGAGCACTCCGCTTTCCCCCGTTACGGGATCCGCCTAGCCCTGGGGCCCACGGCGCCGAGTGGGGCACCTGGGCTCTGGGCCACCCTCATTCCCAGACCTCCGACACGGCTCGTTCGAGCAACGGCCGATAGTCGTCGATCGCCAGAGGCAGATCGCCGATGGTGCTCGGAAGCCACCATCCGCTGTCGTCGTGCTCTTCGGACGCGACGTGAGGCGTTCCGATCCACTCTCTGACGACCCAAATGCGGCAATCGAGGTTCTGCCGCCGCAGATGAGCGAACGCAGGCTCGGTGGGTGCGCGAACCAGGATCCCGAGCTCCTCCTGGAGCTCCCTGGCGAGAGCGGTCGCAGGGGTCTCATCCGGTTCGATGTGGCCACCTGGAAGGTCCCAGACATCTGGATACCAGCGTCGGCCGGCGGATCGATAGCAGAGGAACACCTTGCCAGCCTCGACGAGGAGCCCGGCCACGACGTGATGGAGATCTCCGTCCTGGCCATGACCCATGGGTGCCAGTGTCGTCCATCGCGGCGCCCGAACCGGGCCGATGGGGGCACCCCTACCTCGTCGACACGGAGCATTTGCTCGTCGCGCTTTCTCGAACAGGTGGACGAGACGACGGAGGCCGTCCTGGCCGCCCTGGATGTCACTCCGCAAGAGGTGGTGCACCGGGTCGACGTTTTGTTGGCCGAACGCACGCTGCGATTCGGCGACCCTTGAACGGCCGCAACGACGTCGTCCAAGAGAGTGGGATCACCCTGCCGGCGAACTGGGCACTTTCAGGGGGTTGCGTGAGTTCAACACCGATGTGGAAGCCTTGGCCCGTGAACGATCATGACCCGGCGCGTCCTGACTACATGCACGGCTGGAGGTGGGAGGATCCTCGTTGGCGAGAATGGACGGGGAACGACGCGGCAAAGATCCTCCAAGAAGCACTGAGGCGGGCCGTCGACATCCGAGACACGAATGCGCAGCGAATCGCGCTCGAGGCTCGACCGCTGATCCTGTTGGACGTCCTGAATACCCTGAGCGCGTCACTCCAGGTGAGCGGATCCGACATCTGGAACGGTTCTGACCTTTGGGATGCTCCTCGATTCACGGAGAATGGCGACGAGGCTGAGTTCTGGAAGCGCCACAACCAGACCTAGAGGCGGCCATTTGCGGCAACATGGAGGCCACCCGGGTCACGCCCAGGCCGTTCTCGTTGCAGCAAACGGAACTGGAGGGACCCGTGGCATCCGGTTCCGGCGTACGAGGGCGGTCTTGTCGCTGCTTCTATCCTCGAGAGAATGGCCCGTCCCCAAAGCGATCGTCCTGCCCCTCCTCGCCTTCCTCCCGATCTGCCCTCCGAACCAGGCCTCCGTCTTACCGCGGGCTCCGAGATCAACCGCATCACCGTCGAGGGGGACTTCTCGCAGGGCGATCTCGAGTCCATGCTGATCGAGGACTCGCATATCGTCCATTCGTCGTTCACGGCCGCCGATCTCAACCGTATCCGCCTCGTTGATGTCCTGGTGGAAGGGAGCGACTTCTCGGGCGCCGATATGGAGGAGGCTTCCTTCACGCGCGTGACATTCAGCGAGTGTCGCATGTCGGGCACGCTCCTCCCTCGTGCCCGGATGCAGGACGTCACCTTTTCAGAAGTCCGCCTTGACGGAGTGAACTTCCGCATGATCGCAGGCGCACGCGTCGTGTTCGATCACGTCAATCTCGAACGAGGTGAGTTCTATGCAGCCCACTTGGAGAACGCATGCTTCTTCGACTGTGACATGAGCGGAGCCGATGTATCCCAGGCTGAACTGCCCGGCGCTCGCCTTCACGGATCGGTCCTCTCTGAGATCAAGGGCAGCGGGTGTCTACGCGATGTGGTGATCGACAGCGCTCAAGTTCTCCCGCTGGCCAAGGGGGTCTTTGCGGGTCTGAACATCCGGGTCGAGGACGATCGTGCGGGTGAAGAGTGATCTTCGACTCTCGGCCAGGAATGCATGGCAAGAAACCAGCGATCCGTCCCACCTGGCCGGCGAACGGGGTGCACCTTGATCCCGTGCCGCTCGGCGAATCCACCGACAATCAGCGTTCGACGTGGGCAGCCAGGAATCGCCGGATCTCCTCGGTCAGCTCGTCGTCCTCGGGAGCGCCGAAGAACCCACCGTGGGGCATGGCCTCGAATACGTGGAGTTGGGCATCGACGCCGCCGGCCCGAAGCTTGCGATGCATCCGAACTGTGTTCGACAGGAACAGGTCTCGGGTCCCCGCCTGCAGAAAGGTCGGCGGGAAGGGCGAGGTGAGGTCACCGAACAGTGGCGACAGATACGGGTGCCGCAGATCGTGGTCACCGGCATAGAGGGCGATGGAGTCGGCCAGACTCTCGGTCAACACGTTGTCGATGCCGAGATTCGTGTGGAACGAGTCGCCGGACTCCGTCAGATCGATCTCGGGCGTCAGCAAGACGAGGGCGACGGGGAGGGGGAGTCCCACGTCGCGCGCACGCAACATCAGTGCCGCAGCCAAGTTGCCACCCGCTGAACCCCCTCCAACCACGATCTGTTCGGGCTCCCGCACATCGAGCAGACCTCGATAGACGGCGAGGACGTCGTCGAGTGCCGCAGGGTAGGGGTGGTCTGGGGGCATTCGATAATCGACCGACCAGGTCTGCATCTGCACCTGGGCCGCCACCCTTCGTGCCATGACTTCACACGCCTTCCCGCCGCCCATCAGCAGCGAACCGCCGTGGATGTCCAAGTAGATCGGCTGGACGTCGCTGCTCTCGTCCACTCCATCCGGTGTGACGACGAACACGGGTACCCCGCCGACCGATCTGGACTGAACGGACGAGCGGAGACGTTCGACTTGTGCACCAATGACGGCGACGAGCAGCTCGTCGGTCTCTTCGATCAGCGCCTTCCATCCGGCGGCGTCCCCTGGGACGACCCGCCCTGCACCGCCGCCGAACATGTCCATGCCGAGGAGCTGCTGGGCTTGTTGGCTGACAGATGTCGGCACCGGGATGAACCTGGCCACCTCGCGCCCAGCGGCACTACGTCCTTCGTTGTCTGCCGACATCCATTGCTCCCCTCCAAGGCGGATCACCCCTTCGCCACGGTACTGGAGAGGAAACGAGCGCCGACGTGGAGTCGTAGCCTTTCTCCGTGACCCCGGACCAGGCTGACGATGCTCTCGTCGGACCGCGGACGCGGCTCGTGCTGATCTGTGGGCTCCCAGCCTCGGGTAAGTCGACACTCGCTCGCCAACTCGCACCCAAAATTCCCGCCCTCAGGTTGGACAAGGACGGGTGGGTGGCGCAATTGGGCGGCGATCTGTGGGATGCCGAGTTCCGGGACCGTCTCGAACGTCAACTGTGGCTCCATTCCCAGAAGCTCCTCGCCCGGAGCCAGAGCGTGATCTTGGAGTGGGGCCACTGGGCGCGGGTCGAGCGGGACGAGAAACGACTCGGGGCGCGGGCTTTGGGGGTGGGAGTCGAGCTCCACTATCTCCATGCGCCGTTGGAGGAGTTGATCGAGCGAGCCGAACGTCGCACGACCTCGGGCGAGTGGACAGCCGCGCCAATCACACGGGCTCATTTTGAAGAGTGGGCAACGATGTTCCAACCTCCCGACGAGGAGGAGTTCCTGCTGTTCGACAAGCCCATTGCCGGGGAGTGAGCTCGAAGGGCCCCGAGCGCACGACCGTTTTTGGGAGGTCGCCGCGGATCCCAGCGGTCCAACACGATGGCAACCCTCCGTGCACACCGGACACCGGGAGAACACACGGCTGGGTCGGGGGGGCGAACTCGAGAGACGTTCAGTGCCTGGTCGGCGACAGCCGGGCGCGGTCGACTTCCCGGTTCAGGATCGCCAGGGCTTCGGCGTCGCCGATCCCGAGTTCACGCATGCGTCCCGTGAAGTCTCGCGCTGCCTGCGCGGCCAGAGCCCTCTTGGCGGTCGGTGCTCCGGCCACGAAGGTCCCGTGCCGTCGGCGCGTTTCGATGAGTCCGGCGACCTCGAGCTGCCGATAGGCCTTTGCGACAGTGTTCACCGCCAAGCCGAGATCGGCGGCCAACTGCCGAACCGTCGGCAACCTCGTGGACTGCTCGAGGCGCCCGCTCCCGATGGCGGCGGCAAGGTGTGCACGCACCTGCTCGAAGGGCGGTACCGGCGAGTCGGGATCGAGCGTCGGCAGGTCCACTCTCAGTTTGTATCAAACGTTATATCAGCTCACAAGCCGAGGGCTCGGTTCTCTCCCGCCCTCCCGTCCTGTCGTCCTGCCGTCATCCTGTCGCCGCCCGCGCCACCGTCGCAGCGGCCCGGAGCAGCGGCGCACGGGGGGCCTACCCTGCTGTGTGCGAAGCAAATGGAGGAGGTCGATATGGCAATCCCGCGTGCGTACACGACGACAGTGGCCGTCCCTCTACCGACGGACCCCGAGATCCGCGCCGTCATCGGAGATGCATACGATCCCGATCAGGCCCTCAACGTCGTGAAGATGTTTGCCGGGACCGAGGACTTGTTCCCCGCGCTGATCGGCATGGTGAAGGCCATCTTCGGAACGCCGACCATCGACGACAAGCATCGCGAAATGATCATCCTGAGGGCGGCGGCGATCCTCCACGTGCCCTACGAGTGGCAGGCCAACGAGGTCATGGCCACAAACGCGGGATTGTCACCGGCCGAGATCCAGGCGGCCGCGGCGGACGGTCCGGTCGAAGGGGTCGACCACGACTACGTCGTCATCGGCGCGGCGACGGACGAGCTCCTTGGTACCGGAACGCTCACCGACGCCACCCTGCGTGCGATGCTCGAGACGTTCGGCGACACCGGCACCCGCAAATACGTGGCGACCATCGCCTGGTTCAGCCTGCTCAGCCTGTTTCTCAACGGTACCCGGGTGCCGCTCGAGACCACGGACAAGATCGGCGACCGCACCAGCCCGCTGCCCAGATCATGAGCGTGGTGCGCCTTCGCAGGCACTCCAACGGAGTGGGGCCGGGCTAGCGGTTCTTCCAGTTGGGCTTGCGCTTCTCGGCGAAGGCGCGCGGCCCCTCCTTGGCGTCCTCGCTGCTGAAGACCTCGCCGGAGATCTCCGACTCGATCCGGTAGGCCTCCTTCATGTCGGTGGCCAGGCCGCGCAGCGCCGACTCCTTGGTCTTGCGGACGGCGAAGGGGCCGTTGGCCGTGATGCGATGGGCATAGTCCAAGGCCCGCTCCATGAGGTCGCCGGGCCGGCAGACCTCGTTGACCAGCCCCATCTCGTAGGCCCGCTGGGCCGGCACCTGGTCGGCGCACAGCAGCAGCTCCATGGCGGCGGGCCAGGGGACCTGGCGGGGGAGGCGCACCGTGGTGCCGCCGCCGGCGAAGAGGCCCCGCTTGGGCTCCATCACGCCGAAGGTGGCGGTGTCGCTGGCCACGCGGAGGTCGGTGCCGCCGAGCATCTCCATGCCGCCGGCCACGCAAACGCCGTTCACCGCGGCGATGATCGGCTTGTAGAGCTTGGTGCCGCGCAGCACGGCCTTGACCCCGTCGTCGAGCCGGTAGCCCCCGAGCTCCTCGGGGTGCACGCCGTCCTTCATCTTGGACTGGAGCTCGGTGATCTGGGGGATGTAGGTCTTGAGGTCGGCGCCGACGCAGAAGTCCTTGCCGACCCCCGTCACGATGGCGACGTAGGCGTCGTCGTCCTCGCCGAAGCGGTCCCAGGCCTGGCGCAGCAAGAAGAAGTGCTCCATGTCCATGGAGTTGCGCGCTTCGGGGCGGTTGATGGTGATGGTGACGACGTGGTCGTCACCGAGGGTGTAGTCGATGGACATGGTCTCCCGTGCTCAGGTTCGGGACGTGGCCGCACACGCCGGGTCGGCGCGCCGGGCGCGAACGTCAGCGGTCGTTCGGAGTGGGTGTGGCTCAGTCCTCGTCGCGCAGGCGCGTGGTGAAGCTGCTCACGCTGACGATGCCCTTCTCGTTGACCGAGGTCTGTCCCCGCTCACGAGAGACGAGCGAGGTGTCGACGTCGGGCACCTCGGCCCGCAACGCCGCCACCGTGCACTTCTCGCGCGGCCGCACGCTGAACGGGTCGAACCGGAAGTGCTTCATGGCGTTGAGGTGGGTGATCTTGTCGATGTCCTCGTCGGAGACGCCGTCGAGATACTTCATGAGCGCCTCTGGCGACTGCGGCCACGTCGAGTCCGAGTGCGGGTAGTCGCACTCCCACGTGATGTTGTCGATGTTGAGGAACTCGCGGCTCTGCACACCGAAGGCGTCGTCGATGAAGCAGGTGATGACGCGGTCCTTGAAGACCTGGCTCGGCAGCTGGTCGCCGAAGTCCTGGCCCGTCCACTTGCGGTGGTGCTCGTAGACGTAGTCGATGCGCTCGAGGGCGTAGGGGATCCATCCGATGCCGCCCTCGGACAGGGCGAAATGCAGGTCCTTGTACTTGCGCAAGATGGGCGACCAGATCAGGTCTGCGGCCGCCTGCACCATGTTGATCGGCTGCAGGCTGATCATGACGTCGATGGGCGCCTCGACCGAGGTCATCAGGATCTGCGAGGACGAGCCCAGGTGCATGCAGACGACCGTGCCCTCGTCGGCACAGGCGGCCCAGAAGGGGTCCCAGTGCTCGTTGTGCAGCGAGGGCCAGCCCAGCTTCTCGGGGTTCTCGGAGAAGGTGACGGCGTGGCAGCCCTTCTTGGCCACCCGGTGGATCTCCTCAGCGCCGAGCTCGGGGTCCCAGATGACCGGGATGGAGAGCGGGATGAAGCGGCCGGGCTCGGCGCCGCACCAGCGGTCGATGTGCCAGTCGTTGTAGGCCCGCACCATGGCGAGCGCCTCGTCCTTGTCCTCACGCCGTGCGAAGAGCTGGCCGCAGAACTGTGGGAAGGAGGGGAAGCACATGGAGCCGAGCACGCCGTTGACCGACATGTCGCGCACGCGCTCGTGGACGTCGTAGCAGCCGACCCGCATGTCGTCGAGCGAGGTGGGCTCGATGCCGTACTCCTCGGGCGGGCGACCGACGACGGCGTTGAGCCCCACATTGGGGATGATGTTGCCGTCGTAGACCCAGACGTCGGTGCCGTCGGCACGTCGCTCCAACTTGGGCGCCGCGTCCTGGTACTTGGCGGGCAGCAGCCCGTCGAACATCCCCCTGGGCTCAATGACGTGGTCGTCCACGCTGACCAGGATCATGTCCTCAGTGCGCATTCCGTCCTCCCCTTCTGCTCCCTGCCCGATCGACCGGGTGTGCCCCGGCTTTCCCTGACACCGATGTCACCTACTGTACGCGCCCCACCCACCGGGGGTGCCAGGCGGGGTGCGGACCCAGGAGGGGCGGCGGCCGGATCAGGGCCGACCGGGCCGGTGGCGGCGGCGCCGGGGGCGCGGGTCGGCCCTGTAGCCCTGGACGAGCCCGGGGAGCGGGTTGGCCGGTGCGGCCAGGTCGGGGGGTTCGGCGCGGGCAGGTTCCACTGCCGTTCGATGGTGGCCAGCACCGAGGTGTGGTCGTGCACCACGTCGGAAGCCGTCCATGGCGCCGCCGTCGATCTGGGTGAAACCGTCGGCCAGTGGCTGCCCGCTCACCGGCAGCGTGCCGAAATAGTTGTCGAACGAGTGGTTCTCCTACATCACCAGCACGAGATGGTCGGAGGGGAAGGCGCCGGTGGCGCGGCCGACCGGCAGCGAAGGGTAGGGGAGCGCGCCGGGACCGCGCACCGGCTGTTCGAGCGCTCCGGCGACAGCGCCCCGCCGCCGGCGAAACGGAGGCCGCCGGCGGCGGCCGCACCGAGTCCGAATGCGGAGGCGGTGCCGAGGCCGGCCCGCAGGACCGATCGGCGGCAGAAGGTGCGGCGGCCCGCCCTGCTCATGGTGCCGCTCCTCTGGGGCTCGACGGGGCGCGCGGCGGCGACCCTGCGTGGCGCCGGTGCCGCCGGTGTTGTTGCCAGCGGCGTTGTCTTTGACCTGTTCGGCGTTCCTTGTGTGCCGTTCGTCCTCAGGCGTCGGCCGCCAGCGGCGCTCGCCGGTACCCATGCAGCGCGCTCCTCGTCGTGTCCGGCGGCTGGGAGGCCCGCCGTTTCAGCGGGAGAACGAGGGTGTCGACGGCTGCTTGCGCCAGTTCAGGAACAGTTCATGCGCGCGCCACCTGCAGTTCGGCTTCGTCGGCGGCCGGCTCAAGTGGGGTGGCCGGGTCGCCGGCGGCGCCGAGAAGGGCATCGGTGGCTCCGGGGGCTCCGTGGGCTCCTGGCGCTCCGGGAGCGTAGATGCCACGGCGCGGCAGGATGATGTCGTCGATGATGCCGTAGTCCTGGGCCTCCGCCGCCGACATGAAGCGGTCGCGCTCTATGTCCTGGGCCACCTGCTCGACGGGCTTGCCCGAGTGGTAGGCGATGATCTCGGACATGCGGCGCGTGAGGGAGAGCACCTCGCGCAGCTGGATCTCCATGTCCGAGGGCGCGCCGCGGGTGCCGGCCGAGCCTTGGTGGATCATGATGCGCGCGTTGGGGAGTGCGAAGCGTTTCCCGGGTGCGCCACCCGAGAGGATCATGGCGGCGGCAGACATGCCCATGCCGACGCAGATGGTCGACACATCGGGTTCGACGTGTTGCATGACGTCGTAGATCGCCATGCCCGCGTAGGCCACGCCGCCGGGGGAGTTGATGTAGAGGTAGATGTCCCTCTCGTTGTTCTGTGCCTCGAGGAAGAGCATCTGCGAAATGATCAGGTTCGCCACCTGATCGTCGACCTCTTGGCCCAAGAAGACGATGCGCTCGCGCAGGAGCTGGGAGTAGATGTCGAAGGCCCGGTCGCCCCGGTTCCCCTCCTCAATGACGGTGGGCACGAGGACCTGGCGCAGGCGCCCATCGTCGCCCTGGACGTTGACGCCCCTCGTGTGCGAGACGTGAACGCCGCTCGAGCTGTTCCTCGGGTTGGCCCTCGTGCTGCCTCTCGTGCTGTTCCGCTGGTTCATGCGTCGGCGCTCCTCTCTTCGACTCTCGCCAGGTCCTCCCGGTCACGAGGTCTCCCGGCGTCTCTCCTGGTGGTTTTCACGTTATATCAAATATGAGATAATCGGTCACCGTGAGCGCACGCCGCCATCCCACCGTCTTCCCCGGCTTCAAGGAGATGGCCGAGCGGCGCCACTCCGTGGCCGGGCAGCTCATGTCACTGCGGCGCGAGCTGGGGCTCTCCCAGGCCGAGGTGGCCACCCGGATGGGGACCTCGCAGTCGGCGGTCGCCCGCTTCGAGGCCGGCGACCTCGATGTCCGGCTCTCCACGGTGGAGCGCTACACCACAGCACTGGGGGCGCGGCTGGAATGGAGGATCGAGCATGGGTGAGCGAGAGGGACGAGCGGGCTCCGACGACTGGCCCTGGCTGTCGCCACCCGGGGCCCCGGGGAGTGCCGGCTTCGGCAGCCCCGAACCCCTGTCCGACGTGTTGGCGCGCCGCCTGCTGGCTCGAGCGCGTCGTGCTCCTCAACGGCTCGCTCGACGAGCTGACGGCGACCCGGGTGTCAGCCGAGCTGATGACGCTCGACGCGGACGGCGACGACCCGGTCACGCTCCGCGTCGACTGCGGCCAGGCCAGCCTGGCGCCGGCCTTGACACTGATGGACGTGGTGGAGCTGATGGGTGTGCCGGTGCGGGCCCTGTGCCTCGGGCAGGTGGGCGGTGGCGCCGTCGGCGTCGTTGCGGTCTGTCACCACCGGGCGGCGCTGCCGAGCACGCGGTTCTCGTTGAGCGAACCGACGACGCAGCTGGAGGGACACGTCCGCAACGTGGCGCAGTGGGCCGAGCTGCGGGCCGGGGAACGCCGGCGCTTCTGCGAGCGGGTAGGCGGCGCGGCCGGGAGGGCCGCTGATGCGGTCGAGGCCGACCTCGAGCGCGGCCGGTTCCTCGAGCGCGGAGGAGGCCGTCGCCTACGGGATCCTCGACGAGGTGGCGCGGCCCGACGCCGACATCCGCCGTCTGCCGGGTACGGGCGCCGGGCAACCGCCGATGGGGTTCCGCCCGCTGCGTTGAAGCGGGCCGACCGCTGCGCTGAAGCGGGCCGACCGCTGCGGGCACCGCCCGTCGAGGAGCAGGTCGCAGGGGAAATCACGAGTCAGTCGTGCCTACGATGCGGCCATGGCCGAATCCGCGTCCGCTCCCGACCACCGGCCCAACGGCCCCCGCCTGGCGCCGCTCGCCGCCGGCGAGTGGGACCAGGTGCTGATCCGGGTCCTCGAAGGCTCGCCCGGGGGGACCACCGAGCCGATGCACATCTTCACCACGCTCGGACGCGCCGACCCCGAGCTCTTCCGGCGCTGGCTCGGCTTCGGTGGTGCCCTCCTCTCGGGCACGCTTCCGGGCCGCCTGCGCGAGCTGGTGATCTTGCGCACGGCGTACCGCTTCGGCGGCGGCTACGAGTGGGCGCACCACATCGAGCTGGCCGAGGCGCAGGGGGTCACGCGTGAGGAGATCGCGGCGCTCGGAGGCGACGGATTGGAGGGTGCCGGCTGGTCGGGAGTCGAACTGGCCGCCCTGCGCGCCGTGGACGAGACGGCCACCACCGGGGCCGTGTCCGACGCCACCTGGGAGCTGCTCGACGACGGACTGAACGAGAGCGAGATCATTGAGCTCCTCATGCTCATCGCCCACTACCAGATGCTCACCGGGGTGCTGCGCTCGCTCCGCGTCGAGCTCGAGCCTTCGGCCCTGGCACTGGCGCGCAGCGTGCCCGGAGGCCCGGAGCTGCCGGTCGGTCCATGACGTCGCTCCTCCAGGGCCGCTGCATCACCGTCGTCGGCGCGGGGACCCAGCCGTCTCGTGACCCCGACGCCCCGGTCGGCAACGGCCGCGCCATCGCGGTGCGTGCCGCCCGGGAGGGTGCGTCGGTCGTCTGCGTCGACCGCGACGAGGCCGCGGTCGAAGAGACCTGGCGCCTGATCACCGAGGAGGGCGGCAAGGCCGCCATCGTGGTGGCCGACGTGACCACCGAGGAAGGCTGCCGCCTGGCGGTGTCCGAGGAGCCGGGCCTCGCACCCGACGGCCTGGTGCTCAACGTCGGCACCGGGTTCGGCATGGGTGTGGCGGGCACGTCGCCCGACGAGTGGGACCGCACCTTCGCCCTCAACCTGCGCTCCCACTTCATGTTGGTGCGCCGAGCCCTCGTCACCCTTCCCGACGACGCGTCCATCGTCTTCATCGGCTCGGTCGCAGGCCTGCGGCCCGGCAGCCGCATCCCCGCCTACGACGCCTCCAAGGCGGGGCTCATCGGGCTGAGCCGACATGTCGCCGTCGAGGGCGCCCGACGTGGCATCCGGGCCAACGTGCTGGCGCCCGGGCTCATCGACACGCCGCTCGGCCGCGCCGCGTCGGCCGGCCGACCCTCGCGGACCCGCACGCCCGTCCCGCTCGGTCGCCAGGGGACCGGATGGGAGGTGGCGGCCGCAGCCGTGTTCCTGCTCTCCGACGAGGCGAGTTACATCACCGGACAGGTCCTGGCCGTCGACGGGGGCCTGACGCTCGTATGAGCCCGCACTCCGCGCAGCCGCGTTCGGGGCCGCACACCGGCACGCGTCGACCCCGGCTCGGGCGGCGCATGGCGCACTTCAACCGAGCCGTCACCAACAAGGTCTCCATCCACGTGGCGGGCTGGGCGCCGGGGCTGGGCATCGTCGTCCACGTCGGGCGGCGCACCCGTACCGTCTATCGCACGCCGGTCAACGTCTTCCCCACGAAGGACGGCTTCCGTTTCGCCCTGACCTACGGGCGCGACGCGGAATGGGTGCGCAACGCGCTGGCGCACGGGGCGGTGCGACTGATCACGCGCCGGCGCGAGTACGAGCTGACCGACCCCGAGGTCGTGCACGATCCTCACCGCCAGCACGTCGGGCCGGTCGGCCGCAGCTTGCTGCGCTTCATGCGGGTGACCGACTTCTTGGACTTCACGCGGGCGGGTGGCGAGACCTGATCTCCGTTCCGGTACTGTAGGTCACAGCCAAATCTCAGGCGATGACTTCCATCCGCAAGCCGGTCTCGTCCGTCTCCGCATTCCCGTCGGTTTCATTGCCGTCGGTTTCGACTCCACCGATGCGCACGGAGGCGCCGTTCGCATGCCGCAGTGCCGTCCACAGGCCAGCCAGCGCGTCGAGGACGTCGTCGGGCGCGGCGCCCTGCGGCGCTGATGCCGACAGTGTGTCGACCTCTTCGTTGCCGAATGCCGCCCGCAGTGCGTGGAGCCGCTCCTTCCGTCCGGGCGCCGTCCGCTTGGGATGGGTCATGGGCGCGCCCGCCAGCAGGGCGAAGCTGAGCTCGGGACACATCTCGAAGAGGTGCGCTTGCAGCCCAGGCCACGTCGAGAGAGCGGCGTCCACCTCGCGGATCTTGGGCAGGATGTTGTAGAGCTGTTTCGAGATCGCCTTGCCGCTGGCGCGGCGGGAGATGGCACATGCTTCGGGGTACGTCTGCGCGGCGAGCACGCCGCGGACAGGAGCCGGGAACACCGAACTGCGGCGAGGTCCGAGCAGGTGGCGGGCCTCACGGTCGCAGCGGCGTGGTTCGCGTGCCGCCAGGCCGATGGGAATGTCGATGGCGGCGGCGCAGATGGTGCCCTTTGCAATGGCGTCGACGACCGGGTCGAGGTCGGCGATGACGACGACGGTGACGTGCGTGACGAACACCATGGTCTTCGCGACGGCATCGTCTGTCACATCAAGGCGGGGCAGCGGCGCGCTGGCCAGCACCCACCCCGCCCGGCAGCCGTCCAGGCCGGCGACGCGGGGCTCCGTCAAGACTCGGTGGCGGTCATGACCGTGCCGGGGCCTGCGCCTGCGCCTGAGCCTGCGCCCGCGCCCGGTTCGGTCGCCGGTGGACCGTCCCTCCGCGGGCCAGCCCAACGCAGCAGCCACCCAGCAGTCCGACGACGGAGAGATGCCAGTCGAAGTCGAATCCGCCCGCGACCGCCCAGCAGACCAGCGCGGCGACGGCGCAGGAGGAGAGGACGTCGACGCGCCGGACGACGCGCACAATGGCGACGGAACTGAACGTTAGGAGCGCCAGGCCCACGATGCCGGCATCGGCGGCGATCTGCAGGTACTCGTTGTGCACGAAATGGGCGAAGGTCCCGTCGGCGGCGTGGAAGGTCACCGGGCGGTCGGGCCCGACGCCGACGAGCGGAGCCGATCTCCACTGACGGAGGGCGGCGGACCATTCGTGCGCCCGGTCCTGATCGCTCGGCGACAGGGCGCGCAGGCCGATCTCGTGGTGCACTCCGACGACGGCCGCGACGACCACCGCGACGACCACTGCCGCGGCCGCGACGACCAGGACGATGACGACGGCGGGTGATCGCGTCGGGACCCGGGTGGACCTGATGGAGGACCTGACGGAGGAACCCAAGTCCCGTGAGGCGACCCCCGCGACGACCGTGGCGGCGACCACCGCCGCAGCCAGCCACGGCACCGGCCCGGTGTCAGGTGAGGACGCGATGGCCGCAACGCCGAGCGCCGCCCCGGCGACCAGGGGTAGTGCGAAGCGGACGTAGCGTCGCCAGGGCACGAGCAGGCAGGCGCATGCGAAGGCCACGTACGCACCGCGGCTCTGTGTCGCGAGGAGTCCTCCCGCGCACAGACACACCGTGATGCGCGCCAGCGGCGGGCACAGGTCCAGGCCCAGCGCTACCAGGAGGCACACCGCCAGGACGAGACCGGCCGCATCCGAATAGGTCAGCGTGGTCGAGCTGCGCCAGAGCCCCTGGGCCGGTATCGCCATCGGGTACCAGCGCCAGACGAGCCCGGCGAAGCCGACCAGGGCCGCGGCGCCGCCGAGGCAGGCCAGGGAGAGAGCGGCGACGTCGCGCGTTCGTCCGACCAGCGGGCGCACCGCGACGAAGGCGGCGGCGAAACCGAGCATGCCGGCGCCGAGCGGCAGGAAGTTCCGCACGGTCTCGGCGCTGATGGCCCGGGCCAACCACCACAGCGCCAGCACCATGATGCTGGCGACCAGGAGGGCGGAGCGGCGATCGGGCGGCACCAGCACCATGCCCACGCCCAGCACGACGAGCGAGACCAGGGCCACCAGCAGCGCTTCTCCAGGCCAGAAGCCCCCGTCTTGGACGCCCTCGACCAGCATGAGAGCGAAGACGGCGGCCGCGAGGATCCATTCCCGCGGACCTTGCGTTGTCTCCACCTCGAGCAGGGCGTCCGCCCGTTGCCGGTGGTCGATGGTCATGAAGCTCCTCGGCGTTCTGCGGCGTCCCGGGAAGGTCGGCCACGATACTCCTCCTTCACGAAAACACGCTCTCACCTGGCGATTGATCGACCTGTCTGCGGGCCGATCGTCCCCCGACGCACCAGGCGCGCCGAAGATCGCGCGACGGGCAGGCAACCTTTTGTCGGCGCGGGAGGGTTGAAAGAGTGATGGAGACGCAGGGGTCCGCATGAGCAAGAGTCGGACCCGGGACGAGTTCGACCGGTTCGTGGCCGAGTCGGCCGACGGGCTCCTGCGCGCCGCCTACCTGATCGTGTGGGATGTCGCCGAAGCGGAGGACCTGGTACAGGAGTGTTATTTCCGGCTGGCTCGTCGTTGGCCTCGCGTGCGGTCCATGGAACACCGCCGCGCCTACGCCCGCAGGGTGCTGGTGAACCTGGCGCTCGACGCGAGCGGGCCCCGTCGCCGTGCACAGGCCGAGCTCGGCGGCCGCACTGAGCATTTGGCGCAGCACGCAGACGTTGGCGCGGTCCTCCTGTTCGGACGGGTCGAGGCCGGCACCGATCTGATCCGAGCGCTCGGCGAGCTCGCTCCGCGCCAGAGGGCCACGCTGGTGCTCCGTTACTTCGAGGACCTGACCGAGACGCAGGTCGCCGAGGTCATGGGGTGCTCGGTCGGCACGGTCAAGAGCACCACGGCACGGGCTCTCGAGCGGCTGCGCGGGAACGGGGAGCTCCTGGTCGACGGCAGCGCCGCCGGCGAAATGGTGACGAACGCGCCACATGAACCCAACGAACCACACGAACCACACGAAACACACCAACCAGACCAACCACACGAACCACACGGGACGCAGACACCTGCTGCGACGAGTGAGAGGAGAGTCACGGGATGACGACGGAACTGGAGAACGAAGTGCGCGAGGCGATGGCGATGCGGGCCGGGGCTCTGCCGAGCGGCGTCGTGTCGCGGGTGAGGGCAATGGACTACCGGCCGCGCCGCCGCCGCACTCCGGCGATGGCGGGCGTGCTCGCGGGTGCTGCCACGGCAGGGACGGTGGTGGCGGTCGTTGTCGGCGGCGGCGCACCGGCCGCCTACGCCGGGTGGAGTGCGACACCGACGTCGGCTGCCGCGCCGTCGCCGAGCGCAGCTGCGAGCTGTCAGGACCAGCTCTCCGCGACACACGACGGGCCACAGGGTGCAGTCGCCCCGCTGGGTTCGGGCACCTGGCAGAACGTGCTGACCGACGTGCGGGGCCCGTTCACCGTTGCCCTGTTCCAGAACGACGGCGCCTACGCGGCCTGCTTCACCGGCACGTCCTTCACCGAGGTCAACCAGATCTCGTCGGCTGGGAACGCCGGCGCGTCGGCGGAGTCGGGGTCGGTCTCGGTCCATTCGCAGACCGGCAGTGCGCCGGCGGGCGACGGTCAGAGCCCAAGCGGTGGGTTCACCAGCGTCAGCGTGAGCGGCACGAGCTCGGGTGATTTGCAGAACGTGGTGCAGACCCACCTGTCCACGCCGGCCGACGGCCCCTACACCCTGGTCGACGGCCGGACCGCTTCGGGCGTCACCGGTGTCACCTTGGTGCGAGATGACGGCCAGGACGTGGTGGCCACAGTGGCGGACGGTTGGTTCGTGGCCTGGTGGCCGGACAGCACTGACACGACGTCCGCGCAGGTCACGACGGCGTCCGGCACGACCACCGAGGCCTTGGTCTCGCTGCCGAAGTCGGCGCCCGGTGTGTGTCAGCCAGCGCCGTCCTCGCCCTCTTCGGGTTCCTCTGGGCCGTCGGTGTGCCACAGCGCCGGCTCGGCGCCCTCCAACCCGGGCAACACCGCCCGAAGCACGGGCAACAGCGGGGACAGCGGCAGCGGCAACTCGGGCAGCGGCAACTCGGGCAACTGCGGCAACTCGCGGCAACTCCGGCAAAGCCGTGCCCGGCTGAGCTCCTGTCTACGGGAGCGTCGCGACGTTCACGCCATCGCGCGGGGTGAGGCGTCACGGCACAGCCGACGAGCTCCTCGCGCTCGGCGTCTTCGAGCACCGGCGCACCGCCGTCGAGCAGCGCGTAGCACCGGCCGCCGCCGGCCACGTCGCACACGAGGAGGGCCCGCTCGGGCTCGCCGTCGCGCCCGTGGAGCACGGAGTAGGTGGCCACCGTTGCGGCGGTCCCGGGCTCGGGCGAGCCGACGATCCCCACGGGTGCGGCAGCCGCTTCGTAGGGTGCGGGGTCCGCCACGACGCCGTCACCGGGCGCGGTCGACCACACCCCGTAGGCGTGCTTCTGCATGTGCATGCCGACGCCGCTCACCACGCCGTAGCGAGCCGGGGTCGGCGCGTAGCGTCTCGACCATGGCGGCCAACGAGTGCGTCATGTAGTTCGAGCCCGGGCCGCCGTGATAGGGCAGGCCACCGGTGACGGTGACCGATGCGGCCCGGGGGTCGTCCTCGGGGATGCCGAGCGCGTCGAGCGCGAAGCACACCGACGACGCAAAGCACGAGTAGAGGTCGAGATGCGCCACGTCGTCCGCGCCGATGCCCGCACCCGACAGTGCCGCACCGGCGGCGGAGGCCATGGCGGGGGAGCGCCACAGGTCGGGGTGCCCGGCCACGTGCACGGGATCCTCGGCGTAGCCCCAGCCGCGCAGGTACACCCGCTTGTCCTCGGGCACGCCGAGCGCGTCGGCCTTCTCGGCACTGGCTAACACGACGGCCGCGGCCATGTCGACGTCCATGATGGAGGTCATGAGCTTGCTGTAGGGGTAGGCGACCATGCGGTTGTCGGCCGTCGGTCCGGCGATCTCCTCGGGTGTGCGCGCCACGGGGAACCAGGCGTGCTCGGGTTCGGTCGCGGCCACCGACGTCATGGCCGCCATGACGCGACCGAGCGCGGCCCGGTGTGCGGGGAGCGCCCGGCCGAGATGCGCCCGGCGCGCGTTGTCGAACAACGCGAACGTCAGGTAGGCCTCGAAGACCGAGTGGCTGATCTCGGAGGGGTCGAACTCCATGTCCATCGGGAAGGGGCGCTTCTCCGCCGGCTTGTAGGACCACTGCGGCTTCTCGCCGGCCTTCTTCAGGCGGCGGACGGTGGCGAGGGCCTCCGCGCCGGTGAGGAGCGCGAGGTCGAGGTGGCCTCCCCGGATCTCCTTGGCCACTTCGGCGGAGAGCATCAGCGGCACCGAGCCGCCGATGCCCGAGTAGCGGCGCCGTGCCGGTGACGCGCCCAGGCGCTCGGCAAGGCGGGCCGGTGCGTCGTCGTACTGCCAGGACTGCGAGTAGACGACGTCGATGCTCTCGAGCGCGCCCAGCACCGCATCGGTCCCGCCGCCGGCACCGGTGTCAGCGGCCGCGGCACGCGCCGTGCGCTCCCACATGTCGAGGGGTTCGGGAGCGAGGCCGCCGGCGTCGCGCACCTCGGCGTCGTCGGGATGCCAGGTGTGGCGGGCGACGCCGATGATGCAGGTGGCACGGGGATCAGCGGGAGCAGCCATGTGTGTCTCCGGGGACGGGCGCCGGGGCGCTCAGGAGCGGGACTTGCCGGGCATCGCGATGGCGCGGTCGGCGATGATGTTCTTCTGGATCTCGGTGGAGCCCCCGCCGATGGTCGAATAGCGCTGGAAGGCGTAGAGCCGGGTCCACTTGCCGCGATCGACGGCGTCGGGCCCGCCCTTGGCGAGCAGGCCGGCGGGGCCGAGGAGATCGACGGCGAGCTCGGAGAGCGTCTGGGCCATCGACGACCACGAGAGCTTGGCGAAGGGCACCTCGGGCCAGTTCTTCTCGCCCTTCATGATCTTGGAGAGCGCACGCAGCGACAGCAGGCGCGCCAGCTCGATCTCGGTCCAGATCTTGGCGATGCGGTCCCGCAGCGACGGGTCCTCGAGCGCGCCGGGGTTCACCGACTTGGTCGCCGAGACGACGGCGCGCAGGTCGGCGGCGAGGATGGCGATCTGCGAGGCGATGCCGACGCGCTCGAAGCCGAGCGTGCCCATGGCCACCATCCAGCCGGCGCCCTCGTCGCCGAGGCGCCACTTGGCCGGGATGCGCACGTCGGTGAAGAAGATCTCGTTGAACAGTTCCTCGCCGGCCATGTCGCGGATCGGCCGCACGTCGATCCCCGGCGTCTTGAGATTGAGGATGAAGGCGGTGATGCCCTCGTGCTTCTTGCCGCGCTCGATGGCCGTGGGGTCGGTCCGCAGGAGGAACAGCCCCCACGTCGCCAGGTGCGCGGAGCTGATCCAGATCTTCGAGCCGTTGACGACGTACTCGTCGGTGTCGGCGTCGTAGATGGCGGTCGTCCGCAGGTTGGCCAGGTCGTTGCCGGCCATCGGCTCGCTGAAACCCTGGCACCAGTGCTCCTCGGCCTCGAGGATGGACGGCAGCCACTGCGCCTTCTGTTCCTCGGTGCCCCACTGGATGATCATCGGGCCGATCTGCCAGATGCCGTTCGTGTTGAACGTGCCCGGCGTGCGGTACTCGGCCATGACCTCCGAATAGAGGAGGCGTTGCATGGCGTTGATGGTGCGGCCCTTGGCGTAGTCGGGCCCCCAGTGGATGGCGGCCCACCCGCCCTCGTGCAGCTTGCGCTGCCACTTCTGACGCCGCTGTTGGCTGGCCTCGCCGCTCAGCTGCGCGTCGTCACCGAGGGCCTCGGCCTCCAGGAACGGCGGCAGGTTCTCGTCCAACCAGGCCCGAAGCTCGTCACGGAACTTCTCGTCCTCGGGTGCAAGGGCAAAATCCACGCCGGGAAGGGTAGCCGACCCTCGTGTACTGTGACGCCGGTGTCAGGTTCGTGGGCCTGGCCGGGCCGGGATCGGCGGGACATTCGGGACCGGCCGGCCGGACCGAAGCACTGAACTCGGAGCACGAAGCACGAAGCACGAAGCACGAAGCACGAAGCACGAAGCTGAAACACGAAGCATGTTCAGGAGAGGCGTCCAGGGGAGAGCAGTGGACTTCACGTACGACGACGAGCAGCTCGCGCTGCAAGAGGTGGCGCGCACCGCGCTCGAGCGGGAGTGCGGGCCGGACCTGCTGCGCCAGCTGGCCGACGACGAGGCCGGGATCACCCCGGGCCTCTGGTCGACCCTGGTCGACCTCGGCTGGACCGGCCTCTTGGTGCCCGAGGACCAGGGCGGCGTGGGCGCCGGCCTGCTCGAGACGTGCATCGTCCTCGAGGCCATGGGCCGCATCCCCCTGCCCGGTCCGTTCTTCTCCTCCGCCGTGGCGGCCACCCTGGCCGCCCGCGCCCTCGGCGCCACCGAGCTGCTGGGCGACCTGGCCGCGGGCACTCGGCGCGGCACCATCGCCGTGGGCGAGCAGGGCCACGGCGAGCCGCTCGGCACGGTGCGCACCCGTGCCCGCCGCAAGGCGGCCCAGTGGGTGCTCTCGGGCGAGAAGCCCATCGTCATGGACGGCCACACCGCCGACTGGGTGATCGTGGCCGCACGGAGCGAAGAGGGTGTGCGCTCCTATCTGCTCGAGTCGCCGGCCACCACAGCCGCCGCCGAGCTCGTCCCCTCCCTCGACCCCACGCGCAAGCTCGCCCGCCTCGTCCTCGACGAGACCCCCGTCGTCCCGCTCGGCCCTACCGGGAACCAGGCGGGGCTCTGGCAGCGGGTCCTCGACGACATCGCCGTGGGCCTGGCCGCCGAGACGGTCGGCGCGGCCGACCGGGCGCTCGGCGAGGCCATCGCCTACACCTCCGAGCGCATCGTCTTCGACAAGCCGGTGGCCACCTATCAGACCATCCGCCACCGACTGGTCGAGATGTTCCAGCAGGTGGAGATGGCCCGGGCCGGATTCCAGTTCGCCGCCTGGGCCTCGGACACCGAGTCGCCCGAGCGTGAGCAGTCGGCCGCCATGGCCGCCGGCTACGCCGCCGATGCGGGCACCCGGGTCACCGGCGAGGACATCCAGATGCACGGCGGCGTCGGCTTCACCTGGGCCAACGATGCCCATTTCCTCTTCAAGCGGGTGAAGCAGAACGAGATCCTGGCCGGCGGCGCCGGGTCGCAGCGGCACCGGCTGGCGACGATGTTCATCGAGTCTGCGTGAGCCGGACCGGCGTCCAGTTCTGTTCTCCGTCCCGCCAGAGTTCCTAGAGTCTGCAGCGTGACCGCTTCTGCGCTCTGCTCTCTGTCTTCTGCTGGTACTTCTTCCTCGCCCCGTCGCGCTTCACACTGACCCAGATGCCGGCCGAGCTGGGCGAGCAGCTACCTGCGCGACGGCCTGTGGGACGACCGCACGCTCGGGCCAGCTCCTGAACGACGCCCTGTTCGAAGACCCCACCCGCCGCATGCGGATCTGGTCTCCCACCCATCCCTACCTGGGCACGGTGGGCGAGGTGTACGAAGAGGCACTGCGCGTGGCCGGCGGGCTGCGCGCGCACGGCCTCGGCCCCGGTGACGTCGTCGCCTTCCAGCTGCCCAACTGGGTGGAGGCGGCCATCACGTTCTACGCCTGCACCATCCTCGGCGTGACCATCGTGCCGATCGTGCACTTCTACGGGCCCAAGGAAGTCGGCTTCATCCTGCGCCAGAGCGGAGCCCGCGCCCTCGTCATCGTGTCGGCGTACGGCAAGCGCGACTTCCTGGCCGAGCTCGCCACCGTCCGTGACGGCCTGAACGACCTCGAGATGGTCTTCGTCGTCGGCGACACCGGCGGCGCGCCCGACCTGTTGCCCTTCGAGCCGCTTCGCTCGGCCGAGCCTATGGAGGGTCCCATCGCCGTGGACCCCGACAGCCCCGCCGTCATCGGCTACACCTCGGGTACCACGGCCGACCCCAAGGGCGTCGTGCACACGCACCGCACCCTCGGCTGCGAGGTGCGCCAGCTGAGCGGCCATCAGGCCAACCGCGACCGCCCCTCTCTGGTGGGTGCGCCGGTCGGTCACGCCATCGGCATGCTCGGCGGCCTGCTCTGCCCTTTGGTGGGCGGCAAACCGATCTACATGATCGACGGCTGGGATCCGCCCACCGTCCTCAAGGCAATGGTGGAGGAGGACATCTCCGCCGGCAGCGGGTCGACCTACTTCTTCACCAGCCTCCTCGACTGCCCGGGTTTCGGTCCCGAGCACGTCGAGCTCATGCATTTCATCGGTCTGGGCGGCTCGCCGATCCCCGACGCTGTGGCCGAGCGGGCCGACGATCTCGGGATTTCGCTGGTGCGTTCCTACGGCAGCACCGAGCACCCTTCGATCACCGGTTCGGAGCACGAGGCACCGCGCGAGAAGCGCATCCACACCGACGGCAAGCCGCTCGAGGGTGTCGAGATCCGCACGATCGACGAGGACGGTCATGACGTCGGGGTCGGCAAGCCGGGCGAGATCCTGTCCCGCGGACCCGACCGCTTCGCCGGCTACACCGACCCGACCCTCACCGCCGAGGCGATCGAGGATGGCGGGTGGTTCCACACGGGTGACGTCGGCATCATCGACGCCGACGGCTATCTCACGATCACCGACCGGGTGAAGGACATCATCATCCGCGGTGGCGAGAACGTCAGCGCCGCCGAGGTCGAGCAGCTCCTCGCCCACATGAAGGGTGTCGCCGAGGTCGCTGTCGTGGCCGCCCCCGACGAGCGGCTGGGGGAGCACGGCTGTGTCTTCTTCCGCATGCAACCCGGCAGTGAGGACGCCGCCCCGGACCTCGAGGCGGTGCGAGCACACCTGCAGGCGTCGGGCCTGGCCCGCCAGAAGTGGCCCGAGGAGCTGCGCATCGTCGACGAGCTGCCGCGCACGCCGTCGGGCAAGATCCAGAAGTTCGTCCTGCGCGAGCGCCTCCGTGCCGGCGAGTAGTCCGCACCACTACTCCGCACCATTACGTCGCCTCCCCCTCGCTGGGCATAGGGCCGCGCCGAAGTGGCCCCTGTCTTGTGCAGTTTCTGAATTCGAGCCCACTGGCTCACTCTTCGCTGGGGTGGCGGGCGTCCGTTGCGCAGGCGATTGTGAAATCCGCACAGCAGCCGCCCGTTCTCTTGCGTCGTCAGGCCGTTCCTGCACCACGGATCGATGTGGTCGGCCTGGCAACGGGCCCCGGGCTCGTCACAAAAAGGGTGCGTGCACTCACGATCCCGCAATTCGATGGCCCGGCGGGTCGCACCGGTGAACAATCGCTGCTTCGGGGAGACCTCGACGCGGCCTGAGGGCTCCATGATGGCTCGCTCGAGGTCGGCGACACTCAGCCAGTCCACGAGCTCGCCCGGCGACACCACGATGCCCTCGGCGAGCTCGCACACGCGGCCCGACAAGGTCGGCCAGTCGACCAGAACGCTGAAGAGCGGTGCCGGTCGCCGGGGGTTGTCCCCGTCGACGACGGATGACCGCGTCGCCATCTCGACCAGTGCGTCGGCACGTCGTTGCGCGGGGGTGCGCCAGAGGTCCTCGACCGACGGGTCCTTCCCGAGGTCTTCTCTGGCTCTGGCCCAGTCGGCCTTGAAGAGCTCCTGTTCGATCTGGTTCAGCTCGTTGGCCACGATGGAGCCAGAGATGGGGTCGAGCGTCATCTGGCCGAGGTACATCCCCGAGATTGACGCCTCGAGATAGACGTCCCGCCGGGCGCGCCTCGCCTCGGCCGTCTCTTCTGCGCCGTCGGGATCGGCCATCTGGTCCCAATATGCGGCTACCCGGGCGAACTGCTCGAACCGCAGCCGCTTCGCTTGCTTCACGAGCAGTGCCTCGTCGCGGGCAAGGACCTCTTCGGTTCCTTCTCGCCGCAGGGAGGCCACCGTGTCGAGGTGCGCTGATGTGATCTCCCCATCTTCGAAGGCCTGGGCCACAATCGGGAGGTGGCGGAGGTGCCGGCCCCGCCGCACCAGCCGGCGGCCCATGGCCCTCGGCAAATGACACACGGTCGAGACCCATGCTGCTGCGGTCTTCGCTCCGTCGACGCTCCAGTCTCCCGACGTGTCGAAGGCGGCGACGGCGTTGGTGGTGACGGATTCGAGGCGTGTGAGCTGACGTACAAGACACTTGACCGACTCGCCATTGCAATGTGCTGACGGTTCCTCGGCGATCAACTCGTCGATGGCCTGCACCAAGGCTTCGATGCCCATGCATCCAATTCATCATGTCGTTGTGACAGCCGGACCCGTTCATGCAGCGAAAGAAATCTTCCGCGCAACACCGCGGAAAGAGAGACCGTTCATTCACGACAGGACCATCACCTTTGATCACACTCGATCAAAGCACGCGAGCGAGGAGAGTCATTTCGTGGCGATCTGCACCTTCTGTGGAAGCGAGATGTTGCACGGCACCACCTGCAGCGAGGAGCCGATACGTATCGGCGATGTCGACTACGAGCCCATCAGATGGGGGGACGAACGCGGCTATCGGTTCCAGCACGTCACGGATCGTTGCGGCGACTGCAGTGTGCCCAAGGGTGCCGTCCATCATCACGGCTGCGATCTCGAGCAGTGTCCGGCCTGCCTGAGCCAGGCCCTCAGCTGCGGCTGTATGGACGACTTTGAGTCCAGAGGTCGGTCCGCGTTGGGCGGGGGAGCCACGGTGCACACGCCCCGTGCCTCCTGACGCCGCAAGTGGGGTCAGGGAACCCGTGGTGGTCAGAGGGCCCACGACGGGCACCTACTTCGGCCTGAAGCCCTCGAACTGCTCAGCACCTTCGACGGACTGTACCCAGTGGTGTCGATAGGGCGTGTGGAGCTCCATGGTGGGTGCCGGAAAATCTGGATCGGCGAAATTGCCAACTGCGATCGCCATGCCCGGGCGACCGTCGATGGTCCAGAACACGGTCGAGCCGCACGTAGGACAGAAGTGGTACCTGACCTCGTCGCCGTCAGTAGTTCCAGCTCCATTGATCTCGAATCCGTTGTAGATCTTGGTTTCGCCCGTGACCTCCATGCCTTGAGCCTCGGCGAAGAGAGCGCTGACTTGGAATGCACTTCCCGTCCGTCGCTGACAGAAGTCGCAGTGGCAGGTCACCACGGCGACGGGTTCATGCTCGACTATGACTTGGAGCCGGCCACAAGCACATGAGGCAGTTCGGGACATTGATCAATTGTTGGCACGGGCGAGGGCGGTCGGCAACCAGGAGGCCACCGAAAGGTTTGTTGCGGTTGCCCGAACCCAGGATGGGGTGGCCAATGGCGCAAGCAAATTTCTTCGAACAGCTCTACAAGTCGGCGTTCACGTCCGTAGTCGTCTACGGCAACGCAGCGCAAGAGCAATCGAAACGAGCTGCACTGATCACGAACACCAAGGAGAGGTGGCGGTCAATGATGCTGGTGGTCAGGTGGCTACGCACCGTCGCGCCTCTATCCATTAGTCCGGCTCGGTCTCGGGGTGTGATGAATCCCCAATCCAGCACGTGTTGATCGGGATGCGTCATCAGAGTGGAACGAGGGGCCGAATGTTGCTTCGTCTAATCATTCACAGTGGCAGAAGAGAAGAGTCAGTGGTCGCCAATACCGGCCTTTGGGCGATGCAGACGTTGACGCTTCGGGCAGCCGTCAGCAGCGTCCGGTCTTCATGAATTCCAGTCCCTCTTCGTCTCCGACCGACACCCTGACGGAAACGTCGGGACGGTTGGTGTCGGGAGCTTCTGCGTCCGTACGTCCCGAGACGCACGCTCGCTTCGAATTCCAGGGCAGCCCGCCGTATACGTTGGACGCGATTCTCCACGTCTCCCGCTACATTTGGGCGGCTCAGCTCTTCGTTCAGCCGGAGCATCATGTGCTCGACTTTGGTTGCGGCACCGGCTTCGGGGTCGCGCTCTTGTCGCCCCGGTGCCTCGACATCGTGGGGATCGATCTCGATCCGAACGTCGTTGGCTTGGGCCAGAGGTTTCAGCTCTCCAATGCAAAGTTCCTCTGCGCAAATGCCTGCAAGCCCGGTCTCGGAGCTGCACTCGGTATAGGCGCCATCGATGTAGTCCTCTCCATGGAGACGATCGAACACTTGGAGGACTACTTCACCTACTTGGAGAACGTGGTGTCCATGATGAAGCAGGCGGGAGCTCTTGTGGTGGGAACTCCGAATCGCACCATGACCTATAACCGCTATGAAAACCGACGTCATATGGACCCGTCTCATGTCCAGGAGTTCACCGTCCGGTCGCTTGAACGCATCCTGGCGGTGTACTTCGACCAGGTGGACTTGTATTACCAGTATTTCCCGAACTTCTGGGAAGAGGCGGCCGCCGGGGTATCTCGCGAGTTGACGTTCGACGACGTCGCCTTTCATCGCGTCGAAGATGCTCCGAACCAAGCCACGGATGCCTTTGCGCTGGTCGCAGTGGCAACGCAGCCCAGGTAACGCGTGTCCTTCAGCACCATGGCCGAGTAAGGCTCAGGACTACCCGGCGTCCGCGAGAACGCCCGCCCACGGCTGTTCAGGTCGCATTACTTGTGGGCTCGAACCCAGAAGCGCTTGGCCACAACCCGGATCGGATCGCCATCAAGCCTTAAGCCTCGATCCACCGATTGAACGCGTGATCTGAAGGCCACGTATCCGCGGAAAGTGCCTCCCTGCTTGGGAAAATGGTGGTTCTCGAGGCCACATGTTCCCTACACGAGGAGGCACTTCCTGTGAACTCATCATCGCGCACGATCGAACGCGTCTGCGTGACCTTCGACGACCCGACGCTGGTCGCTGACGCCGGGCTCCTCGTGCCGGCCACCCTCATGGTCCGCCTGGGGCTCGAAGCGCTGGTCAATGAGATGGTGCGCCTCGGTGGGCGGGTCGGCGGGGCACGTCCGGGGCGCAAGGTGCTCACCTTGGTGGCGGCGATCCTGGCCGGAGCGACCCACATCGACCACGTCGATCGCCTCCGCGCCGGAGCGACGCACAAGGTTCTGCCGTTTCGGGTGATGGCGCCTTCGACGCTGGGCACGTTCTTGCGGGCCTTCACCTTCGGCCACATCCGCCAGCTCGACAAGGTGATCGCCGAGACGATCCGACGGGCCTGGGCACTGGGGGCCGGTCCGGGTGCCGATCAGGTGGTGATCGATCTCGACTCGACCATCTGCGAGGTCTACGGCAAGTCCAAGCAGGGCGCCGCCTATGGCTACACGCACGTCCTCGGCTACCACCCGCTCGTGGCGGTGTGGTCCAAGACCGGTGAGATCCTCCATGCCCGGCTGCGCAAGGGATCCTCCCAGCGCGGCCACAAGCGATTCGTCGAAGAACTCATCGCCCGGGTGCGTCGGGCCGGGGCCGCCGGCCCGCTCGTCGTGCGCGCCGACTCGGGCTTTTGGTCCTGGGCGCTCATCGACACGCTGCGCCGGGCCAAGGTGTCGTGGTCCATCACGGTCACCATCAACCCCCAGATCAGAGCCTGTATCGAGGCCATCGACGAGTCCGCCTGGGTCACCATTGCCTATCCCGAAGCCGGCGAGGCCCAGGTGGCCGAGCCAGCTACGTCACCCGCGTGCGAGGTCAGGAGCGCACCGTGCGCCTGGTGGTGCGCCGCACCCGGCTCACCGGGCGTGCCCAGCGAGCGCTGTGGCCCGATTGGCGTCATCACGCCTTCGTCACCGACCTCGATCTGCCGCTCGAAGACATGGACCGATTCCACCGCGAGCACGCCACCGTCGAGCTGGCCATCCGCGACCTGAAGGAAGGAGCGGGCCTCGAGCACTGTCCCTCGGGGCGGTTCTTCACCAACGCGGCATGGCTCGCCTGTGCCGTGCTGGCCCACAACCTCATCCGCTGGAGTGCGCGTCTGGGCGACGTCCATCCCGACGATCAGCTCACCGTGGCCCGCACAGTGCGGACCCGGGTGCTCGCCCTGCCCGGACGCCTCGTCAATCGAAGCGGGACCATCGTCTTGCGTCTCCCCGAGCGCTGGCCCTGGGCCACCACGTTCACCCGCGCCCTCGATCAGATACGGGCGCTGCCGCTCGTCACCTGACGCTCGACACCGCGGACCGGCGCAGCCGCAGACGCTGTCCATGCGCTGACATCAACTCGGACAAGAGAACCTGGGCCGCATGTCCGCACGAAGGTCCAATCGCTCTGTTCCGTACGACCAGTGCAACCTGACGTCGGACCTTGATCCGTCGAAAATCGGTGGATCGAGGTTAAGAGCGCGTTCCGGTAGGCGCTGATCGAGAAGCCGGGTACGGCCCAGGGTACCGACGCGCAGGTACCACGCCAGCGCGCCGATGTCGCCAAAGATCGTCGTGGCATAACCTTCCTCGGCCTCATCGACGATCAGCCCGGCGGCGCTGATTTGCTCGAGGGCCTGCTCCATCTCGAACTCCTCAACCTGTGGGGATCGGACACCCAGTAGCTCATGGATCTGTTGGGAGCCCGAATGCGTCTGCTGGGTGACGAAGGTTCCCTCCGGGCGCAGCACGCGACACACCTCGGCGGCAACGAAGCTCTCGTGGCGGTTCGTCACCAAGTCGAAGGCCTCGCTCGTGAAGGCCAGGCGGCCCCTTGGGTCTTCGCGGTCTTGACGGTAGTTGTCGGTCGCACCTTCGTCCTGGACGACCGGTACACCCAGCGCGTGCAGCTTGGCAGCTGCCACGCCCACGTTGGGTGGCCAGCTTTCGGTGGCCACGGTGACGGGTGCTCGTACCGGCAGCGCCGAAAGCCACTCGCCCCCGCCAGTACCCATGTCCAGCATCGTCGTTGCCCTCGCCGCGCAATCGGCCACGATCTCCTCGAACGCCCACGGGGGTGGCTCCGTGACAAGCCTGTTCCCCAGACTGGTGAAGTCCCAGCCTTGTAGCTTGGTGAGCTCAGCATCTTCGAGCAGCCGGTCAGGGTCTGGCACCCTCCCAGTATCGACCGCTGGGCGCGCGAGCGTCGGAGCCGATGGGACTCATGACCCAGAACACGCCGGAGGACAGCGAGGCTGTGCGTAAGCCAGCGTCATGCTGCGGGCCGGTCGGGTCCGTAGGGACTTCGGTCAGCCTCGTGGGGGAGATGGGTGAGTTCGGTCTAACCACCTCGTGGGCACTGTCAGTTCGAGAGAGCTCGACCACTGGAGGGAGGAATCAGGCTCTTCCGGAATCAGTGGGGATTCGCCGAGATGGCTGAACTGACCGAGCATCCACCACTGAGGTCAGGGACCCCGACATCGTGACTGCTGTCTAACGGCATGCACGAGGAGGCCCCTGGCAGTGGACGACGGTATCGGGCTGGCGGAGAAGATGTTGGGACTGCCCGGGTTGGCGGTGCTCGAGGTCGAAGACGTCCCCGGCGAGGTGGTGGTCCGTGTCGAGTCGACGCGGACCAAGGCGACGTGCCCGTCGTGTCGGCGGCGGGCCCAGGCCCACGACCGCGTCGAGGTGCATCTGCGCGATCTGCACTGCTTCGGTCGTCCCTCTCGGCTGGTGCTCATCAAGCGCCGGTGGCGTTGCCGGACCGAGGGGTGTGTGCGCAAGACCTGGACCGAGAAGTCGCAGGCATCGCCCCACGTCAGGTGCTCACCGTCGGCCGGAGCCGAGGTCACCCGTCAGGTCGGCCAGCTCTGCCGTTCCGTGGCCTCGGTGGCCACCGAGTACGGGGTGGGCTGGGACACCGCCTGGGCTGCCGTCGAGCTCCATGGCCCGCCTCTCGTCGACGACCCTCGCCGCGTCGGCCCGGTGCGTGCCCTCGGTGTCGACGAGCACACCTACCTGTCAGCCACCCCGGCGCACGCCACCATCTACGCCACCTCCCTCGTCGACTTGGACCGGCGCATCGTGATCGACCTCTTCGAGGGCAAAAGCGCCGCCAAGCTGCGACGATGGAGCGCCAGCGCTCGCAGCGCTGGCGCCAGGGCGTGCGGGTCGTGGCCCTGGATCTGACCGACACCTACCGGGCCGGGCTCTCGCCGCATCTCTCCCATGCGCGCGCGTGTGGCCGATCCTTTCCACGTGACGAGGGTGGCCAACCGCATGCTCGACCAAGTACGTCGACGCGTGCAGAACGAGACGCTCGGGCATCGCGGGCGCAAGGTCGATCCCCTCTTCCGCATCCGCAAGCTCCTGCTCCGAGGCGACGAGCGCCTCGACGAGCGCGGCCGGGACAAGATGCTCGCCGGGCTGCGCTTCGGCGACCCCCACGACGAGGTCCTCGGTGCCTGGCTGGCCAAAGAAGCCGTGAGGTCGGTCTACCTGACCGACGACCTCGACAGAGGCCGCCGTGCTCCTCGACAACGCCATCGACGCCTGCGCCAACGACGATGTCCCCGAGATCCGCACCATGGCCCACACCTTGTCGCGCTGGCGCAACGAGATCTTGAACCACCACCGCACCGGTGCTTCGAACGGACCCACCGAAGGCCTGAACTTCTGCGCCAAGCAGGTCAAGCGTGCCGGTCGAGGGTTCACCAACTTCGAGCACTACAAGCTACGAGTGCTCCTCCACGCCGGCGGAGTCACCTGGCCAACGACCGATCCGCCCACCACGGATCACTTCAACGCGTCCCCACTAAAACCGGAAGAGCCAGGAATCATGGCATCCCACAGACTGGGCACCCGAGAGGAATGGCTCGCCGCTCGCCTCGAGTTGCTCCAAGCAGAAAAGGAATTGACCCGTCGCAGCGACGAGCTTGCACGTCAGCGCCTGCCGTGGGTCAGAATTGATGAGGGCTACCGGTTCGCAACGGAAGAAGGCAATGCCTCACTAAGGCCCGCCGCGGAATAGACGCGACATCACACCGCGATGGTGTAGTTCCAGTCACCATGCCACTTGTGCGGCGTGAGCGGTAAGGCGGCGAGTTCCTTGTCGGTGACTTTGACCCCGGTCGGATACCACTCGGGGTCGTAGCTGGCCTGGACCGTCAGCCCGCTCTTGGTCTTGGTCGCCGCGATGAGCTCGACGATCGTGCGGATGTCGGTGAGCGGTCGACCCCGCCAGTTCATGGTGATGAAGCTGAACATGCGGTGCTCGATCTTGTTCCACTTCGACGTTCCCGGCGGGTAGTGCACGACAGTGATCTCGAGGCCGGTCTCGGCCGCGAGCTTGGCCAGCTCGGCCTTCCAGGCTCGGACCCGGTAGCCGTTCGATCCCCCGGCATCGGCGGTGATGAGCAGATTGGTGGCGTCGGGGAAGCGGTCGGCGCCCATCTGGTTCCACCACCGGCGGATCGACTCGACGGCGAACTCAGCGGTGTCGGCCGTGTCGCCCACCGATACCCAGCCTTCGTCGTTGGCGACGTCATAGATCCCATAGGGAATGGCGCGGCCCACGTCTGGGTCGACGAAGTCATGGACGCCCACACGGGTTGGTTCACCTTGGGGGTGCCATTCGCGCCCGCCGTTGGCGTATTCGCCGATGAGCTCCTTCTTCTTCGTGTCGACGCTGATCACGGGCTGTCGGTCCTTGACGAAGCGCGAGACCGCCTTGTTGAGATAGCCGAACTGGGCGTCCCGATCGGGGTGGGCCGTCCCCTCCTTGGCCTTGGCCGGCGCCTGGAGGGAGTAGCCCATCTGATGCAAGCAGACGCCTGACCAGTTCGGCGGAGGCCTGAAAGCCTCGTCGCACCAGCTCGTCGGCCAGCTCGTAGGTCGATTTGGAGGTCCAGCGCAGATGCGACATCGGCGTGCCCCACGTCTCGGGATAGACCAGCTCGTCGAGCACCTCGAGCAGTCCGGGCTGGATCTCGATCGCCTGCTTGGCCCCACCTCCGGGGGCACGACGTCGATCCGACACCTCGATTCCGTCACGAACCTCGTGTACGGCCTTGTTCACCGTCGAGGTGCTCATCCCCGACGCCTCGGCCACACGAGCTTGACCGCCCCGACCGAGGGCTTCGACCATCGCACCGGCAATCACACCGCTTTGGCGCTCATCGAGATGCGGCATCACTGTCTCGAAGAACCCGGCAAGACCTTCGGACGACAGCTCCACGCCGTAAGGTTACACTCGCGTCTTATTCTAGGGTGGACCCTACGCGGATCTGTTTGGTGGTCGATCGCAAATGCTCGTCTACCACTTCATGTTAGGACCGGATTGGGAAGAGGGCTGTCCGAGTTGTTCGGCCCTCGCGGACGGCTTCGCCGGCAGCGTTTCGCACTTGGAGCACCATGACGTCGCCTTTGTCGTGGTGTCGCGGGCGCCGCTCGATCAACTCATCGCTTACAAGAAGCGCATGGGATGGGACTTCAGGTGGGTGTCGTCGTTCGGCAGCAGCTTCAATTACGACTTTCACGTCATGATCGATGCCACGGTCGCACCGGTTGAGTACAACTATGAGAACCAACGCCAGCTCGAGGCCGAGAACCCCGCCTGGCGCGACTGGTCTGGCGAGCAGCCGGGCATGAGTGCGTTCGCACGTGACGGCGACGAGGTCTTCCATATCTACTCCGCCTACTCCCGCGGCTTCGACGCGCTGTGGACGATGTGGCAGTGGCTGGACCGTGCACCCCTCGGGCGCAACGAGGGTGATTTTTCTTGGTTCCATCGGCACGACGAGTACCCGCTCGAGCTGGCAGAGCCAGAATCGAGTTTGACCGACTAACCGTGCGCAGAGATCAGCTGCCGGCTGCCACCCGTCAGCGGGACCAGCGGGATGATTATCAGCGCCGGACTTCGGAAATATTCACCTCATGTCAATTGAGCACGTGCTCGCCGTCGTCCCCGTGTCAGACATTGAAGTGGCTCGAAAGAGTGGAGAGTGACAGAGACGGGCTGGGTGCAGGTGTTCTCCGATCCAGAACGAGCGGGATCCACTTTTCTCAATTTCGCAGTTGACGATCTCGACGCGCAGACCGCGGAGCTTGCCGCAAGGGGACTCGTGCTCGACGAGATCCAGCCGGCCAGCAAGGGCGTTCGAACGGCCAGTGTCACCGATCCTGATGGCAATCGGATTACCTTCATCGGAGGCTTTCGCGTCATCTACTGAACATTGCGGAGTGGCTACCGCTCGACTTCCCCGAATCGTTCAGTACGTTCAGCCAACAAGACGTCGATCCGCTGCATGACCTCTTGCGGGGTGATATCCAGATCGGTCAAGACAGCCTCCGTCGTCTCTTCAGACAGCTCGAGAAGAGCGACAAGCAAATGCTCCGTATCGATAACGCCGTCCGCTTGTGCCCACGAGATGCGCAAAGACTCCTCAATCACTCTCAGCGTTGCCGTGGAGAACGGTTCCGATCCTGACTCTGACCCATTCTGTTGCCGCTTCTGGTCTTGAATGACTGCCCGCGCCCGGTTGTAATCGGCACCGGCGTCCGAAAGCGCCTTGGCGGCGATGCCATCACCTTCCTGCAACATGCCCAAGAGCAGGTGCTCGGGACCGATGGAGCCGTCGTGCAGGTTCCGAGCTTCCACCCGGGCCAGGACGAGGATCCGGCGGGCACCATCGGAGAAATGCTCGAACACTCGTACCAGGGTGCCAGAACCCATCGTCGAAATCACGCCGATAGAAACGGACGAGCGAGGCCGGCCCGCGCGCGCCACGATCATCGTAGAAGTCGTGCTTCGGTCTTCGGGAGCCCGAGTCGTGATTGCCTCGAGCACTGTCCAGTTAGCGTCGAGACAACGATCCGGCTGACCCTGAATGGAGATTGCAATGACGGACCTCGGTTCACGTGCGGTGCTCTTCGACGACTATGGGGGCCGGGACGTCCTCTACGTTGCGGATGTACCGATCCCAACGCCAGGAGTAGGTGAGGTCGTGGTGGCGGTAAAGGCGGCCGGGATCAATCCGGGTGAGGCCACCATCCGGTCGGGGGCATTGCGTGACCGATTCCCGGCCACCTTTCCGTCAGGTGAGGGCAGTGACCTTGCAGGGATCGTGTCTGCCGTTGGCGATGGCGTCGACGATTTCGCTGTCGGCGACGCCGTGTTGGGCTTCTCCTGGCGCCGCTCCAGCCACGCCGCGCACGTATCGGTTCCGACGACCCAACTCATCCACAAGCCCACGGAGCTCAGCTGGGAGGTCGCCGGCTCTCTCTACGTCGTTGGGTGCACCGCGTATGCCGCCGTTCGTGCCGTCGCTGCCAAAGAGGGAGACACGGTTGCTGTGTCGGCGGCGGCGGGCGGGGTGGGGACAGTCGTGGTGCAACTGTTGGCACTCCGTGGGGCGCAGGTCCTCGGTATCGCCTCTCGCGCGAATGACGACTGGCTCCGTTCTCACGGTGCCATCCCCGTACCTTATGGTGACGGGCTCGCTAAGCGTTTGAACACGGAGGCTCCCGGCGGGATCGATGCCTTCATCGATCTCTTCGGTCCCGAATACCTCGAACTCGCAGTCAAATTGGGTATTCGGCGCGAGCGGATCGAGACGATTGCATCGTTCGAGAAGGCGCAGGCGCTGGGAGTCAAGGCCGAGGGCAGCGGGACTGCCTCCACTCCTGAGGTCCTGTCCGAGATGGCCGGCCTCGTGGCATCGGGTGCCATAGAGATCCCGATCGCAGCGACCTATCCGCTGGATCGGGTCGCCGACGCCTTTGCGGAGTTGGAACAACGTCACACCCGGGGGAAAATCGTACTCATTCCTTGATGGAGCCATCGGTCGTGATCACAGACTCCGTGGATCCTGAGCTCCACGCCGCCGCCCTCCACAGGTCGTCGCCATATTGAAGGACGAGACCCGACGGCGCATCGGTGACCAACTCAAAGTCGTAGTCGTCCGATCGATACCGCCAGCGGTCAGGCGCCGTCCGGGTGTAGTGCTGCCGATTCGCAACCACATCTAGTTCGGGAACCCGGAGCCATGCAGCGACAATGCTGGCGGTGTCTCCGATGTCGAGATCCAGCCGACGGATGGCAATCGTGTTCGTTGCAGGTGTCCATCCGAGATCGATGTCAGAACAGCCATCGAGCTGCGGAGCGTTGGTTCCGTCGTGCTTCCAGTGGCCGACGCCATCTCGTCTGAGCTCGATCGTGCGGGCTTGTGTCGGGAGATCCACTCTGACGCTGCACGACCGGGGCACCCAGTTCTTGTCGCAGAGGACGTCGTAGTCGATGTGACACGGCTCAATCCCGAGAGGGAGTACGGCGAGTCCGCGCAATCGGCATCCGTGTTCCCCTTCGATCAGCGTGGCGTCCTCACTACTGGCCAGCGACGAACAATGCCACAGGACGTGGTGCACCAACGATGTGCCCGTCACGGGTACCCAGGCTGTCGCGTTCTGCGAGTTCGGTCCACTGCGCGGCCTGCCTGCGCCTGTGGGCTATCGAAGGAGTAGGTCACGGCGAAGGTGGTGCCCGGCACGCGTCCTGGAGGGCAGGACGGATGGCGCCCTTCACCCGATGCAGAACTCGTTGCCCTCGGGATCGAGCATGACCGTCCAGCTACTTCCGTTGCCCTCTCGGTACTCGACCTTCACCGCGCCCAGAGCGACGAGGCGCTCAATCTCATCCTCTGGATTCTTTGTAGCCAGGTCTATGTGCAATCGGCTCTTCGAGGTTTTGGGTTCGGGTACCCGCCAGAACAAGATCCCCCGGACGCCCCGGCTGTCGGGCGCAGCCAATGCAGCGAAGTCGTCGTCGCCGGCAACGGACTGATAGCCAGTCACCTCCGACCAGAAGGCTGAGAGCCCTCTTGGATCGACGCAGTCGAATGTCACGTACTTGATGAACGCTGTCATGGTGCGAACCTAGGCCAGGATCCGCCAGACCCGCCTGAGAAACGAACCCTGCACCGCACGAACTTGGTTGCATTCTGGTGATCCCAGAAGACCCGGAGATCATACCCACACAGTGGTTTGGTAGACAACGAGGATGCCCGCAACTTCGATCAGCCTGCGCTCTGTCGTCTTCGATTGCCCCGACCCGGCAGCTCTCGCGTCCTTTTACGCAGACCTGCTGAACGGGAAGTTGGATGTCGGTGATCCCGAGTGGTGTGAGGTGCACGTCGGCGATCCGGCATTCAAACTGGCATTCCAGCGTGCAAGTCCATATTCCGCTCCCGAGTGGCCAGATGGAACGCCGCAACAGCTTCATCTCGACCTGACGGTTTCTGACCTCGGTTCTGCCGGGCTCCGGGCTGTCGAACTTGGTGCTGTCGTCTTGACCGGCCCGGTCAAGGAGCCTGACAGCATCTGGGTTGTGTACGCCGATCCGGCAGGTCATCCGTTCTGTCTGTGTGAGGAGCGCTAGGAGGTCCCAGCCGTCGCCGTTGGGACCCGGATCGCTGGGGATCCAGCCGCGCCTGTGGTCGGACTCACTTGCCCCGTAGCAACCTCGAGTCTTCAATGTCTCGGAGCCGTGCCTGCGCAGTGAGCCAGTCAGTCGATCGGCTCACTCGATCTTCTGACAGCACATGATGCAAACCCGTGGGGCCGTCTGTACGTGCCCCGCACCGTCTGCAGACTGGAATGCGGCCATTGGTTTCGGGAAGATGGTGCTGGTCGAGCTGAGCGGCAACTTCCGAAGGCTCGGGTGAAGTCATGATTGATTCCTCCCGCTGGAGTAAATCGTGAAGATTCAGAGTCGGGGAGTGGCTCCGGCTTCAGAGTGGGTTTCTTCGATGCACCCTATGCCCAACGGAGGGATGGATGTGGAGCGCTTCGTTGGGCCGGACCGTTGTGCCACCCCCTGGAAAGGCTGGCCTTGTCGACGGTGGGGAAGAAGTGCCGTCCCGCAGTCCGTCGCACCAGGCGGACGGGCATATGTCCGTACCACGCTCCTCGATAGGTCCCTCCGGTGTCGATGATCGTGCTGGTCCCCGGCTATGGCGGTCGTATCCGGGGCGTGGAGCGGTGGCGGATGGCCGTCGCGGTCCGGACACTCGCGGCTCATGGCGGCGGCACGCTGGTTGCCAGCGGGCATCAGGGCGAGGCTGAGCGTCTCGCCTCGCTGGCTCCACAGCATCGAGTGGTGCTAGAGCCGACAGCGCAAACGACACGGGACAATGTTGAGCGGTCGATCCGTTACTTCGAAGGTGCTGACCACATTGCCATCGCATCTGACTGGCTCCACGCTCGTCGAGCCAGCGGGTACTTGCGGCAGTTGCGTCCCGATCTGAGCACTCGTCTCATTCCCGCCGAACGACAGTGGTGGCGTGGGTCGTGGGTTCAAGTGGGTGGTGCCGCCTACGAGGCCGGCCTCGCGGCGCGACGGCTCATAAGGCCGACTCGATAACAACCGGTCCAGCTACATCTCTTCAACCGATCTCCTCGGCCAGCGCCACGATGATGCCCTCGGGTCCGCGGACGTAGCAGAGCAGAAAACTGTCCTCGTACTGGGCCACCTCGCCGATGACCTCGGCTCCATGATCCTGCAGGCGGGTGAGGACGTCCCCAATATCTTCGACTGCGAACATGATGCGACGTATACCCAGAGTGTTCGCCGGGGCATTCTGCTCGCTGCTGATCGCCGCCGGTCTGTGGAATTTCGTCAGCTCCAGTCGGCCGTGGCCGTCCGGAGTGCGCACCATTGCGATGTCGGCTCGGACATCGTCGAGTCCGACGACTCGGTCGACCCAAGCTCCCTCGACTTCGGCCTCACCATCTCGTTCCAGGCCGAGCGCAAGGAAGAATGCAACTGCGGCCTCGCAGAGCGTCGACAACCACGCCGACGTTATCCATCCGATGGATCGTCATAGGCCCAAAGTAATCATCAGCGGGAGCTCCTGAACCCACCTCACCTGAGGTCATTTCCGCGCCAACCTCAACATGTCTGTAACGGGCGTCATACCCGCGTCTTATGATCGCCGCCTATTCTCTGGTCGAAAGCGAAGCGGCCGGCGCCTTTCCCCGTCCCCCCGGGGCGCCGGTCGTTTCGTTGTCGTGGCAGTGGCGAGACCGCACCGTCAGCATCCAGATCCCATCCCCATGTTCTTGACTGGGTCCGCGAATCGCTGCGCTGGGCCGTATGGTGTTTTTCACGTCGAGACAACCAGCCGGAAGCTCTCGGACGAGGACGGGGTGAACGATGGCAGTTGTCACGCGCGAGATGCGAGTTCGGACGTTCGTGGACGAAGTCTGGAACGGCCGAAACTACGAAGCGGCCGCTGATCTCTATAGCGAAACGTACGCGAATCCGTTCGGGACGGGGCCCGCGGCCAGAGCCGAGCCGATCCGCCGGTACCACGCCACGTTTCCCGATCTCCACATGGACATTGAAGAACTGATCACGGCCGGCGACGAGGTCGTCATGCGGCTCACATTCCGCGGTACGGACACGGGAGGTTACGTGGGTCGGCCGCCGACGGGACGTGCGGTCGAGGAGTGGGTGGTCACCATCATGCATTTCGAGGACGACAAGGTCGCCAGAGAATGGGTCGGCGCCGACAAGCTGGGCCTTTTCGTTCAACTGGGCGTCCTCGAGAACCCGTGGCCCAAGTAACAGGAACGCCGGCGAACTCTGAGGGAGCGCCACGTGGCCCTGGAGAGAGGCCAAATCCGAGTCCGGCTATACGGGTGGTGTCAGCTGATCGGCTCGAGTGACATTTCCTCGAGGTCCAATTCCCAGGCGTCGGGCATTCTCAGATTGGACCAAAACGAAACCGGATCTTCGAGTCCTACCTCGAGGTCTATCCACGTGGTGAGGAACACGCCGTGACTCACGATGATCATGTTCTGCGGGGATCCGAAGTCCGATTTCAGCTGGGCAATCCGGGCGATCACGTCTTGACGTGGCTCCCACCCCACGACCACCTCACGCCTCAGGTAGCGGGCAACTGCATCGGCGTGCTCGGCGGATGAGGCGTACCACGGCTTCTTCACTTCCATGAGCTGGTCCCTGACATCGATCGCGACCGAAGGGAAGGCCAGCAGAGCGGTCTCTCTGGCTCTACGCTCCGGACTCGCCCACACGATCTTGGAGGCGGATCGGCTCGCGAGCCTTCTTCCGAGCACACGTGCGTCGTTCCTGCCCTTGTCGGTCAGGGGCCACTCCGCGGCGGGTGTATCACCACCAATGAGCGGTTCGGCATGTCGAGTGAGAACGACCCGCGTCACGGTGCCATCCTCGCGCTGTCGCAGAATCTCGTGGCCTTGCCGCGAACTGCCATTCCCCGTGTGCCCCGGCCGTGGGAGGATTCGCCGCGACTCGAGCAGAATGCAGCCGTCCACGGTGTCCTCACGGTCCTCACCCTGTCGCTATCGCCGGATTGGTGTAGGCCCGTACGGCGCGCGGGTGGGACATGTCGGACATTCAGGAGCACTGGGCGGCGACTTCGTCTGTTCCACCGGCCGCAGGAGAGTCACGGTTACGGCGCGAGCCCCTTGGGTCAGGTGCGAAAGGCCCATGACGAAGACGGTCGTGGCGTACTTCCCGGCAGGTAACGGAGGTGGGCCGGTTGACGAACAGGGCGGCAACGATGTGACTGGGTCCCCTCCAGGTTGGAAGCAATGTTGATAGGTCGTCAACACGGTCACCGGGAACCGGTTGGCACCTGATGCGAGGTGGATCGAGGGTGGACACGCGATCAGTGTGCTGCTGGCCTGATACGTATAGCCATGACCCTTGAGTCCCACCTGTAGCCAGCCGTTCTGGGCGCAGCTGTGAATGGTGACGATGGCGGAACTTGTATTCGTGAGCACGACCGTCCCCTTGATGGGTTGCCCGGCGACGACACGACTGTGGTCAAGCACGACGCGAACCTCGACGGGTCCCGACGAGGGCCGGCTCGCCGCTGCGACTCCCGCCCAGCTCGCGAAGAGTGCGAATCACAACTAGCGCTCCCCGACAGACGTTCACCTCGTCATCATCGTCCTCGACTGACCGGCCGTGTCCTCAGCCTGGGTCTCTCGGTTCTCCGGGGCGGGGTCGCTCTCGAGACTGGTGAACATCTTCCTGTGAGGAGCGTGACATTCCTGTCCTCGCACAGGGCTTGGCCGATTGGGCGCCATGGCAAGACCAACGGGAACGACTGGATTCGACGAGATGAGCGGCCTTCGAGACGCCTGGGACGCCGGCGTGACCGTTCAGACTTCTATGCTGACCCGGGCGAAGGTGACGGGTTGGCCATGGGACCGACGGGCCTGCCCGTTGGAGCAAGGTGGTGAGATGGGCCGAGTCCGTCCACGAAGGTCAGTCCTTGCCGTGATGCGACTTGTCGCGATTGTCATTCTTTCGGTAGTCGTCGTCATGGCCACTTGGACAAGCCGAGAGGGAAGCGCAGATCAGCGAGCGAAGCGACATGCTCCAAGAGCAGAGGTCATCGACGGAGTGCCGCTCATTCCGACCACGGCATCTCAGCGTGACGAATGTCAGACGTTCGCCAATCATCTCAAGAGGCCCGTTCCATGTCCGGGACTGTTGCCAGATCCGATTCCAGACGCGTCAGCTATCGAGACGGGTCGGTGCCTCGGCGAGGTTGGAGCGTTCAGCGAGACCTCCTGCGGGCCGGCCGCGATCGAGACGGCCGGGGACACATTCGAACTCAGCCAGGCCAACTTTCAGGTTCCCCCGGACTACGTGGGTGTGACCTTCGAGCAATCCAACGGAGCGGTGGTACCCGAGACATCAATTGACGGTGGGCCACTGGGTCACTTCGTCTTCATGACCGGGACCGATCTGGAGAGGGTCATGACGGATAAGCGGGGCGGGAACGTTGTCCCGGTGCCTTCTTATTGCTTGCGTCTCGGCGCGTCCAAGCTCAGCGTGCAGCAGCGGCCAGCAAGTGTCTACCAATGCGGTTCGTCCCAGTCCGAGAATCAGATCGAACTGGTATCGGGGCACACCCTTGTTCTCTGGAAAGATGCCGGGATCGAATGTGAAGTGAGCTTCCACGGACACAGCCAGGTAAACGTGACTCTGGACGTTGCCGTGGCCAACGCCACCGTGCTCGTGTCCCCTACGAAGCTGTGACGGACGGATCGAGCAGCGCTCCGACGGGAGGATTCGGACCCTCTTTGGCGAACAAGAACCGTCAGCTGCGGATCATCCAAGGTCATTATGGAGCGTCGGACAACGCTGAGCCGTCCAAAGACGAGTTTCGTAGGGCACGACCATCGTGCCGTCCTTGAAGCGCTTTCGAAGGAGCGCGGCGACGTCGGCGATCAGGCCAGCAGCTTCGGGTTCAGCCAGGTCGATCACGTACGAATGGCTGCTCAGGTCAATGAGCCAGTCCGCAAGGGTGACCTCACGCTCCCAAGCGACGATGTGACGCTGCGGAGTGAGAAAGAGGCCGGAGGCAGCGATGGCTTCGGAGCACCAATCGATGTCTCGCGACTCACGGGAGTAGCCCGGACAGCGACTTTCCAACAGGGTGCAGAAGCGGTCGAACCACTCCTCGGAATCGGCCCACGGATGGTTCCACCATGCCGCCCACCAGCCCTCCGGTTTGAGGGCCCGGGCCGCCTCGCTGGCTCCCAGCTGCTGGTCCACCCAGTGCCAGCTCTGTCCAAAACACAGCAGATCCAATACTTCTGAGCGCACGGGAATGGCGCCGGCCTCGGCGACCAGCATCCGCAGCGCCGGAGTCCGGGCTCGGGCCCGCCGCAACATTCCCACCCCGGGGTCAAAGGCAATGACGGCGGCGTCCCGCTCGAGCAGCTGGCGCGACACCACGCCGGTCCCCGCGCCCCCGTCACCCACATCTTGTTGGCCAGACCCCCTGACTGCGCCTCGAGAATGGCGTAGATACCCCCGGGGTACGAAGGCCGAGCGGCGTCGTATTCGGCGGCCGCGCTGTCAAAGGATCTCATTTGCTCCCATGGTGGCACTCATCGCCGAGTGAGCCTGTGTCCTGTGTCCTGTGTCCTGTGTCCTGTGTCCTGTGTCCTGTGTCCTGTGTCCTGTGTCCTGTGTCCTGTGTCCTGTGTCCTGCGCCCGGTGTCCGGTCCTCAGCCGTCGGCGAGGGGAGGTCACCGGGGCAGTCGCGAGCCACACCCGATTTCATTGGGGGATCGCCTGCCGGCGGCCGAAGCCTCGCCTGTCAGCTCCCTGTCCAGCGCGGAGGGCGTCGCTCCGCCGACGCTCGAAGGCCTTCGATGGCATCGTCGGTGCGCCCGGCCACGAGCCGCATGGTCTCACCGAAGCGGATGGCTTCGAGCATGGGCATGTGGCGTGTTGTTCAGCGCCTCGCTGGTTGAGCACGAGTAGCCCGTTTGCCGCCACGGAGCGTGAGCACGGATTGGTGACCAATGTGGCGGCGCCGCGATCACTGAGCACGGGTTCGGGCTGGGCCTGGGTTTGACGGGGCTGGGTGGGAGCGTCAGCGTGAGCACGATCTGAACGCGCAAGAGCCCCCTCGCCAAATCTTTCGAAGGATCACGAAGGGGCTCTTCCTAACGAAGCCGGAGCTCCGCTGTGCTCATCGTAGGGACTGACGAGGCCGCCGTCGAGACGGACCTGAGCGGCGGGCGTATTGGCTGTCCGGACTGTCGCAGAGGGCTCCGGCCTTGGGGGTACAGCACCGAGCGGGAAGTACGCCTCTTGGGGCGGATCGAGCGGCGGCGCCTGCGGCGCTCGATCTGTCAACCCTGTGCCACCACGCACGTGCTGGTCCCAGAAGACACCCTCTTGCGTCGGCGCGACGGTGTCGAGGTCATCGGGACGGCACTCAAGGAAAGGGCGGAAGGAAAGAGCCACCGGCGCATCGCGTTGGGTCTTGGTCGGGCGCCGTCCACGGTGCAGAGATGGCTGCAGGCCTTCGCAACCAGGGCGGTGGCGTTGCGCGAGCACTTCGTCCGCTGGGCCCACGCGCTCGACCCTGGACACGACCGCCGTTCGGCCGGCGGTTCGGACTTCTTCGACGCCGTCGATGCCATCGGCGTGCTCGGCATCGTGGCGGTCCGGCGCTTCGGGCCCCGTCCGGTGTGGTCGCTCGCCTCTTTCCTCACCGGCGGTGGGCTGCTTTACAACACGAAATGGCACTTCCACCCGCCCGCGTGAGCGACAAAGGTCACTTCTTCGACGACATCGAGGAGGAACTGACCCATGAACGAGGCGCAACGAGACGTCGCGCTCTTCCGCTATTCGCTCATCCGCGAGGCGGCGGACGAGTCGCTCACCACCCGCCAGCGCGGCGCGCTCGTACGCGAGTTGGCCGGACGTGAGCACATCGGCGTGAAGGACCGGCGTATCAGGGTCACCCGCGGCACCATCGACCGCTGGATCCGGGCCTATCGCTGCGGTGGCTTCGAGGCCTTGGCGCCCGAGTCGCGCAGCGGCGAAGCGGTGACCGAGCAGCGATTGCTCGACCTGGCCGAGGCGCTCAAACGCGAGGTGCCCCGGCGCACAGCCGCCCAGGTGGCTCAGATCATCGCCACCAAGGAAGGCGGTGGACCCTCCGCACGCACGGTCCAGCGGCACCTGGCCCGGCTCGGGCTGAACACTCGCTCCGACGGATCAGCTCCGGTGGCATACGGGCGCTTCGAGGCGGCGGCGCCGGGTGACCTGTGGACCGGTGACGCCCTGCACGGGCCGACCATTGCCGGGCGCAAGACGTACCTCTTCTGCTTCATCGACGACCACTCGCGCGCGCTCGTCGGCTATCGCTGGGGCCATTCCGAAGACACGGTGCGCCTCGAAGCGGCGTTGCGCAACGCGCTGGCGTCACGTGGCGTGCCCAAAGCGGTGTACCTGGACAACGGTTCGGCCATGGTCTCAAAGCAGCTCTTGCGGGCCTGTGCCAGCCTCGGGATCCGTCTGGTCCACTCGGCACCGGGTCGACCACAAGGCCGCGGGAAAATCGAGCGGGTCTTCGAGACGGTGCGCATCCAGTTCCTCGTCGAGGTCGAGGCCCGTCTTCCCGCCGATGTCGCCGAGCTCAACCGGCTCTTCAGCGCCTGGGTCGAGACCGTCTATCACCGCCGGGTGCACACAGAGACCGGCCAGGCACCGATCGAGCGGCTGGCGGCCGGCGACCCGGCGGTGCTTCCGACCCAGGCCGCACTCCATGAGGCGTTCTTGTGGTCAGAGGTCCGCACGGTCACCAAGACGGCAACGATCTCTCTGCACGGAAATTCCTTCGAGGTCGACGCCGCCCTGGTCGGCTCACGCGTCGACGTCGTGTTCGATCCCTTCGCCATGGAGCGCGTCGAGATCCGCTTCCAGGGCCGCTCCATGGGAAGCGGAGTCCCGGTGACCATCGGTCGCCACTCACACCCCCAGGCGCGCCCCGAGGCATCTCCGGCACCGGCGCCAACGGGTATCGACTATCTCGGCCTGTTGGCCGAGCGCCGGGAGGCCGAGCTCGCTGAGGCCTCGGGCTCCATCAACTACGCCCAGCTGACCCTCGACGGCAAGCAAGTGCCCTATCCCAGCGACACCACGATCAACGAGCACAAGGAGAACCAACAATGACCATCGATCGCCTCCGGGCCCACTGGGGCTTCACCCGCATGCCCTTCGCCAAGGACCTCGCCCCGTCCATGCTCCACACCCACCGCTCCCACGCCGAAGCGGTGGCCCGGATCACCTGGTGCATCGACGAGCAGGTGCTGGGCGTGGTCACCGGTGAGGTCGGCTCGGGCAAGACCGTTGGCATCCGCGCCGCGCTCTTTGGCATCGACGCCAGCCGCCACACCGTCATCTATCTCGGCAACCCGACCGTCGGGGCCCGGGGTCTGTACTCGAGCATCGTCTCGACCCTCGGCGGGATCCCACGCTTTCACCGCGCTGCCCTCATTCCCCAGGCTCAAGACGCCCTGGCCACCGAAGAACACGAGCGGGGACGCCGGGTCGTCCTTGTCCTCGACGAAGCCCACCTCCTCGATGCCGAACAGCTCGAAGGGCTCCGGCTGCTCACCAACGCCGAGATGGATTCGCACGCGCCCTTCGCCTGCCTGCTGGTCGGACAGCCGACGCTGCGTCGGCGGATCCGCCTCGGCGCTTTCGCCGCGCTCGACCAACGCGTCGCCCTGCGTTTTGCCATGGCGGGGATGGAACAGGCCGAGACCGCCGACTACGTCGCCCACCACCTGAAAATCGCCGGGCGCAGCGACACCTTGTTCTCCGACGACGCCCTCGCCCTCATCCACCAGGTCTCCCGGGGGCTGCCCCGAGCGGTCAACAACCTCGCGGTCCAGTCCCTCGTCGCCGCCTTCGCCGAATCGAAGGCGATCGTCGACGAGTCCTCCGCGCGGGCGGCTGTCACCGAGGTGACGGCGGAGTAGCCCCACTCGCGGCGACGGCTCGAGCATCACGCCACCAAATGACGACCAAGGCGACAGCACGTTCACGAACACATGCTCACGGAACGTGTCCGCTTCATGCTCATTGAGCGTGGCGGGCGACACCGGTCGGCATCGGTTGGACCTACCCCCGTACCCCAAGAAAGGGAGTTGCCGGACGGCGTAGCGTCGCGAATATGGGATCATCGACCGAGGACTATGTCCGTAACCTCTCGAGGCCGGCGCTTCGTCGCCAGTTCCAGCCCATCGCATTGCGGATCATCGCTAAAACAAGGTGGCTCGGCGCAGATTGTTCAGATCCGCCAGGCGATTGCGGCGCGCCATCCTGGCATCAAGTGGGATCGCCGTACCCGTTGAAGGTACTGGCCGACAATGGCATCGTGAAGATCACCGGCACGACCATGAGCTTCGTCGAGATCCTTGACTCTGATCAGATCGCCTCGCTCTTGTCGGCCCTCGACGAGCGAGCGGTGCGTACTCGGGGGCTTCGCGTCGAGGATGCGTGTCGTGAGACCGTCCGACGTGGCCTCTCTGATCCGTCGGCGCGGGGACCTGACCCCGGAAACCCAGGATTTTCAGGAAGAACAGTCCGATCCGGTTTGGACGTTTGCGCAACTGCGCCACCTTGGCGTCGGCCTCCGACCGTCAGTGAAACGCGAACTTATGGGCCTGATTCGCATAGCGGGCCTGTCCACTCCCTCTTGGAACGCTACTGGAGAACGGTTCTTGCCGCACCTATTTCGGCTCTCTCCAGGGTGTCCCCGAACATTGATACTTCTCTATGGGATCCACCGCTTGATTGCTGGTCCTGAATAGCTTCGGGAGTGCTGGCGGTTTCGGTCTGGGACACTTCGGCACCATGGGGATAGTCCTGGGAGTCGAGGGTTCGCGCTCTGGAACTGGCACTCGCGAGGGATCTGAAGGCGAAATGCCGCATCCGATCAGGGCGTGATAGGCGCTTCTGGCGAATGTAGCTCTCAAACCGTTGTGGAATCCTGGTCCTGGCGCTCTCTATCGGTGGTAGCGGCTCGCTCGTCAAGGGCGAGCTATAACCGAAACCTGTGGATGCACCACCTGAACGGAGGGCGCGGCGTACCTTCCTGTTTGACCAAAACAAGTTCGCCGGCGGTGACACGCTGGCAGGAAGGAACGCCGATGTTGAGAGTACATGTTGATGACGCCGCGAGCGCGGAGCTGTCGAACGGGCTGGACCAGCTGGTGGCCGAAGGGGCGAGGCGGATGCTGGCCGCTGCTCTCGAGGCCGAGGTCGACGGCTACATCTCGAGCCTGACCAACGAGGTCGACGAACACGGGCATCGCCTGGTCGTGCGCAACGGACACGCCGAGCCCCGCTCTCTGGTCACCGGTGCGGGCCCCATCGAGGTCCGCGCTCCACGGTCGACGATCGCCGCGTCGACGACGAGACCGGGGAACGTTGCCGCTTCCGCTCTTCGATCCTGCCGCCATGGGCCCGCAAGTCGCCCAAGGTGGCCGAGGTGCTCCCGCTTATGTACCTCCACGGGATGGCTCGGGCGACTTCGTCCCCGCGCTCGAGGAGTTCTTCGGCTCCGCCGCCGGACTCTCGGCCTCGGTCATCACCCGGCTGACGACGGAATGGCAGCGCGAGCGCGACCAGTTCGCGCACCGGTCCCTCAAAGACGTTGACTACGTCTACCTCTTCGTGGACGGCATCCACTTCAACGTGCGCCTCGAGGAGGCCCGCCTGTGTGCCCTGGTCATCGTGGGCGTGCGCACCGATGGGACCAAAGAGCTGGTCTCGATCACCGACGGGCACCGCGAGTCGACCGAGTCGTGGGCCGACGTGCTGCGCGGGCTGAAACGCCGGGGCATGCGCGCCCCGGTCCTCGCCGTCGGCGACGGGGCGCTCGGGTTCTGGGGGGCGCTGGGCGAGGTCTTCCCCGACACGGTGCACCAGCGCTGCTGGGTCCACAAGATGGCCAACGTGATGAACGCCCTCCCCAAGTCGGCCCAGCCCGCCGCCCGAGCCGCGCTCTGCGAAGTCCGTGACGCCGAGGACCGAGCCCACGCTGAGAAGGCGCTCGACGCGTTCGTGCGCGACCACGGGGCCAAGTGGCCCAAGGCCACTGAGAAGGTCGAAAAGGACCGCGAGGAACTCCTGGCCTTCTACGCCTTCCCCGCCGAGCACTGGGTGCATCTCAAGACCACCAACCCCATCGAGTCCACGTTCGCGACGGTGCGCCTGCGCACCAAGGTGACCAAGGGACCCGGCTCGCGGGCGGCCGGACTGGCCATGGCCTACAAGCTGATCGAGTCGGCCCAGTCGCGCTGGCGGGCCCTCAACGTGCGCACCTCGTCGCGCTGGTTCGTGCAGGCGCCACGTTCGAGAAGGGGGTGATGGTCGAGCGATCAGACGAGCTGAACCAAGAGGTCGCCGCGTAGTACGTCAGATTCCCATCCACAGGTCTTGACTATTTC
>CAWBUQ010000013.1:0-96756 GCA_963791995.1 uncultured Acidimicrobiaceae bacterium | reverse complement strand
GCCGGAATGCGTCCAGCGCCACCGGAAAAACTGCACCTTTGTGTGAACCTAGTCACGACAAAGTCTGCTCAACCAAACCCATATTTCAGCGCTACAACCGGGGTTTTAAAGAGAGAGGTGTTGCCGCTGAGCTCGACTCACACGGTTTGCACTTCGTCGCGGCGCCAATGGCGCACGCACCCAGCATTAGGTGATCACAAAGGAGCGCGAAATTTCTGAACAATGGAGAGACAAAATTTGGCTTTGCTCGAGATGGCTCCTGGTTGGATAGTCACCGTCGTGTCCTCCTGTCTGTGTTCCTGGGGCCAGGACCCGGGGACAACTACGTCGTTACGGACGAAGTCGGAAGCCTACTCACCCTACGGCGCTCTCCAAGTATTTCCAGGAGGCGCGAGCTGCCATCGGTCTACGCAGGATCAGATTGCACGATTTGCGCCATGGATAAGCGACCGCTGCCTTGGAGGCTGGAGCTCCGATGAAGGTGGTCAGCGACCGGCTCGGACACTCGTCCATCATGATCGCTGCGGACAACTACAGCCACGTCCGGCCCGAGGTCGATCAGGGACTCGCCGATCAGGTGGCCAACCTGATCGATGATGCTGAGGAGACAGGTTGACAAATGGTTGACACGAGCTCGAGTTGCTACAGCATCGGCCACGGCATTTGAGCCCTTGAACAGGGAAATCTCTCCGCGCTCGGAGGGATTCGAACCCCCAACCTTCTGATCCGTAGCGCCTATTTGGGTAAATCACGAGAGATGACAACGGTTGTCAACCGGTGCCACTTATGCCTTATGAACTGGACTTATGGCTTCCATGTACTGACCAGTATATGACATATAATGACAGCCATTTCCAGCCTTTCATAGCCCTATAGTTCTCACTACGGTTCTCAAAAATACGCACCGGAACCTTCTGATCCGATCAGAAACCCGAACACGGATTCGAGTCCGTCACCGCGGTCTTCGGTCGCATCTACGGTACTGCGCGCCGGGCTCGCGTCGCAGCTTCACACCGCGACATCCCCGGAATGAATCTCACCCTTCAACTCGCAGCTTTGAACTTTTCATAGCGAAGCTCGAGTCACTTTCAGTATGGCTGGGCAAGCGGACTCCTGGGGACATGAAGATTCGCACCGTGCATGCTCTGGAGCCCATAGGTGAGCGTCGGCCCGTCCGACTCTCGAAGCCGGCCGCGGCGCAACTTCGACCATGAGGTTCGGCCCGACGCCGAGCAAGTCAGCGTCGTAGGCGGCGTGATGGATCTTGAAGCGACGGTCCGTTTGGCACGACCGGGTCACCCTTCGGCTACCCATCCGGAATGATGTATGCGGCGTCGAGTGGCTCGGATGGTGCAGGCGACACATGGCGCGACGCTCGTCGTAGGCCCTGAGGACCCTGGCACGAAACACAGGTTGGTGCAGCCTAGCTCAGGTTAAGCGTTCGACGTCTGCACGTCAAGGTTTAGGCAAAGCGGACAGGTCGACGAATCGTTGGCCCTCATCGACGGCTCCGCAAACTCGTGTCTTAGCGTATTCTCGTCGCAACCAGACCGGATGACACGGCACATACCCGCCCTTCCCACGCCCACGGAATAGGCCGGGGAAGACTTCGACCATCGCTTTACAGAGGGCCCGATTCTCGGCATTGTTGAAATAGGTCCCACGGTTCTTGTAATGGACGACTCCCCCCTCCACATCGTCGGCGTATCGCAGCAACTGGTTGGGCGGCATCTACATGTGCGGATCGTCAGCGCCCCCTCGAGCACGCTGGTTTCCAAATTCCGCCTGGACGATGAGTCGGACCACACGGCCTTCGAACTCGAACACGTTGATGGCGGACGAAGAGAGGAGCCGTCCGGCTGGTGGCCAGGAGCCCGTCCAGGTGGTCGAACATCGCTGCACGGATGCCGGAATCGACCATATTCGGCATCTACACCGCGTTGCCCAAGACCAGCTCGCGGTCGACGCTCTAGAGGGAGACTTGTACCGTTCGGCCAGGTTCACGGCCTTGGGGTGTTCCGTCTTGTAGGCCACGACTAGTGATCCGACCCGGCCCGTGAGCAGCGGATAGCCGGCATCACAGGCGGCGAGTGATCGGTACTTGATCGCTTGGAGGACGCCTATCGCGACGTTCTGCTCACCCTCAATTTCCACCTCGACCACCGTCCGGTCCGGATGGTGGTTTTCGAACAGCAGTCTGCCCGGTCACCAGTGGCGAACGAGTACTCGACGTGTGGCTTCGCCTCCGGACCGAACCCCAGCTCCAAAGGATGGGCTGCGACGTAGAGCTTGAGGAGTTTGTGGGCGCCGACTCACCGCCGGGCCGTAGGTGCCGATGTGTCCCCCAGCTGGGATTAGTTCGCCGAGGGTGCAGACGTTGTCCAAATTCGAAGACCCGACCAGGGCGGTCGTCTACGCCGGGCGGCTCGTCACCCCAGCGGAAATAGCCCTCGTGTTCGATGGGACTGGAGGGATAGGGCGGAGGTCCGCCGCCAATTGCATGGTCGCGGTGGTCGTTGCCGAGCGGCGCGGTGAAGTCGAGGACCCAGTCCCGTATTGAGGTAATCACAGAGGAAGATGGTGAACCAGATAGCGGTTGCGCTGGGAACGGCAAAGACGTACCAGTGGAATCCTGTCCGTTGATGCGGGCGGATCGAGGCCCCCGGTGAACCAGCTCAGGTTGATCGGGACGTAAGCCATCGTCGTGGTGGATGGCTCGCGCCGGTTTCCGTCGATGAGGAATTTCCCTCGTCACCATCAGGGGACTGCGGGGAGAGCAAGACCGTCGAATCCGAGTCGGTGAGATCGGAGAGCATGAGGCTCAGGACCATCTCCTTCGCCTCGCTGACCTTCTCCTTTGCCTCGCTTTCGAGGGCTGGATCGTAGCCAGCGACGTCGGCCTCGGGACGGTTCCGCGACGGACCTGTCCGCTATCGGTACCCGTCCTGGATGAGATCGCCCAGCCCGGCCTTGTCGAACATTGCGATCATGGTCGGTCGGCGCCGATATCGATCACGCAGCGTCCGGATGTGTTCGGCGAACTCGGCATTCCGGCCGGCAGCAGTCGCGGCGCGGGCGGCCCGTTGAGCATCTTCGTCGCCCGGCCGTACGATGCTCGACCCGCGGTCTCCAGTTCCCGATCGGTCAGCCGGAGGTAGACCTCGAGCGCGTCACCGGGGTGCGAGCCCTCTCTGGCCTCGGCCAGGCGCAGCCAACGTCGGTCGCCGGGATCCCGATCGGGATTGTCTGCCACCGCCCGCCAGGCGGTCTCGGGCTCTTCGTCGCCGAGCAGCACGTCCACCAACGCACCGAGGTCGTGGGCAGCCAGCACCGACCTCGCCGCGTCGCGCTGGTGTGGCCAGACACCGACGTCTCGGCGACCCTCTTGAGAAGGTCGTAGGAGCTCGCCGAGGGCATCCGGTTGTGCTGGTCGCGGCGCAGTCGAGAACCGTCTCGTCGTTCCCTCGTCGGCGATGGACGCCGGCCGCAAGATCGTAGAGCTGGGCCACCTGCCACCCACTCGTCTCGGCGATGCCCCGTCCGGCCCAGAGGAGGACGTCATCGTCACGACCGAGCTCCTGCATCGCTTCGGCGACGCGGATGAAGTCGTACGGACGGCTGAGACCGCCGCCGTGCAGGCGGACGATCTCGTCGATGTCGCCATCGAGCACGGCCAAGCGTTCGGTGGCGTACTGCGCGGCAAAGGAGTCGTCTCCAGCGTCGCAGCGCTTGCGGACTTCGCGGCGGTAAGCGGCCAAGCCGAACTCGCCAAGTGCGGCGGCATAGCGAACTGGATCGGCCTCGAAGAAATCCTGCTCGTCGAAGAGAATCGGACCATCCAGCGGGCCAGCTTCACGGGATCGGCCACGCCGAGGTCACAGGCCTGCCGTGTGCACATCGAGCAGGTCGCGGGCCAGGTCGCCGATCATGCCGTCCGAGTCGTCGGCATGGAGGATCACCTTGACCACATGCCCGACCGCCCGCTCAATCAGCGCGACCAGCTCTGCCGAGGGAGCCTCGGTCAGTACGCGGCGGATCGCCTCGACGACCGGAGTCGCTTCGATCGCCCAGGCTCTGCTCTCGTAGTAACCGAGAAAGCGCCGGGAGCGCAGTCCCGTGTCGATCTCCGCTCGGAGTTCGTCAAGCGCCATGGCAACTCGGCTGGTTGCTCACCGGCGCGTCACTTCGTCGTTCGGGAGTCCAGAAATGGGAAGTGACACCAAAAGTCCACTATAATGTCGGTTAGTCGACAACTGGTCCTATGGAACCGAAGGGAGGACACCAGTCGTTGGCCCGTTTCGAGGAACTGATCTGGCAGGGTAGTCCGACGGGGCAAAGCCGCCGGGAGCGCACCTCGTGCTCCTACCGCGCCTACCTGCCCGATCCGCTGGCTGAGCGTGTCCTGGCACTTCCGGCCGATCTCGTCGCCGATCTCTCCGACGCTGAGCGGGCGGTTTCTGCCCTCCAAGACCGCACGACCGGCTTGGCCAGCGTCGAGTCGGTGGCGCGGCTGCTCCTGCGGGCTGAGGCGGTCGGTTCCTCCTATATCGAAGGCCTTCAGGTCAACGCGCGCCGGCTCGCCAAGGAAGAGTTCGCCGAACGGGCGGGCCTCCCGACCGACGACGACACCGCCCGGGCGGTGCTCGGGAACATCCGCGCCATGGGCGGTGCCCTCGAACTGGCCGATCTCAAGCGGCCGATCACGACCGAGGACCTCTGCGCGCTTCACCAAGAGCTGCTCGTGGGAACTCGGGACGAGCACTGGGGCGGCGTGGTGCGTCAGGAGCAGAACTGGATCGGCGGCATCAATCCCTGTCGCGCCGCCTACGTCCCACCGCCCCATGAGCTGGTGCCCGCTCTGCTCGAGGATCTGTGCTCGTACATATCGGCCGACGACCATCCGCCCATCGTCCAGGCCGCCTTAACCCACGCCCAGTTCGAGACGATCCACCCCTTCGTCGACGGGAACGGGCGGGTCGGTCGGGCCTTGATCCACCTCATCCTGCGACGCCGCGGCCTGGCTCCGAACTTCGTGCCTGCGGTCAGCCTCATCCTGGCCACCAATGCCGGTGCCTATATCGCCGGTCTGGTCTCCTTCCGCTACGACGCTCCGGCTGATGACCCCGTTGCAGCCGGGGCGGCAATTCAGTGGATCGACGTCTTCGTCAACTCGTTGCTGCGTGCGTGTGCCGATGCTTCAGCTTTCGCCAACCAACTCGACGAGCTCGAGGAGCGCTGGCGCGAGGTGGCGGGCCCGGTGCGCCGGCGCTCTGCGGCTGACCTCCTCTTGTCGGCACTACCGGGTCTCCCGATCCTGACGGTCGAAACGGCGGCGACGGCCATCGGCCGATCTCGCAAACGGACGAACGACGCGGTGAACCACCTCCACGAGAGTGGTGTGCTACGACAGGGAACCATCGGACGACGCAACCGCGTCTTCGAGGTCGCCGATCTTCTCGATGCGATCACGCAGTTCGAGCGCCGTCTCGCCTCGCCCGCGGCAGATACCGCGATCGCGCCACCTGCTCGCGCCGTCCCGGCGCGCACGGCGGTCGGACAGGACTGACCGGCTATTACTGATCCATGACACGAACATCAAACCATTCCGGTTGGTGTGCTTTCGATCCTTTGCCGCCTGCGGTCACGGATTGGCCAGCACAGGCCTGAGCAGCTCGTCGATGTCGTCGGCCACCGTCTCGTCTTCGAGCGGCATTGCGTGGGCGTAGTTCCGCAACGTGGTCGAAGGATCCCGGTGACCGAGGCGCTGCTGTGCACGGAGCAACTCGCCTCGGCCGACGAGGAACGTCGCCACGCTGTGGCGCAGCCGGTGCAGCGACGCCCCCGGGACCCCGGCGTACCGGGCCAGTTCGGCAAACCAGTGGCCGAGGGCGCCCGCGGTCAACCGGACGTCGTGGTCGGCCGCCGGAGAGAACAGCCACGGTCCCAGCCAACGCCGTCGGGGAGCCGACCGGCCCAGCCTTCGGCACTCGAGCGCCACAGCTCGACCGTCTGACGCCCGAGGGTGAGACGACGGGTCCGACCGGTCTTGGTAGGCCCGAGCACATCGGCCGAGACGCCTCGCTCGATAGTGAGCACACGCTCCTCGAGGTCGTCGAAGCGCAGCGCCACCAGCTCGCCCGCGCCGTGCCCCCGGAGTCCGCGGCCAGGCGGACGAGCAGTCGGATCTGCTCGGCCTTGTGCCGGCGCCTCGGTCGCCCCACGGACCGCAGCAATGACGAGTGCCTCGGCCGCGTCAAGCAGACGGAGGATCTCCTCGCGGCTGAGATGGAGCCTGGTCCCGGGGCGCGTGGGACCGCGCATGCCCCAGAGCGGATTGACGTCGATAATGCGCTCGACGTGCGCCCAACCGATGGCCGAGCGCAGCACGCGGAAGCGCCCCGAGACCACGGCCACCGAGGCGCCCGCCGAGCTCCACGCCGCCATGGCCGCCCGCACGTGCTCGGGCTTGAGCGTCGACACCCGGCGCGCCGCCAGTGGGTCCGCACGCAAGGCCTTGACGTTGGAGCGCGCCCCGATCCACGTTGCCGGCCGCCAGTCGTGGTGCGCGCAGAGCCAGCGCTCGAGCAGTTCGCCGACGGTGAGGAACGGGGCGGCCCGGCGGATGGCGCGCCGCTCGGCCCACTCGGCCGCCAGCTCCTTGCGCCGGAGCTCCGCTTCTTCGGCCGAGCCGTGGAAGGAGAAAGAACGCTGCACCGTGCGCCCCGAGACCGGGTCCACGCCCACGGCGACGCGGATCTCCCAGGTGCCGGGACTGCGCTCGCGCATGGTGCCGCTTCCCCACGCCATCCGCCCAAAAGTAGGGACGAATGTAGGGACGCGGCGCGGATCCCTGCTCCGCGAAAGATGTATTCGTTATCGTTACGCTGGACTGACGCGGCGCGCGCTCGGAGGGATTCGAACCCCCAACCTTCTGATCCGTAGTCAGATGCTCTAGTCCGTTGAGCTACGAGCGCCGGTTTGAGACGGTTCATCCTACCGGACCCCGGGGACTCGATTGCTGGCGGGAAATAGCTGGTCAGGCGTATTGCCGCAAAGCCTTTGGCGGAGCGACGGCGCCGCCGGCCGGGTTGGACCTAACGTCGAAGTCGAACCAGAGGAGTGGCCGATGCGCTTCAACCACATGGAGCTCACGTTCCCGAGGGGCACGCTCACCAGCGAGTTCCGCCGAGAGGTCGACGCCTTCTACGGAGCGGTGTTCGGGTGGAGCGGCTTCGACACCGAGGTCGTCGGTCAGCTCTGCCACCTCCTCCAACCTGACCCGGGCCAATTCATTCTCCTGGCCGAGAGCGGCAAGCCGATGTCATCGCCGGGTTTCGACCACCTCGGGCTGCTGCAGGACTCGCGCGGCGAAGTCGACCGGCTGCTCGAGGAGTGTGAGCGCTTCGCCGAGAAAGACGACCGGGTCTCGATCGTCCATCAAGAGGACCTCGTCTACCCGGCGCTCACGGTGCACACGTTCTATGTGAAGTACCTGCTCCCCATCTACTTCGACGTCCACAGTCTGGACCGCGCCGCGTCCTGAACAAGAACGACCGGAGACTGCCGGCAGGCGAAGTCAGACCGAGATCGGGAGCTTGGTGTAGCCGCGCACGGTCGAGGTGTAGAGCGGCACCGCGCCGGCCATGTCGACCGACCACTCCGGGAAGCGCTTGAAGGTCTCTTCGAGCGCGATCCGACCCTCGGTCCGGGCCAGCGCCGCGCCCAGGCAGAAGTGGATGCCGTAGCCGAAAGACAGGTGGTGGTCGAACCTTCGGTGGATGTCGAAGCGGTCGGCGTCGGGGTACGCCCGCTCGTCCCGTCCGGCCGAGCCGGTGATCATCACGACCTTCGAGCGCGCCGGGATCGTCCCGCCGTGCGCCTCGACGTCGGCCGTGCACCAGCGGCTCTGCACCGGTGACGGCGCCTCGTAGCGCAGCAGTTCCTCCACGCAGTTGGGGATGAGGGAGGGGTCGGCGGCGAGCTCGGCGCGTTGTTCGGGGTTGTCGTCGAGGGTCAATGCCGCCCAGCCGAGCATGCGGGCCACCGTCTCGGTGCCCGCGCTCGCCGATCAGCGCGGCGAAGTTGACGGCCTGATCGAGGGTCAGCCGGCGCGGTTCGCCGTCCTCCTCCACGATCTCGCCGTTGACCAGGTCGGTGAACATGTCGTCACGGGGGTGCTGCTGGCGGTCGCGCAGCGTGGTGCCGAGGTAGTCCATGAAGCTGAACATCGCCGCCGTGGAGATGTCGTTCGACATGCCGGTCTCGGGGTCGAGATGGAAGGACTCGTCGATCCAGCCGCGGACCATGTCGCGATCCTCGGGTGGCACGCCGAGCAGCGCGGCGATCACATAGGCCGGCACCCGGGCCCCGAAGTCCTGCACGTAGTCGAAGGAGCTCCGGCCGACCAGCCCGTCGAGCAGGCTCACACACAGCGAGCGGATGTCGTCTTCGAGGAGCTTCATGCGCCGCGGCGTGAAGGCCTTGGAGACGAGGCGCCGGTAGCGGGTGTGCTCGGGCGGATCCATGAAGATCATCATCTCCATCTCGACCGGATCCGCCGTGATCATCTCCATGACCGTGCCGTGGGAGGAGACGAAGGTCTTGGGGTCGCGGCTGAAGGCGTCGACCTCGGCGAAGCGGCTCACCGCGTAGAAGTCGTACTGCTCGTTGTAATAGAGCGGTTGCTCGTCGCGCAGCCGCTTCCAGATGGCGTGCGGGTCGCCCTTGTACTTCTCGTCCAGCGGGTCCCAGGCGAGGGGCTCGGTGTCGAGCGCGGTCACTCGTCGTGGCTCCGCAGGCCGACGTGGTTGTCGTCCCAGAGCTTGATGCCGCCGAGGATGCCGGCCGTGTTCGGGACGACGGTGATGCGCTCGAGCACGTCGCCCAGGTCGCGCCGGTTGATGCGCGGCGCATTGCCACCGCCGATGTAGAGGTGGTCGAAGAAGGTCACCGAATCGAGATAGGCGATCATCTTCTGCACCCGCTTGTTCCAGCGCTTGTCGCCGATCTTCTTGCGGCTGGGCTCCCCCAGCTGCTCGTTGAACGACTGACCCTTGCGGAACTCGATGTGGGAGAACTCCATGTGCGGCAACAGGCGGCCGTCCATGAAGAAGGCCGTGCCGAACCCTGTCCCGAGGGTGATGACCGCCTCGAAGCCCTTGGTGCCGGCGACGGCCAGGCCCTGGACGTCGGCATCGTTGGCCACCCGACAGGGTTTGCCGATGGCCTTGGTCAACGCAGGGGCCAACTTGAAGTTGGCCCAGGCCTCATGGAGCTTCATGTCGACGGCGGTGCCGGGCCCGTTCTTGGTGACGAAGTGCGGGGCGCTGAGCACGCGGCCCCGGCGCACCATGCCCGGGAAGCCCGCCGAGATGCGGTCGGCCTCGGGGAGCTTCGTGGCCAGCTCGCTCAAGCGGTCGACCAGGTGCTTGGGCGGCATCGGGTAGGTGGTCGAGACGCGGACCCGGTCGGCCACCAACCCGCCCTTGGCGTCGAGCACATTGGCCTTGAGTCCCGTGCCACCGATGTCGAAGGCGAGCGTGTAGGGATGCTCGTGCTCGGGGGTGGTCGTGATCTCGCTCACCAGGGGAACTGTAGCGAAGTCGGGTTCGGGCAGGTCCGGCGGAAGCGGTCCCGTCATCCGAAGAGGACGTTGTGGATGATGGCGCGGAGCTGGCTGCCCAATTCCTCGTCGGACGCACCGTCGAAGGCCTCGCCGGAGAGGACGAGCCCGGAGAAGACCACGCCGACCGCCGCCGCCATCTTCACCCGGTTGCTCAGCGGGACACGGGGGTCGGCCAGGACCAGCCGCAGTTTGTTCTGGATGTCGTCGTGCTCGGCGTCGTGCGCCTCGTTGTGCAGCTTCTCGAGGGCGGCCTGGTTCCGCTCGTGCATGAGGAAGATCTTGCGCTGGGCCAGCATCTGGCCGGCGACCTCGTCGAGCAGCTCGCCCCACTGCTCGAGGGTGACCGGCTCGTCGCCCATGCTCAAGAAGGCCCGCTGGCCGAACTCGTGGATGCGCATGTGCAGCGCGAGGAGGATGTCGTCCTTCGACTCGAAGTGGTAGTAGAGGGCGGCCTTCGTGACGCCCAGGCGTTCGGCTATCTCGCGCAGGCTGGTGCCGTCGAAGCCCTTCTCTATGAAGAGGTCGAGGGCCGCATCGAGGATGCGCTCACGCGTGTTGGGGTGGGCGGCCGCGGCAGCGTCTGCGCTGGCGTCGGCCTGAAGGGGCTGGTCAGCAGGGTTGTCGGCGAGCTCGAGGGCTCGGTCGTCGCCGGCGACGGCGTCGACGAGGCCCTGCTCGTTCTGTTCTGACTGGTCGGTCTGGGTCATAGTGCTGTGACAAATCTACTTGACGACCGGTTAGGAAAGCCATACCCTGACGGTCTGTTCTCGAGTTTACTGACCGACAGGTAAGGACGGGCATGGCTGACGAGCTCATGATCCAGGCCGATGGCCTGATGAAGCGGTACGGGGAGACCCAGGCGCTCGACGGCGTCTCCTTCGGCGTGCCGGCCGGGACGATCCTGGGGCTCCTCGGTCCGAACGGCGCCGGCAAGACGACGGCCGTGCGGGTGCTGACCACGCTGGCGATGCCCGATGCCGGTGCGGCCACCGTGGCCGGGATCGACGTGATCCGGCACCCGGGCGAGGTGCGGCGCCACATCGGCGTGGCCGCCCAGGACGCCACGTTGGACGGACTGCTGACTGGGCGCCAGAACCTGGTGCTGATCGGGGAGCTCTCCGACATGGGGCGGGCGGCGTCTCGTGCCCGTGCGGCCGAGCTGTTGGAACAGTTCGAGCTCACCTACGCGGCCGACCGGGTCTTGAAGGGCTACTCGGGCGGCATGCGGCGCCGGCTGGACCTGGCCGCCTCGTTGATGACGCGGCCGCCCGTGCTGTTCCTCGACGAGCCGACCACGGGGTTGGACCCGACGTCGCGGCAGCGGGTGTGGGACGCCGTGCGCGTGCTGACCGGCGAGGGCGTGACCGTGTTGTTGACGACGCAGTACCTGGAAGAGGCGGACGCGCTGGCGAACCGGATCGTGGTGGTGGACCACGGGCGGGTCATCGCCGACGGGACGCCGCTGGAACTGAAGCAAGCGAGCCGCAGCGCCCGGGTGGAGGTGACGCTCGCCGAGCCGAGCTCGGCGGCCATTCCGGCCATGGCGTCGCTGGTCGCCGGGACGGTGCACGCAAGCGAGGACGGCCGGCATCTGAGTGCCGGGGTCGACACGTCGCCGGGTCTGGCCACTGCGGTGGTGCGGGCGCTTGACGCGGCGGGCGTGCTGGTCGACAACATCGAGGTGCGCCAGCCGTCCCTCGACGACGTGTTCTTCACGCTGACGGGTGGCCACATCGAAGAAGGCCCCGGCGAGGTCGAGGACGACGGTGACGGTGCTGGCGGTGACGTGCTGGCGACGGTGCTGCGGTTCGGCTTCGGCCTCGGCTGACGGGAACGGCAAGGCACCGCACGAGTTGGAAGGAGTCAACGCGTGACGACCACGACACTGACCCCGACGTCGGTCGGCACCCGGACGCCACGCTCATCGGGCTTGGTGGTCGGACGGCTCAATGACATCTGGTCCATGACGCGCCGGAACCTGGTGCACATTTCGCGCGAGCCCATGCAGCTCTCCGACGTGACGATCCAGCCGGTGCTCTTCACCGTGCTGTTCGTCTACATCTTCGGCGGCGCCATTCCGATCCCCGGCGGCGGGAACTACGTCGACTACCTCTTGGCCGGCTTGCTGTCGCTGAACCTCGTGACGTCGACGATGGGCACTGCGGTGGGTCTGAGTACCGACCTGCACGAAGGGATGATCGACCGCTTCCGCACGCTGCCGATGTGGCGCTCCGCCGTGTTGGTCGGGCGCTCCATGGCCGACTTGTTGACGTCGTGCGTCTGCGCGCTGATCGTCGGCCTCACTGGGCTCGCCGTCGGCTGGCGGCCCGGATCGAGCTACATCTCCATCGTCGGCGGCTTCGCGCTCAGTGCTGTTCTTCGCCTACTCGTTGACGTGGATCGCGGCGTGCGTCGGCATGAACTCCAAGAGCCCCGAGTCGGCCGCGTCGTTCGGGTTCATCGTGTTGTTCCCCCTGGCCTTCGTCTCCAACGCCATGGTGCCGACACAGCACATGCCGGGCTGGCTGCAGGCTGTCGCCGACTGGAACCCGGTCAGCGCCGTGACAGCCGGAGCCCGAGTGCTGTGGGACAACCCGAACCCCTCAGGCGCGATCCACGCCTGGCCCATGCAGCATCCGGTCGAGGCGTCCCTGATCTGGTCAGTGGTGATCCTGGCCGTCGCCGGACCGCTGGCGGCCCACTTCTTCAAGCGGCGGACGACGGAGTAAGCGGCTCGGCCGCGGCTCCCCGCGGGCGGCGAATTCGGGCCGAAAGACCATTCCCCCGCACTTGCCTGTCGGGGTACATTCCGCTCGGCGAAAGGAGGCGGGGATGGACGAGTTCGAGCCCGAGGACCCTGCCGGTAAGGACGCAACGGCGCACGAGACGTCCGAGGGCTCAGGACCGGCAGCGCCCGAGTCCGATCCCCTCGATCGGCCCGCAGGAGGGTGGGGCGAGCTGCCGGCCCGGATCCCGGTCCCTCCGTCCACGTCGAGCCCGCATGGACGCGTCCGGCTGGCCATCGTCTCGCTCGCTGTCCTGCTGATCGCGGGCGGCGTCATCGGCGGGGTCGTCGCTGCGACGAAGGGGCCGCCGGTTCCTGGCGCCGGCGTCGCCCCGGCGGCGTTCGTCGTCTCGTCGACGCAGACCACACTGAGTCAGCACACCGCCGACGTCACGTTCAGTGGATCGTTCAGCGCCGCCGGCCAGAGCGTCCCGATCCAAGGAACCGGGACGGCGGACTTCGACACCAATGCCTTCCAGGCCGACCTGTCCTTCGCCAGCGGCTCCACGTCGTTCGAGGAGCACGAGCTCGCAACAGCGGGCCAGGTCTATATCGGTCTCACCATCGACGGGGCGAACATGTCGGTCGTCACAGGCGGACCGCAATGGATCAACGTCCCGCTCCCCGACCAAAATTCCAGCTCGCTCGGCGCGGGGAACGTCGATCCGATCGACCAACTGAAGCTGCTCGAAGAGAAGGGAGCGACGGTCGTCCCCTTAGGCACCTCCAGCGTCGACGGCACCACGGTCTCTGGATACAGCGTCACGTTCAGTGCAGCGGAGATGCAACAAAACGAGCAGAAGGAGATCCAGTCCTTGGGCCTCACGCCGAGCGAGACGCAGCAAGCAGAGAGTGCGGCCCAGGCCCTTGGCTCGCCGACGATCCACGTGTACTTCGACGGGAGCGGGCTGCTGCGCCGTGAATCCGTGTCGCTCGGTGGTGGGACGAGCGCCCTCAGCGGCTCGGTGCAGCTCGACTTCTCCAACTTCGGCACGCCCGTGAACATCCAAGCGCCGGCGAGCTCCGACGTGATCGGGTTCGCCCAGTTCGAACAGGACGCGCAGGCGTACGACGCGTCGCACCAGGGGTAGCAGGTCCGCCGAAGGCGGCCACGGGGGTGATTCGGTAGCCTCCTGGGACGTGACGGGTGAACCATGGTTGGGAGATGCGTGCTCCTTGGTCGATGCGTTCCGGGCGGGGACGATCTCGCCGACCGAGGCACTGGAAGGCTCGCTCTCCGCGGTCGAGGCATCGAAGCTCAACGCGGTGTGCTTCGTCGACGAGGAACGGGCTCGGGAGGCGGCCGCCGAGGCTGAGGTGTACCTGCCTTTCGGCGGGGTCCCGATCGGTGTGAAGGAGCTCGACCCGGTCAGGGGCTGGCCGCTGACCGAGGCCTCGCTGGTCTTCAAGGACCGCCTCTCGGACCACGACGGTACCATGACGGCGCGCCTGCGTGACGCGGGTGCGGTGCTCGCGACCCAGACAACGGCGTCGGAGTTCGGCGGCATCAACTGCACCTACACGCGCCTGCACGGCGCCACGTCGAACCCCTACGACCTCGAACGCACGCCGGGTGGGTCGTCGGGTGGGTCGGCGGCCGCCGTCGCCGGCGGCCTCTTCCCCATCTGCACCGGAGGTGACGGCGGCGGTTCGATCCGCATTCCGGCCGGCTTCACCGGTCTGTTCGGACTCAAGGCAACCTTCGGTCGCATCCCCAAGGGCCCGCACACCGAGATCGAGCCACTCACCGCGGTCGTCGGGTGCGTGTCACGGTCGGTCCGCGACACGGCCCGCTGGTACGACGTCTGCAACGGTGCCGACGAGTACGACCCCTTCTCGCTCCCCCGGGTCGGAGGCTGGGAGGCCGGTCTCGGCCACCAGGACGTGCGCGGCAAGCGGGTCGCGGTGTCGATCGACCTGGGCGCCGCCGTCGTCTCGTCGGCGGTGCGCGCGAAGGTCGAGGACGCCGCCGACCTCTTGATCAAGGACGCCGAGCTCGAGCGCGTCGACGTGCCCATCGCGCTACCCCAGGGCGGGCTCGAGTGGGCGCTGGCCGGGACGGCCAGCCTGCTCGTCGGTCTCGGCGACCTCTACCCCGGCTGCGCGAACGAGCTCACGCCCGAGATCCTGCTGGCCACGAACATCGCGACGAACCACTTCAACGTCGACACCGCGAAGAACATCGAAGCCTTCCGACGGGCCGTCATCGTCCAGATGGCGGAGATCTTCGAGCGGGTCGACTTCATCATCTGCGCGACGAACCCCGACGTGGCCTTCGGGGCACAGGGCCCGATGCCGACGACCGTCGACGGCATCGACCTCGTCGCCGAGCGCGGCTTCGAGGCGGCGCTGGGCAACAACGGCGCGTTGACCATCCCAGCCAACACGACCGGCCACCCTGCGGCAGCCATCCCGGTCGGCCTGGTCGACGGTCTCCCCGTCTCGATGCAGGTGATCGGACGGCGCCACGCCGAGCAGCTCCTGCTCGAGCTGGCCCGCGTCGTGGAGCTCGAGCGACCGTGGCCACTCGTGGCACCGACCGCTCCCGTCTGAACAGAGGCCCGGGCACGACGCGCACGGGTGTGCGTCGTGTCCGGCGTGGCCCGGAAGCAACCGCTTGGCAACCATTCGCGAACCATCCGTAGATGTTCGCCGACAACGGTGGTGCGATTCACAACGGAGCGACAAAACCCCGGGTAGCAGCCCACGTTTTTGAGGTTCCGTAGCGCGTGTCTGTGACTTTCGAACCTGCGTTTTTCCGATCGTTTGCCGTAAGTTGAGAGCAGCGCATGGCGGAAGAGATGCTCTTCACAGTTGCCGGCTCGGTCGCGATGCCGGCGCAAATGATCTCGCTCGAGGAGGCGGGTCTCGAAGAACGCGCCGATTTGCAGGAATGGGTGCTCTCGAACCCGGCCATCCTCGGCCCGGCCGTCAAGGTCATCACCTTCGAGATCGACGGGCTCCCGACGGCAGCGGGCGCGAACCGCGACCGCATCCACGTCCTGGGCCTCGGACCTGACGGACGTTTGGTCGTCGCCGAGCTGAAGAGCGGGCGCACCCCTGACACCGAGGTCATGGCGATCAAGTACGCCGCCATGTCCAGTCGCATCCTCCCCGAGTCACTTGCCGACCAGTACCTCCGCTTTCAGAGCCGGCGCCAGATCCCCATGTCGGCCGACGAAGCGCTCGCCGACTTGCAGGCCCACGCACCGGATCTCTCCCAGGAGACACTGCGACGCCCGCGTGTGGTGTTGCTGGCCCGGGACTTCTCGCCCGTGGTGACAGCCAGCGTCGTGTGGCTGAGCGAGATGGGCCTCGACATCTCGCTGGTCCAGATCAGCGCTTTCCGTTCCTACGTCTACGGGCAGTCGGGCAGCAGCAACGTGCCCATGATCGCGGTCAACCAGATCTACCCTCTCCGCGAGGTCGAGGAGTTCACCATCAGCCCGGAACGCCAGCGCGCCAAGGAGATGGCCGAGGCCAAGCGCCGCGTGCAGGACGCCAGCACCGTCCGTCGATTGGTCACCGCCGAGCTGGTGGCCGACGGCACGATCTTCACGCTCAGCCCGCCGACCGACCTCGGCACCGACATGCGGACCCAACTCGAAGAGTGGCTCAACGAGGACCCGGCCCGGCGCACGGTGTACTGGCAGAACAACCTGGCGGCGCCTTTGGTCTGGGACTCCGACAAGATGGCCTACACCCCCGCCACGCTTGTCCGCCTCATCATGGAGCAGGCGACGGGCATCACCCAGGACTACTTCGGCACGCAGTGGTGGCGCGACCCCGCCGGTTGGACGCTCGTCGAGCTCGCCGGCCCGATCAGCGGCGGTCGCGGGGCGCTCTACCGCGACTACTGGTCGCGTTGGCTCGAGCTGGTCCGCGTCCACCATCCCGAATGGACGCGCATGTCCACGCTGCCCGCGCAGAACTTCATCACCCTGCCCTCTCCGATCAGGGGAACGCACTACGGGCTGAGTTTCGCGGCGGGCGGACGGATCCGGTCGGACTTCTACATCGACCTCGGCTCGCACGAGGCGAGCACGGCGCAGTTCGAAGCGATCCAGTCGCGCCAGGCCATGATCGAGTCGCACTACGGCGGCCCGCTCTCGTGGGAGCGGCTGCCCGACCGCGGTGCCTACCGGATCGCCGACTACAGCGAGGGCGAGATCACCAAGCCCGAGGACTACGCCTTCTACATCGACTGGATGATCGACGCCCAAGAGCGCCTGCGCCGGGCCCTCGGCGACGTCGTCCCCGAACCCGAGCCCCCGCCTGCGAACGGGTTCGAGCGGCGCTGATCACGACTTCTTGAGCTTCCACGCCGCCAGCGGCGCGAAGACGACGATCAGCCCGGCCGTCCAGAGCAGCGAGGGCACCAGGTAATAGGAGACGGGGTGGCCGAGCAGCTCCTGTGCCGCCGGACCGCCCGTCAGCAGACGGACCGTGTTCACCATCTGGGTCATGGGCTGGTACGTGGCGAAGCCCTGCATCCAGCCCGGCATGGTCGACACCGGCACGAAGGCCGAGGAGACGAAGCTCAGCGGGAACACGAGGAACGACAGGCTCTGTGCCGCCTGCGGGCTGCCGGCGGCGAGGCCCATGGTGATGAACATCCAGACGAAGGCGAAGCCGTAGAGGATGGTCAGGCCCAGCGCGGCCAGCGCGTCGAGTTTGGAGCCGCCGAGACGGAACCCCACCGCGAACCCGACGGCGATCATGACCAGCACGCCCCAGGCGACCAACGCGGAGTCGGCGCTCACACGACCGGTGATGATGGAGATGAGCCGGATGGGCAGGCTGCGAAGCCGGTCGAACAGACCGCTCTCGAGATCGGAGGCCACCCCACTCGACGCGCCCATGCCCTGGAAGAGCACACCGGTGACGACGAAGCCCGGGACCAAGAAGTCGACGTAGTCGAGCGAGCCGGTATGGGCCACCGCGCCGCCGAAGACGTAGCGGAAGATCAGCAGGAACAGCACGCCTTGGGCCGTGCCGCCGATGATCAGCGCCGGGGTGCGGACGAACTGCTTGAGAGTGCGGACGGCCACCTGGCCCGAGGCGGTGAGATAGCTCGCCCCGCGGTTGAGCGCGGCGGTCGGCGCCGTCCCTTGGCGGGGTGGGTCGAGTGTCAGGTCCATGGTCATGCTGCGTCCTCCTCGGGAGCAGGGTCGGTGCTGCAGCTGGTGAGGGCCAAGAAGACTTCGTCGAGGGTCGGGCGACGCAGCGCGATGTCCTCCACGGGGACCTCGGCCTCGTCGAGTGCGCGCACGACGAGCGGCAGCAGCTTGGCGCCGCCGGGCGCCGCGATGGAGCAGCGACGTGTGGCGTGGTCGGTGGACGGCTCGGCCAGGCCGAGCGCGCCGAGCACCTCGGCGGCGCGCTCCATCGTCGGCACGTCGAGCGTGTGGAGCTCGATCATGTCGGACCCCACCCGCGACTTCAGCTCGCCCGGCGTCCCCTGCGCGATGACGCGCCCGCCGTCGATGATCACGATGTGCACGGCCAGGTGGTCGGCCTCGTCGAGGTACTGCGTCGTGAGCACGATGTCGGTGCCGGCACGCCCCATGGCGCGTATGGCGTCCCACACCTCGTTGCGGCTCCCGGGGTCGAGGCCCGTCGTGGGCTCGTCGAGCAGGAGCAGTCGGGGCGAGCCGACCAGGCTCGCCCCCAGGTCGAGCCGCCGGCGCATCCCGCCGGAATAGGTCTTGACGCGGCGGTCGGCGGCCTCCACCAGATCCATCTGCTCGAGGATGCGCACGCGCACTCTGCTTGGCCGCCTTGGCGGACTGGCCGTAGAGGCGCGCCACCATGACCAGGTTCTCGCGGCCGGTCATCATCTCCTCGACGGCGGCCGACTGTCCGGCGAGGCCGATCATGCGGCGCACGGCCATCGGGTCGCGCACGACGTCGACGCCGTCGACGCGCAGCGTGCCGTGGTCCGGCTCAATGAGCGTGGCCACCATGCGGAGGAAGGTGGTCTTCCCCGCGCCGTTGGGCCCGAGGATCGCCACCGGTTGGCCCGGCGGCAGCGAGAGGGACAGGTCGGCGAGCGCCTGGACCTTCCCGAACGTCTTGGTGAGGCCGTCAGCCTCTATGAGGGCGTGCATGGGCGCGCCTCCTTTCGTGGTGGGTGCTGCTCAGCCCGCTCGACGGAGGTCGCCTACGCTTTGAGTGCTGCCTCGGGCGAAGGTCCCTCGTGGATCGGGCTCGTGGTTGTTGAGGCCCGGGGTCGCGTGTTTTCCCGCACGCGGCTCCGGGTCGTTACTCCTTGGGGAGTTCGAAGTTGAAGTGCACCTCCTCGGGGTCGAACTCGTCGGACTGGAACAAGCGCCACAGGTCGAGTCCCTCGAGGGTGCCCGCCGCCATCTCGTCGGCGAGTGCGGTGACGAACTTCTGCTCGGCTTGGAGTTGCTGCTCCTCGTACTCGGCCTCGAGACCGAAGATGCGCGGAAGACCGGCTTCGCGAGCCGCCTTCTCGACGCCGCGCAGGGCGACGATCTTGACGGTGAGAGCCTCGGCCCGGCGGCGGAGCGCGGCGAGGGCGTCGTCGGGATCGAGCGCGGGGAGGAAGGACAAGCCGGCCATGAAGGCGGGGTACTCCTTGGCCGGCGTGCCGATGAGCTCGGTGAGCCAGTCGGTCATCTCGATGGCGCCGGCATCGGTGATCTCGTAGACGGTGCGCTGGGGGCGCTTGCCTTCTTGGACGGTGCCGGTCGCCTTGATGAAGCCCTTCTTCTCTAGGGACTCGACGACGGCGTAGAGAGACCCGTAGTTCAGCCGGACGCTCTCCTGCTTGGCCCGCCCCCGCAGGGTCTGGGCCACCTCGTAGGGATGCATCGGCCTCTCATAGAGGCAGACCAGGACCGCCAGGGCGAGGGGGTTCGATCGTGACCAGCGGGGCATCCGGTCATAATATTCTATTCAGAGTAATCTGTAAAGAGTGTTCTGACTGAAGTCGATCCCGACGGCGCCAACCGACGCTGGGGAACGGACTATCGCTCCAGGTCGGGCATCCCCACCATCGCCCGGAACTCGTCCGTCGTGTTGACCTTGGGGAACGGCTCGCTCGGGACCGGCAAGCCCAGGCGGTCGCAGATGGGCTCCCAGCCGTCCGAGGCGGACCACTCGAGCAGCCGCTCTTTCGGAATGGCGGCGCGGACCGCGTCGTTGTGACGCTCGAATGCGGACGTCATTGCGTTGCTGTCGTCGAGCTCGTCGCTGAACCGCTCCTTGAGGAGCCTGGCCATGGCCGCCATCCACTCGTTGCCCTCACCGCCGAGCATCGACATGCCCGGGAAGATGGTGTTCGAACAGCTCGTGTACCACGAGTCCGGATCGCGCACCGACAGGATGACCAGGGCGTCGGGGTTGGCGGCGGAGAGCTCGGGCCAGAAGCTGGCCCCCGGCCAGTCGACCTGCGCCGTATAGCCCTTCATCAGGTCGCCCCAGTCGACCGAGCCCCCGTCGATCGCATCGGTCCAGACGGGGACCTCTTCGGGATGTGCGAACACCTCGACCATGTGATGGCACGTCCCACCGAGCAACTGCTCGAGTGCCACCTTCAACGAGTGCGTCCCTGTTCGTCCGACACCGGCGCCGACCACCTGCAGCATGGCGTTCCCTCCCTATCCCCTCCTGATTCCAACGCGGCGGACGAGCGTAGCGGTTCGTCTGGAGCGCAGCCCGGGTCAGCCGAAGGGCGTCGGGATCTCGCGCATGGAGGGGACGGTCACCCTCTCGTCGGGGTGGGGCTCCTTCTGTCGCTTCGGCAGCTCCACGTCATGATGGTCGAGAGGCTCGTAGGGGATCTGGCTGAGCAGGTGGGTGATGATGTTGAGCCGGCCTCGGCGCTTGTCGTTGGTGTGCGCGACGAACCACGGCGCCCAGGCCGTGTCGCTGGCCCGGAACATGTCGTCGCGGGCTCGCTCGTAGTCCCACCAGCGGCTGTAGGACTTGAGGTCCATGTCGGAGAGCTTCCAGACCTTGCGCGGGTCGTTGATGCGGCTCTCGAGGCGTCGGGTCTGCTCTTCGGGGCTGACCTCGAGCCAGTACTTGAGCAGGATGATGCCCGACTCCACCATGGTGCGCTCGACGAGGGGCACCCCGTCGAGGAACCTCGCCACCTCGTCCTCGGTGGCGAACCCCATCACGCGCTCGATGCCGGCCCGGTTGTACCAGCTGCGGTCGAAGATCACGACCTCGCCGGCGGCGGGGAGGAACGGCACGTAGCGCTGGATGAACATCTGGGAGCGCTCGCGGTCGTTGGGTGCCGGGAGTGCGACGACCCGGAAGACGCGGGGGCTCACCCGATCGGTGATCGCTTTGATGGTCCCGCCCTTGCCGGCGGTGTCACGGCCTTCGAAGACGACGCACACTTTGGCGCCCGACGACTTGACCCATTCCTGCAAGGCGACCAGCTCGGCGTCCAGACGGCGCAGCTCCTGCTCGTAGTCCTTGCGCTTCATGGCGGCCCTCGACGACGGCCGCGTCACCGTCATGGTGGTGGTGCCCGTCCTTCTCCTTGGTGCTCATGCCGGGACCTCGCTCCCCTCGTGCCGGCTGCCCTTCTCGCCCGATACGGCTTGGGCCACGCTCAGCGTCCCCGGCTCGGGCAGCCGGCGCCGTCGCAGCCACTTGCTACCCTCCACGACGATCGGGAGCAGGAGCGCCAGCCCGATACAGGCGAGCCACTCGCGGCCGCTGAGGGACACGGTGAGGAGTCCACTCTGCAGCGCCGGCAACTGGGTGGCCAGGACCAGCATCACGACCGGGAACAGCGAGATGACGACGGCTTTGAAGACGGGCGCATCGAGCCCGCTGGCCGGATCGCGACGATTGGTCAGGGCGTTGAACACGGTGCCGAGGCCCATGACCACGAACGTCATGGTCAGCGACGCGCTCGGCGTGTTCGGGTGCGGGGTGTCCGGCCCCGCCACCAACGGAATGAAACCGGCGACGAAGAACACGGCCGCGTAGAGGATCCATGACAGCAGGGCGGCACGGTTGGTGATCGGGACCTTGGGGTCGCGCGGCGGGCGGTGCATGACCTCGGGGTCACCGGGATCGATGGCGATGACGACGACACCGGCCGTGGTGACGAAGAAGAGGAGGTAGAGCACCATGGACGGCGTCAGCGCCACGCCGCTGTTGATGTTGAAGGCCGAGGCCACCACGAAGAGGATGACCAGCCCGAGCAGCTGGGTCATCTGGAAGCGGACGTAGGAGACGATCTTCTCGTAGACCCGGCGCCCGATCTCGACGGCGTGCACCAAGGTGCCGAAGTTGTCGTCGGTGAGGATCATGCGGCCCGCCTGCTTGGTGACCTCGCTGCCGCTGCCCATGGCGACCCCGATGTCGGCCTGCTTCAGGGCCGCCGCGTCGTTCACTGCGTCACCGGTCATGGCGACGATGAGGCCCTCGCGCTGCATGGCCCGGGCGAGGCGCAGCTTGTCCTCGGGCGAGACCCGGCCGAAGACGTGCAGGTCGGGCAGGCGGCGCACCAGCTCCTCGTCGCTCAGCGCCTCGAGTTCGGGACCACTGATGGACCCCGGTCCGAGGCCGAGCTTCTCGCCGATCGCCCGCGCCGTCACCGCGTGGTCGCCGGTGATCATCCGCACGTCAATGCCCGCCTGGAGCGCCGTGTGCACCGCGCCCGTGGCCTCGGCACGCAACGGGTCGATGATGCCGACCATGCCGATGAAGGAGAGCCCCGAGGTGAGCGACATCGGGTCCGACGCCATGGCGGCCCGGTCGGTGTCGCCGAGGGTGCGCGCCGGCGAAGGCCAGGACACGCAGGCCCTGCTCGCCCATCCGTGCGTTGGCCGCGTCGATGTCGGCCTGCACCTCCTCGATCGGGATCGGCGTGCCGCTGAACGGTCCGCCCGACTGGGTGCAGCGGGCGAGCACGACGTCGGGGGCGCCCTTGACCATCTCGACGAGGTGGAGCTCGTTGTCGACCGTGGCCTCGTGGAATGTGGCCATGAACTTGTACTCCGAGTCGAAAGGCACCTCGGCCAGTCGCGGATAGGCGCGCCTCGTCTCCTCGGCGTCGACACCGAGCTTGGCGGCCAGCACCACGAGGGCGGCCTCGGTCGGATCGCCGACGACGTGTCCCTCCGAGTCGACGGTGGCGTCGCTGTCGAGGCAGAGACCCAGTGCCAAACGGGTGAAGTCGGGGACGGGAGCGCCGGCAACGGCCCGGATGTCACCGGTCTTGGCGTAGCCCTCGCCGGCGACGGTGAACCACAGGCCGCCGACGTAGAGGTCCGAGACCATCATCTCGTTCATCGTCAGCGTGCCGGTCTTGTCGGTGTTGATGGCGCTGGTCGCGCCGAGCGTCTCGACGTCGGTGAGGTTCTTCACCACCGCCTTGGACTCGGCCAGCTCCTTGGCGCCCATGGAGAGAAGGCCCGAGACGAAGGCGGGCAGGCCGGTCGGGATGGCGGCGATGGCCATGGCGGTGCCGAGCAGGAGCAGCTGCTTGGCCGGCTCGCCCCGGGCGAGACCCACCACGAAGATGAAGGCGACGGCCGACCAGGCGATGACCGCCAGCACCTTGGTGAGCGAATCGAGCTCCTTTTGCAGCGGCGAACGGGTGCGGGTGACCGAGGTGAGCATGGTGGCGATCTGACCCATCTGGGTCTGCATGCCCGTCGCCGTCACGACCACCGTCGCCGTGCCCCGCGTCACCGACGTGTTCTGGAAGGCCATGTTGGCGCGGTCGCCCAGTGCGACGTCGGCGCTCGGGAGTGTCGACGCGTCCTTCGAGACCGGCGCGCTCTCGCCGGTGAGGGCGGCCTCTTGCGTCTCGAGCGTGGCGGCGCGCACGATGCGGCCGTCGGCGGGGACGATGTCGCCCGCTTCGAGCTGGACGACGTCGCCCGGCACGAGATCGACGGCGGGGACGAGGGCGAGCTCGCCGTCCCGGACGACCTTGGCCTGGGGCACCTGCATTTTGCTCAGGGCGTCGACGCTGGCGCGTGCCTTGAGCTCCTGGCGTGAACCCAGGATCACGTTGACCAGGACCAGGAAGCCGACGAGGACGGCCGTCGAGAACTGGACGATGACCAGGCTGATCACGATGACGGCGATCAGCATGATGTTCATCGGGTCGCGCAGCTGGGTCAGTGCCACCGCCCACACCGACGGTGGCTTCTCCTTGGCGATCTCGTTGGGCCCGTATCGAGCGAGGCGGGTGGCGGCGTCGCCCGACGTCAGGCCCCGGGCCAGGTCGGTGGCGACGGCGGCGACCACGGCGTCGACGTCGAGGGCGAACCACGACGCCGCGCCGGGTGACGATGCGGTGGCGGTGGCGGTAGCGGTGGCGGTGCCGGCTCGTTGCGGGAGTGTCGTTCGTGGTGGCCATCGGACGCCATCTTGCCCCTGATCTCGACTTCGTGCCCTGGGAAATCACTGGGCGAGAGCGGCCGGGTCCCGCCTAACCTCCCTCTTCGTGGCACCCACGCTCGTGCACGTCGCCCCGCACCCCGACGACGAGGCCGTCGGCTGCCCCGGTGCGCTCCTCCATCTGCTCGACCGTGGTTGGAACGTTGTCAGCGTCACCGCCAGCCTCGGCTTCGAGGGCCAGCAGGATCGTCGCCGGGCCGAGTCCGAGGAGGCGGCGACCCGGGCCGGGTTCGTCCCGGTGTTCATGGACCCCCCGTTGAACCTCGATCTCGACGGCGACCTCGCCCTGGCCACCCGCCGTGTGGCCGAGGAGCTGCCGGCCATCGTCGAGGAGCACGGCGCCTCCATCGTCGTGTCGCCCTCGCCGCACGACGTCCACCACGGGCACGAGGCGGTCGGGCGAGGCGTCCAGCGCGCATTCGCCGCGTTGCCGCCGACGGTGCGCTGGTGGATGTGGGGCGTCTGGGGCGATCTGCCTGCGCCCAACGTGTTCTATGCCTACGGCCAACCGGTGTTGGACCGGGCGTTGCACATCCTCGACGCGTACACCGGCGAGCTCGAGCGCAACGACTACCGGGCCTTCCTGAGCGGCCGGGCCCAGGCCATCGGGGTCATGGGTTCGGAGCGGGTCTTCGGGTTCGGCTCGCCCGCAGCCAGCCGCGCTGCCCTATGCCGAGGTGGTGACCGAGGTGCGCCACATCGACGGGCGCTTCATGGCTTCGGAGCCGCACCACCTCGACCAAGGTCCCGAGCCCGCGGCCGACTACCACCTCGACCTCACCCCGTGGCTCGAATGCACCGAGCGTCCATGAGCTGGTGGGCCGCATCCGAGAGGTCCGCGAGGTGCCCGGGGAGCCGGGACGGTGACGGCGGTGGCCACGTCGCTGACGCCACAGCTGGTCGAGGACTTCCGGCGCGACGGCTTCGTGGTGGTGCCCGACCTGCTCGGGCCCGACGAGCTGGCTCGCTACGGCGAGGCGGTCGACCGGGCGGTGGCGGCGCGCAGCCGCGCACGACACCCGGTCACTGGCCGACAAGTCGCGCTACGAGCAGAGCTTCGTGCAATGCCAGAACCTGTGGGAGGACGCCGCCGACGTGCGCCCGCTCAGCTTCCACCCTGTCCTGGGCGAGACGGCGGCCCGGCTCCTCGGCGTCGACGCCGTCCGGCTCTGGCACGACCAGGCGCTCTACAAGGAGGCGGGCGGTCGCGAGACCGACCCGCACCAGGACCACCCCTACTGGCCCATCGTCGAGACCGACACGGTCACCGCCTGGATCCCCTTCGACGGTTCCACCCTGGCGAGCGGCGCCATGGGCTACCTGCCGGGCAGCCACCGCCTCGGTCTGCGCGAGTTCGTGAACATCTTCACCGGCGACGTCGACGGCGCCGACAACCCGCTGGCGCGGCGCGAGCTCGAGGGGACGGAGCCGGTGTTCGTCGAGGTGCCGCCGGGCGCGGTGGCGTTCCACCATGGCCTCACCTTCCATCTGGCCCGGCCCAACACGACGGGCACCGTGCGCCGGGTCCACACCGTCATCTACTTCGCCGACGGCTCGACGAGGGGCGACGGCCGCTTCCCGCATCCGTCGGTCGAGCGGGCCGGCATCGCCATGGGCCAGGTCATCGCGAGCGACGTGACACCGATCGCCTGGCCCCGGGCGGCGGGCGACCTGCCCGACCCGCCGGCGGAGCCGATGGCGTGACCGGCACTGGCACATTGACGCCGGCGCAGCGGGCGTCGTGGGACGAGCGGGGATTCTTCCGCATCGCCGGCTTCGCGCCCCAGGCGACGTGCGACGCCATGCTGGCGCGGGTCACCGAGGTGGTGCGCGACCCCGCCGTGGCGGCGGAGCTCGGCGTCAAGGTCCTGCCCGAGAGCAACAAGGCGGGGCAGGCGGTTGCGCAAGACCGCCCCGAAGACGGGGTGTCCAAGGTGTTCTCGCTGCACCGCGACGGCGTCTTCGCCGACTTCGCCCACTCGGCCGCCGTGGTCGATCCGGTGTCCGATCTCATCGCGCCCGACATCGACGTCTTCTTGTCCCAGTTCATCTTCAAGACGCCGGGTGCGTGGGGCCAGCCCTGGCACCAGGACTCCTTCTACTTCCCCTTCGAACCGGCCCGGCCCGTGGTCGGCGTGTGGCTGGCGGTGACCGAGGCCACACTGGTCAACGGTTGCCTCCACGTCCTCCCGGCGTCGCAGTCCGAGCCGGTGCACACGCACGTGGCGGACCGTCGCCCCGGTGCCAACTACGGCTACTTCGAAATCGTCGACCACGACATGACGGCGTCCGAGCCCGTGCTCATGGACCCGGGCGACCTGCTTGTCTTCGACAGCCACCTCATGCACCGCTCGACCGACAACGAATCGGCCGGCATCCGCGCCGCCATGGTGTACCACTACGCCACGGCCGGGACGATCGACCACACCGACGAGTACTTCCCCACCATCAACGACTGGGTGCCGGCGCGCCGCGGCGGCCGGCCCACCGCGCCGACGGGCGGCCTGACCGTGACGAGTCCCCGCGACGCCGGCCTGCGCTTCGACGCCATGCTGCCGGCACAGCCGCTGCGCCAGGCGGGTGAGCTCGGGCGCCGCGCCGCCGAGGCCGGGCTGTCGGGGCTCGTGGTCACCGAAGCCGGCCGCACCGCCTACCTCACCTGCGGCGCGCTGGCGGTGGCCGCCGACATCGACATCCTGACCGGTATCGCCGTGGCCTTCCCGCGCAGTCCGATGGTCACCGCGTCGACGGCGTGGGAACTGGCCGAAGCCAGCAACGGGCGCTTCCGGCTCGGCCTGGGCGCCCAGGTGCGCGCCCACATCCTGCGCCGCTACGGCTCCGAGTTCGACCCGCCCGGGCCACGCCTGCGCGAGTACGTGCTCGCCGTCAAGGACATCTTCCATTCCTTCCGCACCGGCGAGCCGCTCGCCGTCGACGGCGAGTTCTACGCGCTGTCCTTGTTGCCGCCGACCTGGGCGCCCGGGCCCATCCACTGTGACGACCCTCCGATCGACGTGGCGGCAGTCAACCCCTGGATGCTGCGCATGGCCGGCGAGGTGGCCGACGGCGTGCACGTCCACCCGCTCAACACTGCGACGTACCTCACCGAGACCGTGTTGCCGGAATTGGGTGCCGGCGCGGGGCGGTCGGGCCGCAGCGTCGACGACCTCGAGGTGATCGTTCCGGCCTTTCTCTGCGTCGGCGACACCGAGGAGGAGCGCTCCCGCTGGCGCGAGATGGCGCGGGTCCAGATCTCCTTCTACGGATCGACGCCGAACTACGCCTTCATCTTCGAGCAGCTCGACCGCGAGGGCACGACCGACCGCATCCGGGAACGACAGCGCGCTGGCGACATCGCCGGCATGGCCGCCGTCATCGACGACGACATCCTCGGGCAGTTCACGACGACGGGCACCTGGGACGACATCGCCGACGAGATCGTGGCCAAGTACGGCGGCATCGCGACCCGTGTCGTCAGTTACTTCACCGGTTCCGACGTCGTCCGCGACCCCGGAGCGTTCGAACGCTGGGGTGCGGTGGCCAAGGCGGTGCGGGCGAAGTCCGTCGGCATCTGAACGGCGTCAGCCGCTCTGGTTGGCGGAACACGCCTCGTTCGAGAACGACATCGTCGTCCCAATCGGGTCAGGAACGGCGGCGGAACAGACTCCTCTTGGCGGACGCGTCGTCGAGGCGTTCGGGTCGCTCGGCCGCCAGCGCGGCATCGAGTTCGGCGAAGCCCTCGTCGCACTCGCGTCGGCGAGCATCGGCAATCAGTCCAGCTGAACCGTCGTGCGGCGGAGTCACGTCGGACTCGTCGACCTCGAAGTCGAGATACAGCTCGAGATCGAAGTCCTCGGCGTCCCCCGACACGCATCGAGTCGTTCGCGCGGAGTCCACCTTCCGGTCGAAGAGCGTCGACAAACGATCCTCCACCGCATCGATGTCCATGGTCGCCTCGGACAGCGCACGCTGCAGCTCGGGCACGTGCTCAGGCAGACGCATGGTCACGGCCTTGCCGGCCGGACGGACACGATCCGTCCAGCGCGAGCCGCTCCAGTAGCGCTCTTCCCCCTCGTGCTCGGGGTCGGGCATCCACCCCTGGGCTTGGTCCATCTGCCTGCCACTCCCTCTCCGATCCCGCCGCCCCCGCCGGGATCGACCCGCAGAGTCTTCCACCGGGCTCCCGCCCGTCATAGGCCGCAACGGTCAAATTCCGGTCAACAACGCCCCCGGCTCACCCTCGGGACACGTCCACCAACCGGGATTACCCCGCCGGCGACGACCCGGGTGTGCGCCGGCGGCGGGCCCGGCGGCAGAATGGGGGACCCCGCCTCCCCGACCCCGGCGGTCCAGGGGCGGCGGCCCGAAAAAAGCATCTGGAGGCCGGGCACCATCAGGGGCGCGGAGAACGAGGAAGGACTGCGGTGGGATTGCAATTGAAGGCAGGGCTCAGGCTGCGCAGCGCCACCGACGCCTGCGAGGTCGTGGTGGTCAAGGCGCCGGCCGAGCCCGTCGACCTGCGCTGCGGGGGACACCCGTTCCTGCCGTCGGACGCGGAGGTGACGCCGCAGAGCATGGAGGCCGGGTTCGACGGAGGGACCCAGCTGGGCAAGCGCTACGCCGACGACGAGCTCGGGCTCGAGCTGCTGTGCACCAAGGCCGGCGAGGGCTCGATCTCGGTCGGCGACACGCTGCTCGCCGTCAAGGGCGCCAAGCCGCTGCCCGCCTCGGACTAGTCATGAACATCGCCATGCTGCTCGAGATGGCAGCCGAGGGCGATCCCGAGCGCGTCGTCCTTGGCCCACACGCCGGCGGGACCACCGCGTCGGATCTCCTCGGCGCGCTCCCGGCGGGCGGCCCGCTTCATCGCCGACACGCAGGCTGAGCTCGTCGGCTACTTCGGGCTGAACTCCGACGCGCTGCCGGTCGCCTTGTTCGGCGCCGCGCTGGCGGGCGTGCCGTTCTCGCCGATCAACTATCGAGCGCCGGACGAGCAGTTGCGCGGGATCATCGCCCGGGTGGCGGGCGGCCTCATGATCGCCGACGACGACGAGGTTGAGCGCTTGGGGTCGTGCGGCGCGACGCACATCGTGACCAAGGGCGAGTTCGCCGCGGCGATCGACGCCGGTGGTGGTGACGACAGGCGATGACGGCGAGTTCGCCTTCGTCGATCCCGAGGACGTCGGTGTCGCTGCTCTTCACCAGCGGGACGACGTCGGAGCCGAAGGCCGCGGTGCTGCGACACCGCCACCTCGTCTCGTACATCATCAGCTCGGTCGAGTTCCTCGGCTGCGCGCCCGACGAGGCCCAGCTGATCTGCGTGCCGCCGTACCACATCGCCGGCGTGGCGGCCGTGCTGAGCTCGCTCTACGCGGGGCGGCGGATCATGTACCTCCCCACCTTCGACGCCGCCGAGTGGGTGCGCATCGCCGTCGACGAGCACATCACGCACGCCATGGTCGTCCCCACCATGCTGGGTCGGATCCTCGATGCCGCCGAGGAGTCCGGCGTGAAGCTGAGCTCGCTGCGCCACCTCTCCTACGGCGGCGGCCGCATGCCCCTCGAGCTCGTCGAGCGCACGCTGCGCGACATGCCCCACGTCGACCTCGTCAACGCCTACGGGCTGACCGAGACGTCGTCGACCATCGCCATGTTGACCCCCGACGAGCACCGCGAGGCCTTCGCGTCCGACGACCCCGCCGTGCGGGGCCGCCTCGCTTCGGTCGGCCGGCCGTCTGCCCATGCTCGAGGTGGAGGTGCGCGGCGAGGACGACGAAGTCGTCCCCGTGGGTGAGAAGGGCGAGATCTGGGTGCGCGGCGAGCAGGTGGCCGGCGAGTACGTCGGGCGTTCCATGCTCACCGAGGACGGCTGGTTCCGCACCCGCGACGCCGGCTGGTTCGACGCCGACGGCTTCCTCTACGTCGACGGCCGGCTCGACGACCTCATCGTGCGGGGCGGGGAGAACATCTCGCCGGGGGAGGTCGAAGACGTCCTCATGTTGCACCCCGCCGTGGCCGAAGCCGCGGTGATCGGCATCCCCGACCCCGAATGGGGCGAGGGCGTCGCCGCCGTGGTGGTGCTCCACCGCCGGCAGACGGCCGACGAGGCCGAGCTGCAGACCTGGGTCCGCGAGCGGTTGCGCTCGACCAAGATGCCCGGCGTCATCGACTTCCGCGACGAGCTGCCGTACTCGCCGACCGGCAAGCTGCTCCGCCGGGTCCTGCGCGACGAGCTCTCCGAGCCTGGCCCTGGCGGGGGGGCCGGGGCGGTCTAAATCATCGCCATCATCTGGCCCGGAAGCCTGTTCTGCCCGTGCATCCGGGACCATATTTGAGTATCCTCAATATGTGACGTATCTCCCGGGGGAGGCCGCGGCGACGGGTCCTGGCGCTCCGTGAGCACCTACGTCGAGTTCCTCTTTCTCGGCCTTGGCAACGGCGGCGTCTTCGCCGCTCTGGCCATGGCCCTCGTCGTCACCTACCGCTCGTCGGGCGTCCTCAATTTCGCGACGGGCGCCCAGGCCCTCTACGCCGCCTACACCTACTCCCTGCTCCGCAACGGGCAGCTCCTGATCCCCATCCCCGGGCTCGGGCCGACGGTCAGCGTCGGGTCGGGCTGGGCCTTCTGGCCCGCGCTGCTGGCGACCCTGGCGATTCAGGCCGTGCTCGGCGCGCTCGCCTACCTCTTGATCTTCCGGCCGCTGCGCAACCATCGTCCGGTGGCCAAGGCGGTCGCCTCCATCGGCCTGATGGGAGTGCTGACCGCGGTGGTCAGCTACCAGGTCGGCTCGGTGGACATCGAGGTCAACCCGATCTTCCCGCAGAGCCACATCCACCTTCTCGGCGTCGACATCGCCACTGACCGGCTCTGGCTGGCTGCCACGATCATCGGGCTCGGGATCGTGCTGACCGTTCTTTTCCGCTTCACCCGCTTCGGCCTGGCCACGCGCGCCTCGGCCGAGACCGAGGTGGGTGCACTGGTGAGCGGCCTCTCCCCAGACCGGATCGCCCTCGTCAACTGGATGATCAGTTTCGTCGTCTGCGGCATCGCCGGCGTATTGATCGCACCGCTCGTGCCGCTGGTCCCCGGCACCTACACACTCTTCATCGTCCCAGCGCTCGCTGCCGCCGTGGTCGGGCGCTTCCACTCCCTCGGCTGGGCCATCACGGCCGGGTTGGGTATCGGTGCGCTCGAATCCCTCTCCGTCTACGTCAACGGCGTTCATCCCGGTTTCCCCGCCGGCGCCGGTGAGCTGATCCCCCTCGTCCTGGTGCTCGTGGTCCTCGCCCTGCGCGGCGAGGTCATGCCCGGACGCGGCACCCTCACCCAGGTCACCTTGGGCCGCGCCCCCGCCCGCGCTGGAGTATCCCGACGGCGGTCGTGGGGTTCGGTCTGGGACTGGTGGCCATTTACGTCTTCACGGGCAACAACCGCGCCGGGCTGTACACAAGCTTCATCACGGCGATCATCACATTGTCGCTCGTCGTTGTGACCGGGTACACGGGGCAGATCTCGCTGGCCCAGCTCACCTTCGCCGGCGTGTCGGCCTACATCCTCTCCACGTTCGCCAACTCGTGGGGCATCCCCTTCCCGATCGCGCCGATCCTCGCCGCACTGGTCGCAGCCGGAGCGGGGGTGATCATCGGGATCCCCGCCTTGCGCGTGCGCGGCCTGATGCTCGGCGTGGTGACGCTGACCTTCGCCGCGGGGGTCGAAGCGATCTGGTTCGACAACAACTCCATCGACGGCGGTGCCAGCGGGCTGAACATCCCGACGCCGCGGCTGTTCGGGATGGACCTGAGCATCGGGTCGGGCAAGGACTTCCCACGTCCCGCCTTCGGGATCTTGTGCCTGGTCGTCCTCGTGCTGGTCGCGTTCGGCGTGAGCTGGCTGCGCACCAGCCGGCTCGGCTCGGCCATGCTGGCCGTGCGGGCCGACGAACGGTCGGCCGCCGCGGCGGGGATCAACGTGGTGCGGGTGAAGCTGATCGGCTTCGCTCTGGCGGCGTTCATCGCCGGGCTCGGCGGCTCGCTGCTCGCCTACCAGCTGGGCAACGTGACCTTCCAGGACTTCGACGCCTTCTTGGGTCTCGTCCTCTTCTCTGTCGTGGTCGTGGCCGGCATCACCTCGGTGAGCGGCGGCATCCTGGCCGGCATCATCACCTCGGGCGGGATCCTCGTAACCCTGATCTCCTCCAACGTCGGCCAGGGCGGGGTCGACAATTGGTACGGCGTCGTCGCCGGCATCGGCGTGATCCTCACGGTGATCTTCAACCCCGAGGGCATCGTCGGCCCGATCCATCTGGCGCTCGAACAACAGCGGGCACGCGGCGTCATGGCCCGTCCCGGCGGCGCCCTCGTGCCCTTGGCACGCCCTGCGACGCCGTCCGCGCCCGCGCTCGCGCTGGCGCCCGTCTCGGCGGAGCCCGGCGCGTTGGTCAGCAGCTCCGCCGGTCTCGGGACCAACGGGAACACCTCCGGTGCGCCACCGAAGCCCCTGCTCGAGGTCCGTGACCTGACCGTCCGCTACGGCGGCGTCGTCGCCGTCGACAAGGTCAGCTTCGACGTCGAGGCTGGCGGGATCGTCGGACTCATCGGGCCCAACGGCGCCGGCAAGACGACCACGATCGACGCCCTGTGCGGCTTCCATCCATACGCCGGCTCGGTGGACCTCGACGGACGGACGGTTGACGGGATGCCCCCGCACCGCCGCGCCGGGCTCGGGCTGGCCCGCACCTTCCAGCTGGCCGGCGTGTCCGATGACCTCACCGTGGAGGAGAACGTGCAGGTCGGCCAGCACCGGACCACGGGCGGCAGCCCTGCCGCATTGACCCGGCTCCTCGACGAGCTCGGCCTCGCCGAGATGCGCGACCTGCAGGTCTCCCTCCTCTCGCAGGGGCAGCGCCAGCTCGTCTCCATCGCCCGGGCGCTGGCGGGCGAGCCGCGGCTCCTACTGCTCGACGAGCCGGCGGCGGGACTCGACAGCACCGAGAGTTTGTGGCTGGCCGACCGCTTGCGCGCTGTGCGCGACACCGGGGTCACCATCCTGCTCGTCGACCACGACATGAGCCTGGTCCTCAATCTGTGCGACTCCATCGACGTGCTCGACTTCGGCGCGCTGATCGCGACGGGAACCCCCGAGCAGATCCGGATCAACGCGCAGGTGTCGACCGCCTATCTCGGTGCGACCCATCAGCGCCTGGTGACCACGTGACCGTCGCGGCTCCCCCACCGGACGGTGCGTCCGTCGGACCCCTGCTGGCCTGCGAAGGCCTTGATGTCGGCTACGGCAAGCTCACTGTCGGACGGGACATCAGCTTCGGACTCGAGCCGGGCCAGATCCTGACGATCCTCGGGCCCAACGGCGCCGGGAAGACGACGCTGCTGATGACCCTCGCCGGTTTCCTCGCGCCACGGGCGGGCCGGATCATCTTCGACGGGCAGGCGGTACGGGGTTCGTCTCCACGGCGGATGAACCGCGCCGGCTTGGTGCTCGTGCCCGACTTCCGTGCGCTGTTCAAGGACCTCACGCCGATCCAGAACCTGAAGCTGGCAGCCGCCCGGGGCGCCACTCTGGAGCCTGTCCTCGAGCTGTTCCCGGCGCTGCGGCGGCGCGAGAAGTTGCGGGCGGCGGACCTCTCGGGTGGGGAGCAGCAGATGCTGGCCATTGCCCGCGCCCTTGTCCAGGAGCCGAGGGTGTTGCTCATCGACGAGATGTCGATGGGGCTCGCCCCCGTCGCGGTGGAGTCACTCATCCCGGTGATCCGACGCGTGGCCGACGAGCACGGCGCCTCGGTGATCATGGTCGAGCAGCACGTGCAGCTGGCCCTCGAAGTGGCCGACGAGGCCATGGTGATGGTGCACGGCACCATCGTGCTGTCGGGATCGGCGGCGCAGTTCAGAGGTGATACCAGCGCGATCGAGGCGGCCTACATGAGCGGGACGGTCGGCTCGAAGCTGTCGTAGGACGTCCGGCCTCAGGCCGGTGCAACCCCCAAGGCAGACCAGCCCGCCACCGCCGTCACGTCGAAGACGAGCAGGTGAGCGAAGTTGGTGTCCCGGTACTGCGCGTACTTGTCGTGTAACGCCCGCTCACACGCGGTGACGAGCGTCCGGTCGACTTCGGGATCTGCCAGGTGGAGCAATTGCGCTCTGACCCACCACAGCTGCGACCAGTCGTCGCTGTCCCAGTGTTCGCACAACAATGCGGCGCGAGGGTTTCGCCCGACGTTCGACAACCGCGACAGCTCCGTCGTCTCCTTCGCCTTGACCTGGTCGATGGGGCTGCCGATCACCGTCTGGCCCGAAACCGCGTCGTGCGCGATGGCGAAACAGACGGGGACGGTCTCGATCCTGTGCCCTTGCGATGTGGCCAGCACACCGTGGTCGGCTGCAGTCAACCGAGCCCAGCACTGCTCCTCGCTCATGCGCACCGAGTGAGTCTTTCAGCGCGCAGGGGCAGCTGACTTAGGCTTCGGGCGCGAAATGTTCCCACGCCGACTGACGGGTGATGCCGAGTGCGTCGCCGATCTGAGCCCAGGTGGCCCCGAGTTCCCGGGATCGGCCGACCCAGCCGGACAGGCTCGCTTCGACCTGAGCCTGGGCGCGAACCACGTTGGGCAGGTTGGCCAGCGCGGCGTAGAGCGAGTCGGTCGCCTGCCATGGCAACAACCTCGGCTCGTGGGGCTCATTCCTTTCGGGGAGAGCAGCGATGATCTGGCAGCACAGGTCGACGCAGCCATCGCACACGAATACCGCCGGGCCGGCCACAAGTGCCTTGACCTCGGTGTTTGGCTTCAGACAGAAGGTGCAGCAGGCGATCGGCTCGGCTTCGGTGGGCGCCATGCTCCTCCCAAATGACGAGGGTGTCAGGCCGAACCTTACATTGTCAGGCGTTCCCTGACAATGATCCCGATCCTTCCGCCTCCGCGATCACTTGGCCTGTTCGAGTCGCTCCTTGAGGTGCTGGCAGCTGATGGGGACTTCCTTGCGAGCCTGGCTCGTGACGATCGGCGTCAGCAACCGGCCCATGCCGTGTCCGTGGAACTCGAGCTCGATGGTCACGCGGGGATCGCCGGTCCTCGTCGAGCGGCTCGACCAGCACCGACACCTCGGCGCGGATCGGCCCGTCAATTCCGTGGATGGCCCAGCGCTCCGGCGGATCGAATTCGGTGATGACAGAGGTGGACGTCCGCTTCGCGCCGCCGATCCGCCGCGTCATCGTGCAGTGGCGGCCGACCGCTGGCGCTCCGTCCACGTTTCCGCCGAGGACCCCTGGCTGCCATTCGCCGAAGGTTGCAGGGTCGGTGGCGTAGGGGAACACCTCGCTCGGCGGGCGCTCGATTTCGACGGTGGAAACGATCGGTGGCACGTCTCCATTGTGCTCCTCGACTGTTTCGAATTCATCGCGGGGCGCGCTACGGGGGTGGCCACCCAGAAGGGGAGCCACCCCTGGCGCACATCCGCGTCGATCAGAACAGCGGCGTCGGGTTGTACACCGTGACGTGTGTCACCTTGCCGGACTTGCCCGACTGGATCACACCGATGGCGGCGGACGACGAGCACACCGACTTGAGCAGCGGGATCGCCGTTCCGTTGCAAGTGAACTTCAGGCCGCCCGACAGCGGGATGGTGACGTTGGCGGCGGTGCCGATCTGCTGCTTGATGCCCGCCGCGGTCACCGGCTGCGTCGAGCCCTTCATGATGGAAGCCAACGCCAGGACCGGAGTCACCCCGTCTGCCTGGTTGCTGCTGACATTGGGGTTCGGGTTCACCTTCGGTGCGAACTTCTTCATGATCGCCGCATACTCGTCCGTATCGGCTTTCGAGGAGTGGGTGGTCGTGGTGATGTACGAGCCAGCCAGCGCCTTGTCGAGGGTCGCCGAGTCGAGGATGCTCGGGTCCTGGCAACTCGAGAGCACGTAGCGGGGCAGTGAGAGCCCGAGCTCGTTGTAGGCCTTGAGGAAGGAACTGCACAAAGTCACGTCGCCGATCACGCCGACGGCGTTAGCACCGCTGGAGACCGCGGACTGCAGCTGCGGTGAGATGTCAGCGGTGCCCGGGTTCACCGGCACGACGTCGAGGCTCACGCCCGCCGCTTTGTAGACGATGCCGCCCAGCTCCTGCGCGCCCTGAATGGCGGCCGGCACGTTCTCCACCACGAAGGCGACCTTCTTGATCCCGTGCTGCTTCGCGCTCAGCGCCATCGCACCGAGGTACGCAGGGAAGCCGCCCTCGAGGTCGTATGCGCCGGGCGAGGTGAGCTCGGCCGTCGATGCGCCGGTCACAACGACGTAGGGAATTCCTGCTCCGATGATGGTCGGGACCTCGGTCTGACCCTGCCCGGTGAAGGACTCGACCACCGCGACGACACCGTGCTGCACCATGTCGTTGGCGCAGGTCTGGCCACCCGAGGGCGAGTTCTGGTTCTCACAGATATAGAGAGTGACCTTGTGACCCTCGAGCCCGCCGAGGTCGGCGTTCACGTAGGCAGTTGCCGCCTTGGCGCCTTGTTCGACAAGTGCGCTGGTCCCGATACCTCCGGACCCGCCGGCGTCGGTGATCATGCCGATGGTGACGGCGGTCCCGGTGGCTTTGCCCGAGCCGCTCGCAGCCTGGGCGCCGGCCGCGCCGACGCCTGCGCCGGCGATTGCCGCCGTCGTGATCCCGGCGGTCAGCAAGCCGGTCGCCAAGACCTTTCTCGCCGTCCTCCCGGACCGCCCGATCGCACCTGTGGTGAGCACTGTTTCCTCCTTGATCGAGGGGCGTCAGATGTGCTCGCTCGCCGACCCCAGCAAAACCCCCCGGAATCTGTGGTCGAAAAGAGTATACCGTTTGTCGGTTCCTAGCGTCAACATAACGCAGCAATTCGGGAAATGGCTGGCAGGGGGATCATCGGACTGTCAGGGGCAGCGAGGAAGAACGACCCAATGAGGTCCCTGTTTTGTGTCGGGGCAGGTGGCCTCCGGACGTGAGCGCGAGGCGGCTCTCCCCCCGAGGAGGGCCGCCCCGCACGCCGTTTCGGGGGAGCCGACGCGTCCCCTTTCAGCCCCCCCGAGTCGCTCACCCCCTCGTGACCCCCCGGTGTGAGCATGGGATTGACGTCATCCCAATGGCAACGTATCGCAACGTTTCCGCAATAACTCGTCGCCCTGGTCGTACAGCCTGAATTTGTCCAGCACAGGGGCCGATGGGGCCCGTCGGCCGACCCCAGGTTTTCGCGGTACCGGCGCCGAGGCGCTTCACTCGAGCGCAAGCGTCGTTCGCACCGAGGTTGCGTTGGGCCCGGAAGTGCGCATCGAGGCCCGAGTGTGCCGTGAGCAGATCGCGCTTCGCCCCCGTGCGAAAGAGATCGCCACCGGTGCGCGACGACATGCACGCGCCGAGCGCGAAGAACACGCGGTAGAAGACGACCGCGTCGGGATCGGTTGCCTGGGGAGTACCGCCTGCAGCGCGGTATGCGTCGATGAACTCGCCCCAAGCCATCAGCGCGGTCGCCGCTGGCCACGCCGCCGCCAACTCGCGCGCCGGCGGCCCGATGGTCGCCGCCTCCCAGTCGACCAGTGCAGTGACCCTGCCGTCTTCGACGAGCAAGTTGTGCAAACCCACGTCGCCCTGGAGGAGACAGAGTCTCCCCGATGGGACGACGTCGACGATGTGGTCGAGGAGCCACTGGCGCGCCAGGGGACAGCCACGATGGGCGGCCCGCTCAACGAGCTGATGCGGGCGGCCATGCCCTCCACCGCGGCGCGCGAGTGAATCCTCCGTCACGGTGGCCGCCGGATCGAGGTTCGTCGCGGCGAGCTCGTCCAGCGGCACCGTGTGGAGACGGGCGAGCACCGTAGCCAGCTGTTGACCGATCTCTCGTCTGTGTGCGGTCGGAGCAGCCAATTCCGGGAAGTATTCGCCGGCCTTCACCCCGGGCACGCGCGCCATCACCAACACCGTTTCGGATCCGCTTTCCGAGCCACGAACATCACCTTTCGCACCGGCGGCTGCGATGCCGGCGCGGTCGGCGGTGCCGAACGTCTCGTCCGTGATCTCGTCGGCGAAAAACGGCTCGGGCACCGGCACCCCGGATGCGTGCACGAGGCGCAAGATGGCGAACTCGTCAGCCGCCCGTGTCTGCAGAATGCCGACGGGGCGGTCCTTGCGCACGATCACGTCAGGCGGCAACTCGGTGGTTCCCTCGACGGTGACGAGGATCGTCTCCTTGGAGCGCCCACCCGGAACCAGGTGCATCGCAGTGACGGTCAGGTCGGGCGAGTCAGGCAGCCGGCCTCGCAGATATGCAGTGAGCTGTGCCGGGGTGATGGAGCAGTCGGCCGGCGACGACGGGTCGTCGGCCTCGACCTGCTCGGCAAGCACATCGCTCCGGAGCTCGTCGGTGCGCTCGAGGAAGCGACTTTCGACGTCCACCAATTGGCGGCATCGCCCCCTCTGCGGAACTTCGTCGCTGCCAGCCTCGGCGGCCACAAGCTCCGCGGCCCGGCGGCGCAACTCGTGAAATTCGAGCTGCCGCGATCGCACCATCCCCGACGCCCGGGACGGGTGCATCTCCGAGCAGTGACCTGAACTCGGTACCGAACTCACGGCTCAACGAATCGCCCCACTCCTCCTCGACGATGAACTCGGCCAAGATCCGGTCCACCAACGCCGCGGCGTCGATGGCAGACGCACTCGAGAGCTCGGGGAGGAACGTGCCCGCCACCGTGGTTCGCAGCTGGCGGTAGTAGGCCGCCCGGTCCTCAGCCGGCTGCCTCACGGCGACGAAGTCGCGTCTGCGTCTGACCCAGCGTGCACGACGCCGTTGGTCAGCGCGTCGGCCAGGACGTAGGCGGGTGGATCGTGCCCGTTGCGCGGGTTGATGTTGGTCTCGAGGAACCCCCAGCCGCCGGGCACACCGTCGACCGTCACGTCGCCAACCGACTCCCAGCCGTAACGCCGTGCCGTTGCCCCGATCATCCCGCCGGTCGTCTCGATGCATACCCTGGTGGTCCCGCCGTCCTCGAGCTCGTAGCGAACTTCGGCTGCTGGACAACGTAGGGAATCATCGTCGACATGTACGCAGCATCTCGGCGCCGGCCACCGGCATGACACGACGCCCCGGGAGAGCGAACCGATACGGAAGAAGCTGCCATTTGTACCCACCATGGAGGCGAAGCGGAAGCGCACCGTGTCGTCGCCCTGGCCGTGTTCACCCCCGAAGCTGCGGCTCGAGACGAAACTGTCCCAACGCCGCGCGCCCCAGGAATGGTCGCGCCACGCCGGCGCGTCGACCGTCATCGTTTTGCCCGTCGATCTCCACCGTGCCTCGGACACGACAGAAGACATGGAAGTTGTTGGAGAAGATCGTGCCGGCGGTCCCCGACGTCCCCGTGAAGGTCTGCGCGTTGGCGTAGGCGTGCGTTCGTCCGAGTCGGTGATGTCGAAGTCGACCCGGCAGCCGTCGCCTTCAAGGAGAAACCGCAGCCGTTCACCGTCATGCAAGAGGCGCTGTGGGCCGGCGATGAGCCCGAGTTCGTCGAGCCGGGCCAATTCGGAGTCCTTCCCCGTTGCAGCGGAAGCGGGTGCCGTCGTCTGCATACACGCCGCACCACAGGTTGGCGGTCCCCCGGTTGAGCTCGTTGCCGATCCGATGGTTGCCGCCCAGCCCGGTGACCGGGTCGCGCCAGGCCAGATAGGCGCTTTCCTGCCAGTCGGGGTCGTCTCCCGCCGGGATGGAGCCCTTCGTCGTTGGTGTCCTGATCGTTCGTCACCGGGGCGAAGGATCCGGAACCGCTGTCGGCTGGCCCGCACGCCCACCGTCGCATGGTCACTTCTCCGAGACCTTCTCTGTCCCCTCGGCGGCAGGGATGTCCGGATTGCAGATGTAGCGCACGTTGGCGATCGTCAGTTCGCAGGCCGCGAAGCTGGCGGACACAGCCAGATCTGGTGCCAACCGCCCGTCGCCCCATGCCGCCGGGTCGAAGCACTCGAGTTCAGGGCGCCCCCGGTCGGCCCGTCGGAACTCGTACTCGGAGTCGACCTGGATGATCCGGGGGACCAGCACGCCATCCGCTGCGGACCCGGGCCAGGTGCATCCCCGGCGGGTACTGCACGTCGTGGCCCGTGACCGGCACGGGATCCACCAGCGACACCGAGAGGATCGCTCGGCCCGGTCCCCGGCCGGACCCCCGTCGCCTGCGTCCTCGCGCACCGTGCAGTCCACCCGGTCGTGGAATCGGCTGCAAGCTGATCGCCGCCGGCGTGCGACCCGGAATCCCCACGAGCCGGCCAGCACGTCGGAGAGCTGCCGCGTTGTCGCAGCGGGCCGAGATCGAGGAAGGCGCGGGGCGTACGCCCGAGCGCGCCGTCAGGCGCAGTTGGGCCAGGGCGAACGGTCCGAATGCGCTCTCCTTCGCCCGGTAGACGAGGAAGCTGACGACAGGCGGGATCGTCGGATTGAGTGCAGGCGGAACGAGCGCTTCGCGGTCGTCCACCCGGATCTCATAGAGAACCTGGAGGATGTCGACGTCGTCGACCTTCAGCTCGCGGTCGTCGAGCATGACCTCGGGCGCTCTGTCCACGAGAGGTCGGATGTCGAGGGATCCGGCGAGTGGCATCAGGCCACCCCCGCTGTTGCCACCGGCCGTGACGGCTCGTCCCCTTCGGCATTCCCGTCTTGAACCGGGGCATGACTTCCTCGGCGAACAAGCGCATGGAGTCGAGGACGTACTGCTGAGGTACCACCTCCATGAACTGGTGGATGAAGTTGATGCCGTCGAAGCCGACGTTCTCCCACGCCGTGATGGCGTCGGCGACGTCGTCGGGCGTCCCCATCGTCACGCCCTTGAACGACTTGGCGGCATCGCCGGGACTGCCCGACTCGCGCCGCAGCGCCGGCAGCAGGCCCTCGGACGGGTACGAATGCGTCGGCAGCACCTCTTTGGCCGAGAGCAGCTGGGCCGCCATGTAGCGAGAACATAGATGCGATCTTCGAGCCCGTTGCGCCGGCCGCGGTCGCCGTCCTCGCAGCACGAGAGGAAGTTGACGGTCAGCACCTTGTCGTTGACGAAGGACGCCCACCGGGTCACACGAGGCGATCCGGCGGCGGTAGTTGTCGACCTTCTTCTCCGAGTCGGCGAAGCCGCCCGGCGAGAGCCCGAGACAGCCCGAGGCCGCGGTCGGCAGCGTCGATCTCGGTGCCTGGCGACGTCACCGCCACCCACATCGGCGGGTGAGGCTTCTGGAGCGGCTTGGGCAGCACGGCTCGCTCCGGCATGGAGAACATCCGGCCCGTTCCAGGCAGAAGCGTTCCTGGGTCCACATCTTGGGGATGACCCGGACGAACTCGTCCCAGGTCTTCTTGGTGTCGTCGGGATTTGCGCCGAAACCGCTGAGTTCGGGCCACGTCGCCGAACGCCCCGTGCCCAACTCCAGACGTCCGCCCGAGATGATGTCGAGCACGAGCCGCCCGCTCGGCCACTCGGATCGGGCTCTGGTACTGCGGGCACACAGGCGACGACGCCGTGGCCGACCCGGATGCGCTTGGTCATGGTCGCGGCCGCGGCGACAAGGAAGATGTCGGGACCCGAGCAGTGCGAGTACTCCTCGAGGAAGTGGTGCTCGACCGCCCAGATGTAGTCGAAGCCCAGCTCGTCGGCCAGGCGCACCTGCTCGAGGGCGTTCTCGTACACCTGGCGCTCCGAGTCCGGCGTCCACGGACGTGGTACCGACAGCTCCATGAACAAGCCGAATTCCATGGCGTCCCTCCCTCGGGCCTTGCGCATTTTGTTAATGAGCCATTAACATCTAAGCATGGCCGTGCAGGCCTCCGTCAACGAGCCCAAGGCGCTGATTTGTGACGGATGGCTAACATCCGCGGCAACGATGAGCGCACCCGAGACGGCCGTGACACGGCAAACCAAGGGAGAGCGCGACCCGCGCAGGCGATCATGGCCGCCGCCGCCGAGCTGTTCCGTGAGCGGGGCTTCCGGGAGACCAGCCTGAGCGATATCGGCGCCGCCGCCGGCGTCAGCGGCCCGGCCATCTACCGCTACTTCAACTCGCAAGGGCGAGCTCCTCTCGGTCCTGATCGAGGAGGCCGCCATCCTCTGGAGGGGCACGGTCGACGAGGTCCTCAACGAGGACACGCCACCCCATGGTCACCTTGGAGCGCCTCATCGACGCCGCCATCGTGCTCCAGCTGCGCAACGGCAACCTGCGCGACGTCTTCGTCAAGGAGTACCGCTCGCTCGATGAGGACGCCCGCCGCCGGGTGGCGCGGATCGAGCGGGTGCGGATGGCCGAGTGGGTGCACCTGCTGCAGCGAAGTGCGGCCCGGCCTGAGCGACCAGGAAGCCGCGGCTGCGGTGACGATGGTCGACGGCATGCTGCGCTCCATCACCACACTGACCGATATGGACCGAGGACCAGTTGGCCCAGGTCATGAAGGACATGGTCCTCGGCGGCTTGCTCTCCGTGGGCACGCCGCGGCCTGCGGAGGTCCGGCGTGAACGGCACGCAGCACCCCCACGGCGGAGGGGCGGGCGCTCCAGGATCCGAGCGCCTGGACGAGGACGAGTTCCGCCGAGAGGTGTTGAACGTTCCTCGAGGCGACGCTGCCCCGGAAGGGCCGTGGACGGGGCGATGGCGGCGCGGTATCGAAGCGGTGCGGCGTGCGCCAAGGCCGACGCCGGTGGCATCACCCGGGCGGTTGCCTACCAGCACGCACTGGCCGAAGCAGGGCTGGCCGGCATCACTGGCCGGTGGAATACGGCGGCCGTGGGCTGTCCGGCCGCTACCAGCGCATCTTCGACGGCGAGGCCAGAGCGTTCCAGGTGCCGCCGCGCTCGCTCGAGATCGGGCTCGGCATGTGCGGACCGACCATCCTGGTGCATGCCACCGAGGCGCAGAAGACGGCCCTCATCCCCCCGCTCCTCCGGGGCGACCACGTGTGGTGCGAGCTCTTCAGCGAGCCGGGCGCCGGCTCCGACCTCTCGAGCGTGCAGACCCGGGCCCGTCGTGACGGAGAGGAGTTCGTCCTCGACGGGCAGAAGGTCTGGACCTCGGGTGCGCAGCACAGCGACTACGCGGCCTGCCTGACGCGCACCGACCCGGCAACGCCCCAAGCGTGACGGCATCACCATGCTCATCGTCGACATGCACGCGCCGGGCATCACGGTGCGCCCGCTGCGCCAGCTCACGGGCGAGGCGCACTTCAACGAGGTCTTCCTCGACGGCGTGCGCGGTCCCGGCGGCCAACGTCCTCGGCGAGGTCAACGACGGCTGGCGGGTGGCTCGCACCATGCTCGCGTTCGAGCGCCAGGCCCTGGGCGGGCATGGGCTCGAGCGGCGGCGGCAAGGGCGGGTTCGCGCCTCGCTGGCCGAAGCAGAGCGGCGCAGCCTGGCACGAGCGTCCGGTCGTGCGCGATCACCTGGTCCAGCTGCGCATCCAGCAGATGGTCCTGCGCCACCTGACGCGGCTACCTCCAGGCCAAGTCGCGCGGAGCGGCGACGGCGCGTCGGCGTCGCTGCTCAAGCTCGCGATGGCGCAGGTGGTCCAGGAGATCGGCGCGGACGCCGTCGAGATGGTCGGGCATGCACGCCGTGGCGTGGAAGCCCGACGACCAGAGCGGCGGACGCTGGTCCGACCAGCTGCTCAGCTCGCTCTCGGCCTCCACTCGGCGGGGGCACGAACGAGATCGTGCGCAACGTCATCGCCGAGCGCGTCCTCGGCCTGCCGCGCGACGAAGAAGGCGACCTCATGCCTGGCGACTCGGCGACGCCCGAAGGCGGGCACCCGTGGGCCGCTGAGCCGGCGCACAACGGGCGCTCCTGCGGGCCTGCGAGTGGTCGAGATCGGCCAGTACGTGGCCGCGCCGTTGGCGGCGACGATTTTCGCCGACCTGGGCGCGCGAGGTGATGAAGATCGAGCGGCCCGGAGGCGATCCGCTGCGTGCCGATGCCCGCCCGCTTCGCCGCATGGAACCGTGGCAAGGAGATCATGGAGCTCGACCTGCGCGCCGACACAGGCCGCGCCGAGGCACTGCATTGATGCATCGACGAGGCCGACCTCCTCATCGAGAACCTGCGGCCCGGCGCCCTCGAGCGGCCGTTGGGCCTCGATCCCGGACGCAGCCTGCAGAAGGCGCGCCCGCGCCTCGTCACCTGCTCCATCAGCGCGTGGGGCAGTTGCGGCCCGGCGCGCGACGATCCCGGGATGGGAGCCCCTGGTGCACGCCCGCGCCGGCGCCCAGCAGGGGCTGTTCACGGGCGACGACGCCGATCTGGCTGCCCTTCCCCATGGCGAGCGTCGCCGCCGCGCTCCTCGCGGTGCTCGGCGCCGGCGCCGCGCTGGTCAAGCGCGCAGTCCACCGGGTACGGCCAGCACGTCGAGACGTCGCTGCTCGACGGGCTGCTCTTCCTCAACGCGGCGCCGATCTTTCACCGCGAGGGACACCGGCCCGAGGTCGTGCGGCAACGAAGTCGCCGATCCTGCGCGTGTTCGACACGGCCGACGGCCGCGCCGTCATGGTCAACCTGAGCGGCACCGAGCGCTGGCGCGAACTGTGCCGGCTGCTCGAGCATCGACGACGGCGGCCTCGACTACTCGCAGTCCCGAAGGGCTGGCGCGGCTCTCGGACCGAGAGTGGAACCGGGCCAAGCTGGCCGAGATCATCGACGCCTTCGCCACGCAAGTCGGCCGACGAGTGGGAGGACGGCCTGCTGGCCCAGCCGGCCGCGGTGGCCAAGTGCAACACGCTGGCGGAATGGCTCGCGCCACGAGCAGGCGCGCGCCGACGAACTCGTCGTCGAGACCGATGACCCGGTGCTCGGACCGGTCCGGTTGGTCGGCCCGCCGGTGCGCGTCAGCGTCGCCGACGCCCGGCGAGCGCGGCGGCCCGGGCGCCGGCACGGTGGGGAGCAGGGGGCACTCGGCCGGCCACCGCATCGTCGACCTGTCGAGCTTCTGGGCCGGGCCGCTGGCGGCGCGCCTGCTGGCCGAGCTCGGCGCCGACGTGGTGAAGGTCGAGCCGCCCGGCGGCGAGGGCGGGTTCCAGGTGATGCCGGTGCTGCCCAACATCTACGTCGACGGCAACCGCTCGAAGCGCGGGCTCGTGCTCGACCTCAAGGACGGCGGAGGACCGGGCCCGGCTGCTCGACCTCGTCGCCGCGTCCGACGTCGTGGTCGAGAACGCCATGGCCGGGGACGTGGGAACGGCTCGGCCTCGACGAGGCAGTCGCTGCGCGCGGTCAACCCGCGGCCTGGTCTACGCCCGGGCCAAGGGTTTCGGGCTCGAGGGCCCGCTGGCCGCTCGTGCCCGTCGTTCGACTACGTGGTCCAGGCCGCGACCGGCATGGAGATGACCCAGGGCGGCGGGCGGCGCCCGGTGCCCGGTCAACTTCACCGCCAACGACTACGGCACCGGGCTGCTGCCTGGCGGCCGGCGTCGTGCTCGCGCTCCTGGGCCGGGCCCGCGGGCGTCGCGGTGACCACGGTGGAGTGCCTCGCTGGCGCTGACCTCGACCGCTCTTCCAGTCCGAGGATGTGGCGCAGCTCGCCGTCGACGGCGTCGTGCCCGACCAGGTGGGTGAAGACATCGGGGGGCCGTCGATCGAGTGGCGCCTGTACCGAGCGGCCGACGGGTGGGTGACGGTGTGCTGCGCCGACCGCAGCAACGCAACGGGCGCACGCGCGCGAGCGCGATCGGTACGGCCGAAGGTCTCGAGCACGCCGATGCTGTGGGCGAGGCGATCGGAGCGCGGCCACGTCCGACGAAGTATCTGGCCCGACTCGGACTCGAGATGGGCGTGCCAGCGGCGCGGCAGCGTCCACCATTCGGTCGTTCCCGACGATCCGCAGGTGATGGCGCGCGGGTCTGTCTGCGTGCACTACCGCCACCCTGCGGCGGGCCGCTTCGTCCAGGTGGGCATCCCGCTCCATCTCTCGGTCGACGTGCCGGCGGTGAAGGGTCCGGCTCCGACGCCAGCACCGGTGCGGCGGCGCGTGAAGCGTACGCGATCGGGCAGGCCGCCGGCGCCACGACGAGCCCGCAGGTTGGCGAAGCGCGGCGCGATGAAGATCGACTCGGGGCTGGGGACCGAACTGCGCCAGGGTCGCCGAGCGGGTGACGCAAGGCAGAGGCGGCCGGCCTCGACTGCCTCTGGGCGGCCGAGACGACGAACGACCCCTTCTTGTCGCTTGACACTGGCTGCCGAGCACTCGTCGTCGGTCTCCTTGGGGACCGGTGTCGCCATCGCCTTCGCCCGCAACCCGATGAGCCTGGCGTACACGACCAACCAACTGCAGGAGTACTCGGGCGGGCGTGTCGTGCTCGGACTGGGTTCGCAGGTGCGGCGGCACATCGAGAACCGCTTCTCCATGACGTGGTCCCGTCCGGCGGCTCGGATGCGCGAGTACGTGCTCGCACTGCGCGACCATCTGGGACATCTGGAACGACCCGGCGGCCGCAGCGACCGGGTTCGACGGCGAGTTCTACACGCACACGTTGATGACGCCGGTGTTCGCGCCGCGGCCCCACGGGTTCGGACCGCCGAAGGTCTTCCTCGCCGCGGTCGGGCCCGTGATGAACGAGGTGGCGGGCGAGGTCGCCGACGGCGTCATCACCCACGGCATCTGCACCGGTCGCGTACCTGCGCGAGGTCATCGTGCCGGCGCTCGAGCGCGGACTGGCCGCGTCCGGGCGGACCGAGGCGCGACATGGAGGTGACCTGCCCGGGCTTCATCTCGGTCGTGGAGGACGATGCCCATTGGTGACGAAGGCACGCGACGCCATGCGCCGCCATGTGGGCTACTACGCGTCGACGCCGGCCTACCGGCCCGTTCTCGAGCTGCACGGCTGGGGCGACCTGCAGACCGAGCTCTACGAGTGCTCGAAGAAGGGCCGCTGGCAGGACATGGCCCGCCTCGTCGACGACGAGGTGCTCGACACGCTGACGATCATCTGCCGGCCGTCGAGCTGGCCGGCGAGGTCGAGGCCCGCTACGGCGGGCTGGTCGACCGCATCAACGTGTCGTGGTGGCGCAAGGAGTGGTGGCCCGACGTGGAGCAGGAGTTGCGAGCGCTGTGAGCCGCACCGTGTGCGGGTTCACCGCGCCGGGCTTCGAGCGGGTGGCCGAGATCCTGGGCGAGGGCGCGACCATCGTCGTCGGCGACCGTGAGCGACACGCAGACCTTGGCGACGGGGGCGGGGCATTCGCCGCCTACGTCGACGGCGAGTGCGTGGTCGACGTCTGGACGGGCAGCGCGGACGCCAACGCACGGCCCGTGGGAACAAGAACACGAGGGCGGTCATCATGTCCTCGACCAAGGGCCTGACCACCCTGTGCGCCCACGTCCTCGAGGACCGGGGCGAGCTCGATCTCGACGCCGAGGTCACGCGGTACTGGCCCGAGTTCGGCTGCCTCGGCAAGGAGCGAGACGACGGTGCGCCAGCTGCTCAGCCATCAGTCGGGCGCCATCGGATTGCCGGGCTCCGACGATGCTGCTGCGCTGGGACGGCACCGGCTGGGACGACACCGTGGCCATCGCGGCCGGGCGTGGCGGCGGGCGAGCCGGCGTGGGAGCCCGGGACCCGGCACGGCTACCACGGGGTGACGTTCGGATGGCTGGTCGGCGAGCTGGTGCGGCGGATCAGCGGCGTCAGCCTGGGTCATTTCTTCGCACAAGACGTGGCGAGCGGCCGCTGACGACGTGGCGGCCGAATGCGTCATCGGGACCCCGCCGGCAGCCCTGGCGTCCGTGGCCACCGTGATGGAGTTCCCGGTGAAGCCGGGGCAAGAGGCGGGCACTGCGCGCCATCGACCCGCAGTCACAGGTCGGGCCGCTCCGTGCTTGGCCGGCGCGCACGGGAGCCTTTTCGCCGACGAGCACGGACGACCCCGCTTCGCGGACTTCATGAACACGCCCGCCGGTGCTGCAGTCCGAGATCGGTGCGCTGGGTGCCACGGCGACGGCGCGGGCTCTGGCCCGGGTCTACGCCGCGCTGGCGACCGGCGAGGAGCTCGTGTCGCGGGCATCGGTCGAGCGCTTCCGGGTCGAGCAGGTCTGCGGCCGCGACGCGGTCGATGGGCGGTCCCGACGCGCTGGGCGGTCGGCTACTCGCTCGAACCTCCCGCGCTCGTGCCCGGGCATCCCGCCGATGCACGGGCCCAACGAGGGCGCGTTCGGTCACATGGGCGCCGGCGGGCAGATCGGCTTCGCCGACCCGACGGCCCGCGTCGCCGTCGGCTTCGTGCGCAACCACCTCGAGAACCAGGCGCTCCCGCTCATGGGCGCATGCCTGGTCGACGTGCTGTACTCGTCGCCTGGGGACGGGAAGGGGGCGGCGGTGTACGCAGCTGAACAGGCGAGTGCAGCATCCCGACGAGCCGGCCCTCATCATGGCGCCGTCGGGCCGGGTCGTCACCTGGGCCGACTACGAGGCGGGCGCCAACCAGGTCGCCCATGTCCTGCGCGACGCCGGCCTGCGCAAGGGCGACCACATGGCGATCTTCATGGAGAACGATCCCCGACCATGCTCGTCGCGGAGGCGGGCGCGGAACGCACCGGCGTGTACTACACGCCGGTCAACTCGTACCTCTCGGCCGAGGAGGTCGCGTACGTCGTCAACGACTCCCGGTCGAAGGTGGTCGTGACGTCTGCGACCAAGGCAGACATCGCGGCGCAACTGCCCGCGCTGTGCCCCGACGTCGAGCGCTGGATCATGGTGGCAGGACCGGGCGGCGACACCGCCGCGCCTTTCGAGTCGTGGGACGAGGCGGTGGGCACCGCATCGACAACCACGTGGACGACGAGCAGCTGGGCGCCCGATGATGTACTCGTCGGGGACGACGGGGCGTCCGAAGGGCATCCTGCGGCCGATCTACGACATCCATCCGTCGGAGACGAGCATCGCCGTGCTCGGTATCGCCGCGCTGTGGCGCTTCGCGAGAGCGCATGGTGTACCTGTCGCCGGCGCCGCTGTACCACACCGCGCCGCAAGTGAGCGTTGCGATCGCCCTGCGGATGAAGCTCGACGGCGGTCGTGATGGAGCACTTCGATCCTGCGCTGTATCTCGACGCTGGTGGGCCGGTACCGGCGTGACGCACTCGCAGGTCGTGCCGACCATGTTCTCCCGGATGCTGAAGCTGCCCGACGAGGTGCGGGCGGCGGCGGACGTGTCGTCGCTCGAGATCGTCATCCATGCCGCGGCGCCGTGCCCGGTGCCGGTCAAGGAACAGATGATCGACTGGTTCGGGCCGATCCTGTTGGAGTACTACGCGGCGACCGAGGGCAACGGGTGCACGTTCATCGACTCCGAGGACTGGTTGGCGCATCCAGGGCAGCGTGGGCCGGGCGTGTCCTGAGCGAGATCCTGATCCTCGACGACGGTGGCCAGCCGTGTCCCGTGGGGACGCCGGGGACGGTGTGGTTCGGCGGGACGACGGACTTCGAGTACTTCAACGACCCAGCGAAGACCGCGAGCACCGGCGTGACGGCGGCACGACGAGCACGGTGGGCGACGTCGGGTATCTCGATGCCGACGGGCTACCTGTTCCTGACGGACCGCAAGGCGCACATGATCATTTCGGGCGGCGTGAACATCTACCCCCAGGAGACCGAGAACCTGCTCGTGACGCACCCCTGCGTGCTGGACGCCGCGGTGATCGGGGTGCCCAACGAGGACCTCGGCGAAGAGGTCAAGGCGGTAGTGCAGCCGGTCGACGGCGTCGTCGGCGACGAGGCGCTGGAGCGGGTGCTGATCGCGTTCTGCCGGGACCACCTGGCGCACTTCAAGTGCCCGCGGAGATCGACTTCGTGGACGAGCTGCCCCGCCTGCCCACCGGCAAGCTCTACAAGGGCGTGCTGCGGGAGCGGTACTGGGCCGACCATTCGACTCCGGATCGTGTAACGAACGGGAAGTGCACTCGATGGCACGGAGGACACATGCCTGATCGGCGCCCTACGAACGCACGGCAGCTGATCGACGGAAAGCTGGTCGAGTCGTCGACGGGCGCCACGTTCGACAACGTGAACCCAGCGACCGAGGAGATGCTCGGCGAGGTCTACGACGCCTCGCCCGCCGATGTCGGCGACGCCATCGGCGCCGCCCGGCGTGCCTTCGACGAGACGGGTGGTCCGAGGACCACGAGTTCCGGCAGCGCTGCCTCGAACAGCTCGGCGAGGCCTGGAGCGGGCCAAAGAGGAGTTCCGCGCCGGCCCTGATGCTCGAGACGGGATGTCCGGTGATGATCACCCACGTAGTGCAGATCGAGCAGCCGTTGGGCGACATCCGGCCTACTGGGCGGACCGGGCGACCGCCTACGAGTACGAGCACTTCCTGCCCCCGCGCGAGGCGATGGGCGGCTGGCACCGCCGCCTCATCCGGCGCGAGGCGATGGGCGTCGTGGCAGCCATCACGCCGTGGAACTTCCCGCTGTACCTGAACATCGCCAAGCTCGGCCCGGCTCTGGCGTCGGGGAACACGGTCGTCCTCAAGCCGGCGCCCGACACGCCGTGGATGGGGACGATGCTCGGCAAGCTCATCGCCGAGGAGACCGACATCCCGCCCGGCGTCGTCAACATCGTCACCCCGTCCGACCACCTGACGGGCGAGGTGCTGACCACCGACCCCCGGGTCGACATGGTGACCTTCACCGGCTCGACCGCGGTCGGTCAAGCCGCATCATGGCCTGCGGGTCCGAGACGCTTGAAGAAGACGTTCCTCGAGCTCGGCGGCAAGTCGGCCTGGATCATGCTCGAGGACGCCGACCTGGCCGACGCCATCCCCGGTGCGGTCGGGGCGGTGTGCTCGCACGCAGGACAGGGCTGCGCCATCCCGACCAGGCTGCTGCTACACCGCCTCCCGTTATGACGAGGGCGTCGAGATCGCCAGACGATCATGGCGATGATGCCCTACGGCGACCCGACTCGACCCGGGGAACGTCTGCGGCCCGGTCGTGAACGCCAAGCAGCGTGATCGGGTGCTCGGATACATCGAGAAGGGGAAGGAGGAGGGCGCCCGCCTCGTGCTCGGGGGGCAGCGACCGCCGCAGTTCGAGAAGGGCTTCTTCGTCGAGCCGACTCTCGTTCGCCGATGTCGATCCCGACTCGACGATCGCCCAGGACGAGATCTTCGGCCCGGTGCTCTGCGTCATCCCCTACGAGGACGACGACGACGCCGTCCGCATCGCCAACAACTCGCGCTACGGGTTGTGCGGCGTGATCAGTGGCGCCGACGAGGAGCGCCAGCTCGGCATGGCCAGACGCATCCGCACCGGCACGCTGTCGGTCAACGGCGGCTCGTGGTTCCATCCCGACGTGCCCTTCGGCGGCTACAAGCAGAGCGGACTGGGGCGGGAGAACGGCCTGCAGGGATTCGAGGAGTATCTCGAGATCAAGGCCATCGGGCTGCCGGGCACGCCGCCGCCCGCTGGCCGTGACCGTCGCTCGCTGCCCGACGACCTTGTTGGCTGGGTCGAGGATGTGGGCGGAGGCCGCCTCGCTTCTGCGGATCGCCGTCCCGGCGGCGCACGCAAGGAGGCGTGGTTCGTCGACCTGGAGCGGCCGACGGCACGGCGGTGCAGTGCTTCTTGCGCTACGACCGCTCGACGCGCGGACGAAGGATCCCTGGACCCTGCACCGCGAGGCCACGGTCTACCTCGCACTCAAGGACGGCCCCGTCCCGGTGCCCCGCGTGCTCGGGCGTGCATCCGGTGCACCAGGCCATGCTCTCCGAGCGCGTCGCCGGCGAGACCTGGTTCTCCGCGGATCCGCCGATCCGGCGGAAGCTGACGCCACGGCGCGGGACTTCATCACCAAGCTCGCCGCGCTGCACTCGCTCGATGCGATCAGCACTCGACCTGCCCGCGTTCCCCGCCGTCGAGACCGTGGCCGACGCCGTGCGGGCCGAGCTCGACGAGTGGGACGCGTTGTTGGCCGCCGTGGCGGGATACCCGATCCCGCCCTGGTGTTCGCACTGCGTTGGTTACGGGACCACATACCCGCCTACGACGGACCGGCCGGTGCTGGTGCAGGGTGACACCGGACCGGGGAACTTCATGTACGCCGACGGCCGGGTCACCGCGGTGGTCGACTGGGAGCTCGCGCACTGCGGCGATCCGATGGACGACATCGCATGGCTCTCCCTGCGCGCTACGCAGGAACCGTTCACCGACTTCCCGACGCGGTTGCGCGAGTACGCGGCGCTGTCGGGCAACGCCATCGATGTGGCACGGGTGCGCTACTACCGGGTGATGGCCGAGACCAAGCTTCAGGTGATGAGCTCACCGGGGACCCCGGGACCCCGGTGGAAGTGAAGGCGGGGACGAGGGCGGCGTCGAGGGTGGCGGCGATGTCGGCAACGGCTTCATCTACGGACTGCTGCACCGGCGACTGTGGCTCGAGGCTCTCGCAGACGCATCGGGCCTCGACCTCGAGCCGGTCGGCGAGCTGGAGGCGCGGGAGCCCCGCGAGCACGACTGGATGTACGACGCTGTTCTGACCCAGCTGCGCGATGTGATCGTGCCGCGGACGACCGATCCTCTCGCCGCAGGCCCGCGAGAAAGGCATCGCCCGCCTGCTCAAGTACCTGGCCCAGGTCGACGCCTGCGGCGCGTCGCGCGACGAGCACGAGCTTGACGACCTCGAAGCCGTGCTCGGCCACCGGCCCGACTCGATCGTCACCGGGCGCACGGCCGTGGCCGAAGGCGTCGCGGCGGGCGCCGTCCACGAGGACGACTATGTGCGCGTGCTGCGGCGGCGCATCGATCGCGAGACGCGAACTCGCCCGGCCTGCCATGGGCGTCCTCGCCGATCGGCACTGGCCCGACCTGCGTGTGATGAGCGAACTCTGATTCGGGATCGACCCGGACCGTCGCCGCGCCACACGCACCTACCGGGTGCTCGAACCGGCCGACGACGACTTCCACGACGAGGAGACTGACGGATCGCTGGTGGGAGACCGAGACCTGCTGGTTCTCCTGGAACGTCCCCGAACGGCAACCTCGGGCGGCTGGGCCTACTGCCAGGCCCGCCCCAACGCGCGCCTTTGCAACGGGGGCGCGTGGGTATGGGACGACAGCGCGGCGTACCCGTGGGAGCTTGCTGTATCGAGCGGAGTATTCGGGTCTGCAGCTGCCGCCGCGTGTCGGACCGTGACCTGCGCGACTTCGCCTGGCCGAACGGGGTGCACGTGCGCGGGCTCGAGCCACTGAAGCGCTACACCGTCAGCTACTCCGACCCCGGCTCCCTCGAGGTCGAACTCCTCTTCGAAGCGATCATGGCGCCGAACCCGCACCCGACGGCGTTGCCCCCTTCATCAAGGGCGCGCATTTCGACCAGGCGGGTCATGTGAGCGGCACGATGGTGCTGCACGGCGAGTCGATCGCGATCGACTGCTTTTCGATCCGGGACCGGTCGTGGGGTCCGCGGCCCTTGGGCCGCCCGAAACGCATCTGCACGCGGCGAGCGGCCGGCGGCCGTGGCGAAGCTTCGGCGGGGTGGGCTATTCGTTCTGCGCGGCCGGGCCCGGTGACGCCTGGCTGACCTACGCCTTGCCTGGTCCCGAGGTCGAGCCGGTGGTCTGCGGCTTCCTCCTCCGCGATGGCCGGTACGGGCACATCCTCGCCGGCGAGCGAGGGCTGACCTTCGATGCCACGACCGGTTGGCCGCGCTCCTTCGAGATCGAAGCGGTCGACGAATTCGGCCGGCGCCTCTCGGTCCGCGGCGACGCCGTCAGCCGGCACTGGCGCGGGCACGGGGGCGACTCCCTCGTCCACTGGCGTGGGACGACGGCGTCGAGGGTTGGGGCGAGGACCAGACTTACTTCAGCCGGCGCCAGTGGGAGACGAACCGGCCCGAGCGTCGGCCGGCTCGATCGGCTCCGTCCGACTGAGTCCAGAAGATCGAGGGCCGCGACGTCATGACCCGGCCCGTCGGCCCGACTGAAGTGCAGCTCCTCGTTTGCATTGCCCGAGACCTCTCCACTCCTTGGCGTGGACCCGGTGATGGTGGTGGGCACAGAGCAACACCAGGTTCGGAAGGTCCGTCGGGCCCGTGGCCGGCTTCCACGGACTCGATGTGATGCGGCGTTGGCGAAGGTGGCGTTGGCGCAACCCGGGAACCGGCAATGGCGGTCTCGGCGCCAGAGCTCTCGGCGCTGGGTCTCGCGTCGGTCCAATCGTTGCCGCGGCCCTCATAGATGGTGTGGCCGACGTCGTCGTCGACGGCCACGATGAGGGTGGCGTCACAGGCCAGGCGCCGGAGCGTCTCCGCGCTGATCAGGCCGCCGCGCTCGAGCTCGCCGCACAGAGTCGAGCGGGGGTCGAAGAGAATCTCGATCGGGACGTGGGCCACCAGACGAAGGGACTTCGGACGAGACGGGACCGAGAACCTCCGCTCGCAGGGCGTATCCGGACCCATTGTCGGTGACCACCTCGACCAGGGCGTCGGCCAAGCGGTGGTCCCAGCCGGTCTCCCCGTCGGAGGGATGTCCTCGCCCTCGCCTCGAGACAGGCTCGCACTCGCCAATAGGACGCCGCGGGAGTTGGGCACGTGAGCGTGCGTAACGTGTCGTTGAAGCGGAGCGAGCGGTCCTCGCTGCTCGGCTTCGGCCTCTGGGTTCGGGCTTCCCGAGACGAGCGGGCGACTTGGGCCAGCTCCTTGACCGAGACGTCCTTGGCGACCTCGACCATCTCGGGTCGGTCTCGGGTCTCGCCACGCGGCCGCTGCCGCCTGGACCTTGTCGAAGCTCAGCGTGCCCGAGCACAGGCCCGAGGCCAGGTGGGGCAGGTCGAAGAGGGCCGAGCCGACCGCGGCATACGCTATGCGCCGTGGGCACGGAGACGCCGAGCGCTCCACCAGCCAGGACTCGAGCGGAGGTCGCACCCTCGGCGCGCCAGCCCTCGCGCCGGTCGAACTCGGCGGTGAGCAAAACGAAGCGTCCCGCCAAAGAGGCCAGCGCCCGCGAAGTCGTCGGCGGCCAGCTCCATGATCTCCTCGGTGCTGAGGCAGGCGGGCCAGCGCGGACGTGGTCGGGGCGTCGTCGTGGTGGATGAACATCGGCGCGGAGAACGATGTCGGCAATCCGTGCACCGTCGTGGGGCATTAGCGATCGGAGAGGCAGCGCAGCGGAAGCCGCGGAGGGCCTGCACGGGCTTGTAGCGCAGGGAGTCGCAGAGGGACGGCGAGGCGAATGGCGGGGAAGCGGCGGGTGAGCTCGCCGATGGCGATTGGCCCTCCATGCGGGCCAGCTGGTTGCCGAGACAGAAGTGTTTGCCGAAGGCGAACGTGAGGTGCCGGTTCGGGTCACGGCCGAGGTCGAGCTCGTCGGGACGCTCGAATACCGTCTCGTCCCGGTTGGCCGAGATGATCATCCCGAGCACCTTGGCGCCCTTGGGCATCGACGTGCCGTCGATCTCGACGTCATCGAGCAGGGTGCGGGCGGCGCCGCAGGGGACCGGCGTCGTGTAGCGCAGCAGCTCCTCGACCGCCGTGGGGACGAGGTCGGGCTCGAGCGCAGGCGTTCGGCCTGGTCGGGGTTCTCGATGAGCGCCACCGTCGAACTCCCGATGAGGTTGGCCGTCGTGTCGTGCCCGGCCAGCATGAGCAGGAAGATCATGGCGATGACCTCGTCGCCGTCGAGCGAGTCGCCCTCGTCGCTGGCCGAGAGCAGGGCCGAGATCAGCCCGTCGTCGGGTTCGGCCCGTCGCTGCGCCGCCAGCCGCTGAGCACCGCGTACAACTTGCGGGCGGTGGGGCACGGCACGCAGCGCGTCCGCGGCCGACCCGCTCCCCAGCCGGACGACGAAGCGCTCCATCAAGACGTTGAACTCGTCACGGTCCTCGTCGCCCACGCCGAGCATCGTCGAGATGACCGACAGTGGCACCGGGACCGCGACGTCGGTGACCAGATCGATGGTCTCGGCGCCACGGGCGCCGGCCCGGTCGAGGAGATCGCCGACGATCCGCTCGATGTCGCCGGCCATCTGCTGCACCATGCGCGGAGTGAAGGCCTTGTTCACCAGCCGGCGAAGGCGGGCGTGGTCCGGGTCGTCCTTGTAGACCATGGTCTGCCGAGGAGACGGAACATCTTGGGCAGGTGCCGCATGAGGAAGCTCGACTGCCGCCGCCTCGTCGCTGCCACTGCTCGGGTCGCTCGAGAAGCGGACGTCGTTGTGCAGCAACAGGACGTGTTCGTGGCGGGTCAACATGTAGCCGGCGCCGCCCAGCATCTGCTTCGAATAGGCCCGGGAGACCGGCGTGTCGTGTCGCAACTGCGCGTAGCGTAGATACGGGTTGGTGAACATCACGGGGTCGGCGAGGTCCGTCGAGTCCTGATCGGTGTCGCTCACCGTGGCGCCCCATCCCTTCGTCCACCAGGGGTTCCGTACCCCTTCGACCTAATTGAGTATAATCTATTTCGCCGATGGCCGCCGCCTCTACCGCCACCCAGAGCCCGGGAGCCCCGCTGCCCCGCGTCCTCGGCACAGCCCCTCCGCCCGCCGGGAACACCGAGTCCAAGCTGGCGGCGACGGTGGCACGGCGCATCCTCACCGACGTGGCGGACCGGGGCTGGCCCGTGGGCGAGGTGCTGGGGTCCCAGACCGAGCTGATCGCCCGCTACGGCGTGAGCCGGGCGGTCTTCCGCGAGGCCGTGCGGCTGGTCGAGAACCAGCAGATCGCGACGATGCGCAGGGGCCCGGGCGGCGGACTGGTGGTGACCGAGCCGACCGTCGACGCCATCATTGACGCGGCGGTCTTGTACCTGCACCGGGCCAATACCCGTCTGGAGGAGGTCTTCGAAGCGCGCATCGTGCTCGAAGAGGTTGCAGCCGAGCTGGCGACCGAGCGACTCACCGGGGAGGACGCGGCTGCGTTGCGCGCCTTGGCTGACGACGAGGCCTCCGGGAGGGTCACCGACCACCGCGGCGCTGCACGCCCGTCTGGCGGCGATCACCCGCAATCCCGCCATTGAGCTCTTCGTGGAGATCCTGAACAGGGTGGCGTTCCTCTATTTCCGCGGCAGCGGACCGTCGTCGCTGGCCGAGGCGACGCTGGTGGCCTCGCAGGACGCGCACGCTCGCATCATTCAGTCGGTCGTCGGCGGCGATGCCGCGCGCCGGGCGACGGATGCGCACCCACCTCGAGGCCGAGTCGGCCTACCTGCAGAACCGGCGCCTCTCCCGGCAGTTCCTGCCCCGGCGTGTCGTCCTCGGTGGCGGCGTCAGCAACAAGCGGGCCGAGGACGTGGCGCGGGCCATCCTCCAAGACGTCGTGGCCGACGACCTCCCGCCAGGGACGCTGCTCGGCTCACAGGCCGACCTGATCGCGGGTACGGGGCCAGCCGGGCCGTCTTCCGTGAGGCGCTCCGGCTGCTTGAGCACCATCAGGTCGCGGTCATGCGACGGGGTCCTGGGGGCGGCCTGTTCGTGGACGCACCCAGTGCGCGCGGCGTCAGCGAGGTGGTCGCGGTCTATCTCACGCGCCGAGGCATCGCGATGGCCGACCTCGTCGAGCTACGGGTCCGCGTCGAGCTGGCCCTGGTGGAGCTGGCGGCGCGCCGTATGGATGCCGAGGGCGAAACCGAACTGCGGGCGGCCCTCGGTCAGGAGCGGGCGTTGACAGTCAGCGAGTTCGCCGACGGCGGGCACGACCTGCACGCCGTCATCGCGACCCTGGCGGGGAACCGCGCCCTGGAGCTCGTGGCCCTCGTACTCGTGCGCCTCATGCGCCTGCACCAGGTCGAAGAGGTCAGCGACGCCGACCGGACGCGGGCGGCCGTCGAGGTCTCACGGGCGCACGAAGCGATTGCGGAGGCCCTGGTGGCCGGCGAGGCAGACCGTGCCGGCAGCCGGATGCGGCGACACCTCGAAGCGGTCGGCGTCGTACCTGCGCTGATCAGGTCGTCGAGAACACCTTGCGCGAGTAGTACCAGACGGCCACCGCGCTGAGCACGACTGCGAACACCGCCAACACCCCGATCTCGGGCAACGTGGAGCCGAACGAGGCGTGGTCGGAGATCAGCTTGACGAAGGCATCCATGGCCCAGGCCTGGGGCACGGCATGGCCGACGTGGTTGACGGTGGGACTCACCGCGTCAGCTGATAGACGCAGCCGCCCAGCATGCCGGCGATGATCGCCACGATCACCGCGGTGGCGATCGCCTGCTCCTGCGAACGAGACCACGTCCCGATGATGACGGACAGCGCGGCGACACTGATGCCGAGCAGTGCGACGACGAGCAGCACGCTGAGCGGATTGCCCCAGTGCACGTTGAAGAGCACGATGCCGACGAAGACGAGCCCGATCGCCATGGCGATCGCGGTCACCATCATGGAGGCCATCTGCCCGAAGACGATGGAGCGCCGGTGCACCGGGGCCGCGCTCAGTCGCTGCAGGACGCCCAGTCGGCGCGTCTCGACCATGCCCGCCGAGAGCACGAGCACGGCGATACCCATGAAGAGGACGAGGTTCGCCGGGGCCACGTACCAGAACGGGCTCAACGGTGACTCGGTCTGGGTGGCATGCAGGGTGGCGTCGGTGAACTTCGGGTTGCTCCCCTCCGCCGCCATCAGGTCCATCAGGGCCACGGCGTCGGTCCGCGCCTGCACGGCGTCCGTCGTGGCCGACTCGATCACGAAATCGGCCCGCACCGAGTCCGGCGCGGAGGGAAGTTGGACGATGCCGGCGACCACTCGCCCACGCAAGATGTCGTCGGTGAGGTCGGTCCGGTTCGCCTCGACCCGCACCTTGACCCCGTCGGTCGTCTGGGCCAGGTGCAGCAGGCGGGCCGAGGGGTGCAGCAGTCCGATCGGCTCTTTCGGGCTGCCCTCGAGCAGCCCGGTGATCAGGATGATGATGATGGGGACCAGCGTGCTGACGATGAGCAGCCGGCGATCTCCCATGGCGCGGCGCAGGTTCACCCAGATGACGGGGATCACGGCTCCACCATCCGCTTCACGCGTGAGGGCCACCCCCCCGAAGACCGCGGCGATGGCCAGCAGGACCAGGAAGGGGCCGATCACACTGCTCGCCGGTTCACCCAATTGGTCCAGCCGGCCGAAGCCGACCAGCGCCCAGCCGTTCGGCGTGCCGAGGGCCAGCACCTGGAAGACGTCGGGCAGCGACCCCGACGGCAGCAGGTTGCCGCCGAGCAGGGCCAGGAAGAGGCCGACGAGCAGGGTGATGCCGAAGGCCTGCTGCTCGGTCTTGGCCAGAGAGGTCAAGAAGACGCCGATGCCGCACATGGCGACGGTGGCGCCGACGCACATCAGCAGCACGCCGAATGGAGATCCCCAGTCGGCACCGAACGCGAAGGTCGTCACGCCCCAGATCACGAAGATGGTGAGCAATCCGGTGAGGAAGATCGCCAGCAGCTTGCCCAGCACGATCTGGGTCGGCCGCAACGGCGCCGCGGTCACCCGGGCCAGCGTCCCCGCGCTGCGCTCCATGAGGAGCGAGCGCATGCCGAGGCCGCTCCCGATGAAGAGGAACACCACGGCGATGTTCGGGGCGAAGAAGTTGAGGTTCACCTTGCCGCCGTGACCGACGCTCTGGGTCGTGATGGCGACCGACGCGAGGGAACCGGTGTGCGCCGTCGTGCCGATGTCGGCCGTGGTCGCGCCGGTGGTCGCCGTGGAGCCGCGGGGGACTCGAGCCGCGTAGAGGACGCTCGAGAGTCCGGCCGCCACCGACTCCGCGTACTCCTGTCCGAGCTGGGACGTCCCCCGCGTCACGACGTCGAAACCCGGCGTGTTCGACGCGCCGGGATCGACGATGGGCACCAACAACGTGTCGAGGTGCATCCGGCCCGACAGCACTGCGACACCGCCGTCGAGACGGCCGTCGTTCACCGCGTCCTTCACGGCCTGCTGGCTCGGCATGGTCACGACGGTGACGCCGGGGGGCAGCTGGCTGGCGTGCACGGCGGCGGCCAGCAGCTGAGGAGAGGCTCCCGATACCCCGACGTGCACCGAGGCGGCCGCGGCACCGCCGGCGAAGGAGAGGCCCAGCACGGCCGACATCAAGAGTGGCGCGGCGATGCACCCGATGAGGACGGAGCGATCGCGCAGCCGGCGCCGGAGCTCGTTCGCCGCGATGACTCGGATCAATCCCGCAGCTCTTTCCCTGTAAGGCTCAAGAAGACGTCTTCAAGGTTGGGCGAGCGCACCTCGACACCGGTCAGGTCGATGCCGTGGCGGGACGCGACCGACACCACGGCGGAGAGGAGAGCCGGACCATGGTCGGTGGTGAGCTCGAGGTTGCCGTCGATCTCGTGCACGTCGTGCACGCCCTGCAGCTCGCCACAGACCCGGGCCAGCTCGTCGAGGTCGGCGCCGTCACACGAGAGGTGGACCTTGTCCCGACCGCCGTGCGTGCTGATGAGCGAGGCGGCGGTGCCCTCGGCGATGAGATGCCCGTCGTCGATGATGCCGATGCGGTCGCAGAGCTTGGACGCCTCCTCCATGTAGTGCGTGGTGTACAGGACGGCGATGCCGAGCTGCGCCACGGTCTCGAGGATGGCGTTGCGGCTCTGGGGGTCGACGCCGACGGTGGGCTCGTCGAGCACCAACAGCTTGGGCCGGTGCAAGAGCCCGGCAGCCATGTTGGCCCGCCGCTTCATGCCGCCCGAATAGGTGCCGATGCGATCCTTCCCCCGGTCCGCCAGCCCGACCAACTCGAGCGTCTCGTGGATGCGACCCTCGAGCGTCTTGCCCGAGAGCCCGTAGAGCTGGCCGAAGAAGGTCAGGTTCTCCGCGGCCGAGAGGTCGGGGTAGAGAGCCAGGTCCTGGGGCACGTAGCCGACGGCCGCCTTGGCCTCGAGCGTGCCGCCCTCGTGCCCGTCGATGACGATCTCGCCCTCGTCACGCACCGTGAGACCGCACAGCATGGAGATGGTCGTGGTCTTGCCGGCCCCGTTCGGACCGAGGAGGCCGTAACACTCGTCCTCGCCGATGTCGAAGGACACGCCGTCGACGGCGAGCCGCTCACCGTAGTGCTTGCGAAGGCCCTGGCAGCGCAGCATCGGTGCCGTCACCGCCACCGCCTCCTTGGCCGCCACCGCCTCCTGCATGCACCCTCCCCACGAGAAAAGAGGACCCTCTTTTCCGCCACCCTAGCAGAGCCCGTGTCAGGGCCCCTGGCGGTCCACGCCGCCTCGGAGGCCGGGATGGGCAGCACCTATCCGGTCGAGCCCGAAGTCCTAGCGGTACCGGGTCTCCTTCTTCGAGCGTCCCATGCGGACGTCCTCGGGCGCGGGGTTGCCGAGCTGCGTGTAGGAGATCCCGTTGTGGATGGCGATCGGCCGCGGCATCTCGATCGACTCCCAGATGGCCCGCACCGTGCCCTGAATCGCCTTGGGATCGCGTTCGGCAATGCCGAGCGCGATCTCGCGAGCCCGCGCACGCAGTTGGTCCCGGGGCAGCACCTCGGTGACCAGGCCGATGCGCAGCGCCGTCTCCGCCGTGATGCGCTCCTCGTTGCCCATGAGCGCCCAGCGCAGCACCTCGCCGAGGGCGATCCCCCGGTGGAGCATGCCGATCGGTTCGAGCGCGCTGACGATCCCGACGCTGGCGTGGGGGTCGAAGAAGACCGCGTCGTCCGAGCAGATGATGATGTCGGACTCGTTCAAGAAGTACTGCGCCCCGCCGGCACACAGGCCGTGCACGGCGGTGACCACGGGCTTCCACACGCGGTGGCGGAACTTCGGCGCCAGGGCCATGCCGGGGTCGAAGGTGTTCCAGAGGTTGTCCTTCATGAACCAGTCGCCGCCTGCCTTGACGTCGATACCGGTGCAAAAGGCGCGGTCGCCGTTGGCCTGGAGCAGGGCGCAGTGGATGTCGTCGGTGTCGCGGACGGTCTCCCAGGCCCAGGTCATGTCGAGCGCCATGGCCTCGTTGAACGAGTTCAGGCTGTCCGGGCGGTTCAACGTGATGGTGGCCACGTTGTCGGCGACCTCGAAGAGGATCGTCTCGCGTTCCATGCTTCCCTCCCTGGGCTCGAGCGGCCCGCAGCGGCGGAATAGTACACTCTTTTATTCGGATGGCGGCTGCGGAGCCGGGCGGACTGGCGCGCATGCCCGCATCGGCACCAGCATCGCAGAGACCACACGCGTCAGAACAAAGCGAGATCGTCCGCGGCGGGGGCCGTCAGTGCGATCCAGGAAGAGCAAAGAGAGGAACTCCCAGTGGAGATCAGTGGCAAGAAGGCCGTCATCGTCGGCGGCGCATCGGGCATGGCCAAGAGCTCGGCCGAGCTGCTGCGCCAGAAGGGCGCCGAGATCGCAATCTTGGACCTGCCGACATCGGCCGGAGCCGAGGTGGCCAAGGAGCTCGGCGGCACCTTCCACGAGGTCGACATCCTCGATGACGCCCAGACCGAGACCGCCCTGGCCGACGCCGTCGAGGCGCTGGGCGGGCTGCACATCGCGGTGAACACCGCCGGCGGGGGCACGGCCAAGCGCACGCTGACCAAGGAAGGGCCGCACCCGCTCGGGGATTTCCGCCGGATCGTCGAGCTCAACCTCATCGGCACCTTCAATTTGAACCGGCTCCAGGCGCACCACATGTCGACCAACGAGCCCGAGGACGGTGAGCGTGGCGTCATCATCGACACCGCGTCGATCGCCGCCTACGAAGGGCAGATCGGCCAGGTGGCCTACGCGGCGGCCAAGGCCGGCATTGTCGGCATGGTGTTCACCATGGCGCGCGACCTCGGCAGCCTGGGCATCCGGGCCATGGCCATCGCGCCCAGCCTCTTCAGCACCGGCCTGACCAAGGGCATCCCCGACGAGTTCGCCGATCAGCTGACCAAGGACGCGGCGTTCCCCAAGCGCCTGGGCCGGCCCGAGGAATACGGCAAGCTGGCCGTGGCCATCGTCGAGAACGCGATGCTCAACGGTCTGTGCATCCGGCTCGACGCCGGCACAGCGCTTCGCGCCCAAGTAGACGGGATCTGGTGCGGTCACTCGATCTCACGGTCGACGTCACGGAGGCTGCCGGCCTCGGTGAGCCCGCGCACATCGCTCTGACGGTGACGGCGCCCGACGTGGTCACCGACGGCACCATCGTGTGCTTCGCCAAGCCAGGGGCGGGTTACAGCCGCGGCTACTTCACCGAGGCCCTCCCCGGGCCCGGACCGGGGCGCGCCTCGCAGGCCGACTGGCACGCGGCGCGCGGCTGGGTGTTCGTGTCGGTCGACCATCTCGGCGTGGGCGAGAGCTCACAGCACGACCCCGAGCGCTTGACGTTCACCTCCGTGGTGGCGGCGGCGCAGGCCGCCGAGTCAGACGTGCGGCAGAAGCTGGCGGCCGGCTCCCTCATGGAAGGTCTGGGCGCGATCGAAGCACCCGTCACGGTGGGCATCGGCCAGTCGATGGGCGGGAGTCTCACCGTCGTGCAGCAGGGGCGGCACCATTGCTACGACGGCATCGCTGTCCTCGGCTACAGCCCGCTGCGGACCCAGCCGCCGATGGCGCCGGGGCGGGCGCCGCTGCCGCTGCCCTGGATGCCCCGTGACACCGCGCTGGCCGAGGGCGTCGTCACCAATGCGCCGGCGCTGGCCGAGCTCGGTGCCGACGGGGCGGCCCCGGACGACATCTCGGCGCTGGCCTGGGGCTTCCACTACGACGACATCGACCCCGACGTCGTGCGGCGGGATCTCGACGACTACCCCGCCCGGCACGGCGAGCTGCCGCCGTGGGGCTCGGCCACGGTGCCGTTCACGGTCGCGCTGTGGTGCATGTCGCCCGGCGGGACGCTGGCCGAGGCGGCCGCGGTGCGCTGTCCGGTGCTCGTCGCCATGGGCGAGCGCGATGTGCTGGTCGATCCGCGGGGCGAGCTGCGGGCCTATGAGTCCGCGGCGAGCGTCGACTTCTACGAGTGCCCGCGCATGGCGCACATGCACAACTTCGCGGGGACCCGGGAGTTGTTCTGGTCGCGTATCGAGACGTGGGCTGAGTGGGTACGGGCCCAACGCGACGCATCGTGACGGACCTCGAGCTCGCCGACGATCTGACCTCGCTGCTCACCCTCGAGCGGGTGGACCGCGATCTCTTCCGCGGCCGCAACGCCAACTTCGGCCCCCGCCGGACCCTCTACGGCGGGCAGGTGGCGGCGCAGTGCGTCATCGCGGCGGCGGCCACCGTCGAAGAGGGCCGCCTCCCGCACTCGCTGCACGGCTACTTCCTGCGCGCCGGGCGCAGCGACCTCCCCGTCATCCTCGAGGTCGACCGTGACCGCGACGGCCGGTCCTTCTCGGCCCGCCACGTCGTAGCGCTGCAAGAGGGCGAGGTCATCTTCTCCATGCTCACCTCGTTCCAGACCGAGACCGAAGGCGGCGTCTTCGACGACGCGCCCCGGCGCGAGGTCCCCGAGCCCGAGACCCTGCGGCGGGGCGGCTGGAACCCGCTGCTCGAAGTGCGCGAGGTGACGCCGACCGACTTCTTGAAGGGTGTCTTCACCGACTGCGTCTGGGTGCGCTCGCACTCCCCGCTGCCCGACGACCCGCTGTTGCACCGGGCCGCCCTCACCTATCTCTCCGACGTCGGCACCGGATTCGGCCAGGGTGACGCGGCGCTCATCGGCCGGGGCGGTCCGTCCATCGACCATGCCGTGTGGTTCCAGGAGAACATCCGGGCCGACGACTGGGTGCTCGTCGACCTGCGGCCCGTCAAGGCGGGCTCGGCGCGGGGGTGCTACGACGGATCGCTGCGCGACCGTGCGGGGCGGCTCGGCGCCACGCTGTATCAGGAGCACCTCCTCTTGCCCGGCTCGATGGCCGACCTGGTCGACGAGGTCATGCGTGCCGAGACCGAAGCCGCGGCTCTCGAGGGGCGCGAGCCTCGCGTCTGGGAAGAGATACAGCGCGCCAGGGGCGAGCACCCCTCGACGCGCTGAACCGAACCGTTCGACACACCAGAAAGGTCAGTCATGCCGATCGCAATCACCGAAGACCACCGGGCCCTGGGGCAGACCGCCTCGGACTTCCTGGCCAAGCACGACGCACGGGGCGCCGCGCGCGCCCTGCTCGAGGCCGACCACGAGACGCTGCCGGCGTTCTGGGACGATGTCGCCGAGCTGGGCTGGCTCGGCCTGCACCTCCCCGAGGACGTGGGGGGTTCGGGATTCGGGCTCCCCGAGCTGATCGTCGTCGTCGAGGAGCTCGGACGTTCGGTGGCTCCCGGACCGTTCGTGCCCACGGTCGTGGCCAGTGCGGTCATCGACGTGGCGGGCTCGGACGACGTGCGGGGTCGCCTGTTGCCGGGACTGGCCGACGGTTCGGTCCGCGCCGGCGTGGCGCTGTCGTCGGATATCACGGTGTCGGGGGGCACGGCCGCCGGGAACGGCGCCGGCGGTGCTGGGCGGTGGCCTGGCCCAGCTGCTCGTGTTGCCGGCGGGCGACGACGCCATCGTGGTCGACGTGAGCGCGAACGGGGTCAGGGTCGACGTCCCGGCGAACCTCGACCCCACCAGGCGCTCGGCGCGCGTCACGCTCGACGGCGCGCCCGTCGAGGTGCTGGCCGGCGGGAGGCGCGCGCTGACCGACCTGGCGCGGGTGATCCTCGCCGCGGAGGCCACCGGCGTGGCCGTCGAGTGCACCGAGCAAGCCGCCACCTATGCCAAGGCGCGGGTGCAGTTCGGACGGCCCATCGCCACGTTCCAGGCCGTCAAGCACCACTGCGCCAACATGCTCGTGGCGTCGGAACTGGCGACGGCTGCCGTGTGGGACGCGGCACGGGCGGCGGGCGACGGCGGCGACCAGTTCTCGCTGGCGGCGGCCGAGGCGGCCGCGCTGGCGCTGGCCGCAGCCGACGAATGCGCCAACTTGAACATCCAGGTGCACGGGGGCATCGGCTTCACCTGGGAACACGATGCGCACATCTATCTGCGTCGGGCCACCGCGTTGGAGGCGGTCGCCGGTGGCGAGGCGGCGGCACGCGACGTCACCGACCACGTGCGGCACGGAACCCGCCGGGTGCGCACCATCGACCTGCCGCCCGAGGCCGAGCCGATGCGCGACGAGGTGCGGGCCTTTGCCGAGAGCGTGCACGGACTGGATGCCGCGGCGCAGCGCGACGCCATGATCGAGACCGGTTACGTCATGCCGCACTGGCCCAGGCCATGGGGGCGTGACGCCGGTGCGGTGGAGCAACTGGTGATCGAGCAGGAGTTCGCGGCCGCCGGCGTGGCCCGTCCGCAGTACTCCATCACCGGGTGGGTGATCCTGACCCTGATTCAGCACGCGACCGAGGACCAGGTGGCCCGCTGGGTCCTGCCCGCCCTGCGCCAAGAGGTGATCTGGTGCCAGCTCTTCAGCGAACCCGATGCCGGCAGCGACGCCGCCGGGGTCAAGACGCGGGGCACGCGCGTCGACGGCGGTTGGCTGGTCAACGGCCAGAAGGTCTGGACCAGCGGCGCGCACTACGCCTCCTTCGGGCTGGCCACCATCCGCACCGACCCCGAAGCCCCCAAGCACAAGGGCATCACCACGATGGTGATCGACATGCACGCCGAGGGCGTCGAGGTCCGGCCGCTGCGCATGGTGACCGGGCAGTCAGAGTTCAACGAGGTCTTCTTCAACGACGTCTTCGTGCCGGACGACGACGTAGTCGGACCGGTGAACGGTGGCTGGACCGTGGCGCGCGCCACGCTCGGCAACGAGAGCGTGTCCATCGGGAGCGGCGCCGGGGGCGGGCAGTCCCAGTCCGCGATGGTCGTGCCGGCCTTCGACGCCCACCCCGACCGCCTCGACGGTGGCGCCAGCCGGATCGGCCGCTTCATCGCCCAGAGCGAATCCATGGCCGCGCTCAACATGCGCAGCGCCCACCGCGCCGTCGCCGGCGGGGGTCCGGGCCCGGAGGGAAATGTGACCAAGCTCGTCCTCTCCGAGATCGGGCACGAGGCCGCGGCCATCATGGCCGCGCTCAGCGGGCCCGCGACGGCCTATGCCGAGGGCGACGGCGCCATGACGTCGTTCATGGTGCTGATGCACCGGGGGATGTCGATCGCGGGAGGGACGTCGGAGATCAAGCGCAACCAGATCGGCGAGCGGATCCTCGGGCTGCCCCGGGACCCGCTCATCAACTGAGGCACCGCCGGGGCTGACGGCCTACGAGGACCGGTTGGCCGCCACCACCGTCGGGAAGGCTTCCTGCAGCTTGTCGAGTCCGGCCGCCGAGGAGTCGAAGCCGAAGACGTGCCGCAGCTGTGCGGTGACCGCCTGGCGGATCACCGGCCAGCCTTCGGGCGGCGAGAGATCCGGAGCGCGACACCCGTCCGTCGCCAAGGGGATGAGGCTGCTCGGGATCGGGAGGTGGAGCGCGTTGGCGATCGCGATGAGACCGCCTTGCCCCGAGCCGACCTCGCACAGGTCGGCGAAGACAAGGTGACCGGCGCCGCGCAGGAGGATGAGGCGCTTCGGGCTGTTCAGCCTCTGGTACGCCGCGATCATCCCGGTGTCGGGCACGACATGGTCTGACGTCCCCGACATCAGCATCGCGGGCTGCTTCGGGACGACGCTGCCCGCGCCCTTCTTGGTCTGGCCGAACGTCCCGACCGTGGCGCCGGCGAGCCCGATGAACGTCTTCACCTTGGAGTCGGTGGCGGCGAGTGCTTCGACGGCCGCCCCACCGGCGGAGTGGCCGACCGCACCGATGAGCGAGGTGTCCACGTGGCCGTGGAACGGACTCGACGTGTCGGAGCTCTCGGAGGCCATGAGGGCGATCGTTGCCTCCAGGTCCTCGACGTCGGACGTCTTCTTGGTGGCGCCCGTCGGTCCACCGAGCACCTCGGTGAGGTCCCGGCTGTCGTGGTCGGGCGCAGCGACGACGAAGCCCCAGGACGCGAGACGAGCGGTGAGGAAGGTCGACTGGTCACGGAAGCCGGCGTAGCCATGGCTGAACACCACGAGGGGATAGCGGCCGGGCGCGACGGCGACGCCGCGCACCCCGCCGCTCGGATAGGTCACCGAGAAACCTGCGGGGATCAGCTTCTGCAACCCCGGCGGGAGCCAGTCCGACACGTTGTAGGTCCCAACGGGCTTCCCGGCGACGCTCGCCTTGGTGGCCGGGTACCAGACCTCGACCGGGGCACCGTCCGTCGGCAGTGTCAGGGTCGTCTCTCCGACGCCGAGCGGGCCGGGCGTCGTGAAGCTGGTCGAGCTCAGATGCGCCACGGTCGGGACCGTGTCGCCCGTTGACGATCTCGGTGCCGGGCACCGGACCCGCCTGCGGGGACGACGGCGACGAGCAGCTCGCGAGGAGGACGGCCGCGGTCAGGGCTGCGGCGGCCGCCGTCAGACCGACCCTGCTGCGCCGGGGGTGACGAATGGCCATCGGACGCAGGACCCTAGCCGTGGGGCTGGCCAGCCGTCGGGTGTGCGCTCGTCGGCCCCCACGGCCGGCGTTACCGAGGCCCGCGGCTGAACGTCGTGTCCGGCGAGCGCCAGTCCGTCGAGACGAACCGGTGCGCAATGAGCCAACGGTCGCCGACCGGCACCAGACGGTCGCGGTAGCGACCCATGTGATCGAGCCCGATCTCGGTGAAGACGGTGAAATAACTGGCGACGACGGCTTCGTCCGTCGTCACCGACTCGAAGCGAATGTTGGTGACGTTGTGACGCACGATCCGCTTGGGCGGACCAGCCGACTGCCCGGCGTGGTCCGTCTTGGCCCCCTCCGCCGCCCGGCGCGCAACCTGCGCACCCGTGGCGCCGGCGACCTGCTCAATGATTGCGGCACGCCCCTGGGCCGGCTTGACCCCGCGGATCTCGAGGATCCCGTCCTCGCAGAAGGCGGCCGCGTACTCGTCGAGCAGGTACCGATCACCGGCGTGGGTGTACTGCGCCAACGTGTCCCGGCACGACTCGCGCGCCACGAGCTCCCACAGTTCCACGATCTCCGTCCCTCCCGTGTGCCGTCGGTGCGTTACGCCCAGTGCGAGCTCACTGCGTCGACTCGACTGCACCTACGCATCAGCATCGACGAAGAACGGCACGAGGAGCCTACGCGTGTCGGACGGACCAGGCGAACATACAGCGCTCACCTCGTGCCGCGTCCGGCTGCACATCATGAGCGGCCGTAAAGTGCCCGACATGGCAGAACCCGAACCAGGGAGCAGGTCCTCTGCCCGGAATCTGCTGATCGGTCCACCGCGCTCGTCGCGGGGCTCGGGGAAGGAGCAGATCACTCCGATCGAGGGACTGTCGGCCCTGTCCCTCGACGCGTTGACCTCCGTCGCCTACGGACCCGAGGCGATCGTCCTCGTCCTTGCCGTTGCCGGCGCCGGCGCGCTCCACCTGGTCCTGCCCATCACCATCGCCATCGTCGCCCTGCTGGCGATCCTCGTCTTCTCCTACCGCCAGGTGATCGACGCCTACCCGTCGGGCGGTGGCGCCTACGCGGTGTCACGCGCCAACCTTGGTACGCACACGAGCCTCGTTGCCGCTGCGGCGCTCGTCGTCGACTACACGCTTACTGTGGCGGTCTCCATCGCGGCCGGCGTCGCCTCCCTGCAGTCCGCCTTCCCCGCACTGGCCGGCGAAACCATCCCGCTCTGCCTGGGATTCCTCGCCCTGATCACCGTGCTGAACCTACGTGGCCTCGGAGAAACGGCGCGGGCGTTCCTGCTCCCGACCTTGATCTTCATCGTCGGGCTGCTCGTCGTGATTGCCATCGGCCTCATCCATCCACTTGGCGTCGGCGAGAAGCAGCTCGGCACCTCCCAGCTCCCGACGACGGGACTGAAGGCCGTGACGGTCCTGCTCGTGTTGAAGGCATTCTCCGCCGGTTGCAGCGCCCTCACCGGGGTGGAAGCCATCGCAAACGGAGTCCCGCTCTTCCGCGAACCACGGGCCGTACGGGCCAAGCGCACAGAGCTGCTGCTCGGTGTCATTTTGGGCGTCATGCTGATCGGCCTGGCGGTGCTGGCGAAGCGCTGGCAGATCGGTCCCCGGTCCGGCCAGACGGTCCTGAGCCAGATCATGGCCATGGCCGTCGGCCGCGGCTGGATCTACTACGTCGTCTCCATCACGATCACCATCGTTCTCGCCTTGGCGGCGAACACGTCCTTCGGCGGCTTTCCTGTCCTGGCCAGCCTCGTCGCGCGCGACCACTACCTCCCCCATCTGTTCTCCATCCGGGGCGACCGTCAGGTGTTCGCCAACGGCATCGGCGTGCTCGCCGTCCTGTCCGGTGCACTGCTGCTCGCGGTGGACGGGAACACCAACACGCTCATCCCGCTCTTCGCCATCGGGGTCTTCATCGGATTCACCCTGGCGCAGACGGGCCTGGTGGTGCATTGGCGGTCGATCCGGCCGCCCGGGTGGCGGCGGCGCGCCGCAGTCAACGGACTGGGCGCCGTCATCACCGCTATCGCCACGGTGGTGTTCCTGATCTCCAAGTTCACCGAAGGTGCCTGGGTCGTCGTGATCGCGATCCCGGCCTTCATCCTGCTGTTCGTTCGAATCCACGCGTACTACGAGCGGACTCGCAAAGCGCTGCGCATCGGCGAGACACCCGCGATGCCAGAACCGAAGCGGACCATCGTCATCGTGCCGATCAACGACGTCTCACTTCTTACGGAGCACGCCCTCTGCGAGGCGGAGTCGCTCGGCCAGGAGGTCATGGCAGTGACTGTTGTGTTGCGAACCGGCGAGGACGCTGTCCGCTTCACCGACAGCCTTCGTCACCGGTGGGGACGATGGAGTCCCGGCGTCCCTCTCACCGTGCTCAACACGGATTACGCGTCGGTCGTGCAGCCGATCGTCGCCTTCATCGACAAGGTCAGGGAGGAGCACCCTGATGATCAGATCGTGGTCCTGATACCCGTCGTGCGGCCCGAGAAGTTCCGCTACCGCATCCTGCACAACCAAATCGACCTCGTCCTTTCCAGGACGCTGCGCTCACGAGACGACATCGTGGTGGCCCGCGTGTCCACACCCATCGTCACGAACGCCTCCGCGCCGCCTGCGACGGACCGGGGCGGCAGCCACGACAGCCACCAGAAGACGTAGGCCGCCGGCTCAGCGGCCCTTCCACACGGGGTCACGCTTCTCGATGAACGCCGTCGCCCCCTCCTTGGCGTCCTCGCTGCCGAAGACCCTCGGCTGCCATTCTTTCGCCAGCTCTCGCGCCCGTTCCAGATCGGTCGACGCTGTGCGCACCAGCTGCTTGGTCGCTGCCAGCGCGAGCGGGCCGTTGCGCGCAATGCGCTCAGCCAGTGCCACCGAGGCATCGAGCACTTCCGACGCCGGGACGACCTGGTTGATCAGCCCGAGTGCCTGGGCCCGTGGCGCGTCGATGAGGTCACCGGTCAGTGTCAGCTCGAGCGCCATGGCCAACGGGATGCGCGTGCTGATGAAGACGCCGCCACCCGCGGCAAAGAGGCCGCGCTTGACCTCGGGCAGTCCGAAGGACGCGGCGTCCGACGCCACCACGACGTCGCATCCGAGCAGCAGTTCGAAACCGCCCGCCACCGCGGTCGCGTTCGCCGCGCCGACGATCGGCACGCCGATGTCGCCCTGGGTGAAGCGGGCAAAGCCCCTCATGCCCTCGGGATCGCCCCCGACCGAACCGCCCTCGGCGAAGGCCCTGAGGTCCATCCCGGCGCAGAACGCCTTCTCACCGGTCCCCGTCAACACGACGGCACGCACGTCGGGATCGTTCTCGGCCTCCGTCATGGACAGGCCGATCGCGGTCAGCAGTTCTGGATTGAGCGAGTTGCGCGCCTCGGGGCGATTGAGGCGCAGCACCTGCACTGCCCCCCGTCGCTCCTTCACCAGGACCGGCTCCGTCGCAGCATCCGTCATCGGGTCACGACCTTTCTCTCTCCTCCGGGCTCGTCCTAGGAACCCGGGCAATCCCACATCCACCACGAGCCTCGGCACCGACGCCGGGGCCCGGTCAGTATGGCGTCGGGCCACAGTCCGGCGCCCATCCGGGTGCTGGGCCTGACGCCCGTTTTCAGTACACTGAATTCACCCGAGTACGAGCAGGCCACGACGAGGAGGTCAGAGCACGTTGGCCCAGCCCGCTGCGTCCGGCGGCCCGCCGGTGATCCTCCTCGACGTCACCGACCGCGTTGGAACCATCACGCTCAACCGGCCCGAGCGGCGCAATGCGCTCAATGCCGAGTTGATCGCCGCGCTCGACGATGCCGTGCGCCTTATGGCTGAGAACGACGACGTGAAGGTGGTCGTCCTGACCGGCGCGGCGCCTGAGGGTGCGCAGGGTGGGTTCTGCTCGGGAGGCGACATCAAAGGTGGCGGTGCCGGGCCCGGCGGCGACAAGGGAGTCCCGCCCGACGCACTCGCCGGCGACCTGTCCCGCCACGACGGCCATGCCGCCATGTCGCTGCACCTGATGCCCAAGCCCACGATCGCCATGGTGGGTGGCCCCGCCGTCGGGGCCGGGTGCAGTCTCGCCGCCGCCTGCGACCTGCGCTTCGCGGCGGACGACGCCGTCTTCGCCACCAATTTCTCGCCCAACGGGCTCTCAGGGGACTACGGCGGGTCGTTCTTCTGGACCCGCATCGGCGGCACGGCCCTGGCCCGTCGCCTGTATCTGCTGAACGAGAAGATCCCGGCGCAGCGGGCCCTCGAGCTCGGCATGGTCCATGCGGTGGTCCCGTCGCACGAACTGCGCTCCTACACCCGGGAGATCGCGCGCACCCTCGTGCGCACACCGGCCGCCCTGCTGGCGCGCATGAAAGAGAACCTCAACGAGGCCGAGGACGAGGTGGCCCGCCGGCGCTGGCTCTTCGCCAACGAGGCCGAACACCAGGTGCGCGCTGGCCGCGAAACCCAGGAGCGACTGGCGCGGGCGCAGTCGTCCCGAACGGGCGACGTCCGTCCAGGCTGAACCCGCCCTTCCTCGCCTGAAGCGCTATCGCTGATTCCCGCCGGCCGAACCCGTCGACCCCGAAGCGCTCGACGACGTCGTCCGCACCGTCACGTGCCCCGTCTGATCAGTACCTGTGTGCAGCGCACCCGACGCGGCTGCAAGAGGTCCGCTCCACAGGCCGACCGTGGCGGCGATCGCACACAGGGTCCCGGCGGCGATGGTGGCGCCCACGTGCTTGTTCATGGGGAAATTCTCGTCCCCGAATATGTGGAGAAGACCAGCAGAACCTAAGAATCAGTGAAGAATGCCGCGCTCGACCACGATCTCGTGATGACGCTCCAGCATGGCCACGGCCTGGGAGGCCAGGTCAACGGGGGGTTCGGGCAGGCGGACGGGCCCGTGCTCACGGCTGGGCAGGGCAACCGTGGCCTTGGCCGGGCAGGTCGCGGTGCCTCGCTGGTTGGTCCCGCGCATCTCGATATCGACCACGCACCGCCCCTCGTCCACCCGCTTGCCGACGACCTCGCCACTGAAGACGTGGCTGTCGCCGATGTAGTTGAACTTGCGGATCTCCGATGACTGCGAGACCAGCCACCCATCGTCACCCATCCAGTCCGTGATGTAGTGCGAGAGCCAGCAGTCGCGCATCACCCCGTAGTCGTAGGCCATTGGATTGCCGATGGCCTGGGCCCAGGCATTGTCCCAATGGACGCGCTGGGCGACGTCGGGCACGCCGTACTCGTTCTTCACATAGAACGGTGCGATCCGTTGGCGGTTCTTGTACGCGATGCGGTTGGCGCACGGCTCGTAGGGACGAAGCCATAGCCGCCGGCGTGGAACACGATCATGTCCGTCGTGGTCAACGGGCCCTTGGCCATGGGCGGCAGCGCCTCGCCGACCTGCACGTCCTCCCAGTAGCGCGTCACCGAGCTCCGTGGCTCCTCGGACTCGTAGATGGCGTCGATGCGCGCCATGTCCTCGTCGCTGTACGTCGTGGGCTCCAGATCGGCGTACTTGCCCTTCTCTCGCGCGGTCTTGCGCTCGGTGTAGATGGCCAGCGTGCGCGAGATGGCCACGATCTCGGCCCGCTGGTTCATCTTCACGCTGGCATAGGTCGTGAGCAGTGACCGCTCGGCGAATTCCGACTTCTTCTCGACGACGGTCTCGGTCCCGCCGAAGCTGTAGAGGCCGTCCCCCGCCCCCAGCGGACGGAACCACTCCCAACTGCTGCCCGACACGAAGACGTGGATGCCGCGGAACGACGGCCGCTTGATCCGTTCCGCATGCGGGTCCGCGTACAGCGGCCGATTCAGTGCGATCGGGATCATCGGCGCCGCGACCTGTCCGCCCCAGCGTGTCGTCGTGCCGTGGTGCTCGGTCGTGTAGAGGGGGTTGTCGTCGCCGTAACCCCGGGCGAAGTTGCGCATGGCGTCGGGCGTCACCGTGGTCAGGAACTCCCGCCCGCCCACGGCCGACCAGCGCCCCACGAGCGCCTTGGCCCGCTCGATGTCGTCCTCTTGGAAGCGGTAGTCCGTGGCCTTCTCGAACTCCTCCGATGTGGTCGGCGCCATGGCTCCTCTTCCCTCTCGACCTGGTCAGACGTGTCTCGTGATAAAGAGGATACTAAAAGCCGACCGCCTCGGCCACAACCGGCCGTGTTCCGGCGGCCTCCGGCCCCGCCGCCGGCTCAGCGCATGAGGGCGCCGAGTGCCTCGAGGTGGCGGCGCATCCTGTGCCGGGCCAGCTCGCGGTCCCCGGATTCCACGGCGGCCGCGATGCCCTCGTGGGCGCGGTGGACCTCGGTCCTGATCTGCTTCTGCGCCTTCGGGGCCAGACGCTCGACCTGATACAGCCGGCTCAGTCTGATGAGCACCAACGCCACGAGGTCGAGCACCCGATTGTGCGCCGCACCGGCCACCGCGGCGTGCAGGTCGTGCACCGCCTCGACGCGCCCTGTCTCCGTCGCGTGCTCCTCGTGTTCCAGCGCTGCTTGCATTGCCGCCACGCCCGCCGCGTCGACCCGTTCGGCGGCGAGGTCGGCGATGGCGACCTCGACGCTGGTGCGCATCTCGGCGAGCTCCGCCAACTGCATGCCGTGGCGGGCCAGGTAGATGGCGGCGGTCTCGGTGACCGCGTCGGTGCTCGGAGCCATCACGAAGAGCCCTCCGCCTGGGCCGCGGCGCATCCGCGCGATGTGGTGGTGCTCCAACAGCCGCACCGCCTCACGCAGCAGCGCCCGGCTGACTCCCTCGCGCTCAATCAGCTCGGGCTCGGTGCCGACCAGCTCGCCCGGTTGGAGGCCGCGGGCCACGATGAAACCGGTGATGTGGCGGGCCACCGCCTCAGCCCCCTTGCCTTGGGCGCCCTCGGCCAGCACCACCGAATCAGGCAGGAGCTGGCGGGTGGAGCGGCGGCGGCGAAAGAACTCGCCCTCGGCCTGCACATGTTTGTGCATGCGGTTCCGCGCCAACGCACCGTCGCCGGCCATCACCGCTTCGGCGATCATCGCGTGCGCGTGTACCGATTCCTTCTCGACACCGGTGCCCAGACGCTGCCAGTCGGGGGAGTAGAGCATGGCGACGCGGTTCAAGACTTCGACGAAGAGCGCGACACCATCGTTGCGGCTGATCTCGGCGATCAGCGCGTGCAGCTGGCGCGGATCGTGCTCGGGTTGGACGGGATCCCGCTGGGCAAAAGCGCGCAGGGCTTCGAGGTCGCTCTCCTCGCTGCGCTCGGCCGCGAGCTGGCACGCGATCTCCTCGAGGATGATGCGGGCCTCGAAGATCTCGTCGAGCCGGGCGTCCACCCGGTGCAGGTACAAGACGACCGCCTCGGTCACGGCGCCCACCGTGGGCTCCGTGACGACGAGACCGCCACCGGGACCGCGCCGGGTGCGCGCCACCTGCTGGTGTTCGACCAGCCGGACGGCCTCGCGGAACACGGCCCGGCTGACCTGATAGCGCTCGAGCAACTCGGACTCGGACCCGATCACCTGGCCGACCGGCCACCCGAGCGCCATGACGTCCTCGACGATCTGATTGGCCACCTTGGATGCCCGTTTCGCATTCAGATCGGCGGTCGGCCGCGCCACGTCACGGTTCGCCATTGGCCAAGCCTACCCCGCTGGTCTGCGGTTTCTCCCGCCTATGACCTGCACGTTCTGTAAAAGAGTGTGCCGAAACGGTGGGACGGCTGCAGTCCTGTGATTACATGAAAACATGGTTTGCGAAAAGGGGTGCCCGTGGGATCAGCGCTGACCGCGGCGCCATCTGAACCGGTTGCCACGCCGCCTCGACGCCGCCCGGCTTCCGTGCGGCGCACCTCGACCGTGCTGATGTCGTGGCCGGACGGCTTGACCGGTGACCTCCTCCTCGAAGGTCGAGCCCGAGACCTCCTGACTCCCGCCGACGGCGATCCCGACGTGCTCCGGCATGCCGACCTCGAAGCGCGCACCGGACGCATGCGCGACATCCAGCGCATCGAGTCGGACCCCGAACCGCCCGGCCTCCAGCAGCTCGTCGGGTGCGCTGCCGGTGGCAACCTGCGCAAGGCCATCGTGCAGGCCCTGCCCGAAGAGGTCGAGGCCGGCACCCCTCTGTACCTCCTCCTCGACGACCTCGCAGGGGCGTCGCTCATCTCGGGCTTCGCGTTCTTCAAATGGTCCGAACAGGTTCCACAGATCAAGAACCGCGTGGCCGCTGCGCCGAGCAAGGTCATGCGCGACATCTGCTCGGGATTCCGCACCGGGTCGAGTGCACTCACGCTCGAGGGAACGATCGACCATGTCAGCGACAACACGCCGCATCCACTTCCTCTGGTCGACCCCGAAGACCCCATCGGTTGGCACGAGTTGCACCCGCACCCTGCCATCGCCATGCGCCGTGCTCGGCGCATCGACGTCTGGTGGGAGGACGACAGGCTGCAGATCGACGCCATGTTCCGCGACAGCGTCTGGGACCCCGACGGCCTCGAATGCGTGCTGCACGAGTACCAGATGTTGGGTTGGGCCGGCGCGGACGGCACGTTGCACACCATCACCGCCGTTCCCAGAGTCTTGCCCTACGTGGAGTGTCCACTGGCCGCGCCGAACGCGTCCTGGCTGGAAGGAACGGCACTGCGTGATCTACGCAGTGAGGTGCTGCAGCGACTGAAGAATGCGGACTGCTGTACCCACCTCAACGACGCACTCCGCTCGCTGGCCGAGGTGCCCTTGCTGGCGGCGGCGCTGGTGGAGCCCGCGTGAACGCGGCGCCCGCAGCGCGCGCCGGCCGTCCTCGTCGTTTCGAGTCCGAGGACGAGCTGCGGATCCTGCTCGATGCCGGCTTCGTCGTCATGGAGCGCAACGGGTACACCGACGCCGCCGTGGCGGACATTTTGCGCGAGGCCAACCTTTCGACGCGCTCCTTCTATCGCCACTTCGAGTCCAAGGATCAGCTGCTGTGCGCGCTCTATCGCCGAGACGCCGACGCTGCAGCGGCCCGCCTCAATGCCAGAGTCGACGCTGCGGCCAATCCGCGGGCGGCCCTCGACGCCTGGATCGACGAGATCCTCAGCTTCGGGCACCATCGGGTCAAGGCCGCCCGGCTGGCCGTCCTCGGTTCACCCGGGGCGATGAAGGTCCAGGGCTACGCGGCCAGAGACGCGCCGGGCCTCGAAGCTCTTGATGGCGCCGCTCAAGGCCCTCCTCGCCGCCGGCGCGGCAGACGGGACCTTCCCGCTGGCGGACCCGTCCGCTGACGCGCCGCTGATCCAATCCGCCGTGTGGGCCGCGGCCGGACTGGCACTCATGGGCGACACCACGCCGTCCCGTGCCGAGGCGGCCCGACACGTCCGTTCTTTCTGCGAGCGCGCCTTGGGAGTGGCCCCCGCAGCTGGTGAGCACACCGGCGAGGCTGCGCCGAACAGGAAGGGTGCGCTGGCCTCGACCTAGCCGGTCAGGCCCGGCCGGGCTCGGCCAACGACCACATGGCCGGCTCGCCGTCATCGACCCGGACCACACCGTCGATCTCGAGCGCGCGCAGGTGCGACACTGCTTCGCCCACCGCAGCGCGACGCATGAAGCCCGCGATGTCGTCCCACGGTCGTGACCACTTCATGTGCGAGGCGATGTCCCACGCGTCGTGCTGTCCTTCTCGCAGGATCGCGACGACTTCGGCGAAGCGGTCGCGATGGTGCTGGCGCAACTCTTCGAGGCGGGTCCGCAGGTCGTCGAAGCGGTATTCGTGCGCCGGGAGGACCTCCTCGACGTCGTAGGGCTCGAGCTTGTCGAGAGAGGCCAGGTAGTCACCCAGCGGGTTCGCGCCGGCCTGGGGGTGGAACGGGATGTTGGGAGTGATGCGCGGCAGCACGTGGTCGCCCGAGAGCATCAGCTCGTTGGTCGACTCGTAGAAACACAGGTGGCCCGGTGAATGCCCGGGTGTCCAGATGGCCGTGAGGTCCCAGCCGGGCACTTCGGGCTTGGCGCCGTCCTCGAGCAACACGTCGGGCACGACGGGGTCCACCAGGGGCAGAACCGGCATGGCGGCGTTCTTCAAGGGCGCGAGCTCCTCGTCCGGCGCGCCCATCTTGCGCAGGGCGGCCGCCACCCGTTCGAGCAGGTCGTCGGGCTCGTCGTAGCGGTCGTGGATCAACTCGGCGTCGGCGGGGTGGAGCGAGATCCATGCGCCCGACGCCTCTCGGATGCGGCCGGCCAGGCCGTAGTGGTCGGGGTGGATGTGGGTGACCATCACGCCCTGGACGTCAGCCACGTTGGAGCCGATCTCGTCCATGCCCGCCGAGAGCGCACCGAACGCGTCGTCCGTGTTCCACCCGGCATCAATGAGGTAGGGGCCGCGGTCCGTCTCGAAGACGTAGACGAGGACGTAGCGCAACGAGTTGTTCGGGAGCGGCACCGGGATGCTCCACAGCCCGTCCCTGACCTTCTCGACGCCGGGGAAGGGATCGTTGGCGGCCGCCGCTCCGCGCGCCCGCTCGGCGTGCGGCGGCTGGACGGGATGGGTGTGGCGCGACGTCGACGTCACGCCTGATCCTTCGGTTGGCCCTTCGGCTCCCGAGGCAGGCCCAGCCCCCGTTCGGCAATGACGTTGCGCATGATCTCGTTCGACCCTCCGGCGATCGTGTACGCCCGAGCGTAAAGGAACATGTCCTGCCAGCGCCCATTGTCCTCGCTGAGCGGATCTCCTTCCGTCACCATCGAACGGGATCCCTGCAGGGCCAGGGCGGCCTCTGCCATTTCCAAGTTGAGCTCGCTCCACCAGACCTTCACCAGGGGAGCATCCGCCGCCGTGATCTCTCCCCGAGCGGCCTTGGTCGCCGTGCGTTGGCCCAGGTGGCGCTGGATGCGAGCCCGGGCCGCCAGGTCCCCGAGCTGCTGGCGCACGGCGCCGTCTTCGAGCGCGGGGCGCCCGCCCCGCTGGTGGCGCCGGGCCAGGTCGACGAGCCGCCGGACCGAGTCGGCACCTGATCCACCTCCGCTCCCAACCCCCGTGCGCTCCTCGGCCAGGCTGGCGCCCGCCACCTTCCAACCTTCTCCCCGAGCTCCCACGATGTTCGCCGAGGGGACCCTGACCTCGTCGAGGAACACTTCGTTGAAATCCGTCGTGCCTGTCCTCCCACTCGGCACGCGCCCGGCAGTCTTCATCGATGACCGACCGCGAGGATCTAACCGACTGCGTCGAGGTGCTCACCGTCTCGCCCTATCTGGTCGACGACCGCTTCGACCGTGGGCTCGAGCCGGTGTGTGCCGCCGCGTCGATGCTGGCGGAACCCGCGCGGCGGGCACGAAAGAATCTCGAGAACAACAGATCGGGGGAGCAATGGCCGGGCCGTTGAGCGGAGTACGGGTGGTCGAGGTGGCGAACTGGACGTTCGTCCCCGCGGCCGGGGCGGTGCTGGCAGACCTCGGCGCCGACGTGATCAAGGTTGAGCCACCCGAACGGCGATCCACAGCGTGCGCTCCTCAACATGCTGAACCTGGGCGGCGGCGGGCCCAACCCGTTCATCGAGATCCCCAATCGGGGCAAGAGGAGCGTGACGTGCGACCTCAGCACCGAGGAGGGACAGCGCGCCCTGCACGCCATCCTCGCCACCGCGGATGTCTTCGTCACGTCGAACCTCGCGCCGGTCCGCAAGAAGTTGCGCATCGACGTGGACGACGTGCGCGCGGCCAATCCCGACATCATCTACGTGCGGGGCACGGGCTGGGGCAACGAGGGACCCATGGCCGATGTCGGTGGCTACGACATGGCGTGCGGGTGGGCCAGCAGCGGCATGGCGTACAAGATGACCAAGGACGGGATCGAGCCGCTACCCCAACCTCCGGCCTTCTTCGACCTGCAAGGTGCGAACACCATCGCCGGGGCTATTGGGATCGCGCTGTTCAAGCGGGCCAACACCGGCGAGACCTCCGTCGTCGACGTGTCGCTCATGCACGTCGGTATGTGGGCGCTGGCTCCAGACATCGTGGGCGCGCCCTATTCGGGCGACATCGCCAACTACGGCGACCGGCGCCAGTCGCCCAATCCGCTCGTCAACGGCTACGCCACCAAGGACGGCCGCTGGGTCTACTTCGTCTGCCTGCAGCCCGACCGTTTCTGGGCGGAGTTCTGCACGTTGCTCGGCCGCCACGACTTGGTCACCGACGAGCGCTACGTCGACTCCAAGGCGCGCTATGAGCACCGAGCCGAGCTCGTCGACGAGCTGGACTCCGTCTTCAACGACCTGACCCTCGACGACATCAAGGAGAAGTTCGCCGGATTCAGTGGTGTCTGGGCCCCGGTACTGCGCCCGTCCGAACTGCACACCCACCCTCAGGTCGACGTCAACGGCTACCTTCCCGACGTCACCGCGCACGACGGCTCGGAGTACCGGATCGTGGCCGCGCCCGTGCACTTCTCCGGGCACACCACGGCGCCACCGGGGCCGGCTCCCGAGCTCGGTCAGCACACCGAAGAGGTGCTACTCGAGGCAGGCCTGGACTGGGACGCCATCGGAGCCTTGCGCGAGGCCGGCGGCCTGGGCTGACAAGAACGGATTGTCCCCTTGGCCCATTGACTCTCCCGCTATGGGAGCATCGACGATGGCCTCATGGGAACAATCACCAAGTACATAGAGGTCTGCGCTCCAGCCGATGCGGTCTGGGATGCCGTGCGTGATTTCGGTGCGCTCCACGAGCGGCTCGTGCCCGGCTTCGTGATCGAATCGGCGTTCGAGGGCGACGACCGTGTCATCGCCTTCGTCATCGGAGCCGTGGCCCGCGAGCGCGCCGTGTCGATCGACGACGCACACCGTCGCCTGGCCTATGCCGTCGTCGAAAGCGCTCTCGGCTTGACGCACCACCAGTCGACCGTCGAGGTGGTGGAAGTGCCGGCGGGGAGCCGAACCCGCATCGAGTGGACGACTGACTACCTCCCCGAGGCTCCGGGCGACACGATCAGCGCCATGATGGACCAGGGGGTGCTGGCCATGGGCCGTGCCTTCGGCGCCGCGTCGGAGGGCTGACGCTTCCAAAGCACGGGGTCATACTGCAGCGATGGACACCGTCGTCGGCATCGGGGAGTTCTCCAAGATGTCGTATCTGAGCGTCAAGGCGCTCCGGCATTATCACGACGTCGGACTCCTCGAGCCCGCAGCCGTCGACCCCGCCACCGGCTACCGGCGTTACACGACCGCCCAGGTGCCGGTGGCGCACGCCAACGTCGCTTCCGCGACCTCGACATGCCAATCGACGAGATTCGTCTGGTGCTCCAAGCGCCCGATCCCGGCGCTGGGAACCGGGCCATCCTGCGCCATCTCGAACGCATGCAGGATCAACTCGAGCAGACGCAGCAGACCGTCGCCGCACTCCAGTCACTGTTGAGCGCGTCCGACGGTGGTGCTCGCACTGCCCACATCCGCCACCTGCCGCCGGCCGACGTCTTGACCAACGTCGCTGTCGTCGCATTCGACGAATCCGCGGGATGGCTCGACGCGACGCTGTTGACCCTCCATGGCAATGCGGAGGCGGCGGGACTCTCGGTCGTCGGTCCCGACGGCGCGCTCTACGCGGACGCCTTCTTCGAGGCGGGAGAGGGCGAGGTCACCGCATTCGTGCCGGTCGAGCGACGCGTCCGCAGTGCAGAGCGGCGAGCCGCTCATCCGCTTGGAGCCCCAGACCGTTGCGCTGCTCCTCCACGACGGCCCGCTGACCGACATCGACCGTACGTATGGGGCGCTGGGGACGATCGTGGCCGAACGCGGCATCGGCGGGTCTGGTCCCATCCGCGAGCACTATCTGGACGAGACCTGCACGGAGGTGTGCTGGCCGGTCACGTCCGACGCGTGAGCCCGGTTCCCGGCCCGGACTCAGGACTCGAGCTCGTCGACCAGGCCCCACTCGAGCGCGGTCGCAGCATCGATGGCCCGCCCCGAGAAGGCGAGCCAGGCCGTCCGCAACCGGCCGATTCGCCGGGGCAGGCTGACCGTGCCGCCGGCCCCTGGGACCAGGCCGAGGCCGATCTCGGGAAGGGCGATCTGTGTGTCGGGCGCTGCCACGACCGTACCGGTGAATGCAGCCAGCTCGACCCCGGAGCCGACCGTCGCGCCGTGCACGTAGCTCACCGTCGACTTGGTGAGCCGGGAGAGCGACCGCGCCACGCTCCGTTCCAACCGGATCAGGTGCGCACTGGCCGGGTCGGCCCGTGACCCGAACTCGTCGAGATCGCCTCCGGCGCAGAAGGCCTTGCCCTCGCCGCGCAGCTCGACCCGCGTGAGGAGCGGGTCGGCTCCGGCCAGAGTGAACGCCTCGACCAGCTCGTCGCGCATCTGCGCGTCGAGTGCGTTGAGGCGCTGCGGCCGTGTCAACGTGACACGCAAGACCGCGCCGTCGCGCTCGACGCGCACACGTGGACCGTCGTCACGCTCGGTGCGCGCCGGGTGGGCGGCGCGCCAGGCGGCGAACTCGGGTCCGCTCTGGAGCACCGAGTAGGCGGCGGACTCGGCGACCAACCCGTCCCCCACCGAGAGACGGGACTGGCCACGCAGCAACAACGCGAGGGTGGCGGCGGTGATCGGGTGGTCGTCGAGGTTCGCCTGGACGTCGGCCAGGGCGGGGTCGCCCTCCTCGACGACGACGTCACAGAGGGCGAGCCAGCCGTCGTCCACGGAGCCGCTCGCCACGCCGAGCACGACGAAGGGCAGGCTGGCCAGACGATCGTCGGGGAGATCCCCCGGCGCAGGAAGCCGGTCGTGCAGGGCGACCTGGACCGCCCCGCCGCGTTCGGGGGCGAAGTCGCTCCGCAACTCGGCGAGAAGCGCATCGGCGCTGATCAGCTGGGGAATCGCGAGACGTTACCCTGCCCCCATGTCGGACTCCGCGGTGCAGCGCTGGGCGTCGAGCGGTGCGATGGTTCTCACCGGGCTGCCGGACCAGCCCCTCGGCCCTCCCGAGGGCCTGGTGGAGGGACTCGAGCGGCTCGGTCGGACCTTCAGCGGCGTCGACGCCCCGGCGCTCCTCGGCGAGCGTGCCGCGCTGATGGGTCTGTGGCGTCGCGGCGCCGTCAGCTGTGGCGGCAGCTGCCACCTCTACCCGACGCGGGACCGATGGGTGGCCGTCTCGCTCCCGCGGGTCGAGGATATGGAGGCGGTCCCCGCGTGGCTCGAGCTCGACAGCCTGCCGGCGACGGCACCGGCCACCTGGACGGCGGTCGAGGCCGCCTTCGCCAACCGCGATCCTGACGAGTTGTTGCGCCGCGCCGCGCTGCTCGGCTTTGCCGGTGGCCGGCGTCGGCTCGGCGTCCGGTACCGAAGCCGTCGTGCGAACCCCGCTCGGCGCAGCACCGGGTCGCGCCCCCTCCGGCGCACTGGTCGTCGACCTGTCCGCGTTGTGGGCGGGGCCGCTGTGCGGCGACCTCCTGGCCGGCGAGGGCGCGACGGTCATCAAGGTGGAGTCGACGACGCGGCCCGATGGCGCGCGCCGAGGCACGCCCTCGTTCTTCGACCTCTTGAACGGGCGCAAACGCTCGGTGGCCCTCGACTTCGGGACTGCAGGAGGCCTCGGCGCCCTGCGGCGACTGATCCGGCGGGCCGACGTGGTGATCGAGGCCAGCCGGCCCCGCGCGCTCGAGCAGCTGGGCCTCGTCGCCGCCGACATGGTGCGTGACGGCGGTCCGCAGGTCTGGGTGTCCATCACCGGTTACGGGCGGGACGGACGAGGCAGCGCCGGAGCCGACGCCGTCCAACACGTCGGCTTCGGTGACGACACGGCGGCGGCCGGCGGCCTGGTCGCGTGGTCCGACGGCGGCGCCCCTCTCTTCTGTGCCGATGCCGTGGCCGACCCGGTCACGGGACTGACGGCTGCACACGAATGCCTCGACGCACTGGCGCGGGGCGGTCGCTGGCTGCTCGATGTCTCCATGGCCGGCGTCGCCGCCGGCCTGTCCGGCCCGACGCTTCCCGTCCCGGCCGGGCTCAGCCCCGCCGAACCGAGGGCTCGGGTGCCGGCGCGGGTCGCACCAGCGCTGGGCGAGGACACGGCGCACGTCATGACCGATTTGGGGTTGGCCGGCTGAGGAGCGGTCGCAGCGGGTTGGACAGCGCCGCTGGAAGCTACGAAGCTTCTCCGGCTCACGGGGCGCACTGCGCACGCGAAGGGGAGGAATCGACGTTGGCAGACATTATGGAAGGTGTTCGCATCCTCGAGGTTGCCGAGCACACCTTCGTGCCGGCGGCATCGGCCATCCTGGCCGACTGGGGTGCCGAGGTCATCAAGGTCGAGCACCCCGAACGCGGCGATGCCATGCGTGGCCTGGCCTCGAGCGGGGTCATGCCCAACATGGGCAACGTGCACGTGCTGCTCGAACACTCCAACCGGGGCAAGAAGAGCATCGGTATCGACGTCAGCACGGAGGAAGGCCTCAACCTCATCTACAAGCTGGCCGCGACGTCGGACGTCTTCTTGACCAACAAGCTGCCGGCCGTGCGCAAGAAGCTGCGCATCGAGCTCGACGACATCAAGAAGCACAACCCCAACATCATCTATGTGGCGGGGACGGGCGGCGGCGAGCGCGGGCCCGAGGCCGACCGGGGCGGGTACGACTTCTTGAGCTACTGGTGCCGCGCCGGCAGTGCCATGGGCACCACGCCGACCGACGTCGACTACCTGGCCGGCCAGCCCGGCCCTGGCTACGGCGACTCCATCGGCGGGATGACGATCGCCGGGGGGATCATGGGCGCGCTGTTCCACCGCGAGCGCACCGGCGAGGCGGTGCCCCTCGACGTGTCGCTCCTCGGTGTCGGCATGTGGGCCATGAGCCCGGCCGTGGCACTGTCGCTCCAGCTGAACATGCCGTGGCGTCCCGGCCCGAGCCGCGGCGGCGGTGCCGGACCGGCCAACCCGCTGGTCGGCACCTACCGGACCGAGGACGGACGGTTCCTCGCCTTCTCCTGCTTGCAGGGTTTCAAGTACTGGCCCTCGGCCTGCCGCTCGGTCGGGCGCGAGGACCTGATCGCGGACGAGCGGTTCAACTCGCACGAGCAGCTGGCGGCCAATGCGGGTGTGGCGCGCGAGATCCTCAGGGAGATCTTCGCCTCGGCACCTCTCAGCGACTGGAAGGACCGGTTGGACTCCTTCGACGGCCAGTGGGCCGTGGCCCAGGACAGCCTCGAGCTCACCGAGGACCCACAGGTGCTGGCCAACGGTCTGCTCGGCGAGACGGCCACCGCTGACGGCACGCCGTTCACGCTCGTGACGACACCGGTGCAGTTCTCCGGAGTTCCCTCTGCGCCGAAGCGGGCACCCGAGTTCAACGAGCACTGCGACGAGATCCTCGCCGGCATCGACCTCAGCGCCGACGAGGTGATCGACCTCAAGGTGGCGGGAGTCGTCGCCTGAGCGAGCCCCGCCACACGGCGCTGCTCTTCGTCGAGTGCCAACGCGGCGTCGTCGGCGACCTCTCCGTCCTCCCCGCCCTGGCGGAGGCGGCGCAGCCGGCGCTCGCCGCCATGGGTCGCCTCGCCACCGGAGCCCGCAGCGCCGGCGTCCAGGTGGTGCACCTGACCTATCTGCCCCTGGCCGGCGGGCGCTCGACCAGCCGGCGGTCGCCGCTCATGCGCGCCACCGCATCGACCGCGTCCTGGCGCGACGACGACCCCGCACTCGAAGTGGTGCACGAGATCGGGGTGGACCCGGCTGACCTGGTGCTGCCCCGGCACCAGGGCATCTCGCCGGTGCATCGCAGCGAGGCGCTGACCATCCTGCGGAACATGGGCATGGACGAGCTCGTGGTGGCCGGCGTCTCGACGAACCTGGCCATCCCGCTGGCGGCAGCGGGCGCCGCCGACGAGGGGTTCGCCGTGACCGTGCCGACCGACGCGTCCGTGGGCACCCCGGCCTCCCACCACGAATCCATGCTCCGGCACAGCCTCGCCTTCGTGGCACGCCTCGCCACGACCGACGAGCTGCTGGCCGAGTGGGGCTCGGCCTGAGCCCTGAGGCCTGAGGCCTCGAGCGCTTCCCGAGCGGCTCAGCCCGGCCAGGCGATGGCTTTGGTCTCGAGGTACTGCTCGAAACCCTCGGTCCCGCACTGGCGGCCGATTCCACTGTCCTTGTAGCCGCCGTAGGGAGAGTCCGCCCCGTACCAGAGGCCCCCGTTGACACCGATGGAGCCGGTGCGGATGCGACGGGCGATGGCGGTGGCCCGCTCCTCGGACGCCGAGACCACCCCGCCCGAGAGCCCGTAGGTGCTCTCGTTGGCGATGCGCACCGCATCGTCGTCGTCCTCGTAGGCGATCACGCAGAGGACCGGCCCGAAGATCTCCTCCTGGGCGATGGTCATGGAGTTGTCGACGTCCACGAAGAGCGTCGGCTCGACGAAGTAGCCCTTGGGCAGATGCGACGGCCGGCCGCCACCGACCACGAGCTTGGCCCCTTCCGCCTGCCCCTTCTCGATGTAGCCGAGCACGCGGTCGCGCTCGGCGCGCGCTCACCACGGGACCCATGACGACGGCGTCGCTCGAAGGGTCGCCGTAGGGGACGCCGGCCATGCCGGCGGTGATCAGCTCGACACCTTCGTCGTAGCGCGAGCGTGGCAGCAGCAGCCGCGTCTGCATGGCGCACCCCTGGCCGGCGTGCACGCACACCATGGAGGCGAAGGGGACGGTGGAGGGGAAGTCGGCGTCGTCGCACACGATCATGGCCGACTTGCCGCCGAGCTCGAGGAAGACGCGCTTGAGGGTTGGGGCGCCTTTTTCCATGATGCGCTTGCCCGTGGCCGTCGACCCCGTGAACGAGATCAGGTCCACCTTCGGCGAAAGCGTCAGCTCCTCGCCGACGAGGTGATCGGAGGAGGTGACCACGTTGACCACGCCGGCGGGGATGTCGGTCTTCTCGGCAATGAGGCGTCCCAGCCGGGTGGCGTTCCACGGCGTGTCGGGCGCAGGCTTGATGATCGTCGTGTTGCCGGTGGCCAGGATCGGACCCAGCTTGTTGAGGGTCACCTCGACCGGGTAGTTCCACGGCACGATGGCGCCGATGACGCCCATCGGCTCCTTCATGACGCCGCGGCGGCTCTTCATACCCATCTTCTCGGTGTTGGGCAGGGACCGCTCGAACTCGAACTTGTCGATCATCTCCGCTGGCCAGCGGAGAGCGTCGTCGAGCGGCCAGTCGACCTGCGCGGCGAACGTCATCATGCGCGGCGACCCGACCTCGGCGATGATCTCCTCGCGCAGCTCTTCGCGCTCGGTCTCCAGCGCGTCTGCGAGCTGCTCGAGGCAGCGCTTGCGCAGCGCACGGTTGGTGGACCAGTCCGTCTCGTCGAACGCACGGCGGGCAGCGTCGATGGCGCGCCGCATGTCCTCGGCGGACGCGTCGGCGACCTGGCCCAGCACCTCCTCGGTGGCGGGGTTGATGTTGTCGAAGCGCTTGCCTGACGAAGCCTCGACAAGCTCACCGTCTATGAGCATGCGGACCTCACCGCTTCCGACCTGGCTGGACATGCGTCGACCCCCTTGGATCTTCGTGGACCACTGCGAAACTTTCCGCCGGAGCGAGGTTAGTCGCGGCTGAGACCACGACGACCTGCCCGGCAACCGAACCGGGCACCCGGCAGACGGGAGTATGCGGACACGAAGAAAATCTCGCCGCCGTGTCGATCCGTGGCCCGCCCGTTCGACGCTCTGTCAGAGTGGGGCGAGAGCCGCCTCGCAGACAGCAAAGAATCAGAAGGAGCACATCATGCGATTCCTGGGCTACACCCTTGCCGACGAGGCACAACTGCCGGCCGAGCCGCCGCCGCCCGAGCTCTTCGAGAAGATGGGCAGGTTCGTCGAAGACGCGACGAAGGCGGGCGTCATCGTCGCCACCGGAGGGATCGCCCCGACATCGGAGGGTTCCATCATCACCCTGAAAGAGGGCGAGTACACCGTGGTCGACGGGCCGTTCACCGAGGCGAAGGAGCTCGTCGGCGGGTGGGCGCTGCTCGAGTGCCGCGATCTCCCCGAGGCCGTCGAGTGGTCCAAGCGCTTCCTCGGCGTCCTGGGTGAAGGGGAGGTGCGGGTCCGCCCGGTCTCGGGCTGACTGGGGTCCGGGTGGGCCCAGCGGGCCCGCATTCGAGTCGCGGTGGTTGAATCGGTGGCGTGCCGGCCACCGATTCGACCGCCGCGATCGAGGCCACATACCGGATCGAGTTCCCCCGGGTCGTGGCCGTGATGACGTCGTTCGTCGGTGATCTCGACCTGGCCGAGGAGTTGACCCATGACGCGCTGGTCGATGCATTGCGCCAGTGGCCTCGCGACGGGACGCCTCAGAATCCCGGCGCATGGCTGACTGCCGTGGCGAAGCGCAAAGCAATCGACCGTTTCCGACGCGACCGGAACCTCGCGACAAAGTACGCGCAGGTCGCAGAGCAGCTCGTTCGGTCGTCTGTGGACGACAGCACCGCGGGCATCGAGTTGCCGTCACCCCGCGAGATCGACGACGACCGGCTTCGCCTGATGTTCGTGGCCTGCCACCCGGTGCTCTCCGTCCCCGCCCGGGTCGCGCTGACGCTCCGGCTGGTTGGTGGTCTCAGCGTGCCCGAGATCGCGCGGGCCTATGTCGTGCCCGAGCCGACCATCGCCCAGCGCATCGTGCGGGCCAAGAAGACGATCGCCAAAGCCGGGGTCCCCTTCGAGGTGCCGGTGGGAGAGGACCGCGCCGAACGCCTGGGTGCCGTCCTCGAAGTCATCTACCTCGTCTTCAACGAGGGCTATGCGGCAACGACAGGGGCGGACTGGACGCGGCCCGAGCTCTGCTACGAGGCGCTCCGCCTCGGGCGCGTGCTCACGACGTTGGCGCCCGAAGAGTCCGAGATCCACGGCCTTGTCGCACTCATGGAGTTCCAATCGTCGCGGCTGCGGGCGCGCATCGGCCCCTCCGGCGAGCCGGTGCTCCTGCTCGAGCAAGATCGCCGTACGTGGGACCGGCTCCACATCGGGCGAGGCGAGGACGCACTGTGCTGCGCCGACACGGCGCGGGAAGGACGCGAGAGAGGGCCCTACGAGCTGCAGGCCGCCATCGCCGCGTGTCATGCACGCACCTTTCACCCAGATGAGACGGACTGGGGCGAACTCGTGAGTCTCTACACGGAGCTGGCGCGGGCCACGCCGTCACCCATCGTCGAGCTCAACCGCGCCGTCGCGGTCTCCATGGCCACCGGGCCTGCCGACGCCCTCGCCCTGGTGGACATGCTCGTTGCCAGCGGGACGCTGGAGCGCTATCACCTCCTCGCCGGCGTCAGGGGGGACCTGCTCGACCGGGTGGGCCGGCACGACGAGGCCGCCGATGAGTTCGAACGAGCCGCCGCGCTGGCGACCAACGACGCAGAGCGCACGCTCCTCTCAGACCGTGCCCGCTCCAGTCGGGCCACTGCGACCGGAGCGAACGGGCCTCGGACGCTCAACGGCGGCGAGCCCTGACACCGACGCGACGACCCGGCACCGGCACCGGCACCCGGCCACGGTCGCAGGTGCAGCCGGGCCGGCGGCAACGTCCCGTAGACCAGCACGCCCTGGCCGCGGGGAAGGCACCGCAGCTCCTCGGGTGCCAGCAGCCGGCGCGTGCCCGTGGTCGACGTGGTCGAGCGCCGTCCCGACGGGTCGCGCGGTGACGGAGGGTTGGGCCGCTTCCTCGTCACCGATGAGGCGGCTGGCGTACTCGAGGGTGTCGGGGTCGGCGATGCCGGGGAGGAACAATTTGGCCCGGTGGTTGTTCAACACGGTCGGGGCACGGGGACCGAACCTGCCCCGCACCTGTGCCAGGTCCTGCCACACCGTCACCAACTGGATCCCGTGCGACGCACAGGTCGCGGCCAAGCCGTCGAGCTCGGACAACGGCGCGATGTGCGCCGCCTCGTCGAGCACGACCAACAGCGGCGGCTCCAACGGGCGGCCGGCTCGTGTGGCGGTGGCGAACGCGTGGGACAAGACCTGCTGCGTGAGTGCGGTGAAGTAGCCGCGCAGGCGGCGCTGATCGTGGGCCGGCGCGCACAGGAAGAGGGTGTTGGCACCGCCGAGGAGATCCTCTGGCTCGAACGCTGGCCCCGGCGCCGGCGTTGCCGCCTCGTGGGCAAAGGGCGCCAGCACGGTCTCGGCGGTCGTGTACACGGAGCTCCGCGTCCGCTCGTCGCGATACCAGGTGGCCTGCGCCGCCTGCAGCGGTTCCGGCGACGCCGACCGCTCCAAGATCGCCGCCACCTGCCCCGTCTCCTGGGTGTCCACCCAGCGCACGACGTCGGCCATGGGCCGACCCTCCACCGCGGCGGCGAACAAGAGCGGCGCCAGGAGCTTGGCCGCCGTGGCGTACCAGAACTCCCCCTCGGCGGTGGTGCCGTCGGCCTTGGCCGCCTCGCACAGGTCGACCGCCACGTGACAGGCGCGCTGCCACTCGCTGCATCCGGCGACCGGCGACCAGCTGCTCCGGCGCGCCGCCGTCGAGCCGGTGGGGTCGATGCACCACACCCGGCCGCGCCGGCTGCACGCACCGAGGGTGTGATGCAGCAGGTCGCTCTTCACGCTCGCGGCCACCACCGGACCGCGCCAGCCGAGGATGGCGGGCACGGCCAGGCGCGTCGTCTTGCCACTCTGGGTCGGCCCGACGACGACGAGGGACTGTGCCCGCTCGGCCGCCACCGGTGCGGCGCGGACGACGCCGGAGGTGACGCCCAGCACGAGCCGGCCCGGTGGCGTGGCGCCGTGAGGGACGAGCAGCGGCCGCAGGTCGCGCCGTCGAGCCCAGCGGGCACCACGCCGGCTCCCGCTCCGACCGGATCCGGCGCGCGCCACTGACCGAGCGGGTTCGTCGAGGAGATCCCGGCAACCAGTGCGCCGCCGAGCGCAATCGGCACGACCGTGGCCACCAGCCCCGACATCGGCCGTCCCACCTACGCCGTCCCCGACGCCATCGCCGCGTCGGTGTCGACGATCCGGCGCTCCGTGGCGCTCAGTCGATGCTGCACGAGGAACGAGCGCTGCCCCACCTTCCAGAGCGCGATCCCCCGCCGGAGCTGTGGGAGCAGGTCGGTCTCGGTGCTCGAGAGCGAGAGGAGCTCGGTGGCCGCCTCGAGCTCGCCCGGCGACTGCGCGTAGACGACACGCGGTCTCTGAGTCGGCCAACAGGCCCTGGGCCAGCGCCACCTGCTCCGAATCGGAGGCGCCGACCGAGCGGAGGTCGGACACACGGTGGAGCACCGCCACGTTGGACACCCCGAAGGCCCGCGAGAGCTTCCACGACGACTGCAGCCAGCGCGCCACCCCGAGGTTGGAAAGCATTCAGTAAACCCATGTCTCGTGACCGATGTCCGAAACATGGATTTCAGGCGGCGAACCCCCAGTTCAGAAGATCAGCTCGACCTAAACGCTCAGGTCGACTCTGGCTCAGCTTCCGGCGGATCCACTGCAGTCGGCCCGGTGCTCACGATAGCAAGCAGACGGTGGATTTTGGTGGCGTTCTGCGTTGCATCATTGGCGAAAGGGAGCTCACCTCAACGGCCGCCGGCGAGTCCGGGGAATCGGCGCTTGCGACAACAATAAAGGCGTGACTGACATCCGATCCGTCGTGGTGTGCGCGCAATGCGAGGTCCACTGGTACGTGGACGATGAACCGGCAAAGTGCGCTGCCTCTGACCACGATCATCAGCGGTTTGACCTGCACCTCCATCGATCCATCGTCGTGTTGCCGGACGGGACCGAAGTCACCGCCGTTTCGTTTGATGCCCGGCATCCCTATGCCCGCGACCATGCTCCCGATTTCGGTCTGTATCTGGACCCCCAATGGGATCCTCCGTGGTCCCACGATCACCTCGACTGGCCCGATTTCGGCGTGCCCAGCAATGCTGCTCCCGTGGTGGCCGCCCTGAGATCGCTGCTGGAACGCGCTCGCGCTGGAGAGCGAGTTGAGCTGGGTTGTCTCGGAGGTCATGGACGAACCGGAACGGCGTTGGCCTGCCTGGCCATCTTGTGTGGACTTCCTTCCAGCGATGCCGTCACCTGGGTGCGTGGGAACTACTCCGCGAACGCCGTGGAGTCGGGACGACAGAAGGCGTTCGTTGTCGACTTTGCCGGTTGAGGTCCCCGTTCGTCAGGGTCGGACTGCCCGAGGTCCTTCATGTGCGGCGAACTGGGACAGGTTGGTCAACTGATCACCGATGCCCAAACGTTTCGACATACCAGAGCGTTTCATGGTGATCCTGAGCGTTCGGATGTGATCGGTAAGTGGGGTCCAGTTTGCTCAAGACCGCGTCGAGTGTGCGTTGATCTCTTTGACTCAGGACTTTGATCCCGTGACGGATCAGGAGCGCAGCACAGACCCCCTGCCCCGCTTGGTGATGGCCCTCTGACCGTGGCCCGTCATAGATGACCTGGGAACCACACGCAGCACTGATGTCCATGAGCAGAGCCAAGCGGACGTCGTTCTCTTGTGCCACCCGCAACATCGCCCGGGCGGCGTCGAGCGTTCGCGGAGTCCAGTCCTCCCCGGCGTCGCTGAGCACTCGAGCTGTGCCATCAAGAACATCGAACCCGGTGCCGCCGTGGATGTCTGGCGTCGCGGCGAGGGGTGCCGAATGCGAAGTCCTCGGGGCAAAAGGCGTGGGCGTGCACATTTGGAAGATGCAACAGACGAGCTGTATGCGTGTAGGGAGCACCGTAGGAGGACCCGTCTACTCCACAGGGAGCACCCGTCAGGCACGCACTTACCAAGAGTTCGAGGGGGTGCTCCCGAGTAAACCTCGGCCACGCTGCGATCTCCGGGTCGCTCGGGAGGTGGGAGAACCCGACCACGCAACCATTGTGCCGAGAAGTCGGACCTGTGTCATGCCCCGCCCGGCGATTGGGGGAGTCTCACCCCGCTCCAACGATCGAAGAGCTCTACGGCGCGCTCCGACTTGCTACCGCAACGACCCCGAACATCGTGAGAGCCATCGAAAAGCGGCCTTCGCGTGCAGCCGAGTGAATGGTCGACACGAACCGATCTCGTTCGTCGGCGCTGAGATGTCCGGTATCAATGAGGTCCTCGGCGAGGCTGGTCATCGAAAAGCAGCCGTAAGGAGCAGGTGACTCGTCGGGGTTCCAAGCAGTCCAATGCTGTGTGGCCGTCGTGTGATCCACCAGTTCAAATCCGATGTCGTGAACGAGGTCAGCGAGCCGGCGCCCGATGTTGGATGCTCTGCGTCGCTCGATCTGCATGGAATCGTGAACGCGCTTGGCGAGGTCGCCGTCGCCGACGTTGATGCCGAAGGTCGACCAATCGGTCTCGATGAGTGACAGGCGGCCGCCTGGTCGTAGCACGCGGGCCATTTCGGCGACGGCTGCTTTGGGGTCGGTCAACCACTGCAGGGTCCGTTCGGATCGAGCAATGTCGAAGGTGCTGTTCGACACGGCAAGCTCAAGTGCGTCGCCGACGATGAACCTGACCCGGCACCTCGCTGTGCGCGCCCGCGATCGCGCACCTGCGATCATTTCTGCCGAGGCGTCGATGCCGACTATCTCTCCATCGCTTCCGAGTTCGTCACCCAGGGCGAGGGCAGCATCGCCCAGGCCGCAGCCGACGTCGAGGAGTCGCTGACCAGGGGTGAGGTTCAGCTGCTCGCGTTCCCATGCGCGAAGTTGAAGGGTGGCTTCCCAGCGCCCGGTGGCCTCCATCGTTTCGAGGAGAACCGAGACATTCGGATCCTCGTCGACCCGCTCGTAGCCGAGCGCATGCCTCTCATCCTCGTCCATGCCGTAGACGCTAGGACGAGCTCCGAATCGCTGGGCACTGTCCCCGTGGTGCCGCAGGCACCTAGTCCCACGGTCTGGGACAATGTGGGGAGAACCACGGCCCATGCGAATCGCTCTCTTCGACCTCGATAACACTCTCTACGACAGGGATGCCACGTTTCGAAAGTGGGCGGAAAGGTTCGCTCTGGATCATCGATTCAGTCGAGACGCAGTCGAGTGGCTGATCGTCGCCGACCAGGACGGTCTTACCGACCGAACTGAACTATGGACGAACGCGAAGGCGCACTTCGGTCTGCAGGAACCTGTCGAGACCTTGGTATCTGCGTATTACGAAGGCTATTGGGAGATGCTCAGGCCGGATAGCGATATCCAGAACTGCCTCGCCGACCTCCAGGCGGCCGACTGGCGGATCTGCATCATCACCAATGGGCCACACACTCACCAGCTCAGAAAGGCCGAGCGGCTGGGACTTCTTCCCTTCGTCAATGGTTTCTGTTCGTCAGGGGAGTTGGGTATCGCCAAGCCAGACCGCCGGATTTTCGAAGTAGCTCTTCAGCGGGCTGTCGGTGAAGAGACGGCAAGGCGTGTGCGCAGGCCAGTTGGATGATTGGCGACTCGCCAACCGCCGACATCGTTGGTGCCCGCCACTGTGAAATGGCGACGATATGGATCCACCGGGACCGGACCTGGGACCTGACGCTCGGAAGTCCGCCCGATCAGCTCGCGGGCTCCATCCGCGAAGCTGTCCGTTATCTGCTCGGACAGGAGTAGATGACACGCAGAACCGGCCTACTGGGGCGCGTTCTCGTCACCATGCGGACAGCCCGTGCGGAAGTCGGCCAATGCGCAGGAGATCCTCAAGGGTCGTCTTGGTCGTGGGTGCTGCCGCCATCTCGGCCACGATTGCTCGGGAACCTTCGCGGTAGGAGTCGTCGGCGAGCACTGCTTCGACGGCGTCGCGGATGTGGCCAGCCTCGCCACTGCCAAGGGGCCGCCGCCCTTGTGTATCTCGGTCGACCTCGATCAGAAGGCCAGCACCGACTCGGAGCACGCGGGATCCGTTGGTGAACTGGTCGGCGAAGAGCGGAACGACGACCACCGGGACACCAGCTGCGAGGGCGCCGAAGGTGGTCCCCGATCCGCCATGGCAGACGACCAGTGCAGCCTCGCTCGAGCGCGTCCGCCTGGTCGACCCAGGCCTCGACGTGGACGTTGTCGGGCACGTCGTTGAGCTGGGATGGGTCGAACCTCCGTCCGACGGTCAGAAGAACGCGGGCGTCGAGCCCGGTTACGGCCTCCAACGCAGTCCGGTAGATCTCGGATGCGATTGTCATGTGGCCGAGGACTGTGCCGAAGCTCATGTAGACGAGGGGGGCGCTCGAACCCGGCCACCAGTCCCCCAACGCGCCCTGCGGCGTTGGTAGCGATTGGCTGAACCGTCGAGTGTCCGGGAAGGGCGACGGGTCCACGGTGGCCGGGAACCGTGTCACGTAGGGCGAACGACGCAGCTCCTGGACGAATCCAGCGCGATGGACTTCGAGCGCTGGAGCCGCGATGTCGATCGAGGCCCACTCGACCTCGGCCAAGCCAATCGCGACTGTCACCGTCGGGATCCCGAGTGGGGCCGCGGCTACGGCCGAGGCGTATTCACAGGGATCTCGCAGTACGACATCTGGCTGCCAGTCTTGCAGGACCGCGTCCATCGACGGCAACATTGCGGTCGTCGCCAGCCGCCCGAATAGCTCCCTGTTACCCAGAACTGATGCCTCGCCCGCAGGCACGATCGCAAGCTGCTCCCGTATCGGTCCGACAGCGTGTTCTGGCGGCTCACCGCCCATTTGGAAGGGGTGCCCAGTCTCATCGACCATGCCTGCCATCGCAGGAGGGCAGACCACCAGCGTCTCATGGCCACTGCGGCGCGCCTCGTCGAGAAAAGGCACGAGTGGCTGGAGATGGCCGGCTCCACCGAGTGAGCATGCTGCGAGCACTCGCATGCGATGACAGTAGGCGTTGAACCTTCGCTAGTCCCGGGCCCGGTCAATGAACGGGCACATTCACCCTACTGAGCTGACCTCGGCCCTCCTAACGCCGAACTACGACTGGCTCATTGTCTGCCGGCCACCGCTGCAACGAAGTCGACCATGTCTGCGGGCCCAGTCGCGAGCTGTCGGATCGACTCGGCGGTATGGGCGAGGGTCAAGATGTCGGCGGCCTGCTGCGCCGGCCCGAGCACGATCGGCCCGAAGCCCCAGACTCCTTCGGAATCGGTTGGTACAACAGTCTCCATCTGAGCCATTGCAGCGGCCACCTCGATCCCAGTGCGGAGGAACTGCCGGTCCGCCAGCGACCCCAAACCGAGTGCCCTGCGGATTTGTGAATGGTGGATCCAGCGCTGAGGTACTCCCGGGCGATCGCCTGCCAGAACGGGGAGCTCGAGTCTTGGCTCGCGCCGAACAGCCCTACGGATTCACCGGGCGAGTCCGGATCGACGGACTCGTAGTACGCGGCGGTCCACTCACCGGTGAGACGGAGCAGTTCGATCAGAAGGGACGGGCTCATGAACCGGGTCGTTGCCACCCATCTGTCGTTGAACGCGTCGAGGAGCGTTCGGAAGTCGGCTCCGGGAAGCTCGTCGGCCATGTACACCAAGCCCTGGACGGCACCATCACGCTGTCGGCTGAGGAGAGAGAAGTCGTCACCCAAGACATGCGTGGCGATGCCCTTCACTGAGTAGGCCGGACATTCAGTCGGCTGGGTCCAATCGTCAGCCGAGAGCCCGGCTAAAAACTCCAAAAGGGCATCACGCTCCGGCCGATAAGTCCGGAGAACGACGGAGATGGAGGAGGAATCGAGCATCGGCAACATTGTGACTCACGCGT
>CAWBUQ010000012.1:0-82255 GCA_963791995.1 uncultured Acidimicrobiaceae bacterium | reverse complement strand
TCTAGAGGGAGCCACATTGGGGCCCTGCGACTGGGCGACCCGGTTCATCATGCGGCGCCATGCCGGGCGTTTCGTGGCGAATGAGCCCACCGGCGCGGTGATCGCAGTTGCGGCTTTTGCGGCTTATCACGCAAACACAAGGTGATACCTGGCTTGGTTTTAGTGAATGTCAGGCGCGACAGCGCCGTTTCGTCGGGCGCACTCGCCGAGTCCATGGCGCTCCGCTGGCCTTCGAGCGTCTCGAGGCAGCGTCCCACAAGTGCGCCCCGGATTCTGGGTGGCGTAAGCCCCTGATCGCGGGTCGCGGTGGGTACCTTTTTGTGAGTCCGTTGCAGGCCTAGGGGACCGAGCCTCGGCGACCGCCGCGTGCCAAGTACGGAGCGGTGGTGCCGACTTGGGATGGGTTGGCTTCAGAGAACCTCATGTAGAAACTTCGGTGCCAGGGTGGTCCCGTACTGCCGGTCGCGTAGAGCCGCCGGAGGCAGCACGACCGACACATCGTGATCGAAGAACAGGCTCGGGGGCGAATGCTCTGCAGAGAAGCAGGAGGGACCTACTCACCATGATCGGTATCTACATCGTCACCAAGAACATGACGATCGAGCAACACACGAAAGGACGTGCTCGCCTACAGGAGGCTGGCGCACCGGAAGGCGCGATGAGGCTTCATCTTGTTTCGGCGAAGACGGTCAGCTTCAGGTGTTCGATATCTGGGAGAGTCAGGAGGCTTTCGACGAGTTCCTGAACTACCTTCGGCCGGTCATGGAAGAACCTGCATAGAGCTGGCACAGCCTCCGACGATCATGCCGATCGTCGACCTTGTCCAGCAGTAGCCATCCGTCGTCGGCCATCAGTCTGGCCTCGGCGGTCCGCCCGACGGTCGGCAGCCACCATACCGATAAGGTCAGACCGAGGACGCGGGCCAAGCCGTGTTGGCCGGCGAGGTCGGCGCAGATCTCCAGGGCCCGGTCGATTCGACCGGTGTAGGCATCAGCCACTATTTCGGCCATGCGGCTCACCGCCGGTCCGAAGCCTTGATAGGCAGGGTCGGCCTCCAACGCCACTGCCGTCTGGGCGTAGCCGACGCCGACGTCGGCGCTGCCGGTGTATACACAATTACTGGCGGCGGTGTACAAGCGTGGGAGTTGGCGCACCTGAGCGTCGGTGGCGGCGTCGAGGAGTTCTTCGGCCCACCCGATCGACTCCAGGCGTTGCAGAAAACCGGCGAGCATGGTGGTGTGGGCGGCGATGGCGACCGCGGTGACCAGGTCATGATGATCGGCGGCCCAGCGAAACCCGGCCGAGGTTGGCGAACTCGACGTCCACCCAGTCCAACGCCACCCGCATGTGGGGCCCGTCCCAGATGTCCCAGTGGGCGACGGCCTGGGCGGCGAAGTTCCCGGCGTGGCGGTGCCTGACCTCGGCGATGGTGCCGGTGGCGGCGAGCTGTTCCTCCGCAAACTGGCGGACCGTTTCCAACAGCCCGTAGCGGGCGTGCCCCTGAATTGTTCAACAGTGACCAGCGATTTGCGTACCAACGAGTCCAACATGTCCAACACCGTGTACTCGTCGAGGGGATCGCAGAGATGGGTGGCCGCGGGCAGATCGAACCCGCCGGCGAAGACGGCACAGCGGCACAACACCAGCCGTTCGTCGTCGTCGAGGAGGTCGTAGGACCAGGCCACGGCGTGGCGGAGAGTCTGGTGACGCTCCACCCCCCGCCGGCCCCCGGCCAAAAGCCGGAACCGGTCGTCGAGACGGTCTTGGACATCCTGGGGGGTCATCGCCACCATCCGGGCCGCGGCCAGCTCGATGGCCAAGGCGATGCCATCCAGCCGCCGGCAGATCACCGACACGGCCTCCAGATCAGTCCGGTTGGCGATCGAAAAGCCAACCCGTACGGCTCGAGCCCGTTCCACGAACAACTCGATGGCCTCGGAGGCCGGACCATCAACTCGCAGCGACGGGACCGTCCACAACTGCTCGGCCCCCACCCGTAGACCTTCCCGAGAGGTGGCGACAATCCGGGCGCCCTTGGTGCCGGCCAGGACCGCCTCTACCAGGTCGGCGGCGGCGTCGAGGACATGCTCGCAGTTGTCCCGCACCACCAGCAGCCGCCGCCCCGACAACGCCTCCACGATGCGCTCGGTCGGCGAGCGGCCCGCCCCGGGCGTGATCCCCAACACCGTGGCCACCAGGTCCGGGACGGCCGCCGGATCGCCGATCGTGGCCAACTCCACCAGCCACACCCCGTCCGGGAACTGGCCGGCCAAATCGGCCGCTACCTTGCGGGCCAGCCGGGTCTTGCCCACCCCGCCCACCCCGGTCAAGGTGACCAGCCGATGCGTACTCACCAGCGCAGCCAGTTGCTCCACCTCGCCGACCCGGCCCACGAAGGTGGAGGTGTCAACCGGGAGGTTGCCCGGCACCGCGTCCAGGGTCACCGGCGGCGGAAACCCAGCGCGCAGGCCCTCCGCCCGGACCTGGAACAGATGCTCCACCCCGGTCAGGTCCCGCAGCCGATGCACTCCCAGGTCGACCAGATCGGCCCCGTCGACCAGCCCGGCCGTCACCGCGCTCAACAGGATCTGGCCGCCATGGGCGGCGGCCATCACCCGGGCCGCCTGATTCAGGACCGGACCGAAATAATCACCATCCCGCTCCGACGCCTCACCACTGTGAAGACCCAGGCGCACCCGCACCACCGCTCCGTCCGGCCATCCCTCCGCCGTCAGCGCCGCCTGCGCGTCGACCGCGGCGCCCAGCGCATCCCCAGCACGGGCGAAGGCCGCGGCGAAGCTGTCCCCTGCGGTGGAAAACACATAGCCGCCGTGCCCCTCAACCGCGCCCGGACGATCGCGTCATGGCGGGCCACCGCCACCCGCATGGCCTCCGGATCGGCCTCCCAACGCCGCGTCGAACCCTCGATGTCGGTGAACAGAAACGTCACCGTCCCCGACGGACGTTCCGCCATGAGCCACCTCCGGTCGACCAGGCCAGTATCCCAGAGTCCACTGGTCCCCGCCCTTACCGCTTGGACCGGCGGGTCGGCAGCCTCAGGAGTCCGTCACCTCCGTGACCTGCTCCACCCAACTACGCGGTCGCCGGGCTGACCCTGACACCACCACCCGGTTCGGAAGCGCGCCGACAAATCGCCGCCATGATCGATCCGCCCGACAAGTCCGCCCCGGCCACCAGCAACCGCCGCGCGGTCGCCAGCGTGTGCCCCCTATCACGGGGCTTCCGGCGGTCGGAGGCATCCCATATGGAGGCCGCGTGGTCATAGGTCAGCCATGCTCGCTGACAGTTAGCACATGGCTCCGCCCGCGGGCCGAATAACCGTCATTCAGCCGGCGTTGGAGGGCACCTGGCCCGTGGTCTTCGGGGACGCTTCCAGCGAACGTTTGGGGCGACTGTTCGGCCGGGAGATCATGAGCCGCGGCTGACCAGGTAACCCTGCCCGCGATCGGAGCAAAGTTTGAGTGCAGCCCTAGGGTCGGCGCCGTGAGCGAGCGCCGCCGGCACGAAGCTCCGCGGAGGGCCACAACGTGCAGACGAGCCGATCAGTGACGCGCCTTACTGACCTGTTGGCCGGTCATCGGCGGGACCGCCAAGCCGCAGCAGCGGCCAACCCCGCCCTACGCCACCTGCGGGCCTCTACCCCCAAGCCTTGACTCCAGGCCCGTCGTGGGGCCCGCTTCACGATACTTTGCTGTCTTTAATGTATAATGAACTACCCGCGGAAGCGCCGTCGAGCGGTTCCACTCCCTCACCGAGGTCGACTGCCTGGCCTCCAAGGACGCCCTGCACAAGTTCGTGCGGACCTACTCCTTCCTCTCCCAGGTGGTCAGCTTCGGGGACACCAAGCTAGAGAGGACTACTCCCGGGCCTTGGCCAGCCTCCTGGTGTTAGCGGCGGCGCTGTCTGGTGATCTCCCGGCAATGCTCCGTGACGATGGTGTTGGCAGGGCTGTTTGGCCACCGATGCCTCGCCATGTTGCCCTGGCAGTCCATGGTCTCCCCAGCGAACCTGGCGCCCTGCTCTTCATGCAGCCGCGGCGTGGTCGCAGACGATGGTGGCTGACCTGGTGGGTGAGCGGGATGGGGCGATATGGCACGGTTCCAGAGACGCCTGCCTCGAAGCCGACCCGCAGACGCGCTCGCATCAGCCTGTCCCGTTTGAAGACGCCCCCGACCTCTGTTGCCTACTATCTCAAGCAGGGAGCTGGGTTCTGGACGACGCCTCTGTGCCGCTTATGGGCGGCTGAGCTCGCCGGGGTTCCGCTCCCTGGTCGGGCCTCGCAAGGCGGCGTTGCCGTCGGGACGGAGGTTGCGTATGGCCGAGCAGATGATCCCGGCCGACGCCCGCCGGCTCCGCAGCGAACTACACCGAGACGACCGGCGGTGGCTGGCTGGCTACCAGGCCGGGCTCTCCCGTCGGCGAGAACGGTGGGCCGTCGTCGGGGCGGGCGCCGCTCATCTATCTGGCCGTGGCGGCCGAGCGGACGGTCCGATATCACCGCCGGCATCATCCGGCCCGGACCGTCGCGTACGGGGCTGCCGTGGGCGGTCTGCGGTGCGGTTATCTGCCTGGCGGCGGTTTCGGTGAGCCCGCCCTGCTGGTCCTGGTCTCGGTGGCGGTGGTCGGCTGGTCTGCCGACGGTCACCTGCGATCCCGCCAGCCCGAACTGCTACGGGGATAGTTCCGGAGACCCTCCCCGGTCGGCGTGGATTACTCGGCGACCAGGCCGATGGCGGCTTTCCCTGCGACGTCGCCGACGTCCTGCTCTATGCCCTGCCGGACGGTCTTGGCGGTGTCGGTAGTGGAGATGAAGATGGCCAACCCGACCGCGGCGAGGACCCCGCCACCGGCGAACAGCAGGATCCGCGACCAGAACTGGCCGAGACGATATCGCCCAACACTTTGGTCGCCACCTGCTCGAGCTTGGTGTTCCGAATCCGATCACACTCCCACACCCGTGCCGGCCAACGGAGAACGGTAACCGGCTGCCCTCCAGCCTCAAAACAACACTGCTCGGGGCTGTAAGGCAGGTGTGCCGCGATCAGATCCGCATACCAACCGTTGCCCTTTCGGGCAACAAGGGCAACAAGCGCTTGACATCAGGAACACGGTGGCGGTCAGATCTGTCCTACCGCTATCGGAAAGAAACGGGGGCCAACGTGGGACATCCTAATGAAGAGCTTCTCCGCCAAGGGTATGCAGACTTCAAGGCCGGGAACGTAGACGCTGTCCTGTCCATCTTCGCCGACGACATCGTCCTGCACATCGGCGGGTCAAATCAGATTTCAGGTGACTACCGAGGCCGTGATCCTCAACAACGAGCTTGTTCGAAAAAACGGCTGAGGTATCGGAGGGGACATACACCCAGGACACTCACGACATTCTCGCCAACGACACACACGGGGTTGTCATGCTGAACACGCGTGGACGCCGGGCAGAACAGTCACTCGACACTCGCGAAGTGCACGTCTGGCATATCGCCGGCGGAAAGTTGACAGAGGCCTGGACCGTCAGTCTTGATCGAGCCGCGTTTGACGCGTTCTTCGCCTGAGCGAACCTCCGATACCGGCGACATCTCGCCGTCTTCAGATCATCGATCCGAGGCGTAGCGTTGTGCGAAAGGGGGATCTGCCTCTGAATGCTTCGTCGCCTCGCCGGGAACTCTTTCGCGATACTGGCGTCCCTGATATGTTCCAGCTCGGCGCTCCAAGCCGTCGCCTCGGACGCTGGCCGCTTATCGGGCCGACGTCGAGGGCGTCGCCCGGCGCATCGACACCGTCGGTGCTGGGGTGCTCCGCCTCGAACACTTGACCAAGCCGGTCCTGCGGGCCGCCTTCGCCTCGTGGGCCGGCGGTCGCCATCAACTTTAGGGATCCGAAAATGGGGGTGGGCGACATCGGAAGATTCCGATGTCGCCCGCCCACTACAGTTCGTTCCTGGACCACGGGGAGGGGCGACCATGACCGGACCGTTGCAGGTGATCGCAGTCAGCTTCGGTCCCGGCGCCGAGTTCCGGGGGCGAGTCCTGGCTGAGGTCGATCGACTTCAGGGCCGGGGAATGCTGCGCCTGCTCGACCTGCTGATCGTCGCGAAAAACCCGGATGGCACGATCCAGCGGTTGTCGGTCGGCGACGACGAGGACTTCGGCGAACTGCTGGCGAGCATTCTCCCTGTTGATGCTGCTGGTCCCGCCAGTCGGCCCGTGGGCGGCCGCTCCTGGGGTTTCGACCGGACGGACGCCTGGACGCTGACCGAATCGATGCTGCCCGATACGGCGCTGGCGTTCCTCCTCCTGGAGCACCGCTGGGCCCAGCCGCTTTTCGACGCCATCGCCGAGACGGGGGGCAGGTTCATAAGCGAGGGGTTTCTTACGGCCGAGACGGAGTTGGTCATCGGGGCCGAGGTGGCAGCCATGGAGGAGGCGGCTCGGGTGATTGCCGCCGCTCACGCCGCCGAAGCTGACGCCACCTTGCGGGCCATGGCGGCCGCTAGCGAGGCGGCCGAGGCGGTCGCAGCCTCCGCAGCGATCCGGGCGGCGGCCGCCGCGGAGGCCATCCGAGCACTTATCACCGCAGGCCTGGTGGAAGAGACCGCCGCTCACGAGGCCGTCGAGGCCCTGGCCGCGGCCGGCCTCATCGTGGCCGCAGCCGACGAAGCAGCGGCCGAAGCCCTCGCCGCCGACGACGCCGCCGTCACCGAAGCCGACCAGACAGCCGCCGACGCCCTGGCAGAAGCTGCCGCCACCCTCAAAGCCGCGTCGATCACCATGGCCGAGGCGCGGGTCCTCCGTTACCTACCGACACCGTTAACGTTTTCGGTCATCGCCGACAATCTCGGGATCTCTCGATCGGCGGCAAAGGAACGAGCCCAGCGCGTCTACAGGAAGCTGGGGGTTCACAGCCGGGCTGAGGCAGCCAGCCGGGCCCGAGCGCTTGGGCTCATCGACTAGATCGACTTGCCCTGGCGGCAGTTCACCATCAGCTCAAGTTGCATTTCCAGTAGGCGGTCCAGCCGTGCCGGCTCTGGCCCGGACGGGCACCTCAGTGACCTCCGCACCGCGCCATCTTCTCGTTCGCGCCGCAGCTGGAGAGAGCCTGCCCCATCGTCCCTCCGTCGCCAGTCCGGCAGGACCGCAGCATAACGGCTCGGAGCCCGCAGCCCCCGTTCAATAAAGGAGCCCCGACATCCTGGGCTTACGTTATGGCGCACTGCGCCATCACGTGCGCCCACGACCGTGCCCGATGGTTGCCGTAGCGGCAGGGGCCGTCATGACCTTCCCCTGGGCAGTCCCTCAAGGTAGAGGTCGTGCTCGCCGACGACATGCGTGGTGGCCCGCTCAGCCCAGATGGCGGCAATCCGGGAGCTGCAGTCCGCGCTCCTGGCGTACCAGTCTGCTAGTTGGGCCTGGCGTTCTTCGTTCGGCGCTGCGCCGACCGTCCGGCCAGGCGGGTGGGCTTCCTCGCTACGGGCGACAAGGCTGCGGGCGGCGCCAACGAACAGCTCGGCCGCGCTGTCGAAGGCAGCGAGGGCCGCCGCGGTGTAGGTCTCGGCTACGCGGATGCAGATGGAGCAGTCAGGGCGAGCCCCGGTCGCCGTCAGCGGGTTGGTCACAGGTTCCTCCTCGGTAGCTTGATCAGTTTGTACTTCCTGGGTGGGCGATCTGCAGACCGATGGTCCGTCCCGACGCGGAGGCGATCACAACTCGATCCCGAGGCTCCGGAGATCGAGAGGCGGACCATGTTCGGCTTTCACGTCATTCCCCCAGCCGCGTCAATGTCATTCGCGGGCGTCCATCTCGCCCAGACTTCGCTGATGTCCAGCGGATCTTCCTTCTGGTGACATCTGAGCGTGGCACCAGCCGGGATGGAGACATGACTACCTGGGAGTACCTGATCCCGGCTGCCGGCCGCCTGGTCGTGCTCAGGCGGCGAGCAGGCGGTTGAAATCCATATCTGTGCTGTTGGGTGGGCCGACGCGGGCGAGGGTGGCTGCGACACGGTTTTGGAGTTCTGGAGCGGCCAGGAGGTCTTGGGGGTGGTCGAGGACCATGCGGACGCGTAGAGCGACTCGCCACAGGTCGGGGTCGTGCATGGCGGCGTGTTGGAACATAAAGCCCGGATCGGGTGGGATCCGATCATTTCCGGCGGCGGCGCGCATGCGGGCCAGGTGGGCCTGGTCGGCGGCGATTGTGGACTGCCACCACGGCTCGAATGTCGTTTCGGTCCAGTGCTGGTATCGCTCGTGGATGGTGCTGACGTGGTCGTCTGCCCGTAAGAGGTCACGCAGGGCCACGGCCTGCATGAGGGCGAAGGACGTGCCCTGGGCCAGGCTGGGGTTGGACGCCGCCAGTGAGTCCCCGACGGCCACCAGGCGGGCCGCGCAGGAGCGGCCGTCGGTCCCGAACCGGCGTCGCTGATCGACGATGGGGAACACGGGCTGCACGCCGCCCCTGGGCCGAGCGACGGTCGGATGGACCCAGTCAGCCGTGAGCGGCAAGGCGGCGAGGAATGCGAGCAGTCGCTGCTGGTCGGCTAGAACCCGGAAGCGGGCGTCTTCGGCGGCAGCCACCACGGTGATGGAGAACCATCCGTTGTCGGCGGGAACGCGAAGCAGCTCGACGGGGCCGATCTCCACCGCCGGCGGTCCTAACAGGGTGGGCATGGTGGCTTCCGGGCGGAGGTGGAACCATTGCGTCCAATAGGCGATGCGGTACTCGGCGGCATCTTCGGCCGGTCGGATGCCGCCGGCGCGTTCGATCCAGGCCGGCAGCTGGCTTCGGGGTCCACCGCAGTCGACCACCAGATCGGCCTGTAGCGGCCCGGCGTTGGTGGCCAGGCCACAGGCGGCGATACCGCCGCCCTCCCCGCTGGTGAGGAGTCCTTGACCGGCGACGCCCGCACGGCGGCTCGCAGCTTGGGCACGCTCTCGGGCTCCTCGACGGCATCGAGGCGGCTGACATGGACCCGGTCACGCTCACCGTCAGCTTCGACCGACACCGACGGGTCGCGCTCGATCACCTCGGCGGCGCGCCGGTAGGCGGCGTCGAGCTCGGCGCCGAGCCGGGCCAGATAGGCGGACGGGCGGGACGGCAGGTCGAGGGATCGTCGCACACCGGGGGCATGGCGGCGCCACTCGGCGCTAGTCAGCAGCAGTCGACGAGGATCGCCCCAACGGTCAGCATCGGGGCACCAAACCTCCCTGCGCTTGATGGCAAGACGGAGCCGATCGACGACGCAGAGGGTGTGGCCCCGCGGGTGGATCTCGCCGGCAGCGGTCAAAGCGAGGGGTCGCCACCCGTCGGTGATCACCTCGAGCGGTGCGTCAGCGATGTCGGCCAGGCCACGCTCGACCCGACCAAGGTGCTCGACTGCCGCTATGACGGGATGGCCGGCCGTCGTCGCCGAGAGCCGTAGCCGCTTCAACAGGGCGGGAAGAAACCGGCGCACGTGCGGGTAGCGGTTGAGCAGGCGCCGAGCCGTTCCTTGGGGACCGCTGGAAGCCGCGGTTCCCTCGACCGTGTCGACGGCCGGCCGAAGCTCGTCGGGAGCGACCGACCTGAAGACCCGGGCCCGGACTTCGGGGTCGGCAACGTCGGCGTCCAGAATCACGACCGCGACCTGCCGCAGGAGGTGGCTGGCGGCATCAAGCCGATCGAGCGTCGCCAGACGGCCCCGCTGAATGGCCCGCTCCGTTCGCGAGACCAGGTCCTGGGTGACGACCAAGAACACGTCGACCGTGTCGTCGTGCGCCTCCCGAACAAGACGTTCGGTGAACGCCGCCAGCGTCGCGACCCGGCCAGCAGGCGTCTGCCGGGCGACCCTCTGGGCCTTGACCGTCGCCGCGTCCTGAGCCAGCGCCCGCAGCCGTCCCGCAGGAACCCTGCTCAGATCCAGGCGGCGAGGACCGGCGAGCGCCTGTACCTCCCCCAGGCGCTCCAGCGTCTCCAACAAGCCGTCGATGGTCGGCTTGGCAGGCGCCCGGCGAAGGCGCTGGAGCATCGAGGCCCCACTATGGTCGACTTTGACGAGACGCTCGAGCCGGGCGACGTCGCCGGGTCCGAGCTGGCCGCCCGCTGCCTGCCAGGCACGCCGCCGGGCTCGGTCCCGCACCCCGGCGATCAGGCGGGTCAGCGTGGTGATGCCCGCCAGGAAGCACCCGGTTCTCGACCAGCCAGTAAGTGGCCAGGTCGACCAGCACACTCGGGCAGTCGTCACCTGTCCACACCCGCTCGAACAGCCAGCGCAGGAAACGCCACCGACCAGGGCTCTCGCCGAAAGACGTGTAACCGTATCGCTTGCGGATCATGACCGCGCGAGGAAAGCGGCTCGCCGAGCTCGAGTAGGCCTCGAACACCTCCGGCTCCACGCCCAGCCCGAGGCGACGTGATGAACGACGGGACCCGGTACCTCGGGGATATCGACGAAGCAGCCCAGGAACCGGACGGTCCCAAGCTGCACGGCGTAACCCAACCGATTTGCGTCGCTTCGCCGGCGAGCGATGTCGATCAGCTCGGATCACCGAATGTGAAGAACCGTTCCAGCTGGTCCGGGTTGGGATCGCCTTGGTAGCGACCATACCGGCGGGCCTGCTCATCGGAGAGGAACTCCACAGGCATCCGGCGGTTGTAGCACCACGCTCCCAGCCCTCGCTCTGAGCACTCCATCCCTCCAGGGGGGCGCCCCGCGACCTACGCCCCGGCAGTCCTGATCAAGTCTTCGTTCTGTTGCGGCCGCTACCCCTGCTTGCTCCCGTCGGGGCCGAATGTCGGCACCACGGCTTCTCGCCCGGCTTCAACGCACTGGGCGACCTCGACCCCGGCCATCCCGCCTGACCGTGCTGCGCTGATCTCCGACCCATGGACCGACCACGCCTCTCTAGTGGCTCGCGCCCATCTCGATGTGTTCGAGCGCGCCCAGGCTGCCCCTCGGCTTTATGACAGGGGTGAGTCACTGGGCGGAGGGGCCGTCCTCGGCGGGGGCTTGTGTGGTTCGAGGTTACCCCGCAGGTCTCGGATCTCCTCGTCGGTCCACCCTGGCGCCATTGCGGCCTCCGATGAGCGATGGAACAGGTTGCGAAGCGACCTGAGCAGCATGGGCTCGACGGTAGCGGCATTCGTCAGCATCCTGGACGAGCCCCACCAGGGCAGGATGACCTTGACGTTTTCCTGCTACCGATCTTCGACACGGCCGCTCTGAGACCAACGTCGCTTCGAATGCTTGAGTAGCCCCGGAACCTCTTCAAGCCGAACCTAGGTCGAGGTGGGTGGATGGTTTCTGAGGTGGGGATAACCGGCCGGACTTGGGTGCTACCTGTTCATCCTATAGTGGCTAGTGCGCCGGGGAAGCCGTGTCGGCAGCGTCCGGTGACTCGGCTGCTTGTCTGGAGGTCGAAGTGCTGATAGCGCTTGATGGTCACTCCATCCGTGGCGTCGAGCCGTTGGATTAGTTGGCGGTCCTCGTGGTTCGGGTCCGGCGCGAAACCGCCGGCACAGAAGTGGACGTTGGCCCGGATCCCGCGGTTGGCGCCGTGGACATGGCTCTCAGCGGTGCGAGCCGTCGGTGACAAGCACTTTTGGCGTAGGCGATCTTCAAGGCTTGGCGCAGGGCGCGAGACGGACTGTCGTCTTCGAGGCGAAAAATGGCAAGGACCACGTCCGATCCCGCCCGTTCAATGTGGTTGCCGGTCCGAGCTATCAAGTCGCGCCTGCGTTATGAGACTGACACGCGGGATGGGCAGGCAGGCCTTCGTCCCGGATCCGCGCCAGGAGGCGAAGCACCGAGTGTGCTGTTGCGAGGACTGCCAAAGTCGCGTTATGAGCAGGCGCTCGCCCGGCGGCCACGGCGAGTGAATTCGCTCAGCCGGTCGACGGCGGAACCGGGTTCTCCCATGGGCCAGGGATGGCGAGCGCATAGCGTCCCGAATCGTGTCGTACGCGGTCCATGTTGTCCGTGTAGCAGCGGCGGGCGCTGCGGTTTGGACCAGTTAGTTGCATTGAGGCGGAACCACACCTGCTTGCTTTCGGCGAGACGCGCTGTGCCCCACTCGTCGGCCAGGTTCGTCGACCAGGACCAAGCCGAGCCGTCCCCCGGCGGGTGAGGTCGGTTCTTCGCCCTCGGGTGATCTTGGACCGCTGATCCCGGCGCCGTGCCGCAGCCGAGGGTCGCGATCGGCTGACGCCTATCTCGAGGGGCCGATCTCGGGGCCACCGGGGCGGTGTTGCGGACTTATCGACAACTTGGGGACGGCCGGTCAGATGCCGGGACGTTACGGTCTCTTCGAACACATCTCGCTCAAGGGACGATTTTGTGCTGGATCAAGCAGGACGGTGATCGGTCGCTGTTACGCTCGGAGGCGAGGGTTGGGGTGGGGGGCCATGCTTCGCTCGGAATCATCAGGTGCAGGGGCTTTAGGAGGACGAGATGACCAAGCCAACCATCGAGCAGTTGCGAGCGGAGGTGCGGGCGCCGGTCCTGACCTCCTCGGATCCCGGGCTATGACGAGGCCCGGGCCGTCCACAACGGCATGTTCGACAAGCGCCCGGAGGTGATCGTCAGAGCCGAGCAGGCCGCGGATGTGATCGGGGCGGTGAACTTCGCCCGCGACGCCGGACTGGATTTGTCGGTCAAGGGCGGCGGGCACAGCGCCCCCGGTTTCGGCACCAACGACGGCGGGGTGGTCATCGACCTGTCGCTGATGAGGTACGTACACGTGGACCCGGCGGCCCGGACCGCCCGACCGGGGGTGGGGCCACCTGGGGTGATTTCAACTACGCCACCCACGCCTACGGGCTGGCCACCACCGGTGGGATCATTTCCACCACCGGTGTCGCCGGGCTCACCCTGGGCGGCGGGATCGGCCATCTGGCCCGGGGCTACGGGCTGAGCCTCGACAACCTGCTCTCGGCCGAGGTGGTCACCGCCGACGGTCAGGTCCGAACGGCCAGCGCCCGAGCAGAACGAGGACCTGTTCTGGGCGCTGCGAGGCGGCGGCGGCAACTTCGGGGTGGTCACCTCCTTCGAGTTCCAGTTGCACCCGGTCAACGACGTCTACGTGGGGTTGTTCTTCTACGAGCTCGACCAGGCCGGCAACCTGTTGCGCTTCTACCGGGACTTCATCAAAGACGCCCCCGAGGCCTACGGCTGTTTCCCGGCCTTCCAGATCGCCCCGCCCTTGCCGTTCATCCCCGAGGACCGCCACGGCGACACGTTCTGTCTGGCCGTGGTCCACTGGTCCGGGCCGCTCGATCAGGGCGAGAACGCCATGAAGCCGTTCCGGGACCTGGCCCCGGTGGTGGCCGAGATGGTGGGACCGATGCCCTACCCGGCGTTGAACTCGGCGTTCGATGCCCTCTACCCCAAGGGGATCCGGGCCTACTGGAAGGGCAACTTCGTGACCGAGCTGACCGACGCCGCCATCGAAGCCGCACCTGGCCCACGGGCCCAAAGTGCCCGAGGTCAGCGCCACCATGCACCTCTACCCCATCAACGGCGCCTGCCATCGCGTCGCCGCCGACGAGACCGCCTTCGCCTACCGCGACGCCAACTTCGCCACCGTGATCCTGGCCTCGTGGTCCGACCCGGCCGTCGACGCCGACCGCATCCAGTGGGTCCGGGACTACTACGCGGCCACCGCCCCGCACTCCGAGCCGGGCGGCTACATCAACTTCATGGACGACGACGACCGGTCCCGGATCCGGGACAACTACAAGGGCAACTACGACCGGCTGGTGGCCATCAAGCGCACCTACGACCCCGACAACCTGTTCCATCTCAACCAGAACATCCCACCGTCCGGCTGACCACGAAGCGGGCTGTCGGTAACCGCAAGGAGGTAGTCATGCACGCACGGATCACCACCGTGACTGGGGCCACCACGATCGACGAAGGCGTCGAACACCTTCGCGACCAGGTGGTGCCCCAGCTACAGCAACAGAGGGGTTACCGGGGCTTGACCGCCAACGGGGATCGTGCCGCCGGGATCTTGGGCGTTTTGACCCTGTGGGAAACCCAAGAGGACCTTGACGCCAGCGAGAGCATGGTGGAGAAGGTCCGCCGGGAGGCCGTGGCGGCCTTCGGTGGCAGCACCCAGACCGTCGAGCGGTACGAGCAGACCGTCGCGGAAGTCGGCCCGAATCCGCCCACGCCAGGTTCGAAGCTGCAGATCCGGCGGGTCAAGATGGACCCGGCCAGCGTCGAGGACAACCTGGCGTTCTTCCAGTCGACCGTGCTTCCCGACATCATGGCCACCCCGGGCTTCCAATCGGTCCGCCAGATGATCAACCGCAGCAGCGGCGAGGGAGTGGTCGGCACCATCTGGGCTGATGACGAGTCTCTGCAGACGGCGACCGCCAGGGCCGACGAGCGGCGGGCCTCGGCCGAGACGCGGGGCGTCGAGTTCGGCGAAGTGGTTAACCGCGAGCTGATCTTCCACCCATTGTAGGTCGGCTCGAACTGGCAGCGCCGCGGGGGCGGCGCCGCGGAGGCGATAGGTGCGCACGCTTGCCGGGCCGATCCCGGCTGGGGCCGCCATGTCAGACACAATGAGCGGTCGTCCACCTTCACGCCACCGGGCCGTCACGTCCGCTCGGGGACGGTCGCCGCGGCCCCGGGCTTCGGCGACCGCCGGCCCTAGGTGGAGATGCCTCTCAAGGGACCCCATGCGGTACCGACATAGCCCTCGACCTCATTCAGCCTGGAGTCCAAGAGCCCGGTCAGGTCTCCCTCCCTGGCACTCGCTCCGCCTGCCTTCAAGGCCACGATTGCGTTGAACCTGGCAATCGACCTTTCGGCGTTGTACACGTCGTCGGTAATCGATTGAGGTAACCCGTCAGGGAAGCCTTGGCCCCGTCAAACACATCGGTCGGGAATGGGGCCAGCCTGTCGCCCGTCGCTCCGTCCCCTATCGCTCGCGGCGAGACATTAGCGCTGACGCCCCGACGGCGATGCCCCACCGGCGACGGCTCCCACGATTGGGGAAAACCAAGTCGACCAGTCGGCCATAAGGAAGTCTCCCACCCGCGGCCCACGCGAGACTCGGATCACCCATTGCGTCGAATCGACGATGGCTGGTGGGAGCAAAGGCACTCGGCCACCCAGAAACGGGCACGGTCCCGCGGTCTCCCGACCACACGAAGGCGTCCCCGGTCTCGTCCAGGTGGACCGTCACCGCGAAGGACATCAACTGCAACCCACGCTGGCCGGCCAACTCACCCTTCGGCGACGTAGCCAGTCCTGGGCCTCGTCAGCTACCCATTCCCGCTAATCGTGTCGATGGTAGATTCTGGCCGTGACCATGCGACGGCGCCCGAGATGATCGGCCGCGCGCGGATGTGGAAGCTGGTCTTCACCATCACGGGCATGCTCGGCGGGCTGCTCGCCCGGAAGCTCGATGAGGACCGCGTACACGATCATCCGCAAGGACGCAGCCGCCGCTTCGCCGTTCGACCCCACCAAGGCCCGGTTCTCCTGGCCCGACGCCTTGCTGTGGGCGGCCGCGGCCGGTATCGGCCTCGGCATCGCCAAGGTGGTGAGCGCCCGCGTCGCCGTCTTTGGCTGGGAGGCGGCCACCGGCACCGTCCCCCCCTGGGGGTCGGCAAGGAAACCAGAGGTCATCTGAGTTCCGTCGAGGCACCTTGAGGCCATAGGAGGAGAAGAAGGCTCCTCACTCTGACGAGTGCCGACGCGGGAGCAAACCGTAGCCCCTCGCTCACCTCCGGCGGTCGACCCAGTGTCACGCCTTGTCAGCGACCGATGACCGTTGGTACGGAGCCAGGCGCCCGCCAAGAATAGGACGACGGCGGCGCTCTCGCATCCAGGCGTCGATCAGCAGGGTGGCACCACCCCAGACGACGACCCCCGCGGCGATCAAGAGCGCCACAGCACCTTCTGACTTACGCCGGTACCCGAGGCCGTCGACGCGGGCCATGTCCTCTCTTCCAGGCGGGGCACTTCCGTTTCAACCAGGTTCGGCTGCGCTTGCCAAAGAGGTAGGGGGAGTCCAGGCCGCTCGGCCACAGGAGCGCCCTGAGTGGAGGACCGGGCCCGGTGCGGGGCTACGAGCCGATGATCCGTGCCGCCGAGTGTCGATGGCCCTCACCGGGCGCAACTGATATCGCAGTCAGGTACCGAGTCCCGCTGATCCGCCTGCCACCGGCGCCGCCATCCGACGGCCACGAAGGCGTCCGACTCCTATCACACGCGTCATCAAGGCGGAGGCGTGCGATCCCCGGCCGAGGACTAGTCCTCGGCCGGGAGGCGCTACCGTGCAAGCGTGCTGGGGCTACTTGCGGTATTTGGCCTTTTTCGCCTTCAACTGTCGATGTCGGCTCGTCTGGGTCGACAGGTACAACTTTCCGAGAACCGCTTCGCCATCGAATTCTGTCCCCTCAATCAGAGCCATGGCTCCGATGAGAAGCGCTGCGGCGGTCGCCCATCGGACGACGCGACACAGCGTGCGACAGCTTACGAGAACTCGGATTACTACACCCACGCCCAGATGAACGGTCCGTGTGACCATGGTTGCTCCTCTGGATGGTGGGGTTGTTGTCTGAGCTCCAAGGGATGCGCTCAGCCATCTTGGAACCGCAGAACGCTTCGCCTCCCCCAACTAAAACTGCCCGGTGAGAGGCATCGACGCGCTGGCCCTTGCTTGATGAATTCTAACAACTGGTCGTAGTGATGGGATACTCAAGTTCGGGGAGGCCCTGACCGCCGTCAGCCCAGGCTGTCAGCCGGTCCTGCTCGACACGATCTGCCACAGCGGTCCGATGTCCCACGACCTGCTCGATAAAGAACTGGAACTCTCGATAACCAACATTATCGAGACTAGAGTTCCGGGTGATGGTCAAGCTCCGACGGCTCTCCCCCGACGCCCACCTCCCAGAGATCATCGACGCCTGGCTGTTCCAGCTGGGCGCCACCAAGCCGTCACCTCGGACTCTGGCCGCCTATCGGGCCGACGTCGATGGCATCGCCCGGCGCCTCGACACCGACGGGGCCGCGGTGCTGCGCCTCGAACAGCTGACCAAAGCGGCTCTGCGTGCGGCCTTCGCCTCCTGGGACTCTGACCACGCCGCCTCCTCGGTCGTGCGGGCCCACTCGGCCTGGTCGTCGCTGTTCGACTTCTTGGTGGCCGAGGACCTGGTAGAGGGCAACCCGATGGCCGCCATCGGAAAACCCCGCCTGGCCCCCTTGGCCCCCAAAGCGATCAAGGCCGATGACGCCGCCCAGCGCCTCCTGACAACGGCGGCGGCGATCGACACTACGGCGCGCCACCCCTGGCCCGAGCGGGACTTGGCCCTGGTCGCCCTGTTCTTGGTGTCAGGGATCCGGGAAGGCGAGGCGGTGGCCCTGGCCATGGCCTCGATCGCCGGGCCGGTCGGGGCCCGGCGTCTCGAGGTGACCGGCAAAGGGAACAAGAGCCGTACCATCCCGATCGACCCCGCTCTCGACGAGGTCCTCGCCGCCTACCAGGCCAGCCGGGCCGCCCGCTTCCCCGAGCACGACCTCGACCATCCCTCCACTCCCCTACTGGTCGACACCCGAGGACGCCGCCTAGCCGCCCATCAGATGCGGTATCTCATCGAACGGCTCTACACCACAGCCGGCATCCGGGCCCGCATCCCCACCGGGGCAATGGTGCACGCTCTCCGCCACAGCTTTGCCACCGATGCCCTCCAAGCCGGCGCCGACATCGTCGAGCTCCAAGCTCTGCTCGGCCACGCTTCCCTCGACACCACCCGGCGATACCTCGACGCCAGCGCCGAAGGCCTGAGAGCCGTCATCAGAGGCCACCCCAGCCAGATCGCCCTACGAGAACAGTTACGCAAACCATGACGGCAATGACGCGGAGCAGACACGCCTTCGGCGGACGGCGCGCGTCACGCTAAGTGGCCGAACGGGAACGATTCGGGCGGTCGACGTTCCTGGTCGGGATCGCCAGATATCGCACGGTCAAGATGGGTTACCGTCGTCGCTACCGGCCTCGCCGAACGAAGCGTCACCACAGGTCGGACGCTTGAGAAATCAAGCCTCATAGGGGCGCCCCGCGCGGCACATTGGGGAGTGCGTCCAGTTGCTTGGGCGCCGTGACAACAGTGAGGTTGTTATGACGTAACCGAGCGACAAGCTGAGGGCAGCCAGCCGGTGGGAGTCCGGCCGGGGGAGACGCCAAGGTCCCCTGTAGTGAAGTCCCCGTGCGTGGTCGAGAGGCCGGGTGCGAAGCGGGGCGGAGCAACTGGCCAGTCCGCAACATGAAGTGAAGCCTGCAGCGTCGTTAGTGCCGTCCGCCGGAAGGCGGACCAGGAGGAGCCGAGCCTGTTCCCTAAGGGCGAAGGCCATGGACGGCATCGTTGGTCTTGGAGCCGGTGCCCAGGGACCTCCCGGCGTAAGGGGCGTGGAATGGTCAGAGGGTTGTCCTCGGAACTGGAGAGATCCTCCTCGGCCCCGCCTGCGGGGCGGGTAGCGGTCCTGTCTATAACCGGTAGCCCCGGGAAGTGGCAGGCGGCCGAGAGGAAGTCGGAGGGGGTCATAGTAGTGATGACGGCAGGGACAACATAACCCTGCTCGAGCGAAGGGCCCCTACTTCATCGGTGCATAGTGGCGAAGCGGAGGAACCCTGATGAGTGCCGAGTGTTCGGCTAGGACCGTCAGCGAAACCGAGCAGGTGGACCAGGTTCGAGCCCTTCAACGCGTGCTGTATCGCAGTGCCAAGCAGAATCCTCACCGAAGGTTCCACGCCCTCTTCGACAAGGTCGCCCGCAGCGACATCCTGTGGAGGGCATGGGTCGAGGTGGCAAACAATGGCGGCGCCCCTGGAGTGGACGGCGTGACCATCACGTCGATCGCCGAAGGGGACGCTGCCGGGGTGCGAGATTTCCTCGACAGGCTCGCCCAGCGGTTGCGGGACAAGACGTATCGACCGCAGCCGCTGCGACGGGTGTATATCCCCAAACCGGGCAAGCCGGGTCAGACCCGGTCGCTCGGTATCCCCACGGTGGCCGACCGGGTGGTCATGACGGCGGCCAAGTTGGTTATCGAACCTATCTTCGAGGCCGACTTCTCCCCGGTGAGTTTCGGGTTTCGCCCGAAGCGGTCCGCCCACCAGGCGCTTGAGGCGATCCGGGTGGCGGCCAATCGGGGCGCCAACTGGGTGCTGGATGCCGATATCAAGGCGTGCTTCGACGAGATCGACCACGACGCCCTCATGGGTCAGGTCGAACGCCGGGTGGTGGACGGCGACATGTTGAAACTGCTGCGAAGTTGGCTTCGAGCCGGGGTGTTCGAGGGCGGGATCGTCTCCGACGTGGAGGCGGGAACCCCGCAGGGCTCGCCCATCTCCCCGCTGCTGGCCAACATCGCCCTCCATGTGCTCGATCAGGCGTGGACGGCGACGGCCGGCCTGGGAACGCTGGTCCGCTACGCGGACGACTTCGTGGTCCTGACCACCAGCCGGAGCCGGGCCGCAGAGGCCCGCCGCCGGATCGAGGCGGTACTGGCCGGCCTCGGGCTGCGCTTGCACCCCGACAAGACCCGGATCGTGTACCTCGGTGGGGGCCAGGACGGCTTCGACTTCTTGGGCTTCCATCATCGGAAGACCCCGTCGAAGTGGGGAGATCGCCGCTACCTGTCGAAGTGGCCGTCGACGCGGGCCATGGCCTCCATCCGGGCCAAGGTCCGCGCACACACCGACCGCCGCTACGCCAGCCGCGAACTGCACCATGTAGTCGCTGACCTCAACCCCGTGCTGCGGGGCTGGGGGGCGTATTTCCGATACGGCAACTCGAATCGGAAGTTCGCCGCCCTCGACAGCTACGTGCACTGGCGGATGTCAAAGCTAGCCAGCGTGAAGCACGCCACCAGAGGCCGTCTCCGAGTCGACCGGTTCAACCACAGCTGGCTCACCGGACTCGGCATCTATCGCCTCACCGGATCGGTTCGGTACTGGAGTAATGCGCATGCCTGACGATGAACGATGTCGGCGAGCCGGGTGCGGGAGAACCGCACGCCCGGTTCGATAGGGGGCCGCTGGCCAGACGCTCCCACGGCGAGACGGACGACGCACCTGCCCGGGGGAAACCCCCAGGAATGAGCCCGCCCGACCTACCGGAACGAGCAACCAGCGGCCTACCTCACTACCCAGGGAGACCGGAGGGGCACGCGTTTGGGGCTACCCTTGGAAGCGCTCGCTGACAGGTGACGGGACAGGTAGCCGGTTGAGTGGCTGCTCGTGACGCCCTTGGCCAGCTGCGGCCAACCGAGGACTGGCTGCGTTCGGTCCGAGTCGGCAACGGGCCGTCCTCGACGGCGTGTACCCAGAGACGCTCGTCCTGGAGAGGGTCCCGGCGCTGTCCTGGTAGCGAACTACCCGGGTGCGGGTGTGACGTTAGCTAGCCTGTCGCCGACTACCAGGACGGTGGGGTGAGGGGAGATGTAAATGGCTGTTGTGGTCGTGACGGGATGCAGCAGCGGTATTGGCCTCGAGACAGCGATCGCCTTCGCAGCAGATGGGAACACGGTGTATGCGACGATGCGCGACATCTCCAAGGCGGAGCGACTGACAGCGGCGACAAGCCAGATCGGCGCAGAGGTCAAGATCGTCGCCTTGGACGTAGCGAGCGATACGTCGGTGAAGGCTGCGGCCGACAAGATTCTCGGTGAGACCGGCGCCGTGGACGTGCTGGTGAACAACGCCGGCATCGGTCGAGTAGGAACCGTGGAGGAGCTCGACGAGACTGAGGCCCGAGAAATGATGGAGACCAACTTTTGGGGGCCGTTCCGGCTGATCCGCGCCTTTCTGCCCTCGATGCGCGCTCGCCATGGTGGAGTCATCGTGAACGTGTCGTCTGTCTCAGCCAGGGTTCCGGCGGCGGCTTGCATGGGGTTCTACGTCGCGTCCAAGCAAGCCTTGGGGGCGATGAGCGAGGCGCTGCGTCATGAGGTCGCTGAACACGGGGTGCGAGTGGTCGTTGTCGAGCCTGGCCTTCATCGAACTGAGGTCGAAGCGAACCTGCCTTCGCCCGCCTGGTCGCCCATATACGCCGATATGGCGTCGCAGTGCCGTGAGGCGGTGGTGCAAGCGGTCCGCGCCGGCGCCGACCCTTTCCAGGTGGCCAAAGTGATCCTGGCTGCCACACACGACCCCGGCTCCCCTCTTCACATCCTCGTCGGACTCGACGCCGAGACGATGGTGAGACATTACGGCGGCATCCCTTGGACGGTGTAGAAGGACTGCACCGACTGTAATTGGAAGCGCCCCCAGCACCGCGACACACGCCCTCTCATTCCTGGTTTGCGACGGATCAGCGATTAGCCTGGCGATGTACGACGTCGTACCGGCCCCCTTTTGGGTCCGCGCCATCCCAGTCGTCGATCGCGGTCGGCTTTCCAGTTAGTCGGCATCCGGTCTTCGCTTGGCCAACGATGCCGCTGATGTTTAGACAGGCACCATATGAACGGGGAGATGCTTGAGCCCACCCAGGTAGTTGGAGCGGACGCGAGCAGGCTTGGCGGTGAGTTCGATGGTCTTGAAGCGGGTCAAGATCTGCTCGAACATGACCTTAAGGGTTAGCCGGGCCAGATGGACCCCGAGGCAATAGTGCTCACCGAACCCGAAACCTATGTGTCTATTAGGTCTACGGGTGATGTCGTAGCGGAACGGTTCGGCGAACTGCGCCTCATCCCGGTTGGCAGATGGGGGAAGACGACGACACGATCGCCTTCGTGGAGATCAACGTTTCGGATGACGGCCGGGGCAGTGACCGTTCGGGCGAGGTGGGCGATCGGGCTGCCCCACCGGACGAATTCATCTACGGCGGTGCCGAGTACCGCAGGGTTGGCCCGAAGTCGGGCTTGTTCGTCAGGCCGTTCCAGGACTGGGAGCATTCCGCCCGCCGAGGCCGCCCCGCGTGTGGTGTCGAGGCCGCCAGTCAGAAGCACGATTGCTTCGCCAGCCGCGTAGGTGGCACTTAGCGGTTCGCCCTGAACAACGCCATGGACGAGCTGGCTGATCAGATCGTCACCGGGGTTCGTCCGGCGCGCATTTGCTAGCCCCATGAAGTATGTAGAAACCTCCTGGACGGCCTCGTTCACGACACTTTCACGGTCCTGCCCCTCGGGGACGCGCTCAGGGTCGAAGATGGCGAGCATGATGTGCTCAAGTTCGGCTAGGCGGTCCCAGTCCTCCTTGGGAACACCAAGCATTGACAGGGCCATAGCGGCCGGGATGGGGTCGGCGACGGCGGCGACGAAATCGACATCTTGCTTCTCGGCAACTTCATCCAGATACTGATCGGCAACGCTGGCTCAGCTGATTTCAAGCCGGAAATCGCCCCAGGAGTGAAACTGTGGGAGACCACCTTGCGCAACGGCCCGTGCCGGGGCGGATCGGGTAAAGAGAATCGACCTCAGATGCTCTGGCACTTCGGGCCCTTCGGCCGGTTCCTTACTCTGTACCATCTCTCGCGAGCTGAAGCGGATGGGGTCGGCGAGCACGGCATGGACGTCCTCGTAACGGGTCACGCACCAAAAAGGGCTGCTGCCTTCGTGATCGTGAAACCACATCGGCGCTTCCCGCCGCAGGAGTGTCCAGGCCAGGTGCGGATCCCCGTCGGTGAACATGTCCAGATCCCAAAAGTCGATCTCATCCAGGCTCTGGGGAAAAAGCGCCATCCTTCACCCCTCCGTACTTCGCACCCGAAAAACAGCAGGTCGAGCAAAGTATAACGAGAATCACGGTCGGGCCCCACTGGAACACCCGCTGCGGTTCGGCCAGATCCCGCAGGCGATGCTCGCCCAGATCCACCAGTGCCGCCCCTCCCACCACCACCGCCGCTGTGGTCGCCCCGACCAGGACCTGGCCGCCGTGGCCGGCGTTCATCAGCCGGGCCGCCCGGTTGACCGCCGGCCCGAAGTAGTCACCGTCGCGCTCGGACGCCTCCCCGGTGTGGACCCCCATGCGGACCCGCACCACCACCCCCTCCGTCCAGCGCTCCGCCGCCAGGGCCGCCGGGCGTCCACCGGCGCGTCCGAGGCGTCAGCGGCCCGAGAAGCCGCCGCAAAGCCGTACCCGGCGGTGGAAAACACATAGCCGCCATGGCCCTGATGGCGCCCCGCATCATTTCGTCACGGCGGGCCACCGCCAGCCGCATGGCTTCCGGCGCCGATTCCCACAACCGAGTCGAGCCCTCGATATCGGTGAACAAAAACGTCACCGTTCCCGACGGGCCCGTCACGGGCCACAAGTTTTCCACAAGCGCGGACAAGCCACACCGCTGAATCCGCGGGTGAAAGATCGTCTTCCGCGTTTCCGCCTCTGAGATTCCCGGCCCCTGACCAGACGAATTGCCCGCCGCAAGGGGCGCGGCGCCCCACAGGCCCCGACTTGACGTTGTGAAGCCACCGGCGGAGCCGAAAACCATCCCATAATCTTCCAGCTGGACAAGCCGCCACCCTCGCCCGAAACGCCGGCTTCGGGCGCGATATTCTGCATCCTCCGGTCGGGGCCGGAGGGGACCAGGCCTGGTGACCCGAACGCCGAGTCGGGGCGGCCGGGGTCGAAATGCTGAGAGTCAACGGCGCTGTCGTTCTGCGCCTCCGTCTGTCCAAGCCAACGAGGGTCGGAAAGGCCGCCCGCCCGCTGGGGCACTTCCGGGCTGGTGCGATGAGGGTGTCAGGGGCTTGGATTATGGCGTCTGGCCTGTGTAAGTACAGCGATCGGAGGACGCCGTGAAGCTTCTACTCACTTCCAGTGGTATCGCGAACCCCAGCATCCACGACGCGCTCGAGGACTTGCTGGGCAAGCCGATCGCCGAGTCGAGCGCCATGTTCGTTCCCACCGGGATCTATCCCTTCCCCGGTGGCGGCGGACGGGCATGGGAGGCGATCAGCGGACAGGCGCAGAGCCCTTTATGCGAACTGGGTTGGAAGTCGTTGGGAATGCTGGAACTTACGGCGCTGCCCAGTATCCAACGAGAGAGTTGGGTCCCCACCGTCCAAGAGACTGACGCACTTCTCGTTTGGGGCGGCAGCGTTCTGTACCTGTGCTGGTGGATGCAGCAATCGGGCCTGGCAGACCTCTGGCCGTCGCTGGAGAACTTGGTCTACGTCGGGGTAAGTGCCGGGAGCATCGCGACGACCCCCTACAACTGCGACGCCGAATGGAACCTGCGGTTCGTGCCTCCGGGTAGCGACATGGCGATGGGCAGCGAAAGTGCGATGGGTCTGGTCGACTTCGCGTTATGGGTGCACCTCGACAACCCAGACCCGATCTTCGCGGACAATTCCGTGGCAAATATAGAACAGTGGGCCGCCGGGGTGCCGGTCCCGACATACGCGATCGACGATCAGACTGCCATCAAGGTGGACGGCGCTACCGTCGAAGTTGTCTCCGAGGGGCACTGGAAGTTGTTCACCCCTGCGACAGCAAGCGACTGAGCGGATTCGCCTGGCCCCCGATCGCAGATTGTGTGGGATGCCCGGGACGTCCACTACCGATCCTGGAAGCGGCTGCGATTCCGACCTCAACTGCGCCCGAATATCGCATATGAGTGCGCCCGACCGCCTCAGCGCACCGTGTCGAGGCCGATCGTAACGACGGATCTAGTAGTAAGCCGTACTCACGGTCTGGTTGCAGAAGACCCGCCCAGGACGTTCCGCGGAGCGTCCCCAAATGTCAGAGTAGATATACGCCCAGAACGCCGGAAGTCTGTAGTGCTCTGGGGGCTGTCCTTGACGTCCTCGCGGGTGCGATTTCTGCCCGTCGAGGACAGCATGTCTGTAGCGATGTCCGTGACGGTCGAGGTGTCCATCCTGAGCTAGTGCCGCGTCAGCGAACGTTGGCCTTGTAGGTCCACCACCTTGGGGGTGCTGGTGGCGCAGTCTGATCGGACATGTTGGTGTCGGATCGGAGGTGGTGGTGTCCAGAGAAGGGCTGCGGGTTCGGGACATTTCGAGCGACGAGGGGAACCGGCTGTTGCGGATTGTGCGCCGCTCGTCGGGTTCGGTGGTGACGTGGCGGCGGGCGCAGATGGTGCTGCTGTCGGTGCAGGGCATGGATGTGGCCGGGATCGCCAAGGTCACTTTCACCAGTCCCGACCGGGTGCGCGAAGTGATCAACAACTTCAATGATGACGGGTTCGACTCGCTGTACCCGAAGTACGCCGGCGGCCGGCCGCCGACCTTTACTCTGCCCCAGCGCCAGCCAGATCAAGAAGATCGCCTTGTCCCGCCCGGCCGATCACGGCCTGCCTTTCTCGACCTGGAGCCTGTCCAAGCTGGCCGAGTTCCTGGTCGCCGAGGGGGTGGTCGACGACATCAGCCATGAGGGCCTGCGGGCCCTGCTCCGCAAGGAGGAGGTGTCCTTTCAAGCCGTAAAGACCTTCAAGCAGCCTCCACCGATCCCGACTACGAGCCGAAGAAGAACCGGGTGCTCGAGCTCTACGACATCGCCGAGGGCAAGGCGCAGCCCGATCCGGGGCGACCCGACGGTTGTGTTCTCGATGGACGAGTTCGGCCCCCTCAACCTGCTGCCCCGTCCCGGCCGCCAGTGGGCGCCGGTCGTGCCGCCAAGAAAGGGGACGACCAGGCTGCCCTCGCCGGCGGCGTATCCGGGCCACCTACAAGCGCACCAAGGGCGTACGGCACCTGCTCGCCGCGCTGGACATGGACCAGGACAAGATGTACGGCCACATCAAGAAGACGAAGAACCGGACCGAGTTCCTGGCCTTCTGCCGCTACCTGCGCATCCTCTACCCGCCCGAGGTGCGCATCGCGATCGTGCTCGGACAACTTCAGCCCGCACCTGTCGACCAAGAAAGACTCAGCGGGTCGGCGACTGGGCGGCGGCCAATAACGTCGAGTTCGCCTACGTGCCCACCAACGCCTCGTTCTTCAACCGGATCGAGTGCCACTTCACCGCTCTCCGCTACTTCGCCCTCAACGGCACCGACCACCAAAGCCACGAGGAGCAGAACTCGATGATCCGCCGCTACATCGCCTGGCGGAACCGCACACAAGACGATGAAGCACTTCGTGCTATTTCATTGCGCGCAAAGGTTGCCTGACGCGGCACTAGGTCCGGTCACGACGCAACGGAGTGGTGGGATCGACCGCGAGCTGCCCCCTGCACTGAAGCCTCCGCACTGGGGTCAGGGGCTCCTCCGGCTGCGCGAGGCCGGCCCGGCTGACCGACCTCGGTGGTGGGCGCCTTGTGGCAGCTGGAGGCTTCGCGCTCGCCGGTAGGCATGCTTGTACGCGCCCGACGGTCTGATGCCGCGGGATGCCACAGAAATCCCATGCAAAATTCCATGGCAATGCCCCCTTGTGTTCTCCCGAAGATGGGTCCACGGTGGGGTCCGATGAGTGCGCCATCGTCGCCTGAGTGTCTACGAGGCCTTCCGTCGCGGACATGTCCTCGACGAGCGGCACCCTTGCCTTCAAGGGTTTCTCGGCACCAGGAGCGGCAGTGCTACAGACGACGCCGGTTCGGGGGTATGCCCCCCACGACGAAGAGCGCCGAACGGTCCTCAACCTCGCGAAGTCAAGCATTCGGCCTTCCGAATCGAATGGCGGGTGGGCGGCGACGCGGTAGCTGCCTACCTTTCCTCCGTTGTGCTCTGCGGCCGGTCACCGATCAGCGTGATGATGTACGGCGTCGTACCAGCCCGCCGATGCTCGGCGATCTCCTGGTACTCCGCCGAGGTCCAAAAAGCCCGCGCGGTGTCGAGGTCGGAAAACCGCAAGATCACCGTACGACCGGCTGGCACTGTTCCTTCCAGGATCGGCTGTTGATCATCTACCGCCACGAGTTCTCCACCATACTTGTCGAATAGTGGAAAAAAGGCGTCGGCATACCGCCCGTACGAGTCCTGGTCCTCAATAGTGAAGTGCCCGACTATGTAGGCAGGCATCGGAACCTCCATTCCCCGTCTCCCTTTGCCCAACTATACAGTACGTGTCGGAGGGGGCGTCGGGCCGCCACAATGGCGACGAGGTTCGGGCGCTGACGCCTGCGCCGTCCGGAGCGCGTCCCAGAATGTGCAGGCCGATTGCCGCGTACACGTGCCCCAGACCGCCGGGGTAGAGGGGGCACCCCAAGCCCGAGAACGGTCGCCGCTGCGTACTTTCTCAAGCGCTCTCGAATGTCCGGTTCGGAGCGGGCCTCGAAGTAGCGGGGGCAGTCGATATCGCCCCATCTCGCTCGGCGAAGGCCGACGCCGACATCGTCCTTATCGGTCACTGAGCGTGGGGCCCCTGGTTGATCGGAGCTGGCGTCCCTCTACCTCGTCTGAGGCCGTCGCAGGCTTGGCAGCCGACGGCAAAACCGACTCGTGCCGGGCAGCGGGGTCTCGACGAGACTCTCGGCCGGTCCCAGACGATCTGAAACAAGATCCCGAAAACGCACCCGGTCAGGAGACGCAGGGCAGCCGGATAATGCGAGACATCAACGAGTCCATGCCCTGCCCGAGGGGCTGGGGTTTCCCGTCGCGGCCTCCATGGCGAGCTCAACCCCTCCTGCGAATCTGTTTCGCCCAGCTGACAAGGAGCGTCTCGCGTGGAGCGCGGTAGCACCGGCATAATCCTTGCCACCCACACCGGCAGCTTGCCGTCGCGCCCGCCCACCATCGGTTCGGGTCAACACCGGGGTACGGCACGGGCAGCGCTTGTCCATCGCCGAGGAAGCGACCCGAGCGACGCGGCGCGAAGAGAGCTCCTACAGGGGCACGGCCACACGCTGTTCATCAGGACGAAACAGTCCCGACACGTCGGGGAGTAAGACTGCCGTCGGGCGTGCAGGGCCTTGTCGCGGGCGTCGGCCGTCGGAGGTCGATCATGTGGGAGGACTACGCAAGCCTGGGGTGTTGGGACGAGATGCTGGTCGTGGGCTGTCCTCGTGACGTGTGCGGGGCGGTGGTGGACTACCTGCGTTCGCTCGGTGTGGAGCTGTTGGAACGCCAGCAGGCCGCGGAGCTAGCGATTCGGACCATGGGCATCACCTTCACCGTCTACGCCGAAGCCGGCGACATCGACCGGGCCTGGCCTTTCGACGTGATCCCCCGGGTGATCTCCACTCAGGAGTGGGCGGGCATCAGCGCCGGCCTGGTCCAACGCCTGACCGCCATCAACCTGTTCATCGACGACCTCTACGGGGCAGCCAAGATCCTCAAAGACGGCGTGTTGCCGGCCGAGCTGGTCTACGGGTCGGCCAACTTCCGGCCCGCAATGCGTGGGAGTCGAACCTGCATCACGGCGTGTGGGCCCACATCTGCGGCAGCGACCTGGTCCGCGACGCCGATGGCACGATCTACGTGCTGGAGGACAACCTGCGGGTCCCGTCGGGCGTGTCCTACATGCTGCGAGAACCGCCAGCTGACCAAGAGGGTGTTCGCTGATCTGTTCCGTGACCTCGACATCCATCCGGTCGACGGCTACCCGACCAAGCTCCGGGAGCTGCTCGGCTCGCTGTCGCCGCGCCCGGGGGAGTCCCCAACGATCGTGGTCCTGACTCCGGGGATATTCAACTCGGCCTATTTCGAGCACGCCTATCTGGCCCAGCAGATGGGCGTGCCACCTGGTCGAGGGCCATGACCTGGTGGTCGATGCCGATGACTGCGTGTATATGGGGACCATCAGCGGGCGGGTCCAGGTCGACGTCGTCTACCGCCGGGTCGACGACCTGTTCCTCGACCCCGAGGTGTTCCGGCCTGACTCGATGCTGGGCGTTCCCGGGTCTGATGCGGGCGTGGCGGGCCGGGAACGTGGCGATCGTCAACGCGCCAGGCGCCGGAGTCGCCGACGACAAAGCCGTCTACGCCTATGTCCCGAAGATTATCGACTATTACCTGGGCGAGGACCCGCTCATCCCCAATGTTGCCACCTACATCTGCGCCGACGAGGCGTCGCGCCGCCACGTGCTGGCCCACCTCGACGAACTGGTCGTCAAGCCCGCCAACGAGTCGGGAGGCTACGGTGTCTTCGTCGGCACCGAGGCCACCGCGGCCGAGAAGGACGAGATGCGCCGCCGCGTCGTCGCCGACCCCCGCAACTACGTGGCCCAGCCCATCGTGAACCTGTCGACCGCGCCCACCTTCCGCGGGGGTGAGGTGGTGGCCCGCCACCTCGACCTGCGCTCGTTCGTCCTGTCGGGCGAACAGCCCTACGTCACCGAGGGCGGCCTGACCCGAGTGGCACTGCGCGAGGGCACCGTCGTCGTCAACAACTCCCAGGGGGGCGGCAGCAAGGACACCTGGGTCCTCGACCCGACGGTGGTCCCCCGTCCGCGATCGAGCCAAAGTCATGAAAAGGGCGCGCCGTGTTGCTGTCACGAACTGCTGAAGGTGTCTACTGGGCCGGAAGGTACGCCGAGCGCGCCGAGGCGACGGCCCGGCTGGTCAAGGTGCACACCGAACTCTTCCTCGACCTGCCAAAGTCGGCCGGCGTGGGATGGTCGCCGCTGCTGGCGGTAACCGGGAGCGGCCGACGCCTTTTCCACCGCGGCACTCCGACGCCGACGAGGACGAGGTGGTCGGCGTTCCTGGTGGTAGATGGCGACAACCCCAGCTCGGTGATCGCCTCGCTGGCGCGCGCGCGCGCCAACCTCCGGGTCACCCGGACCGTCCTACCCCGTTTGTCGTGGGAGGTCCTCAACGAACTGTTCCTGTGGGCCGTGGACACCTCCGAGCAGGCCGTCGATCGCCGCACCCGACTGGCGTGGATGGCCCACATCGTTCGCCAGTGCCAGCTGTTCAGCGGCTCGCTCGCCGGCACCATGTACCACGACGAGTCGTACTCGTTCCTCGAGATCGGCCGGTATCATCGATCGGGCCGACATGACGACGCGTGTCCTTGACGTCCAGGCCGACATCCTCCTCGGCGCAAGGCGCCGACACGGTCAAGCCCTATGCCGACATCACCTGGATGAACGTCCTGCAGTCGCTCAACACCCGTCAGATGTTCCTTCAGCAAGGCCACGCCGGAGCGTCAGGACCGGAGGCGTTGCGGTTCCTGCTCAAAGATCCCCGCTTTCCGCGTTCGGTGGAGCACTGTCTGACCGCCGTATCCCGGTGCTTGCTCGAATTGCCGGCCCACCACGAGCCCATGGCCGCCTGCGCCGCGGTGCAGAGCCAGTTGGAGGATGCCGACGTCGAGCCGGCTGGCCCAGGCCGGCCTCCACCAGTTCACCGACGCTTTGCAGCAGGGGATCAGCCACCTGCACGATCTCGTCACCGCCACCTACTTCGACACCGCGCCCGCCCGGTCCGGCGGTGCGGTCCGCCAGCAGATGACAGGGCGCTGACCTTGGCCATCCACGCCGCCCTGGAACATCGCACTGTCTACCGGTTCGATCGGTCGATTCGCTTGTCCCCGCATGTGGTGCGGCTGCGGCCGGCGCCCAGCTGCCGCACGCCGATCCTCGCCTACTCCATGCGGATCGAGCCCGAGGAGCACTTCATCAACTGGCAGCAGGATCCATTCGGCAACCACCTGGCCCGCCTGGTCTTCCCCGAGCCGGCCAGCCTGCTGTCGGTCACGGTCGACATGGTCGCCGAAATGACCGTCGTCAATCCCTTCGACTTCTTCCTGGACCCTGACGCCGAGCGGTACCCGTTCCGCTACGACGCCGCCTTGGCCCGGGACCTGGCGCCGTATCTTACCATCGACGAGCCCGGCCGCCTCCTTCACCAGTGGCTGGCCGAGGTGGAGGTCCCGGCGGAGGGTCTGGCCACCGTTGATTTCCTGGTCGGGGTCAACCAGCGGGTCCAGCAGGCGATTGCCTACAGCACCCGGTTCGAGCCCGGCGTCCAGACGGCCGAAGAGACCCTGGAAAAAGGGGTCGGCTCTTGCCGGGACAGCGCTTGGCTGCTCACCCAGATCCTGCGCGGTCTCGGCCTGGCCGCCCGGTTCGTGTCCGGCTACCTCGTGCAGCTGAAGGCGGACGAGGCTCCGCTCGAGGGACAGCCCGGACCTTCAGTTGACTTCACCGACCTGCACGCCTGGAGCGAGGTGTACGTGCCCGGGGCCGGCTGGATCGGCCTCGATCCGACCTCGGGTCTCTTCGCGGGCGAGGGCCACCTTCCCCTGGCGTGCACTCCCGACCCGGCCAGCGCCGCCCCGGTCACCGGCGAGATCGAACCGTGCGACGTGGTCTTCGAGTACGCCAACGTGGTGCGCCGGGTCCACGAGGACCCGAGGGTCACCTTTCCCTACACCGAGGACCAGTGGGCCGGTATCGACGCCCTGGGGCGGTCGGTCGACGGTCTGCTGGTGGACGGTGACGTGCGGCTCACCCACGGCGGCGAGCCCACCTTCGTGTCGGTCGACGGTACCGAAGCCGCGGAGTGGAGCACGGCGGCAGATGGCGCCCAGAAGCGGGCCACGGCCAGGGCGCTCACCGATCGACTGGCCGAACGCTTCTCGTCGGGTGGCATCGTGCACCACGGCCAGGGCAAGTGGTATCCGGGCGAGGCGCTGCCCCGCTGGCAGATGGCCGTCGTCTGGCGGACCGACGGGGTGCCGCTCTGGGCCGACCCGTCGCTGCTGGCCGAGCCATGGATCGCGGGACGGGAGTCGGCGGTGGACGCCGGGCACCTGGTGCTGGCCGTGGCCGCCGAACTCGGCATCCCTCCCGAGTACTGCGTCCCCGGCTACGAGGACGCCATGTACCGGCTGTGGACCGAGGCTCGGCTGCCGGCTGGCGCGGCGCCCACCGCCGATGTCGACCCGAGCGATCCGGAACTGGCGGAGTCGGAGGCCAGGCGGCGCCTCGTGGACGCCCTCGACGCCGGACGGGGCGATGCGGTCGGGTGGGTCGTCCCGCTGCATCACACCCCTGGAGCGGAGGGGCGTTGGGCTACGAGTCGATGGACGTTGCGACGCGGCCACTTGCTGCTCGCGCCGGGCGACTCACCCATGGGCCTGCGGCTGCCGCTGGACTCGCTCACCTGGGCGCCGCCGCCAACCGCCAACGACCCGTCGACCTTCGAGGCTCGGGGTCCGCTCCCTGATCCCGCGGCCGGGCCAGTCGGCGCCGCCGCCGCGGTGGTCGTGCCCGCTGACGAGGCGCCACCCACCGCGTTGTGCGTCGAAGTCAGGAATGGCCGCCTCCACGTGTTCCTGCCCCCCCTCGAGCGACTCGAGTACGCCGTAGAGCTTTTGGCTGCGGTGGAAGCGGCCGCATCGCGGCTGGCTACGCCGGTCGTGCTCGAGGGCTACGCCCTGCCGCGCGACCCCCGCCTGAGGGAGGTGATGGTCGGCCCCGACCCCGGCGTGATCGAGGTCAACCTCCAACCGGCGTCGTCGTGGCCTGAGCTCGTCGACATCGTGACAGCGGTATACCACGATGCCCGCCGCACCAGGTTGGGGACGGAGAAGTTCCAGCTCGACGGCACCCACACCGGCACCGGCGGGGGCAACCACATGACCCTCGGCGGTCCGACGCCTGCCGACAGCCCCCTGCTGCGCCGACCCGACCTGCTCCGCAGCCTCGTCACCTACTGGCAGCACCACCCAGCGCTCTCCTACCTCTTCAGCGGGCGGTTCATCGGACCGACCAGCCAGGCGCCCAGGGTCGACGAGGCCCGCGACGACAGCCTCTACGAGTTGGAGATCGCCTTCGCCGAGCTCGACCAGGCGACCGACCTGCCCCGGCCCTGGCTCGTCGACCGCCTCTTGCGCAATCTGCTCGTCGACGTCACCGGCAACACCCACCGAGCCGAGTTCTGCATCGACAAGCTGTTCAGCCCCGACACCGAGCGGGGCCGCCTCGGGCTGGTCGAGCTGCGGGCCTTCGAGATGCCGCCCCACCCGCAGATGGCGCTCGTGCAGGCGCTGCTGGTGCGCGCCTTGGTGGCCCGCTTCTGGGAGCAGCCGCTACGCCGGGGAGCTGGTCCGATGGGGATGCGAGCTGCACGACCGCTTCCTGCTCCCGTGGTATGTCGCCGCCGACATCGCCGAGGTCGTCGACGACCTCCGTGCCCACGGCCTGACGTTCGAGCAGGCCTGGCTGGCCCCGTTCCTCGAGTTCCGGTTCCCTCGGCTCGGGTCCGTGCAGGTAGCCGGCACCGACCATCGAGCTGCGCGCCGCCATCGAGCCCTGGCCCGTCCTCGGCGAGGAGGTCGGCCGGGCGAGCACCGCCCGCTACGTCGACTCGTCGACCGAGCGGATCCAGGTCCTGGTGTCGGGCCTCACCGCAGGCCGTCACGTGGTGACCTGCAACGGCATCCCGTTCCGCTCCATCGCACCGACCGGGCCGAGACCTTCGTGGCCGGCGTGCGCTACCGGGCGTGGAAGCCGCCCACGTCGCTGCACCCGACGATCGGGGTCCACGCCCCTCTCGTGTTCGACCTCATCGACCGCTGGAGCGGCCGTTCGCTGGGCGGCTGCACCTACCACGTCTCCCACCCGGGCGGCCGCGCCTACGACCGCTTGCCCGTCAACGCCAACGAGGCCGAGGCCCGTCGGGCCAGCCGGTTCGACGCCGATCGGCCACACGCCCGGCCGGGTCGACGTGGCCGCTATCGACCGGGCCGTCAACAGTTGGACCGTGGACCGCGAGTACCCTCGGACCCTGGATCTCCGGCGCATGCCGAGGACCTGAATCCGACCTGTGCCGCGACCACCGTCTCCAGCCGACCTGCTCAGCGCTTACCAGCCCACTGCCGGGCTCATACGACGAGATGGTCGGCGGCGACGGGCGCATCCGCGACCACTGGGCCGGATTGGGGCGGACCCTCGACGAGTTCGGCTTCGAGGAGCTCAACGATCGGCGCGGTCAGGTACGACACCTGCTCGACGACGACGGGGTCACCTACAACGCCGAGGGCACCCCGGCGGGACGGGCCCGGCGGTGGGACCTCGACCCCGTGCCGGTACTGCTCTCCAGCCACGAGTGGGCCGATATCGAACGGGGGGCGATCCAGCGGGCCGAGCTGCTCAACCTGGTCCTGGCCGACCTGTACGGGCCCCGCGACCTGCTGCGGCGACGGCTGCTGCCTCCCGAGCTCGTCTTCGGCCACCCCGGCTTCCTGCGCCCGTGCGACCAGATCCGCCTCCCCGGCCCGCAACAGCTCGTGACCTGCGCCATCGACCTGGCCCGCGACGCCGAGGGCGGGTTCTGGGCGTTGGCCGACCGGACCCAGGCGCCGTCGGGCGCGGGCTACGCCCTGGAGAACCGCGTGGTGATCTCCCGGGTCTTCCCGAGCCTCTACCGCGACGCCCAGGTACACCGGCTGGCTCCTTTCTTCCGGGCCCTGCGGGCCGTCTGGTCACAGTCGCCCCCCCGACGGCGACCGACCCGCGGGTCGTCGTTCTCACGCCCGGCTCGTTGAGCGAGACCGCCTTCGAGCACGCCTTTCTGGCCTCCTACCTCGGGTACCCGCTTGTCGAGGGCACGGACCTCACCGTGCGCGAGGGCCGGCTCTGGCTGCGATCACTCGGGCAGCTGCAGCCGGTCGACGTGGTCCTGCGGCGGGTCGACGCCTGGTTCTGCGACCCCCTCGAGCTGCGCCCGGACTCCCATCTGGGCGTTCCCGGCCTGGTCGAGGCCTGCCGGCGGGGCACGGTCTCAGTGGTCAACACCTTGGGCAGCGGGGTGCTCGAGAACCCGGCCCTGCTGGCCTTCCTGCCCAAGCTGTCCGAGGCGCTGCTGGGCCAGGACCTCCGGCTCCCGTCCGTGCCCACCTGGTGGTGCGGCGACCCGGTGGCCCGCCAGCACGTGCTGGCCCATCTGGACCAGCTGGTCATCAAGCCCGTGGCCCGCTCGGTGGGGTCTCGGACCACGGTGGGTCCGGACGCCTCCGCGGCGCAGCTCGACGACCTCCGTCGCCGCATCGAGGCCAAACCCCAGGCCTGGGTCGGTCAGTCCCCTCTGGCCCTGGCCTCGGCCCCGACGCTCTCTGATGAAGGGCTGGACCCCCGGCGCACCGTGCTGCGGGCCTTCCTGGTGACCCGGGGGGAGTCGTACATGGCGATGCCCGGCGGGCTCACCCGGGCGGCCCCGACCCGCGACGGGATCCGCATCTCCAACCAGGCCGGCGCCGTGAGCAAGGACACCTGGGTCCTCGCCTCCGAGCCGGAGACCTCTACCAGCTACTGGCTCCGCGGCGGCCCAGCGGTAGCCGCGGTACCGCCGGCCGCGTCCATGTCGTCCCGGGCCGCCGAGAACCTGTTCTGGCTCGGCCGCTACGCGGAGCGGGCCGAGGATCTGGTGCGACTCGTCCGGGTGATCAACGACCGCCGCAACGAGTTCGAGCACGGCGCCAACCCCGCCGGGACCGCCTGCGAGCGAGTCCTTCTCCTAGCCCTGACCCATATGACGACGACCTATCCGGGGTTCGTGGGCAATGGGGCCGCCGGCCGTCTCGAATCGCCGGGCGAAGAGCTGCGTTCAGTGCTCCTCGACGAGCAGCGACCAGGCAGCCTGGCTCACGCCGGCCGACACCTGGTCGACTGCGCCCACGCCGTGCGCGACCAGTTGTCCGTCGACACCTGGATGGTCATCGGTGGGCTCAGCCATGAGCTGCTGGACCTGGGGACCCGGCAACTCGACCGTCAGAACGTCCTCCAGGCCAAGCTCCGTCGGGTGATGCAGAGTCTGCTGGCGTTGTCCGGACTCGTCGGCGAGGGCATGGTGCGCGACCCCGGTTGGCGCTTCATGGACGCCGGCCGCCGCGTCGAGCGGGGCATCCAGCTCGCCCGGTTCCTGCAGGCCACCCTCGATGTGCAGCGGGGGCTGGCCACAGACAGCCTGCTACTCGAATCTGTCCTCACCGCCACCGAGAGCATCATCACCTACCGGCGTCGCTACCGGTCGCAGGCCCAGCTCGAGACCGTCCTCGACCTCCTCCTCCTCGACACGGGGAACCCCCGGTCATTGGTCTTCCAGGTGGACGCCCTGGCCGGCGACGTGCGGGAACTCCCCGTCGATGTCGCCTCCGGGCGGCTCTCTGAGGTGGAAAAGAGCACTCTCACCGTCTCCACGATCCTGCGACTCATCGACACGGCAGCGCTGGCCACTCCCGACACTGACGGCAACTACCTGGCCCTGAGGAGCTTCTTGGCCCAGATGGCAGACGGCCTCGGCCGCACGGCTGACGCCATTCAGGACGCCCACTTCATGACCCAGGTGCCGCAGCGCGCCATGCTCACCCCCGCGGACCCCGGCGCCGCCCGCGAGCTCCACGTGCTGCTCGGATGACCGGATTGGCGGTGACCTACGACGTCCTGCACATCACCGAGTACGTCTACGAATCGGAGGTGTCCGCCAGCTACGGCCAGGTCCATCTCCTGCCCCGCGAAATGCCGGGCCAGGTGTGCCGCACCTCGGCGGTACAAGATCGACCCCGAGCCGTCCGACTTCCGGGAACGCGTCGACTTCTTCGGCAACCGGGCCGCCTATTTCTCCGTCCGCCAAACCCACACTCGCCTGAGGGTCACCTCCACCAGTCGCGTTGAGGTGCGGGAGCGGCCGGTTTCCCCGCTCTCCGGTCCGTCCTGGGAGCAGGTTCGGGACCGGCTGAGGGCGGTGCCCACCGATATCGAGCTCGACGACCGCCAGTTCACGCTCGAGTCACCGCTCGTGTGTGTCTCGCCGGCCGTCGCAGAGTACGCGGCGCCTTCCTTTGCGCCCGGCCGGCCCCTTCTCGAGGCGGCCGCGGACTTGTGCGCCCGGATCCACGCCGGTTTCCGCTATCGACCCGGGTCGACGTCGGTCACGACCGGGCTCGACGAGGTCATCGAGGGGGCCGAAGGCGTATGCCAGGACTTCGCGCAGCTCGCCATCGGATGCTTCCGGTCGAGAGGCCTGGCCGCCCGCTATGTAAGCGGCTACCTGGAGACCCGGCCGCCGCCCGGGCTGCCCCGGCGCCCAGGGCGCCGATGTCTCCCACGCCTGGGTGTCGGTCTTCCTACCCGACGTGGGCTGGGTCGACATCGACCCGACCAACGACCAGTTCGTCAACGACCGCTACGTCGTCACCGCGTGGGGCCGCGACTACAGCGACGTCCCCCCGCTCAAGGGCGTCATCTTCACAGAGGGCACGGGCCACGAGCTGGAGGTGACCGTCGACGTGGTTCCGGTCCCGGGGACCCGGTGACCTCGCGGTCGCGGTTGGCCACCACCAATCCGGGGTAGTCAAAGGTCGGTGCGCACGTTCCGATGTCAACACTGCGGTCAGCTGGTCTTCTTCGAGAACACCGAATGTCTGCACTGCGGGACGTCGCTCGGCTTCGCGCCCGATCGTGGTGAGCTGGTCCCACTGGATCAGCCCCGGTATCGCCGGTGCTCGAACACAGTCGTGGCGGCCTGCAACTGGCTCGTGGCCGCAGACGATGGGGTCGGCCTGTGCGACAGCTGCCGGTTGACCAGGACCCGACACGCTGACTACGACACAGCCGCGGCCGAAGCCTTCCGGGCGGCCGAGGCAGCCAAACGACGGCTGGTCTTCCAGCTGCACGAGCTGGCCCTGCCGATCATATCCCGAGGCGAGGACCCCGATCATGGCTTGGCGTTCGACCTGCTGTCGAGCCGCGACCGTCCGGTCCGTACCGGACATGAGGACGGCCTCATCACGCTTGACCTATCCGAATCGGACGACTCGCACCGCGAGCGAGTCCGCGTCGAGTTGGGCGAGCCGTATCGCACCGTTCTCGGCCACCTGCGCCACGAGATCGGCCACTACTACTGGCCGTTTCTCGTCGCCCGGCAAGACCACAGCAACGCGTTTCGCGCCCTGTTCGGCGATGAGCGAGCCGACTACACGCAAGCCCTCCAGGAGCACTATCGGCTGGGGCCGGCACTCGTGTGGGATGACGCCTACGTCAGTGGATACGCGACCACTCACCCTTCTGAGGATTGGGCCGAGACGTTCGCACACTATCTCCACATCTGCGACACCCTCCAGACCGCGAACGCCTTTGGCATCCGGCTGTCAGGACCGGCCACACCGACGCCGGCCACACCAACACCCGACGCCGATGCCCATGCCGCGGCCGCAGCATTCGAGACGATCCTCGACGAATGGTTGCCGCTGTCCTACGCCCTCAACGGCGTGAACCGCAGCATGGGCAAGGCCGACCTGTACCCATTCGTCCTGAGCCCAGCGGTTGTCAAGAAGCTCGGGTTCGTGCACGAGGTCGTAAAAAGCAGTCCTGTGTTGCTCCCAGGTGCGACCACGCGACGACGGCGGTGTGCCGACGACAGCGGGGATACAGACAGCTTGTGACCCCGTCAGTCGATACCCGCAATCGGGCGTGGGCGTGCGGCGACCCGCGATAGATGATGACGCCCCCACCCAGGCGAAGGTTGGGAATGTCTGCGCCACCACCGGCGGGATCCTGTCGTCGCCATCGACGATGGTGTGCTTGAGATAGTAAGCACGGAGTCCCACCCGAGGTGGCTCCCTCAGGCGATGACCCGGCGGTTTCGCATTCGGCCCCACCGCGGTCGCTCCGGTCCAACCGGTCGGTAACGCCCCATCCCGGGTACCCGGCAACTTCAAGACTTCGGCCGGCGACCGCCCAGAGCGTTTTCCTCCTCTTGCCGGCAGGCGCTCGACTTCGGCCCTTACCGCGTGGCCCATAAAATTCCGGCCCTACCCGGCTCCGGACCGTCCCGAAACATCCCATGTGTGACGGCGTTGTGGGAGCAGGCGGGGTTGTCAGTGCGGTCCAGGTGGTTGGTGGGCAATGGGGTCGGTAGCTGCTGTAGCCCTCAGTCGGCTCGGCTCAATGCGTCCGGGTCGAGGTTGCCAAAGGCGGCAGTGAGTGAGGGAGGTGGCGGTCAAGGGAGCGTTGAGAACGCCCGACTCTGTCGGCTGCGGGTACCGCTGATTGGAAAGGGGCTGTCGCTCCGCTCGCTCGCCGGCTCGCTCGACTTCGCTCGTGGTCGCCCCTCGGCCCGGCACCGGCTGGAAACTGTGCGGCTGATGCTCAAGCCCTCAGCTCCAAGGTGGGCCGGGCCTCACCCCGGCATATGCCTCCAAGGCCGGCAGGGCCTTGGCCCGGCCGGTGGTGACTCACGCCGCCCGGCCTGCTGCTGCGCAGCGTCGATCGGCTCCGGACAGCCGCAGCCGGGCTTGTCGAGGACGGAGAGTCTCCAGAGCGAGGCAGGGACCTCCCCGACAACCATAGGTGTTGCGAACCATCCCAACGATCACAAGGAGGTCCCTGATGGCAAGCATGGTAGGAGGGTTGGATCTGCACCGACGTCAGATCACCTTCGAGATCGCCGACCCCACGAGCGGCGAGATATGGCGGGGCAGGTTGTGGCAGCCGGACCGTCAACGCTTTCGCCGCTGGCTGACCCAAGAAGTGGCGGCCAGAGCCAACGGCGGCCAAGTAGACCTGGCAGTGGAGGGATGCACCGGTTGGCGGTTCGTGGTCGAGGAGATCAGCGCAGCTGGCTATGTGGCGCATCTGGCCGAGCCGGCCGACACGATGGCTCAGCGGGGACGCAAACGTCACGCCAAAACGGACCGCACCGACTCTGGTCTTTTGCGCCAACTGCTGCAGGACGGGAATCTGCCAGAGTCGTGGATCCCGCCGGCGATCGTGTTGGAGTGGCGGGAACGGATACGGCTGTACAAGGCGCTGGTCGATCAGCGCACCCAGTGGGTGCAGCGCATTCACGCCGAGTGCTACCAGCACGGCGTCGCTGTCCCCGAGTCCCAGATCCGCACCGATCAGACCCGGTGTTGGCTGCTCGGCGAGACGGTCGAGCTCACAACTGCTGCTTGCCAGCGGATAGCCACCGCCTACTCGATGATCCACGCCATCGACGCTCACGCCCAGCCGCTCAAGAAAGAGCTCACCCGCTTCGGGGAGCGCCAGCCGGCCTGTCGGGCCTTGGTCGCTGCCCATTATGGGATCGGCGGGTTGATCGCGGTGGCGGTGTGGTCCGAGCTGGGCGACTGCCAGCGGTTCTCACGCTCCGACCAAGCAGTCCGCCATACCGGCTTGGACGTCACGGTGGACCAGTCGGATCGCAAGCGGCTCAAGGGTTACCTCTCCCGCCAGGGACCGGAGATCCTGCGCTGGGCGCTCTACGAGGCGGCCAAGAACTCCTCGCACCAAGTCGCTCCCGACCACGACTACTACGCCTCGGTCAAGAACGCTCACGACGGCAAGATCGCGGCGGTCTCGATAGCCCGCAAGCTGGCCCGACGCTGTTACCACACCCTACGAGCCCTCGACCCCCAGGTCGTCTACGCCATGCCCTAACCAACCGAAAACCGCAGTGCCCGCAGCGAAGGCAGGGATCGTCCATATCAAACACCAGGGTCTCGCGGTCGAAAGCTCCCGACACCGGCGTGTCCGCCAGCCATCATGCTGGACGGCCTCGAAACACTGAGCCGACCGCGCTCCCATCCCAACACAAGACGGGGGTCACCCAATCAAGGCTGTTGTGGCCGACGACAGAGTTCGTCGAGCACCTAGGTAACGCAGGGCGCCCCCACGCCGCCGCCAACCGGGCCCATACCCATCTCCCCGCCACATTTCGCGGCAGATGGCCAATCCAGCGCGCCCACCTCTTGACACGCCAGCCTCACACAGGTAACGCCGGCAGTGGGGAGTTCTGGTAGCTGGTTTCTCGGATGAAAGGGGAAACCATGACCACCATCGACTCAAGCAGCCACGTGTTCCTCCGGAGGGAGGCGCCGTTCAGTTTCGGTGAGGATCAGCTGGCCGCGTTGGCCTTCCTGGCTCGCTATAGCGGCCGGACCCTGGAGGCCTACCGCCACGATCTGCGGGCCCTGTTCCAGTGGGCCGCCGACCACGACCTCCCCGTGCTCGAGGCCACCCGGACCCACCTGGAGCTGTACCGGACCTCGATGGAAGAACGGGGCCTGGCGGCGTCGACCATCGACCGGCGCCTGTCCACCGCCTGCGGGTTCTACCGCTTCGCCCATATCGACGGGCGGATCGCCTCGAACCCGGCCCAGTACGTGCGCCGCCCCACCGTCCACCCGTCGGAGCGGCGGGGCCTCGACCGCGGCGAGCTGGCCCGGCTCCTGTTCACCGCCGAGCGCTTCGATCACGCCCACGCTGCCCTGGCCGTGCTGTTGGGCCTGAACGGGCTGCGGGTCTCCGAGGCCTGCGAGCACCAACATCGAGGACATGGGCATGGAGCGCGGACATCGGGTGCTGCGCATCGTCGGCAAGGGCGCCAAGCCGGCCCTCATTCCCTTGGTGCCGCGCACCGCCCGGACCATCGATCTGGCCATCGGCGAGCGCCGGGAAGGTCCGATCCTGCTTCATTCTTGCGTCGTTCAAGGCATCCCGCTCTGACACCGAGAACCTCACATCCCTCCTCGCCCGCCTGGCACGCTCAACCCGCCCGAGATCGCGCACATGACCTCGGTCGGCCTGGACCGGTCCCGGTCGCCGACCTAGCCGAGGTCCTGGCCGCCTTGCTGGACCCCTGGCAACTCGGAACCCTCCGCCGCTCGCTGGCAAGCAACGCATGACCGTCGAGCCACCAGTCGCTCTCCGTCGGCGCCGGGCTGGCCGTCGTGGACGGCGGTGGCCTGGTCGCCGCTCGGGGCAGTCGGTAGCCGGTTACGGTTCGTAGCGGAGGGGAGGTCTGCTTGCCGATAGACGCCTTCCTGAACGGTCGAACCAAGGGGAGTTCTTCGCCATCTGGCGTCAGGAGAACGGCGCCTCGTCGGGTTGGTGGTGGAGCTGATCGACGGCGAGTGGTGGCTGTATGTGGAAACGACGGCGAGCGGGCTGCGAAGGCACCTGCTCGTAGTCTCGGACGCCTGTGGCAGTATCGCATTTCACGCCGCCATCGCCCTCAGCCCGAGCCGGCGACTAGCAGCCGAGCTGACCGGAGGTTGACATGGCAACGATCACTGAACACGAAGAGCAGCAGGTCGAAAAGGCCAACTCGTCGGGGCTGACGCCGGTGGTGTTCATCCACGGTCTGTGGCTGCTGCCGAGCAGCTGGGACCGCTGGGCGGTTGTCTTCGAGGAAGCTGGGTTTACGACCTTAACCCCAGGGTGGCCAGATGATCCCGAGACGGTCGAGGATGCCAAGGCCCATCCCGAGGTCTTCGCGCACAAGACGGTGAAGCAGGTCGCTGACCACTTCGCTGACCTCATCAGCAAACTGACGAAGAAGCCGGCCGTCATCGGACACTCTTTCGGCGGGCTGGTCACCCAGATCATCGCCGGCCGGGGCTGGCCGCGGTGTCCGTGGCTATCGATCCCGCACCGTTCCGGGGTGTGCTGCCGCTTCCGATATCTTCGCTCAAGTCGGCGTCGCCGGTCCTTGGTAACCCGGCTAACCGTAACCGGGCTGTGCCGCTCTCCTACGAGCAGTTCCGTTTCGCCTTCGCCACGCGGTCAGCGAGGATGAGGCGAAAGAGCTCTACGAGACTTTCGCGGTGCCGGCCTCGGGTAAGCCGCTGTTCCAGGCGGCGGCCGCCAACCTCAATCCCTGGACCGAAGCGAAGGTCGACACCACGAACCCTGAGCGGGGCCCGCTGTTGATCATCGACGGCGAAAGGGACCACACGGTGCCGTGGGCCATCGCGAATGCCTCGTTTAAGCGGCAGCAACGCAACGAGGGGGTGACCGAGATCGTGAAGATCTCCAACCGCGGGCATGCACTCACCATCGACAATGGCTGGCGAGAAGTGGCCGACACGGCGCTCGGTTTCGTCAAACGATTCGTGTAGAACTCGAGATTGACGTAGCGGGGATGGTCGGCGGACACCAGGAACCACATTTCACAGGGGGAGTTTCGCCGCTGTGTCGGGAATGGCGACCCAGTCGAGGTCGATGCCGACCTCAGCGCCTCGGGCGAGCTTCTGACCCTAATGGCCCGAGCGACAGCACACCGGTCGGATAGGCCGGGCCGCCCACGTGTTCGTACGGTCCGCGGGTGGCCAGTGCAAGGGGCCATGTCCGCCAAGAGATCATCGGGCCCGCCCTGAAAGCGGCTATTGCAAAGCGAGCTGAGCGGGTCGAGTCTGGAAACCACAGGAGGCGGGCGGCGCACGGTGGTTAGATCTTCGAGGTGGTATCCGAAACTGCCGGCAGAGTGCCCTGCAATGCCGGATGGGTGTCCGTGCCGAACAGAGTGGCAGCCCTGGCCGGGTGTCGACGGGACGGTAGCCCAATGGTCAGAGCGTGGAGACCAAGCCGCCGTCGATCACGAAGTCCGAACCGGTGATATTTCCGGCCCGCTCACTAGTCAGGAGAACGACCAGATCGGCGACCTCGTCCGGGGTTGTGAACCGGCCAGTCGCTGCTTGCTGTTCTTGCTGTCGAACCACGGCGGCCCGGTCGACGCCCTGGGAACCACTCACGGTTGCGGCGACGCCGTGATCACCGAGCCACAATTCGGTGGAGACCGGCCCGGGGCTGACCGTATTGACAGCGGATCCCACTGGGCCCCACTTCCTTCGACAATGCCTTCGAGAAGTTGGCCAGAGCAGCTTTGGCGGCGCAGTAGTCGATCACGGCCGGGTCGGGGAGGAAGGCGTTAACGGAGCACACGGTGACGATGGTCCCGCGCCGGGCCTTCAGCATGGCGGGTAGCGCCGCTCGGGTGGTACGCACGGCGGCCAGGAAGGTAAGGGTCAGCGATGCCAACCACTGGTCGTCGCTGACCGCGGTGAAACCCTCCAGGCGCGGCGTGACCGCTCCGACGTTGTTCACGAGGATGTCCAGCGGCCCGAACTCAAGCGCGGCGCTCACCAGGCCCGGGGGCCCGGATTCGGTGGCAAGGTCGACATTGACCGCCTGCACCCTGCCATCCTCAGTCAGCTGATCGAGCGCAGCGCTGGTATGGCGCGCCCCAGCGACCACGGTTACGCCTTCAGCCGCCAGGGCACGAGTTATGGCCAGTCCGATCCCCTTGCTTGCTCCGGTGACCACAGCACGCTTGCCACTCAATCCGAGGTCCATGGCTCAACACTTGCACGCCAGCTACGACCATCGCCGATAGGCCCCTGGAGGCTTGGCGGGCGGTCCGACAAGGACCGCGGACACAAGTCGCCTACTACCGGCCGATCGAGGTCGGCGCCCGGGTCCCGGCCGCCCCGAACAAGCTCGTCGACCCCAGACCCAGCCGTCCTCTCGTTATCCAGACCGCTGATCTAAGCGTTACCAGTGACGGCGTCGCCTTCTTGACGGACTACAACGTCGGTCTGCACGTGGCGGAGTACCTCGGATGACTCCCGTCCAAGGTGGGCACGACACCAGACCCAGGGATCTGGAAAGCGATACCTACGTGTCTTAACCCGAATGTTGAAGGCGCTTGACCACCGCGACGCTTCTCGAAGCATGATATCGAGTTCGGGATCCGTGTCGAAAATTAGCACCGTAAAGCTGAGCCGGGCCATTACTGGGCGCGGCTCGTCAAGTTCGCACACCAACCGTTGTTGACACCTCCTCGCATTCCGGTGGGGTCGGTGTGTCGCTCGCCACGAGCATGGGACCACTCTGAGCTGAGTTTCGCCAGCAGCATGGGACCACCTTTTCGCCAGTTATGGGACCACCTGGGAGGGTCCACCAGCTGAGGTTCCGCTGCCGTTGGACTCGCCACCAACCGGCCAGCGGACCAGGTAGGTGGCGATGGCGTTCAGGGAGGTGCGTGTGTACGAAGTCAGAGAGGTGCTGCGCCTGTGGTTGCGCGGCGAGGGCCTGCGGGCGATCGAACGTCTGGCAGAGTGGACCGCAAGACCGTCGGCGCTACGTCGCGGCCGGCGGTGGAGGTCGGCCTGGAGCGCGACGGCGGCGAGGCCAGCTCACCGACGAGCTGATCGGCGTGGTGTGCGAGACGGTCCGGCCCCATCGCACCGATGGGCACGGGGCGGCCTGGGCGGTGCTCGCGGCCCACCACGACCAGATCAAGGCGTGGCTGGTCGACGAAGGCCTGACGGTGGTGAAGGTCCCACGAGCTCCTCGCCCGCGAGGGAGTCGTCGTCCCCCAGCGCACCCTGCACCGCTACGCCCTGGAGGTGCTCGGGCATGGGCCGCGCGGCCGCACGACCACGTGCGCGTCGCGGACGGCGAGCCCGGTGCCGAGCTGCAGGTCGACTTCGGCCGGATGGGGCTGATCCTCGACCCGCAGACCGAGCCGCCGGCGCGTGTGCAGGCGCTCATCTTCACCGCCGTGTTACTCGCGACATTGCTTTGTGTGGCTGAGCTTCCGCCAGACCACCGAGGCGCGTGATCGCCGGCTTTGAGGCGGCCTGGGAGTTCTTCGGTGGGGTGTTCAAGGTGGTGATCCCCGACAACATGGCGACCGTCGTCGACAAGGCCGACCCGACCGAGCCCCGGCTTCAACCAGGCCTTCGTCGAGTACGCCCAGGCCCGGGGCTTCCTGATCGACCCGGCACGGGTGCGTCACCCGACAGACAAGCCCCGGGTCGAACGCACCGTGCCCTTCGTCCGCGATCGTTCTTTGCCGGTGAGCCTTCATCGACCTGGCCGACGCCCAGCGCCGGGCCGAGCAGTGGTGTCGCGACCCGTGCGGGACTGCGCATGCACGGCACCACCCAGTGCCGCCCGGCCGAGCTGTTCGCGCTCGGGGAGGCCCCGTGCTCTGCTGCCCGCGCCGGCTGCGCCCTATGACCTGCCGCTCTACGCCACCGCCAAGGTGCACCGGGACCACCACATCGAGGTGGCCAAGGCCCTCTACTCGGTGCCGGGCAACCTGATCGGCCGCCCGTCGAGGTCCGGGCCGACCGGCCAGCTGGTCAAGGTGTTCTATCGGGGCCAGCTGGTCAAGGTCCATCCCCGCCAGGCCCCCGGCGGGCGCGTCACCGACGCCGAGGACCTGCCGGCGGAGAAGAGCATCTACGCGATAGAGACTGGAGCGTCTGCGGCACATGGCCGCCGAGCACGGCCCGGCCGATCGGCGCCTACGCCGCGGTGCTCCTCGACCACCCGCTGCCGTGGACCAAGATGCGCCAGGTCTACGCGCTGTTGGGCCTGGTCAAGAAGTGGGGGCCCGAGCGGGTCGAGAGCGCCTGCGCCAGGGCCGCCGAGGCCGAGGCCTTCAACGTCGCGCTCATCGGCCGGATGCTCGAGCGCGCCACCGAGGGCAAGTCGAGCAGCTGCCCGTCCAGGGCCGGCTGCTACCGGTCGCTTCGCCCGGCCCGCCGAGTACTTCGCTGTCAGCGGCAAATACCGGTGGACCCCGATACCGAGGCACCTTAGAAGCCACACCGGGGCACGCAGACGCCGCCACGAGCGGCGAGGAGCTGGCGTGAGCACCCCGGCGCCGACCATCTCCGCCGAGCTGAAGGCCCTGCTGCGCCAGGTGAAGCTCGGCCGCTGCCTCGACACCCTGCCCGAGCGCCTGGCGCTCGCCAAGGCCGAGGAACTGGGCCATGCCGAGTTCTTGGAGCTGGTCCTCTCTGACGAAGTCACCACGACGAGAGACCACTTCGGCCGCCCTGCGGAGCCCGCAGCCGCCGGGCTCGACCCGACATGTGCTTCGAGCACTGGGACCCCACCACCGAACGTCACCTTCGACCACCAGGTCTGGGACGAGCTGTGCTCGCTGCGCTTCGTCGACGCCGGCCACAACGTCTTGGTCCTGGGCCCCGTCGGGGTCGGAAAAACCTTCATGGCCAACGCCCTCGGCCACGCCGCCGTACGCCGTCGCTACAGCGTCATCTTCAGCCCGCACCGACGTGCTCTTGAAAAGCCTGCGGGCCTCGCGCCTCGACAACAGCCACGACGCCGAGATGCGCAAGCTCATCCGGGTCGACCTCCTCATCTTAGACGACTTCGCCCTCCAGCCCTTCGACCGCCTCGACACCGCCGACATCTACGAGCTCATCGTCGAGCGCCACCGGGCAGCCTCCACGGTGGTCACCTCCAACCGCGAACCCGTGGAATGGCTCGGCCAGATGGCTGACGCCCTGCTCGCCCAATCCGCTATCGACCGTCTGCAGTCCGCCGCCTATGAGCTCGTCCTCGAGGGAGAGTCCTATCGCCGCCGGCAGAAACCCGGGCTGGCCGTCGGCACCACCACCCCCAGACCCAGACGTCGGCACCGCCCTTGACCACCCACCGGAAACAACCCGAACCCGGCCCTCACCCCCCATGCGTTACGATACCGTTACGATGATCTGCCCAGTCTGTCACCGCCAGTTCACACCCTCAGGCCGGCGGCAATACTGCTCCGACGCTTGCAAACAACGAGCCTGGAGAACCCGCCAAAACCAAGCCCCCATCCCAGCCAAAGTCGCCCAGATCGACACCGTCTACATCTGCCCCGAATGCGACACCCGCTACCTGGGCGAACGCCGCTGCCCCGACTGCAATCTCTTCACCAAACGCCTCGGGCCAGGAGGTCCCTGCCCCCACTGCGACGAGCCCGTCGCCCTCGCCGACATCCTGCCCTCCTGACCATCACCCACAGGCCAGACATCCAGCCGCAACTTGACGTCACCGCACCCACCCGACATCATCACATCACCAACGCTGCAAACCCGCCCAAGGTGGCCCCATCACACTGGCGAAACGGTGGCCCCATCAAGCTGGCGAACGACACGGTGTGCGCAGCTCTAACGTGAATTCCTACCGGGGGTAACGGAATGGGCGGAAACCGTGGACAAATTGTTCGTGGGCGAGGATCAGCTTCAGCGACGGTCAGATCAGATCATGCCTGCACGGTAAGGACGGGTTCCATGACTATCCGAAGCTTCGTAGGACGCCAGGTAGCGTCCGATGCCCAAACGCCTGGCAAGGCGAGGCGAACCCTGTTCGCAAGGGCGGCTGCTGCAGCAGCGAATAGGCCGCGTACGCTTGCAGCAGGCCGGTCTGGGTGTAGTTGCGATTGCCGGGGGCCCCGCCGTCATCGTCTACGTCGAGGTGGACGATCCTCAGGCCTATGTGAAGCAGGCGACTGAGACGGGGCCCACCGTGGTTCTGCCCGTGACCCACCTGCCTGGGGCTCAGGTGACCGTGGCGTGGTTGAGGGACCCCCAGGGCAACCTACTCGGCCTGGTCAAGAACAGGGAGGATTAGCTGGCCTCCCGAGGTCCTCCAACTGGGACTGTCCCAGAAAGCGCGAGTCGAACGCCGGCGCGAGACTCGCCCATACCGCCGGGTAGAGGGGGCACCCCGAGGTCGAGATCGGTCGCCCGCTGCGTACTTTATCAAGCATTTCGAATGTCAGGTCGGAACGGGCCCGAAGCAGTCGGACCCATTCGAGCCGGTCGGTATCGCCCCTTCCCGGTCGCCGATCCCTAGAGGCCCCGAGCATCGTTTGCGACCACCCAAGGTGGCAACCTGGAGAGCAGGAGGCCAGGCCGAGGCAGGAGACAGGAGACACGCAGTTGACTGGCCGGATTACGCGTCGGTGTATCTTGGCAAATGGTTCATGATGTTTTAGTGACAATTAAGGTTATACGGAGCAGCGCCGGCGGGCAGAGCTTGCCCCGCCACTCCCGGTCCAGGTAGAGCACTGACTGTGTGCCTGTTGGGCTTGAGCGAGGTTACGTGAGCAGGCGTTGGGGGTGGGGGTTGGCTTGGGCGAAGGTCACGAGTTGGGCCGTGTCTTCATCCCAGAGCTTGAGGTTGACGGCCCGAAGACCGTCTCGGAGCGAGACCGTCGGGACGGCGGCGAAGATGGCGTTGGTGTCGTGGGCGCGCTGCAGGTTGTAGTTCGGGATCCGACTGTTGAGGTGGTGGACATGATGCAATCCGATGTTGGCGGTGAAGAACTGCAGTAGCTTCGGGAGCTTCAGATGCGAGCTGCCACGCAGCGCCGCGTCGGCATAGCTCCACTCATGGTGGCGCTGCCAGTTGACGTTCTCAAACTGGTGCTGGACGTAGAACAGCCAGATGCCGACCGAGCCTGCCAACAACGCCGGCGGGGCCCACACGATGAGCAGGTCCTGCCAGCCGATCAGCCAGCACAAGGCGGCGACGATGACGGCCAAAGCGGCGTCGGTGCCGAGCACACTGTTACGCAGCCGCGATCGGGTGCCGCGACGCACTAGCCGCGGCTCGATGATCATGGCGAACACCGGGCCGAGCCCGAACATCACCACAGGGTGACGAAACAGCCGGTAGGCCAGCCGACCCCGCCACGGACGCGCCTGATAACTCGGCCACGGTCAGCGTTTCGACATCGCCTTCGCCGCGGCGGTCGAGATCCCCTGAGGTGGCGTGGTGGCCGGCGTGCTCACGGCGCCACTGATAGAAAGGCGAGAGCACGAGCAACCCGAGGACCCTGCCCGCCCACCTGTTCGCCCGCCGGGAGGGAAGTAGCGAATCGTGCGTGCAGTCGTGAAACACGACGAAGACCCGTACCAGGAACCCGGCCGTCGGGATCATGAGGGCCAGGGCCAGCAAAGGCGAGACGCGCAGCACTAGGTAGATTGCTACGCACAGCGCCAGGTACGGCACTGCGGACGCGATGATGTCGAGCAATCCGCGCCGGAGACGAGGCTGGGCGTAAACGGCCAACGCCTCATGCCATGCCGCGCGGTTCGATACGAGCGTCATCGTGGGCTCCGATACAAACCGTCAACATTGGGCACAGTCACCTCGAATCCTCCGTGGTGGTGGGTTCAGGTTGGTTGTGGTTGTGCTGGCAGCATCGCACCTTTCCCCCCGGGGTTGCTCTCGTCATAGCTGTGACTAAGCGTAGCGAGCGAACCTAAGACCGCCAAGAAGGCGCGCTCAAATAAGGCCGGCGGGATCGCTATTGAGCGATTCCAGCCCCGGTTCCCGTCTCCAATCAAGAGGCTGCCGGTGAGGTCATCGCCGGCTTTAGAGCCACAAATTGGCTGGTCCCGACTGTGATCCTGGAGCGGCCGGTGCCTGACACGCAATGGTAGCCGCTCGAGCAGAAACTTGACCAGACCGTGAACTTCGTGCGGAACAAGTCGACCTAGAAGGGTTCCTCTTCGTAATGGTAGTCCCCGGGCGGCTCGTTCCCGACAGGCTTGGAGTTAACGCCGGCCCGAGCTGGCGTGCCGCTCCCGCCGTTGCTGTCCGTCCGCTCGACCCTGGTGATGGCCGCTGTCGCCCAACGCAGACTTGGAGCGACCTCATCGGCGATGACGACGATCTTCGAACGTTTCCCGCCGCCACCCTTGTCCTCCCAGCTCTGCTGCTCGAAGCGGCCGGACACCATCACCCGGGATCCCTTGGCAAGGGACTGGGCGACGTTCTCGGCCTGCTGGCCCCACACGGTGACGTCGATGAAGCTGACCACTTCTTCCCACTCTTGGGTTTGGCGGTTCTGCCAGCGCCGGTTGACGGCCAGGCCGAAGCTGGCGAGCGCCTGGCCGCTCGGGGTGAAGCGCAGCTCGGGATCTCGGGCGAGGTTCCCGACGAGTTCCACGGTGTTGCCTGATGCCATGCTGTCCTGCCTTTCGGTGGGTGGTGGGTTGCTGCAGAGGGGTTGGCGTATACGCGACGGAATGGTCGCGGTCAGAACACGGTGCTAGCTGGCGCTAGCACTTGCTTGGGTGAGGTCCTGCAGGAGGACATGTACGCCGGCGTGGGCTCGGGCCCGCCAGGCCGCCTTGCCTTCGACGGCGTAGACAGCCTCGACAAGGCGGATGGTCGGCTTTTCGGTGCTGGACAGGTGCCTGCCGTGGAGGAGATCCTAGTGACGCCGAGCCCATCGCGTTCCGGCGTCAAACCGATGGTCTTCCAGTCTCGGCCTTCCTTCAACTTCGACAGTACCGAGCGGGGGCAGTCGGCTACGTGCAAGAACTCGATCACAGCGGTCACTGGGTTCTGGCTTTTCGGTGCGTGGAGCAATCCCTCGACGCCGTCGACAGTCATGCCATGGTCGGGTGGGTAGCCAGGCTTGCCCTTCGTGCGCCGGCCAAGTGGAGAGACCACAGGTCGACATCCCACCGCACGGGTCCCTGAACCGGCTCTTACAGAGGACAAGGTCTTGACGCCCCCCGCGGTGCGCCACCTCTGATATCCGAATCGGTCCGATATAACCTGCAGTTGTTCCCATGCACATACTTGTACACGACGGGCGTGACGGCTCCACGGTGCGCGGTGTCGGGCCGAAACCCGGGGAAGCGGGCAACGGGATCCTCGACCCAACAGGAAACTGTTGACAGCTCCCAGCCCAACGCTGACAGGGATCAGCTGGCGAATGCGTCGTAGCGGCCGTGCTCAGACCAGCCCCTGAAGGTGGCACGAGGAGGCAGACACCAAAAGCGCTGGAAGCTACTAACAACGCTGTAGTTCCAATGTTGTCATTCTGCTACACTTGCTCGCCATGGGAAGGTCCAACCAAGAGGTCAGGCGCCTCGGAGCACTCATCCCCGCGAAGCCGATCGACCAGTCGGTCTGGAAAGGCAACGTATGCCAGTTGTACGCCACGGGCGTGCCGGTGGGTGAGGCCATCGACCGGGCCACCGCTGCCATCCGGCTGGGCCGGCCGGACTTTCAGCCACGGTACAACCCGGCGATCCTGGACCTCTAAGCCACCCTACTCCGAGCGTTGTGTTGTCAGGGGTGACGGCGATGTTCGGCCGCCAGGACCGTGAGAAGTCCGGTGCGGTAGTTGGGCAGATCAGGGCGCGGCCGAGCATCCCAATGGAACCAATAGCTGAGCAGCCTTAGGGCGACGGGAGCAGCGGCAAAGAACAGCGGCGGACCCTGCGCCGCAATTTAACCTGGGTGCTGCCCCTGGCGTCGGTGTTCGTCGCGCACCGTATGTATCGAACAGGTGTTCCTTTCGTTGGATTAGACTCCGGTTTGTGAATCGTTCGTTGCTGTGTCCCGGTACTACTTGAGCAACGACGCCTGAGATGGCGTTCGGCCAACAGTCAGGTCCTCCAGCATCGTCGAGGCAGGTGCAGGAGCTGTTGACGCTCCTTCAAGATGCCGGTCACCGCGATTTTCGTGAGGCCCGGGGCCCGATGGGGTTCACTCAGCGTCAGGCCGCAGGCAGGTTCACCCGCGAGGAGGCCGAGGCGTTTATCGGACGGCTACAAGACGCCGAGTCTGACCCCGCGAAACCGGTCGAGCTGCCGGCCTGGCGGCACTCTGCCCAAGAACAGCTCCTGGCCCGCATGCCGGCTGAGCAGCTAGCCGTCGAGCTGCGCCGTCGCGGCTGGATGGTGATCGAGCCGTAAAGCCCTACAGTCGTCCAGGAAACGACTGGCGCTGCCGCATCACGGGCGATGCCCCAGGACCAACGGATGTCTGAGGCGATTAGCTGGAGTTCCGGCCTTCTGCGAACAGCATGATCCGAGCCCGATTGGTTCATAAGGTTATCCATCGCGTTTAGTTCGCCGCGTCGTTGAGTCCCGGCGTGGATGGCAGAATAGGCGGGAAGACCGGGGGTTGGAGTCGGTCCGGTGCTGGCTGACCTGACTCGGGTCCGTTCATCGGCCTGTGGGTGGGTGCTGTGGTAGCTGCTCTTTGCCTTCTTCGCCTTTCTCTGCATTGTGACGCGCGACTGGCTGTGATTCATCGTGGGCATCTTCCTGCCCTTCCTGTTGGGCCGCCGGAGCGAATCGTGCCCCGACGGAGGATCTGACTCCAACCGAGGCCCGCCAGCCCTCTAGGTGCCGATGCCACTATTGTGGATAACGCTTCATATCTACACTAGTGTCTGAGAGATGGCGTCGCGTTCTGCACCACTGCCCCAGCCGCTGGCCATCGATGACGGTTTGTCGCTCGGCGACGCCATCACGGTGTTCATGGAGGATCTGGCCATCCGCAAGGTGTCCCAGGCCACGCTGAAGGCCTACCGGTCGGATCTGGTGGCGGTCTCGGCGTTGTTGGGAGCCCACGACGGCGGGTGGCCGGTCGCCGAGCTGGTCGGACCGGTGCTGCGCAGCGCGTTCGCGGCGTTCGCCGTCGATCACGCGCCGGCGTCGGTGTCGAGGGCCCGGTCTACGTGGACGGCGCTGTTCGACGTGTTGGTGGCCGATGGCCATCTGGCCGGCAATCCGATGGCCGCCGTGCCCCGGCCCCGCCTGGCGGCGCGGGCACCCAAACCGCTACTGGGCTGGGACAAGGACACCGTGGAGCGCCTCGTTGCCTTCGTGATGGGCGACGGGCGGCCTGGGAGGGTGGTGTGGCCCGAGCTGGACCGAGTCATCGTCGGCTTGCTGCTGGGCACCGGGCTGCGCTCCGGCGAGCTGCTCAGGTTGAACCTCGGCTCCTACCAGACCGCCCAAGGCGACGCCATGGTGCGGGTGATCGGCAAGGGGGCCAAACCTCGCACGGTGCCCGTTCCCGAACCGCTGCCCGCCCTGGTGCGGCGCCTACCTGGCCTCGCGTCGCCAGCGGTTCGGCGAGTGGCGTGAGCTGGGCTCCCAGGCGCTGCTGGTCGCCCCACCGCGCGCCACCACCCCCCCGGTGACCCGACGGGCGGGCGGGCGGCGCCTGACCGCCTCCCAACTCGATCACCTGCTCCGCCAGGTCCTGGCCGCCGCCGGGCTCGGGGCCACCAAGCCGGCGGGTGCCAACGCTCACGCTTACCGGCACACTTATGGGACCTTGTTGGCCGCCGAGGGCACCCCCGTCGCCGACCTCCAAGGCCTGATGGGTCACGCCTCGCTGGCGACCACCCAGGGCTACCTGGACTCGGTCGCCCGGGACCGCCAAGCCGCGGCAGCGGCCAACCCCGCCCTGCGCCACCTTCGGGCCGCCACCCCCAACCCTTGAATTCGACTCAGCCCGAACCTCGCCGGTGGCGTTCGTCACACGGGTCGCAGGACGTGGCTGTTCTAGTATATTTAAGGCAGTTTAGTGATACTTGAGGTTAGGGGTGCCTTGGCAAGCGAGTGGCTCCGGGCACCAGGTTCGCCGGCGTAAGCGATCGGAGACGTACCCTGCTGCCTGATGGCGGCTTGGGCAGAGTCGGGAGGAGTTTGCCGGCCCCCAGCAGCGACGGGTCCGGACCGACTACCCCCAGGGACCATCGGCCGGGGCGGTTGCCGGTGTCATCGGATGACAATGAGTGCGAATAGTCGGGGTGAGTCCCGAGTTGGATGTAGGTTCAGTCGGCCGACGGCTGAAGTTGATGTTGGAGTAGAGGAGGTGCACATGGCCGACGATTCGGCTCAGGCCAACTGGAATGTCACCGAATGGCACGGCAAGATGCTTCTCGACCGCGACGGCGAGAAGATCGGGAAGTTGCAAGACGTCTACGTCGACGTGGAGACCGACGAACCCCAGTTTGCCACCGTCAAGGAAGGCTTCATCGGCCGCCACTTGACCTTCGTGCCCCTAGCCGGGCTGCAGATCGGTCCCGATGACCTGCAGGTGACGGTGACCAAAGACCAGGTGCGGTCCGCCCCGGAGATCGAAATGCACGGCGAAGAACTGTCTCAGGCGGACGAGTCCACCCTTTATCACCATTTCGAGATGAACTACACCCCCATAAACACTGAAAGCGGCCGCCGTCTCGCCCGCCGCTGAGCACCCCAAAGAGGGACGTTCATTTGGCAACGGCCGTTGTGCGAGATCAGCCCTCCTTGACGGCTACCAGCTCTGAGGGTGTGACCAATCAACCAGTTCGGTTGTTGCTTACGCCCTGCGTGCGGTCGTCAGACGCGGAGCGCCCCTCGGCGCGTTGGTTCACGACGTCGATGCGGTCCCGTCGGCTGTTGGCGACGGTGAAGCCGAGGCCGAGGGCCATCACGATGATGGCGACAACCCATAGGAAGTGAAGGGCGAACCCAAGCAGACCGCAGAGCAAAGCGACGGACAGCAGGGCCGTCATAACGGCGGCCGGGCCCTTCTTCTGGCTGAGCAACCGGGCCACCCGTTCGTTTAACCGAGACTCCGAGGCCGAACCAGATGAACTAACAGACGCTGAGGAGAAACCCCGACCTGTCTTCCCGCCCGCTACAGCGGTGGTCCGGTCGTCGGCTGACTGAGGCGCCCCGACGCCGTTTTCGGCGTATTGCGATGTGGGTCCCATGGCAGGACCCCCGATCTCCCTCCGAAAGCGGAGGGTCAATAACTCAACTTGAGCTATTTAGATTCTACACCCCCGGCGTGGTGCGGGCCGAGGGTCGTTCGGCCCTTCCTCGATGGCAGCCCCGTCCACCCCGACCAACGCCATACCGGACGGATATTTCCGCGACAGCCGCCACCCCGACGAGAACTGGCAGGCCCGGAGACTCGAACGGGACGTAGACGAGGGCCGTCCGGCCGGGGCGTCATGGCTCTAGATCTGAGACTTCGGCGTTGGGCCGTTGTAGTCAGGGGGCGGTGGGTCCGGCGGTTGCGGTACGACGGTCAGAGGCGGGTAGGTAGCCGGTTCACCCGTTTGCGCCCAGCCGCTGGTCTCGGCGGCACGCTCATCCTCGTCGTCCTCACGTAGTTGTTCGGTTAGTTTCGCCCATCGGGCTGCTTGTCCGGTCCGTCCTTCGTGTTGGCGGGCCGGTTCATGGTTGCCGGCCTGGCATTTGCTCAGGTGTTGGGGGCCGCCGCACCAGGCGGCCAGGCGACTGTAGAACGGCGGCAGGTAGTAGGTGTGCCAGGCCTGGGCTTTGTCGGGGCTGGCGTCGGGTCCGCTAAACGCCGCCCACCGGGACCAGTACAGCGTGGTGAGCTCCTCCACGAGGCCGCCGTGGAAGGCCCAGCACATGGGGATCTGCTGCGGGTAGTCCCAAGCGTAGCGGTGGTTGAGGTAGGCCACGAACCCCTGGAGGCGATCCCACATTCGCTGCGCCTGCTGGCGGGACATGGCTGACCAATCCCACGGCCAGGTGCCACCGACATCGAAGTCGGGGTCGTCGGGCGTTCCGGCCGTGGGCAGGTGCCGGGCTGGGGCCGACCACGATGGCGAAGCCCACGCCTGGTAGTCGCCGGACTCGGTCACGCCGGGACGATTGAGGCTCGGACCCGGTCGTTGCGGGCGGCCATAGTGCGCATGTGGGTGAGAAGCTGTCGGCCGCCGCGGGTATCAAAGATCAAGGGCAGGTCGGTGATGATGGGGGCGATGGCGGAGAACATGAGCAAGGCGTGCCCGGAATTGAGGGTCCGGATCTCGTCGGCCCGCAGCACTGGCACCTCTTCCCAGTGGGATGAGTAGTCGGTGCGCCAGTCGGGCCGGGTTTGACGAGTGTGGCTGAGCACGTAGCGGCGGCCGGTCAACTTCGACAGCCAGTCCAGGTCGCTATCGACTGACAGGCCGCCGAAGATGATCTTGACGGTGGAGGCGTTGAACATGGTCTCGGCCTCCGCGGCGGACCATTCTTTTCGCAGCTGTGAGGGGCTCTGGGCGCTAACGATGATCACGATGCCTCGGCCACGGGCATCGGCCAGGTGCAAAGGCAGGCTCGGGATGGGCGCCACCGACGGGGCTTCATCCAGGCAAGCCAACAGTGGTGGGGCCAGACGCCGGCCGGGGCGGGCGGGCGCCATGACGTCGCCGGCCACAAACAGCAGCTCCTCGGCGAAAGCGGTGGTCAGCGCCGAGGCCGACGACAGCCGCTCTCCCTTGCCCAGGAGATAGACGGTGCCCTTGGCCTCGACGAAGGCTCGCATGTCGAACTCGTCGTCAGGGCTGGGTGTGCACAGGTCGATGACGGAGCGGTGGGAGAAGCAGGCCAGAGTGTTCTCCACGTAGCGCATCACTCCGCTGGTGGTCTCCTCAGCGCCGACCGTGTGTTGAGCGAGCTGTCCGGCGGGGTCGACCAGCGGGTCGGCCTCGCCGGTCAGGATGGCTTCTGCGCCTGAGTAGTCGCCGCGGCACCAGCGTTGTACGTCCACGACGGTCTTGCCGCCCAGGGCGGCCGCGTGCAGAAAGGTCTTGAGCACCGACAGGGCGCTGGCTTTGAAGAAGGCCGAGTTGCCGGTATCGGGCGTGGTGCCGCCGGGTGCTCCTGCGATGAGGGCGGCCGCTCGCCGCTCGGCCGTGCGGGTGTCCTCGCAGCCTCGGACCACCGACCATCGCACCGCGGCTCCAGCGGGGGCCATGCCCTCGGGGTCCAGCACCGCCACCGGTCCGACATCAGCGCGGGCCAAGGCGGTGGCTTCGAAGATGTCCGCCTTGGTGGACGTGACGAGGGCCGGGCCCGGGTGGTCTTTCAGGATGGGCACCAGCAGCCGGAAGGTCTTCCCGCTTCCAGGCGGTCCAAAGGTGATCAGAGACGACTCCCACGAGCCTCGCATGGCGACACCCCCGGAGGTGACGGCGCGGCCCAGTGGGTAGCCGAACTGATGTGCCGCCTGCCGCCGCTCGCCGGCAAGATCGGGCCGGGTTTGGGCTCGCTTCGCGGCGGCCGCTCGAGCTGAGGCGACCCGCCGTACCGTGGCGGAGGTGGCGAACCCGGCGTGGGTCTTACTCCCCCACCGACCGAAGCGCACCACCCCCCACAAGATTGCCGCGGCAACGATCACCGCCAGCAGGGCGAACATCACCCAGAAAGCCCACGGGGAGGTGACCGGTCCTGTCGCGGCCTGCGCGAACGCCCGGTAGGGATGTTTGGCGTGGGTGAATACCTGAGCCACGATCTCCGGCAGCGAGCGGTGCCGCAGAGACGGGGCTTCCCCGGCGAATACCAGGCCGTCGAGCAGGCCGGTACCGATCACCAGGCCGCATACGACCGCCACAGCGGTGATGGCGCAGGCGGCCATGAAGGCGTCATGTGAGCCGGGTGTGCGTTCAGCCCGATCCCGGTGGCCGTAGTGATGGATGCGGGCCATCAGATCTTCTCCCTGGTCACTCGAAGGTCGGTCTCGATCCGTTCCAGGCTTCGTCGAGCGGCCAGGTACAGCTCCGTGGCTTCGGCGTACACGGTGCTGATATCGCCCGACGCGAGCCGACTGTCCGCGATCTGCTGGCGCAGTTCCGCCAGACGGGTCATCGCGGTCCGAAGCGTGTCGGGGGCTGCGGTCATACCAGAACCGCCACCGCGGCTATCCCGGCTATGACTATCAGCACAAGAAGGATGACGGCGGTTAGCCGCCACGCGTTCCGCCGTACCGAGGGTGCGACATTGGCGTGCTCGTCGGAGCTGCCTGTAGGGGTGGTTCGGGCCGCGTAGCGTTCGATGTCGAGGCGAAATTCGGTCCACTCGCCTTCAAGCTGTTCGCTGACCCTGCGCAGGAGCTGTTCGGCGTCCTCGAGGGCTGCAGCCATTTCTCTTGCCAGGTCGTCTCGTTGGGCCGCCAAAACGCGATCCAAGGTCACCGCTGCCGCCGTAGGCGTGGACTCTCGTCGCCACGCCACCTGCTCAGCGACCGTGATATCGCTGGCATGGCCGACGGCCACTATGACCGGGCACGACGCGTGGCACACCGCGAAGGCCACGCTCGGACTGTCATAAGCCGTAGTGACGCCTGCTCCGCCGCCTCGGGTGACCACGATCACGTCCACTTGGCCGCTGAGCGCACCAATGGCCCGACTCACCGACTCCCAGGCTCTTGGCCCCTCGCTGGGGGTCAGCAGGACCCGCAGGTCCCACGCCCAGGGGGTCATGCGCAACCGGGTCTCGAGGTCTTCGAGGCCCTGGCCGCCGGGAGTCACCACTCCGACTCGCAGAGGCGCGACCGGGGTGGGCAGGCCGGGCTGCCGTTCCGCCAAGCCCAGCCTGGCGATGACCTCGAGGGTTCGACGTCGCTGCGCTTCGGCGTCGCCGACTCCGACAGCGGTGTCAATATCGATAGCGCGCAACTCAAGGTCGCCACGCGAGGGGTAGATGTGGACATTCCCGTACACCCGGATGGAAGCACCCCGCTCCAAGGCCAGCCCGGCCCGAGTCAGCCGCCCCTTGACCCGTTGGGCGTCCAGGCCGATAGCGACGACCCGTAGACGGCTGTGCTCGTCGATGAGGGTCAGATGGACATGTCGGCCCGTGGTGTTGACCTGCTCGACCTCTCCGGTCAACCACACCGGCTGGGGCCAGGTCCCCGCCACGGCCGCTTCGATGGAGGCCAGCAGTTGCATAGGGCGGACGGCCACCCCGCTTTGGCGGTCGACGTTCATGACGCCACCGGGGCGGCCGGAAGATCGCCGGCACCATAGGCGGATAGACCGAGAGCTTCTTGAATCGCCTGCCACGGGCTGTAGCCGTCGCAGAAGGCCCGCTCGAAATCGAACCGAAACTGGTCACCTTCCAGGCTGTCCAGCGAGCCGCCCACGACAACACCATCTTCAGCCCCAGGCGAACCGAGCCCGACACGTTCCTGCTCCGACGGCTTGTTCGCTGCGGCCATTGCGGTGTCAAACTCGGCGCCCACCGGGCCTATCGCGACTACGGGCTGTCGCGCTACTACGCCTGCCCCAACCGTGACCCCCTCCGTGCCGGCGGCGAAGAACGCCGTTGCCCAGAGCGGCGAATCCACGCCGACGAACTCGACGCCTTCGTCTTCGATCAGGTTCAGCAACTGTTGGCCCAACCCGACCTCCTCACCGCCGGGGAAGCCGCCCTCACCGCCCAAACACCCACCCCGGACGACGAGCTCCTCGCCACCCAGTTAGCCCGCCTGGACCACCGCAGAGAAGCCGCACAAACTGAGCGGCGCCGACTCGCCGACCTCTACCAGGCCGGAGTGATCGACATCGCCGACATGACTCGACGCTCCCGCGAACTCGACGCCCGCACCCGTCGACTCGACGACGAACGACAAGCACTGGTCGCCCAGCGGGCCGAGCTGGCCCAAGACAATCGCCTCAGCCACCGCATCGCCAACTTCGCTCAGCGCGCCCTCGCCGGCCTCGACCAGCTCGACTTCGAACGGGGCCCGCCATCTCAGCTTCGCCGACCCCGACTTCCTCAACGCACCCCACCATGCCCGCCGGGTCATGGTCGCGGTGCATGCCCGCCATCCCGACCTGACCTTCGACGCCACCATCAAGGTCGAGCACCTCCTCACTCACCCCGACATGCTCCCCGAGTTGGCCGAGGCCGGCTGTGCGTTCGTGGTCAGCGCCTTCGAGTCCGTCAATGACCGTATTCTCGCGGTTCTGCACAAGGGCCACACCGCCGCCGACATGTCCGAAGCGGTCATCGCCCTACGCTCGTACGGCATCGAGATCCGCCCGTCGTGGCTGCCTTTCGCGCCATGGACCACCCTCGACGACCTGGCCGCCCTCGTCGACTTCGTGGTGGCCCACGATCTCATCGCCAACGTCGATCCCGTGCAGTACAGCGTAAGGCTGCTCGTACCCGAAGGTTCCCTGCTGTTGGCCGAGCCGGCCATGACCGCCCACCTGGGCGGCTACGACCCGGCCCGGCTGGGTTGGACCTGGACCCATCCCGATCCCGTCGTCGACCATCTCCAGGCGGAGATCGCCGCCCTGGTCGAGGCCCAAGTCGGCGAGGATCCGGAGCGGACCTTCAATCAGGTCGACGGGCTCATCCGCTCGCACACATCGAACGCACCGGCGCGCCCCGCCCCAGGGGCCGTTTCCGTCGGCCCTCGGGGCGAGCGAGCCCGGCTCACCGAACCATGGTTTTGCTGCTCCGAGCCCACCGAGGCCCAACTCGTGCCGCTGGCCCCATTCGTCTAAGCCGCCGCCGTTGTTCAGGCGAAGCGGTGGGCGTCTTCGGCGGCGTAGCGGGCCACGGCGCCGTCGATCCCCGAGGTCTTCTCGATGGCCTCGACCATCGTGTCCAGTTGCCCGGCCGGCAGGGCACAGGTCATCTCCTCGGCGGGCATGCCCGTCCGTTGCCGGCTGAGGGCGCAGCCGACGCTGGCCGCCGGAACCCCCTGCTCCTTGGCCATGGCCACGATGTGGCACTGGGGCTTGCCCCCGAGGAAAGGCCCGGAAGGGCGTCGGAAAGCACCATCAACTGGCGGGCATTGACCCGCAAGAGCACCACATCGGGCTCGATCGGAACGGCACCGAGAGGGGCGTAGACGACCGACCCCGGCCGCGTCGCCACCTTCGGCAGCCTATCCAAGACGCTGGGCCCGACCCAACCGGCACCGACCAGCTCGGCCACGTCGCTACGGTCGATGACCTCGCCAGGGGCGAGCAGACCGTGGGTGACGCTGCCCACGCTGCAGTTTCCGTGATCCTCGGGCACCGTCGCGAACGCCCGCTCAGCCCCGTGAATCCAGAACACGCACCCCGCCGAGACCCGACCCCGGCGACCGTCCTCGGTCGCCGGGGGCATCGGGGCGTCGAAGCGGTCGATACCCAGCGGCGGGCTCGCCGCGAAAGTGATAGCCACCGGAGCCGACGACAGATGGAGCACCTTGACGAGCCGGTCGGCGAGTTCGGTCCAGTTCTGGGGCACCAACCGAACCTATCGGTCCTGAGGACCGCACGGACCGGGCCCGCCGGAAACTGGGTCAGACGTCGGGCCGTACCATCAAGCCAACACCGTTCGCCCTCCCGACTCACGCCCTCTTCGGCGGCCGCCCGCCGACCGCAGCGCCGCTCCCCGACGCCCGGTCCGCGTCCTCCCTGCGAGCCAGACTCGCTCAAGCCGAAAAACTCGGAGTCAATATTCCAGCGGCCAAGCCCAGCCTGTCCCCTACCGCAGCCTTCGTCCGCAACCAAACGGGGCCGCGGCATGTTGGGTCGGGGTTTGATTTGGGGGGCGGCCGAAGCCTGCGGGTTGGGCGCGACCGCGGACGGGAGAGCGTCTGTTGTCGGGCCGGCAAAGCCGGCCCTGTGCGGTCCAGACTTGGTGGTAGCTGGGACGAGTTCGTACGGGTCAGGAGGTCGGTGGTGGGTGCGCTCGAGGAGGTGCATGCCAAGGGGGTCACTGGCAGCTTGGCCATGTTCGATCGGATGATCTTCAGGCTCAGTGACCGGCGGGGGGGATCTGGGCTTTGGGTGTTCCCGGTCAGGATCGATGCTCCTATGTTTTGTCAAGGGGTTCTTCTGGGTTTGCGAGAAGGTTGGTGATCCGTTCGGCGAGGTGCTCGGCGTTGTTGCGGGTCAGGCCGATTGTGGTGATGATGCTGCGGTCGCCTCGGCGGAGCCGGACCAGCCAGATCTGTTCTGGTGGCCGGCCGCGGGAGCTGGCGGAGCCGGTGTCGATCTCAACGGTGACGGGTGGTTGCATGGTGACCTCGGTGTCGGTTGAAGGACCGATCAGTCCGGCGTGGGTGCTGGGTTTGCGGACAAGCTCTTATTAGGTCTCGCTCAGCAGGCGATGTTGCTCGGGGACGACCGACAAATCGTTAACAGGTCAGCGCGGTGGCGACAGCCGAATCGTGGGTCAGGTCGTCCCCGAGAGGTTGGCGTCAGTCGGCGGTCCAGAGGAGGTGGTGGTAGACCTCCCTGGCGACGTAACGCTTCAAACAGCGGATGATCTCGGTCTTGGTCTTGCCTTCTTTGAGGCGCCGTTCGACGTAAACCCGAGTCGGCTGGTGGGAGCCCATGCGGGTGAACACGATGCGCCACAGGGCGTGGTTGGCTTGGCGGTCCCCGCCGGGGTTGAGCCGGAACCGTCCGGTGGTCTTTCCCGAGTTGGCCGGGATGGGAGCGGCCCCGCACAGATGGGCCCAGGCCGCTTCGGAGCGCAGCCGGTCGGGGTGATCACCCGCTGCGATGATCAGAATGGCCGCGATATGCGGGCCGGCTCCGTACATCTCGAGCAGACTGGGGGCCTGCAGCTCGACCAGGGGCAGGAGGAACTCGTCGAGGTAGTCGATCTGGGTGGCGAGGAACTCGGCCCGCCGGCCGAGCTCCCGTAGGGCGATGCGGGTGACGTATCCCACGGTGTCACCGCAGCGGGGTCGCAGCGCGGCCAGCTCGGCCACCAGGGCGTCGGTGGAGTGCCGTTCGAACCGGGCTCGGAGGTCGTCGGGGCCAGTAACCACAAGGGCTCGGGCCTGATTGACCGACCGGGTCCGCTCGCCGCGAGCGGAGCGTTTGGCCACCATCAACGCCCGGATGGCTTCCACCGTCCCGTCCCGTCCCCGGGGCGCACCCTTGGCTTTGCCCGACAGGGCGGCCCGGGCGCGCGCTCTCGGCGTCGAGGGGGTCGGACTTGCCCGAGCGGTGACGGTCCTGGCGATCCGAGCGGTCGACCTCGACCACCCGGACCCCAGCGGCGGCCAGATGTCGGGTGAGGCCGGCCCCGTAACTTCCCGTGCCCTCCACCCCGACCACGCCGACGGTGCCGAAGCTTCGCAACCAGGCCAACAGACGTCGATATCCGGCCGTGGTGGTCGGGAAGCTCTTGGTACCCAACAGGCCGCCGATGTGGTCGAGCGCAGCGGCCACGTGCGCGTCGGCGTGGGTGTCCACACCGCCAGTGACGGTAGATGTCTCTACGATGGTCAAGGCCATCCCTTTCAAGGTTGAGGGGTGGCACGCACCCGCTGGCCGACCGACCCTGTGAACCCCGACCTCTAGACCAGGACGGGAGGATCAGAACGGTTTCACCGGTGGATGCCGGGAAGGTTCCTGGGTCCCGGTCGACAGATCGATTCGCAAGACAACCAAGCCAGCGTCAGCCGGTTCGCAGGTCAGACCGAGACCCAGGACTCCCGACCATACGCCCCCACCAGATCACCGGCAGGGATGGTGGTCAGAAGCACAATCTCATTCTCCATGCCAGATACCGCATGGGTCAAGATAGGGATTCCGTCGTGCCACCGGCCTCGCTCAACGGCGTCACCACAGGTCGGATTCTTGAGAAATCAGGCGACCCTGGGGCGCCCCGCGCGGCACTTCGCTGTCATGTCCCACTTGGATGTGACCGCGCGCGAGGGGATGGGCCCGCTGGCGTTCAGCTCCGGGGATGGCCCGACGGCCTGGAGCCCGGATGATGCGGCGGACCTGCCGCCGAGCGCGGCTTGGCTGCCATTCCCGGACCAGGCGGAGCGCTCTGTGTGCTTGTTGGGAGCTGGAGCGTGGTTACGTGAGCACGGGTTCGGGGTGGGGGTTGGCTTGGGCGAAGGTCACGAGTTGGCCGGTGTGTTCATCCCAGAGCTTGAGGTTGACGGCCCGAAGACCGTCTCGGATTGAGACCGTCGGGACGGCGGCGAAGATGGCGTTGGTGTCGTGGGCGCGCTGCAGGTTGTAGTTCGGGATCCGACTGTTGAGGTGGTGGACATGATGCAATCCGATGTTGGCGGTGAAGAACTGCAGTAGCTTCGGGAGCTTCAGATGCGAGCTGCCACGCAGCGCCGCGTCGGCATAGCTCCACTCGTGGTGGCGCTGCCAGTTGACGTTCTCAAACTGGTGCTGGACGTAGAACAGCCAGATGCCGACCGAGCCTGCCAACAACGCCGGTGGTGCCCACACGATGAGCAGGTCCTGCCAGCCGATCAGCCAGCACAAGGCGGCGACGATGACGGCCAAAGCGGCGTCGGTGCCGAGCACGCTGTTGCGCACCCGCGATCGGGTGCCGCGACGCACTAGCCGCGGCTCGATGATCATGGCGAACACCGGGCCGAGCCCGAACATCACCAGAGGGTGACGGAACAGCCGGTAGGCCAGCCGTCCCCGCCACGGACGCGCCTGATACTCCGCGACGGTCAGCGTTTCGACATCGCCTTCGCCGCGGCGGTCGAGATCCCCTGAGGTGGCGTGGTGGCCGGCGTGCTCATGGCGCCACTGATAGAAAGGCGAGAGCACGAGCAACCCGAGGACCCTGCCCGCCCATCTGTTCGCCCGCCGGGAGGGCAGTAGCGAATCGTGCGTGCAGTCGTGAAACACGACGAAGACCCGTACCAGGAACCCGGCCGTCGGGATCATGAGGGCCAGGGCCAGCAAAGGCGAGACGCGCAGCACTAGGTAGATTGCTACGCACAGCGCCAGGTACGGCACTGCGGAGGTGACGAGGTCGAGCAACCCGCGCCGGAGACGAGGTTGGGCGTAAACAGCCAACGGCTCCTGCCACGCTGAGCGGCTCGACCCGAGCGTCATTGCGGGGCGCCGATACAGACGGTCACCGATGCGGATAGCGCAGCGCCCCCCGCTGGGCGCAGGGGGGACGCAGGTTCTGCGAGCGCTGGCACTGAACCGTCGGGTGCTGCGTACTCGACGATCGCCCACGACGACCGGTGGCCGATCCGATCGGGATCGGCCGCACGGTGGTCGCGTTCGCGGCGGGGCACGCTCGACGAGCGTAATCGCCAATTCCTATCCGACGCGGCGACGTGATCGCGAACTTGCCAGAGCGGCAGCTTGAAGCGGAAATGTTGTTTCTCGGTCACCTCCGGAAATGCCATCGCCCAAGCGCGATGCCCGCTGGTGGTCGCTGTTTCGGTGATGCACCCGCCATCGTATGGCTCTCGGTCCAGCGCGCCGCGTAACGGCGCGCCTGGCGAGCCGTCCGGTCCAACCGGTAGAGCTGCGAGCGCGGAACGGCACGTCGGGCACCAGGTGACCTCCGGTCTTCTATCTACTCGTCGATGGTGGCGTCGAGCCCTTCCTCGGCGCCGCGGAGGTGCGGACGCACGCTCGCCAGGGCCCGCGACCACGTTCGCGATGCCACCGCTTTGTGGTTCGAGGTTGCCCCGGGCGCCTTCATCGTCATCGAGGACATCCGGCTCCCGAAGGCGGTCGAGGCGACTGTCGACCGGGCCCGCAAAGAGCGAGCCAAGGCGCAGGCGGTCCAAGATGCGGCAGCCGGCGCCACCGAGAAGGCAGCGCGGGCACTCGTCGACGAAGGCTGGCTAAGCGTCCGAGACGCCGCGGATATCCTCGGCCTATCCCACCAGCGCGTACGACAGGTCCTCGCGCGCTGACACACCCATCAGCGGCATCGGCCAAACCCCGGAGACCACCGTTCGGGATTCTGCATGGGTCCTCGTCACTGGCCGTGACTCAAGCGTCTTCCTGTAGCCGAGATGGGGTCGCAGGACTCGGCGGCGTAGCGCCGCCAGGAAGCGGGTTTGTAGCTCTGGAGTTGTGCGAGAATGCTGCCGAGGACGGGCCGACAGCGCCAGACGGTCCGCGAGTGAGACGATGCCCGAGACCCCGGCTGAGCTCCAGCAGGCTTTGATGGCTTTGAGTCTGGCATGGCTGGACGAAGGACCGAGATTGATGCCCGATCTTGACCGCATCCTGGCCGTAGCGGAGGGCACTGTCCCGGGCTGTGACGCTGGCAGTATCACGCTGATCGTCGAGGGCCAGCCGCAGACCGAAGCGGTGCTCGATCGTGTCGTTGTGGCCATCGACGTGGCTCAGTACGAGATGGGAGAAGGTCCGTGTCTGACCGCGGCGGGCGAGAACCGACCTATCCATGTCGCGCTTATTCCGACCGACGAGCGATTCCCCCGCTTCGCCGAGCGCGTCGCTCACACCGGGGTACAGAGTTCGCTCTCTTTGCCCGTTGTTGCCTTCGGTGGGCCGGTAGGTAGCCTCAACCTCTACTCGTGGACGCCGTCGTCCTTCGACGCCAGATCCCAAGACCTCGGGGCCGTCCTGGCCACGCAGGTCGGCGTGGCGGTGGCCAAGTCTGTCCTGCTGACCAGCAGCCAAGGTCTCGCGGCGGTCGCCCAACGGCTGTCCGATGAGAACGCCGATATCGCCGTGGCTCAGGGCATGTTGATGGTTCTTGAGCAGTGCGGCGTGGAGCAGGCGGCCGCCTTGATCCGCAATGCGGCCTCGTCCGAAGCACAGACACTGGTCGCTGTCGCACGTCGAGTTATCGCAGAGGTGTCGGGCGGTCGCGTGGAGCGATCGCAGCCCGACCGCCCTATGGATCCCGACTAGCCCCGAAGTCTATAAGGACCGCCGACGCTGCGAATCGGTGGCTCGGTGACGACGCGGTAACCCGTCCCCGTACGCCGCAGGGCATGTGTGGAGTCGGACGCGCCAGCGCTCTCGATCATGTCGGTCAGCCCGAAAAGGGCCAGCATGCGGGTGAGGAGTGGCGCAGGAGAGCCGACCAGTAGGTCGCCGGCGGTCACGCGGAGACGGTTACCAGCAGGTTTATCCCGGCGGCCCCGACGACGGTGACTTCGGTGAAGTCGATGATCGCGCTCGGCGTTCCCGTCGTGGGCATGGAGAACGACGTCGAATATGTCGGGTGCTGTGACGAGATCGATATGGTCAGGTGCACCTTCACCCAGGAGGCGACGTGGTGTTCCCCGGCTGGGCCGTTGATGCCGAGACTGTCGTCAACACCCATCGGCTCCTCCAGTATCGGTGCTACGACAGCGTCGCCGAGGGTCTGGAGCGACAGGTGCCGGGGACCGCCTTGGCGGCCACCCCTACACGACTTCTCCCGGAGAACGTAGACCCGATCCCCGGCCCGCTCGGCGAGACGGGGCGCTGTGCGCCGCAGCAGTCGGCGGAGCCGGTCGCCTTCGTGGCCGTCTCAGTGACCAGGATGGGGGTACGCTGGAAGCTGGCAGGTCGATGTTTCGGCCAGATGCGCCCCAATCCGGTCCTCGTTGAGCGTCTCGCCTGTGTGCAAGGAGACGATCCGATGGATGCACGACCCCGGTGTGCTCGCCGTTCGAGGGGTGACGTGCCAACGACGAGGTGTGCGAGGTGACCGCCGCCCGGTTGGTTCGGATCTTGGCCCTGCTGGCCGAGGGGGGCACCCCTGATGGGCCTGGCCGGTTGTGCACGGTGGCGGCCGAGGTGACGGGAATGGACGGGGCGGGGATCATGCTGCTGTCGGGGGATGTGCCTAAGGCGTCGCTGTGTACGACGAATGCCACTTCGACGTTGATCGAGGACTTGCAGTACACGCTGGGCGAGGGGCCGTGTGTTGACGCCCACCGCGATGGAACGGTGACCTTGGAACCGGATCTGGCTGACCCTGCGCTGCTCCGGTGGCCAGCGTTCGCCCCGCCGGCGATCGCTGGGGGCGCGGGCGGTGTTTGGGTTCCCGGTCCGGGTCGGCGCAGCCCGTTTGGGGGCCTTGAACTTGTATCGGGGCCGGCCCGGCGCTCTAAGCGACGACCAACATGCGGACGCGTTGATCATGGCCGATGTGGCAGCTCGGGCTATCCTGGCCAGCCAGGCTGATGCCCTTCCCGGCCAGCTCGCGGTCGAGCTCGAGGCGGAAGCGAACTTTCATCCTGTGGTCCACCAGGCGGCCGGGATGGTGTCGATACAGCTCGATGTCACCGTCGGCGAGGCTCTCGTCCGCCTCCGGGCGCGTGCCTTCCAGACAGACCGTCTCGTGGCCGACGTCGCCGCCGACGTGGTGGCCCGCCGGCTGCGTTTCGACGATCCGAGCGACGAGTGAAGGACACATGCGTCCAGCTACCAGTGTGGTGGAACTGGGCTTTATCGTTGCTGAAATCGACTTGCACATAGCCATGACGGAGACGAGGGACGACCGCACGAGTTGAATACCGGCGCGTGCCATCACGTCGAGGCGTAAGGTCAACCAACACCCCCCAGTCCGCGACCGATTTGAACAGCATGGATGTGGCGCCATCCCCAGCGCTCGATATCTGACGGTCGTTACACCGCCCGATAGGAGCCGGCCGCGCTCTCTGGCCAGGGCCATGACCTCTACCTGACTTCGGTCAGCCCCAGGCGGTCCAGGTAGTGGGCCACCACTAGCAGCGGCCCGACCTGGCGGCGGGTGCCCGGCGGCGGCGGATCCAGCCGGGCGAACGCCCCCGCCCATCGTTCCAGCTGGCCGGACGCCTTCAGCTCGTCGAGACGCCCCAGCGTTGCCACAACCCGCTGCCGGACCTTTCCGCCCTCTCGGCGGCCCTCCACCAGCTGTACGTACTGGTGAACCTGGTCCCCTCTACGAACCTTCTTGACCCGAGGATACATGTTGGCACAACGATACCATCACCCACGCCCGAATCACAAGCATGTTCTTCACCCGGTTGGCACAACAGCCCCACCGTCCCAAACCCACCCAAACACAGAAACCCCTGCTCCGTAGGCACAACCCGCCCGCCCTGCCCGCCACCTACACGCAAACGGTGCGGAAAACGGGTCTAGACGCTTGTCGAGCGAGTCAGCGAGGTGTTCCGCTCAACTGACGGTCAGTCACACCGGACGATCGACGGTGCGATGGTTGCCGGCGTCGAGGATGCGATGGTTGTCGTACGGTAGAGGCCGTCATGACCTTCCCCTGGGCAGTCCCTCAAGATAGAGGTCGTGCTCGCCGACGACGTGCGTCGTGGCCCGCTCGGCCCAGATGGCGGCAACCCGGGAGCTGCAATCGGCGCTCCTGGCGTACCAGTCTGCTAGTTGGGCCTGGCGTTCTTCGTTCGGCGCTGCGCCGACGGTCCGGCCAGGCGGGTGGGCTTCCTCGCCACGGGCGACAAGGCCGCGGGCGGCGCCGACGAACAGCTCGGCCGCTCTGTCGAAGGCAGCGAGGGCCGCCGCGGTGTAGGTCTCAGCTTCGCGGATGCAGGTGGAGCACTCGGGGAGGGTCTCGGTGGGCGTCATCGGGTTGGTCATAGGTTCCTCCTCGGTAGGTTGATCAGTTTGTACTTCTTGGGTGGGCGATCCGCAGGCCGATGGTCCGTCCCGACGCGGAGCCGATCACAACTCGGTCCCGACAGAGCGCTCCCGGGCCGGGTAATGGCGGTTGCTTGAGGACCAAAATTTGGCCATTGACACCAGGGTCCAGGGAACCTGGGGTCTCGGAGTAGGCGGTGGCGACCGCCCGGCTTTCGTCTCATCGGTCATGGCGGCCACCCTTTCAGGGTCGGCGGTGGCGGGTGGTCGCGTGTCGATCTCCCACGTTGGCCGCCGTTCGGTCTGCCAGTCCGGTTTGAGGACCTCGGCGCTGTCGTCGGCAGCTTACGTCCAGCCCGCTGGTCTCGTGGGCCCGGCTCATAGGCACGTAGGCGAGCTCCCGGGCCCGTCTGTCGGCGTACGGGTGCACCCGGTCGACCGTGACCCCAACGAGCGGTGCGAACCATCGGCGCGTACCCTAAATCAAAGTGGACGGCTCACGACGGCGAGACGCTGCACCCGACCGTCACGAAGGCGCATATCGGGCGAGCCCCACTCTCGGGTGGGGGGCGACCACTTTGGTCCGCTCCGTTCACCATCAGCCCTGGAACCGGTGGGGTGGTCACCACTCGGTTACCACCCCCTCAGCATCCGTGAGCGTGGTGATTCTGGAAGTCCATTGCTAGTGTCATGGATCTATAGTAGGATGCTTCTAGACGTTCGAGGCACCAAGGTCGCAGACCGTCAGCTGTTCGAGCGTCAACGAAAGGATCCACCATGTTGATGCGATTCGAGCCGCTCAGCGGCTTCGACCGGATCACCGAGGAGCTGTTCGGCGAACGTCGAGTTCGCCTGGTCCCCGTGGACGCCTACCGCCGGGGCGACGAGTTCAAGGTCCACTTCGACCTACCCGGCGCCGATCCCGGTTCCATCGAGTTGACCGTCGAGAAGGATGTCCTGACGGTACGAGCCACCCGCACGTGGCTGCCAGAGGAAGGCGATGAAGTTCTGGTAGCCGAGCGGGGCCATGGCGACTTAGCCAGACAGCTCTTCCTCGGCGAGAGCTTGGACCGTGAGCACATCAGCGCCATCTACCTCGACGGTGTCCTCACCGTCAGTATCCCGGTGGCCGAGCAGGCCAAGCCCCGCAAGGTCGAGATCACCCACGTCGGCAGCGTGGCCCAGGCCGTCGAGGCGGCCTCCGTACCCGCCTGACCATCCGCCCCCGGCCACCGACGAAGCGTCACTTCGCCGGTGACCAGGGCGGGACACTGGGTCTCATCCAACTTGGCGCCACCGGATCTGCGAGTTTTCCGACCTCATTTTGCCTGGACTGCTGATCGTTCCCCAGGAGGACCAGTTCCCTAGTTTTCGACTTTCACCGAAGCGGTAGCTATTAGCCGAGCAGTACAATTTGGAGGTTTGGCGCGCCGGGCGGGGGTCGAGGGGGATCGCAGCGTAAGCGACCGCGACCGGTCTCGGAGGAACGCTTCGGCCCGGATGATCACCGCGACCGTCGCCGCGTCCATGAACGTCACTTCGCTGAGATCGATGACGAGGTCGGTCTCGTCAACCGCGATCGCCCGAGCTATGGTCGTGCACAGCGCCACCATGGTGGTTGTGTCGTGGGCGCCTCGAAGCCAGACGAGCGTGCCGATCGGCGTCGCAGCCCGAGAACACCGCCGGGCGTCGAGCCGAGACACTCCCGGACGAAACCTCGACTGGAGGCATAGCGTCTCTCCTGGCATCGGGCGCTGCGATCAGGCGCTACCAGGGTCCGGAGTATCGCTCCCCAGCCAACCGAAGCTGGCCCGACACGACCGGGAGATGCTAACCGTGTCAGCCCAACCCTACACCCGCCAGCGAAGTGCCCGCCCGAGGATCCTGCGGCCAAGACCATCCACCGGGGTCAAGCATGCGGTTTGAAAGGGGCGTCGCCCTAGTAGATCTCTGTCAGCCCGTGGAACCCGACACGACGTGAGGGCTTGGCGATCGGTTCGCCGTTTAACCATCACCCTATATTGGTGAAGGCCCGGTCCCGCTAGCCGTCGAATTCGACCCAATCTCGAGGGCGATCATTCCCTCCGAGAATCGACCTAGTCTGGCCTATCGTGGACGGCGGTTAGGACGGGGCCGGTGTATCGAGAGATCGTTGTCGGCACGGACGGGTCTACCGCGGCGTTGCACGCTCTCGATCACGCCATCCATCTCGCCGCCCAGGAGACCGCCCGCCTGCACATCGTCACGGCCTACCGACCGCTCACGCCCGAAGAGATCTACCAGCACCAGCGGGGCCTGCCCCCCGACAAACGGGCGCGAGGTCGACGGCGCCTACGTGGTCCGGTCAATGCTCAGCGCCGCCGCCGACCGCGCCGACGAGGCGAGCGTTCCCTCCCAGACCTATGCCCGCCTGGGCCACCCCGCGTCGGTGATCCTTGACGTAGCCGACGAGGTCAACGCCGATCTGGTCGTGGTCGGCAATCAGGGCGCGGAAGGGAGCAAGCGGTTCCTGCTGGGCGGCGTCCCCAACAAGGTCTCCCACCACTGTCCCTGCCACCTGCTGATCGTCCACACGCCCCAAGCAGCCGACATCGCTCCCTAACCTGGTCGCCCGCTCCCAAGGCAAAGGCCCCGCAACCCAGCATTGACTCCAGCGATACATCAACCCGTCAGGCCAAGTGGGGCATCGCACGCAGGTGTGCTCGTGGCCGCAGGGCTGCCGTCGGGAGTGACAGTTACGTGAGCGACCAGCGGCCGAGGTCGCCTACTTCCGTGGACCCTCCATCGTGGAATCCATCGCGGGCGGTTGGCTCTTCCTCTTCCTCTCGGTATTGTCCGCTGCGATCCGCTCAAGCCGCCGGACCTCATCGACTTCGATGGGTAGAGGCAGGCCACGGCGTCGACGGCCCGCGGCCCGAGCTCGCCACCAGCTGCCAACGACCATCGCTACGTCGACCTTGCCGCATGCTCGAACAAGCTGCTCTCTCCTGGCCGGCGCTGGTGTCTGGCGCAGGTACATGGGGACGGCTTACTTCTTCCGGCTGCCGGTTGCGATGCGAGTGTCGTTGCGCCCAGGTTCAACCGGGGCGTGTCCGGCTGGTTTGTGGGTGTTGTTGTCGACGAGCACGTCCAGGATCTCGCCGATGGTCCGTTCTCGGCCGAGATCGTCTCGGAGCGGTAGGTGGGCCTGGATCTGGTAGCGGTTGCGCCGACCGTCTTTATCCTTGACCACGTAGCCGGCCGCGGTCAGGTCGGTGACGATCCCGTAGGCGCTGCGCTCGGTGATGCCCACGGTGGTGGCGATGTCACGCAGTCGGACCCCGGGGTCGTGGGCGATACAGACCAGGACCCGGGCATGGTTGGTGAGGAAGCTCCACTCCGTCATCGCCAACAAGTCTAGCCAGTCGATTCTAGAAATACATTGCTAGTAGAAAAAACCCAGAGTAGGCTGTCGGTAGACGTCCGAGCAGTAGCGGTCACGGACCGCGAGGTCGCGAGCGTCAACGAAAGGATCCACCATGTCGATGCGATTCGAACCATTCCGCGTATTCGACGGGCTGGCCCAGGACTGGCTCAGGGAACGCCAAGTGGGTCAGGTACCCGTCGACGCCTACCGTCATGGCCACGAATTTAAGGTCCGTCTCGACCTTCCTGGAGTGGATCGAGGTTCAATCGACTTGACCGTCGAACGGGATATCCTGACGGTACGGGCCAGTCGCAGGTCGCCGCCAGGCGACGATGGTGAGATCCTGATCGCCGAAAGAATCCAAGGCAACTTCAGCCGCCGCCTGATCCTCGGTGAGAGCCTGGACGGTGACCGGGTCAGCTCCGTCTACTCCGACGGGGTCCTCACCATCGTCATCCCGGTGATCGAACAGGCCAAGCCCAAGGCCGAGACAAGCCAATCGGGAAGGGTGGCGGAACCAGTCGGGGCTGCGGCCGTCACGAAATGATGGACCGTCCCCCCGGTCGGCGGTACTTTCCGCCGTCGAGGGTGCGCGGTCCCTGAGGCTCAAGGAGTCGACAAGGCATGAAACGCTTGCATCGAGGGTTGGCAACCCATCGCCCCCCGGGGATCGCGCAACTGGTTTTTGATAAGGACGCGGGCGTCTACCATTGTTACTGGCTGGCTGGACGCTCCGACGACCATCTGGTGGAGCACGCCCAGGTCGCAACCGCAGCCGAGGCGGTCGCCTGGGCCGCGGCTCGAACTCCCAGGGCTCGGATCCGTCTCCCTGATCACCGTACCTACTGGGCCGGAACCGGCCCTAATCCGGGCGGCTTCGCTGGCATATGGCAAGCCGCTCCACCCACCACGAGCTCAACCCCCTACCCACAGCCTGCCACCGAAGCTCCGACCGAGTCGCGCTCGGCCAGCCCGCTGGCCCCTGACCGACAGGCCGTCGGGGCGGGGAGATCAACGCGAGCAGCTACCGGTATCGCGTCGGGTCTGGCCACGCGGGGCGACCGGGCCGCCGAGACCGAAGAGGGGCAGATCGGGGTTCCCGCCCATCTTGGCGACGAGGGCACGTGGATCTGATCAACGGTCCCTCCCGGGCCTGCTCGCTGGCGCCCCGCCGCTCGTCGGCCACGCCCAATGGGGGCGTTCACCTGGCCGGCCTGGAGCTTGTGGTTCCAAAGCGCCGTCAGGATCAGGGTCCGCTCCCGATCATCGAACTCGGGCGTCAGATTTCCTTCTTGGCCGCCGTTAGCAACCGTCAGATTTGTCAAGGGCTTTGTTGGCCGCGTTGGGGTTATTCGCCGTGATGGGCGAGGGAAGGGTGTATTGACGTTCCTGGGTTTGTTGGGTTGGGCGGTTCCCTGCGGCGCACTCTGATGTACCGCGACCTCGGGGGGTCAGGCAACCTCGTTCGCGCTCGCTGGTGGGAGGGGCCCGGCGTCCTGCTAACGGCGAAGTCCCGCAGGGCTTCATAGTTAGGTCGACGTCTTGCCGGGCCCCTTCCGCCGTGGCCCGGTTGGGGGCCTGGAACGGTTGATTGTTGACCGGCCCGTCGGTGGGGCCGGCGTAATGCGTCTGTGTCGGCGTACGGGTGTGGCGTTGATTTGCAAGGACTGGCGCCAGCGGGCCGGATCGTAGGGTTGTTGGCTGCGCAGCATGGCGAAGGCCAGGCGATGGGCGCGCCGGCCGGCGGCCACGGCGGCCACGCCGGGGGGTTTCTTTTCGGTGTCGATGAGCCGCCGCCGGTAGGCGGCGAAGTCGTCGTCGTGGCCGGTGAGTCCTTTGCCGAGCTCGATAATGGCCTGGCGTAGGATGACGGCGCCTTCTCGGCTGATGCGTTGCCCGCGCCGGCGTGTGTGGCCGGCGGAGTCGTATTCGGTGGGTACCAATCCGGAGGCCCGGTAGGCGGCGCCGGCGTGGGGGAAGCGCCAGGGGTCGCCGATGCCGGCCCCGTAGGCGGAGGCCCGGATGACGCCCACGCCGGGCAGGCTGGTGAGTACCTGGGCGGGCGTGTGGGGCAGGAGCTGGGCCAGGGCGGCGTCGGCCCGGGCCAGCTCACCCTCGAGAGTCTCCAGAAGGGTCACGTCGGCGGCGAGCACCTGGCCCAGCACGGCCCGCTCGGCGACGGGCAGGCGCAGGGCGGCCCGGGCGGCGTCGAGGATCTGGGCTGCTTTGGGGCGACTGAGCCGCACCCCTCTTCGGTGCCACGAAGCTCCGCAGCCGCTCGGCGCCGAGGCGGCAGATGCGGTCGGGGTCGCAGATGTGGGCCAGGATGACCCGGCCGGCTTTGGCGGCCAACACGCTGGCGAAGCAGCCGGCCAGGCCGGGGAAAACCAGATCCAGCTGGGACTGGATCTGATTGGCCAGCACTTGATGGGCGGCCAGTTTGCGTCGGCGGTGGACCACCCAGGCTAGCTGGGCGGCCAGCGGGTCGCTGCGGGCCTGGGCGGGCCGGCCCCCGCCGCGCACCATCAGCTCGGTCATGGCCCCCAGGTCGCGCTGATCGGATTTCAAGGTGCGCATGAGCTGCTGGGCTCGGGCCTCTTTGACCGCGGCCGGGTTGAGCTGCACCACCTCCAGGCCCTCGCCGGCCAGGCGGGACATGAGGGTGCGGTGGTAGTGGCCGGCGGCCTCGATCCCCACCCGGCAGATCTGGGCCTGACGGGCTGCGTCGACCCGGGCGATGGCCGCCAGCAGGGTCTGCACGCCCGGCTCGCTGAGCGTGAAGGTGAACGGCTCCACGATCATCTCCCCGTAGTGGTCGGCGACCAAGGCCATGGCTGACCACTTGCCCACATCCACCGGCACTACCAGGCAGCGGGCCGGATCCACATCGCGGACGCGGGCCATGAACTCCGCTTGCAAAGAGCCGCCCACATAGCGGCTCACGGCTGGCCTGCCCCGCGTCGTGGTCGCGGGTCGCGAGCAGCAGGCGGGGCCAGCCCCGCCCAGCAGGTCGGCGATCCTGGCCGCCAGGCGTTCGGCTGCCTCCCGGTGCAGACCCCAGGCCACGATCACGGACTGTCGGCCCCGGTGCAACCGGATCAGCCACGCTTGGTCGGCCGGACGATCCCAGGAGGTAGCCGAACCGGCCTCCACCTTGACACCCACACCCGGCGCGCCTCGCATCGGCTGGACCTCAGCCTTCCACGCCCAGGCGAACCTGGCAGATGACAAAACCGTCAGCGCGAAGCTCGTCGGTGGCCAACAGCAGCAGTTTGGCTGCGGCCAACTCCACCATGGGCCGCTCCTCGAGCTCGACGACCAGGAAAACCTGTCGGCGGCCGGCCCCCGCTCGGGCAGCCCGGCCATCACCATGGCCGCCACCCTGTCCGTAACGGCACGGCGTTCTCATCCGGCTCTCCTCTCCGCTGGTGGTCCCCTCGTCGTTCCCGCCCAATCGCACAGGGACTGGGTCAGGCGCACGCGGGCGTAGCTCGTGCCCACCACCGCCGCCACCCGTTCCCGCGTCGCCGGGGTGGCCCCACCCCAGATCCCAAAGCGGTACCCGGCGTCCGATTCGACCACCATCGCCCACCAAAAACAGCACTCCACCACCGGGCAGCATCGACACCACCTCCACCCGGCGGGGTCGGGCCCGAAGAACTCGCCGACGCCCACCCCCGCGCACGCCGCGTCGGTCATCCAGGCCGGCCAGGGCGCGCCGTGGCCACCATCGGGCGGTGTCGGCCCGATCCCCGCCCCGCCGTGCCCATCCGTCGGCCCCCCGCAGGTCCTCATGGGGGCCGCCCATCGTCTCGACCGGCCATCAACGTCATCCAAAACCGCGCCGCCGCGCCTGTCGTGGGCGTATCCATGTTGGCCGACAGCCACCCCCCGCCCGAGATCAGCGACACCGCCGGCCACACCGGCACACCCACCGCGGCCGATACCACCCCACCCGCGCCCTCCAAGACCTCCGCCTCGGCCCAACTCGCGGGCGACGGCATGGACCACCCCAGCACCGCGCCCGCCACGCCCAAAAGCCAGGCGGCACGCTCGCGGTGGCGACGCCACCAGCCCCGAACCGTGGTGTAGGCGAACAGCCCGCCGATCCCCGCCGCCACCCGCCGTGTCCCCACCCCCGAGCAGACCGCCTCGACGGCCGGGCCGATCACCTCCACCGCGTCCAGGCGCCGGACAAGACAAAACGAGGGCAGCAGCGCCTCGCTCGAACAGCACGACCGGCAATAGCCGCGCTTCACCCAAATCCCGAACACCGCCCCCGAGCGCACCGCCCGCGCATAACCCGACCAGAAAATCAGGGCCGACTGGCAGCTCGGGCAAGACTGGCGGGGCACCGCCACGTCCCTGCCAGCCGCCGCGTACTGCTCGACGGACAACCCGCAAGGCCATATGATCGTCACCGGCGACAACCGCCCTTCGGGCCCCTCCCGTGAGCGCCAACTCATGGCGGGAGGGGCCCCACACGCTTTCAGAACCGCCCAATCATCCCCCCTCGCCCACACCCGCCGGCACAATTGGCGAGCGAGGATCCAGCGTCCTGCTAAGTGCGAGATCCCAGCGGTCTCAGGCTTAGAACAACGTCCACCCGAAGCCCCGCCCACCAAACCCATCACACCCTCCACGCAAAACCGATCCGGATCAGCTCACCCGGATCAAGGCGTCAAAGAGGGTGTATCAGTTAGCTACTTCCTGGTGATTTTCTAGGCTGTTGGCGGGTCTCCTGTTCTCTTTGATCGGCCCGTTGGGGGCGCTGTCGGCCTGGCGCCGTCCCGTTCCGGGCCTCTGGGCCCCCGGTTTTGGGGGGTTCCCGGCTGGTTGGGCGCGGGAGGAGAGGCCGGGCGGGACGGCGGTCAGGCGGATATCGGCAATTTTGATGGTGGCGGCTGGCCCGGTGGCCCGGCCCCAGTGGCCGGGCTGGGATCCTCGTTGGCGGCGATCAGACTGCTGATCTTGACCGTGTTGTGAGCGAAGACCCCGTATCCGCACCAGGTTTGCGCTCCAGCCAGGCCGTCCATGAGGCAGCGGCCCCATCCCCAGTTCCGTTTGAGGGCAGAGATCCGCCCTTCGGCGCCGGTCCGCCATTTGATCAGCCGCCGGAACCGGGCCGAGCGCTCCACGTTCTGGCGGGCCATGCTCTGCCGTCCTTTGCGGATGATGGCCACGAAGCCGACGCCCAGCTCGGCCGCCTCGGCGTCCACCGCGGCCGCCCCGTAGCCTCGATCGGCGGTGACTTCGCGTGGCGCCCGTCCCCGAAGCTTCTTGACCCGTCGCAGAGCGGGGCCCAAAAGCGGCCCGTCGGGCGGGTTCCCGACGGCCAGGCCGTGGTCGACGACGATCCCGTCGGCATTGTCGAGGACCTGGGCCAGGTAGCCGAACTCGACCGGTTTGCCGATCCGTCCTTTCTTTATGGGCCGGGCGTCAGGGTCGTGCAGGCTGACCAGCCGGGTGGCCGAATCGGGCATGCCGCCCGCCACCCGGGCGCGGGTCTGAGCCACCACGGTCTCGAGCCGTCCGATCAGGGTATCCAGCTCGGACAGGGCGGCGACGGCCTTCCCCGACGCCGCCTCGCCCGCCGCGGCGATACCCCGCCGGGCGTTGGCCGCCACCTTTCGGGCCTCGACCAGCGACACCTCCGCGATGTCGGCCATCTCGGCGGTGATGGCCACCGCTTCTTCTTTGGCCGCCTCGCTGCGCCGGCGCAGCCACGCCCCGATCTCATGGGCCCGCCGGCGGACCGAACGGGACCGGTCCCGCATCTTGGTCCGGGTGGCCAAACCCAGCGTGTGCAGCACCGCCACCAGCGCCACCAGGCGAATCACCCCCCGGGCCAGCAATCCGCTGTCGGTCGGGTAGCCCACATCGGCGGGCACCACGAAGGACATCGCATACTGCTAATCGCTGCCCGGACAGGTTGGCTCCGGACTGTGTGGTGGTCACTCACCCGTTCCATCCCTTGGCGGGCCAGCGGCTGGGGGTTGAGGGCCAGCAGCGGCCGAACGGGTGTCTGCAGTTTCGCTGCGCGGGCCCGGCTGGCACGGTGGTGATCCCGGCCGAGTGGACCGATCGCTGCCCGGTTGAGGGCGAGATGCGGCTGAATTACGAGCGCCTGGCCGACCTGGCCGGCCTGGTTGCTGCCATCCGTCGAGCCTGATCGGGTCGAGGGTGCTTGACCTGGCGCATCGACCGCGCCACGATTAACTTGTGCAGATATGGCTAACAAGACAGACGTTGATCTCTCGTCGCTCACCGTGCGGCAGCTGCGAGCCCGCCGCCGTCGTCTGGCCAAGCGGATGGGCGATCCCGAGATGACCCTTCGAGGAACCCTCATCAGCCAGGGCCGGCGCTGCGGCAAGGCGGGCTGTCGCTGCGCTGAGGGACACTTGCACGGACCGTACACCTACTTGTCGGTGGGGCGAGCCATCGGGACGGCCCGGCTGCTCTATGTCCCTGCACCACTGGCGGACGCGGTCAGCAAGAACGTGGCCGCGACCGAGGCCGCCGAAGCAGCGTTGGCCGAGATCTCGGCGATCAACCTGGAACTGCTGTCCAGACGGGAACTGCAGTAGTGACAGCGACGGCCATGGCGGCAGCGGAGATGGTGGCCCCTGTCGCCAACATGCTCGAGGCCGCCGTGGCCTCCGGGCACGTCCAGCGCCGCCAGCCGATCCCCACAACCTGCCCAGCCGGCCAGCGAGCACATCCGATTCTTGGCGAGCGAGGAGAAGAACCAACCCATGAGAGGCGACACCAAGATCCGACCCACCCACTTGGCCCGGGCCGCGCTCATCTATGTCCGCCAGAGCACCGTGGCGCAGGTCCGCAACAACACCGAGTCCACCGCACGCCAGTACGGGCTCGCCCAGCAGGCCGCCCGGCTGGGTTGGCCCGACCCGGCCATCGAGGTCATCGACGCCGACCTCGGTATCTCGGGCCGTCACGCCACCAACCGGGAAGGGTTCAAGGATCTCATGGGCCGGGTGTGCCTGGGCGAGGTCGGCGCCATCTTCGGCCTGGAGGTCTCCCGCCTGGCCCGCTCCTCAGCCGACCTGTCCAAACTTTTGGAGCTGGCCCGCCTCACCGACACCTTGGTCATCGACGCCGACGGCGTCTATGACCTCTCCGACATCAACGATCGACTTGTGCTGGGCGTCAAAGGGACTATCAGCGAAACCGAACTGCACATACTCAACAGCCGAATGAACCAGGCCAAACGGGCCGCCGCGGCCCGAGGCGAACTGCGCCTGGCGTTACCCGCCGGCTATGTCCACGACGACGAGACTGCCATCGTCTTCGACCCCGACCAGCAAGTACAGGCCGCCATCGCCGACCTCTTCGCCGCCTTCGTGGCCACCGGATCGGCATATGGAGTCGCCGGTGCGTTCGCCGGCCGTAAGTTCCCTCGCCGACCGCACAGCGATGCTGTGGAACTGGACTGGGTGCCGCTCAGCTACGACCGAGCCCTGAAGGTCTTGAACAACCCGACCTATGCCGGCGCGTACACCTTCGGCCGTCACCGCGTCCAGCACAGCGTCACCGCCGATGGCAACATCCGCACCCGGCACCTGGCCGTGGCCCAGTCCGAGTGGGAGACCCTCATCCTCGATCACCACCCCGGCTACATCACCTGGGACCAGTACCTGGCCAACAAAGCCCGCCTGGCCGCTAACTGCACCAACACCGGGGCCCGCCCGCCCCGGGAAGGATCTGCCCTCTGCCAGGGCATCGTCATCTGCGGCGGCTGCGGAAGACCCATGGACGTCCACTATGTCAACCGCCAGCCCCACTACGACTGCGGCCGTTCCCGCTCCGACCACACCCGCACCCCGGCCTGCCGGTCGGTGCGGGCCGCCATCATCGACGAACCCGTCGCCACCTGTCTGCTCGGTGCCCTCAACGGCGAAGAGATCAACCTGGCCCTGGCCGCCGCCGACGAGGTCGCTGACCGTCGCAGCCGTCATACCCGCGCCGCCGAGCTCGCCGTAGAGCGGGCCCGCTATCACGCCAGCCGGGCCGAACGAGCTCTGCTGGCCGTCGAACCCGAAAACCGGCTGGTGGCCCGCAGCTTCGAAGCCCGCTACGAAGCCCGCCTGCAGGAACTGGCCGAAGCCGAAGCCGCCCTCGCCGCCGCCCACACCACCAAGACCCCCCTGCCCGACAGAGCCGAACTGCAGGCCGCGGTCGCCGACCTCGACACCCTGTGGGCCGCCCCCACCACCACTGACCGGGACCGCAAACGTCTGCTGAGAACCCTCATCGCCGACATCACCGTCATCAACGACGCCGACCCGGCCGAGATCCGCGTCGGCATACGCTGGCACTCCGGAGCCTGTGAGCAGATCCTGACCGAACGCGTCACCTCCATCTGCGAAGCCCGCCGCACCCCCGCCCACACCGTCGAACTCGTTCGCCGCCTCGGCCCCACCACCGAAAACACCGAACTCGCCCGACAGCTCAACACCAGCGGACACCAGACCGGCACCGGGCGAGCCTTCGACGCCGAAGCGGTGCGCGTCCTGCGTCGCTCCTACGGCATCCCCGCACCGGGTGTCCTCGCTCCCCGCGAGACAACCGTGGCCGACATCGCGGCCCGCCTCGGCGTGGCCCGTTCCACCATCGTCCTCTGGATCAACGAAGGGCTCCTCACCGCCCGCAAGACCACCCACCGCTATTGCGTCACCTTCGACACCGCCGCCGAAGCTGCCTGCCGGGCCCGCATCGCCTCCTCCCCGTGGATCTGCCGACCCGACGACACTGAGCCCACATCCCACGACCGCACGCCAGCGCAGATCGCCAAGCATCTCGGCGTCAGCCAGGGTGCCGTCTACAACTGGATCCGCTGTGGTTACCTTCCCGCCCGGCGCGGCGCTGGCGGACGCGTCTTTGTCCCATTCACCCCCGATGTCGAGGCCGACAGTCGGCGCAGAATCGCTACCTCACCCCAGCTCCCCCCGGCCGTCAAGGCCAAAGCACTACAACACACCACAGGAGACGCACTATGAAGACCCCGTCACCGTGGTATCAGCTCGGACCCGGTCGGTGCGCAGCACCTTCTCCTCGGCCGCCCGGCCCAGCAGCGCCTCGTTGAGCTCTTCCACTACCCCCGGACCGCAGCGGGTCACGATCTTCTTCAACGTGGAAGGATCCGGCACCGACGCGTCCAGAGGAATCCGGCAGAACCGCCGCCAGCTCACCGAGTCAGTCACTTCCCGGCACAGGGTCTCGAACCCCAGCCGGTAGCGGTACTTCAGCCACATCAGCCGCAAGAACGTCTCCATCGGGATCGACCGCCGACCCCGATCCACATCGAAGAACCGGCGGAACGGCTCCACGAACAGCGGATCATTCAACAGGCCGTCCACCCGGGCCAGCTCCGGCGGCATCCGCAACGCCTCGGGCGGCAGCAGCGACTCCCACAGAGATGGCCCAGGACCGTATGCTCTGAACACGATGGTCGGAACTCCTTCTGCGACAAGGGGTTCCGACCATCATCGCAACATTCGGGCCCCCACCGGGGGACCCCAACCCAGAAAACCCTTACCACACAAGGATTCTCAACCCTCGAATTTCACCAGGAAGTAGCTAGT
>CAWBUQ010000011.1:0-365192 GCA_963791995.1 uncultured Acidimicrobiaceae bacterium | reverse complement strand
CCGAGTACATGCTCGGCCTTGCCATTGGGCGAGCATGGGAGGTCACGGGCATCCCTCAGCGCCTGAGCTCCGAGCCCGCCGATCGGTAGCGGTCGCAAGCATCACTTTTGCGAGAATGTCGCCATGTCGGACGGGGTGTGGCTGGTCGTCGGAATACAGGGAGCGGGCAAGTCCACCGTGTCCGATCTCCTTGCGCGTCACTTCGAGCGTGGCGTTCATGTCCGAGGAGGTCAGTTCTACCGATGGGCGGCAAACGGCTGGATCCATCCGTGGGACGAGGACCAACATGAGGCCAGGAAGCTCCTCAGTCTCCGCTATCGCCTCTCGGCAATGTGTGCGACCGCGTATTGCGAGGCCGGCTTCACTACGGTCGTCCAAGACAACATCTTCGGCGAGGACATAGTGACCTGGCTCCAGGCGGTGCCCGTCCGGCCTCGACGCCTCGTCGTTCTCCGTCCGAGCGTGGCCGTTGTCCTCCAGCGTGATGACAACAGGCGGCGAGAAGGTGGCAAGGTCGCCTACCGCCCCGGGAAACCTGATGCGCACCAACTCGACAGGTTGCTCGCGACAACCCCTCGGATCGGGCTGTGGCTCGATACTTCGAACCAGACCCCGTTCGAGACGGTGGAATCCATTCTGGAAGGTCAGCTCGAGGCTGTGGTCGACTCAGTTGTCTGACCCGGTCAGTCCAACCACAACCGCCACAGTTTCGGGTCCGAACGAACGAGCTGATATTCCTCCAAGTCCCCTAAGGCCGGGCGCAAGTCATTTCGGATCCGGGCAGCCAGCACCAGAGAGAGTCGTTCCTCGAGCTCATGGCGGGTGAGCTGACCCTTCGCAAAGGCTCGCTGCAGCACCCAGGCCGCCATCTCTCTTCCGCCGTCTCCGACGTGCAACCCACTGCGGACAGAAGATGACCGGTTTCGTCGACGGTCCACGAAGCGCAGCCTAAGACCACCGCGGAGGATGGGTTAGAGAGGCAAAGGACGAGGTGAAAGGCTGCCCTACCCGAACCCGCCGCTCGGGATGTACGGGCAGGGTGGCCCCTCCATCCCGCGCACCATGACCGGCCCGTAGGGCTGCAGCTCGATCCCGACCGAGACAACCTCACGGATGGCCCACTGCTGGGCCGACGACAGCCATTCGATCGCAATGGTCTCGCCCGCCGGCGCCTCGGCGAGCATCGTGCGCAGCACGAGCACCGCTGACTCCTCGGTACGTGCGCCCAAGGTGACGATGCGCTCGTCCTTGGCCACGGCGTAACCGTCCTCGCCGTGCAGCAGGAGGCGGTTGCCAGGCTGCTCGAGCATGGCGACGATGTCGACGGCGCGCGCAGACCCGCGCACGGTGCGGTCGATGGCGTCGACCACCGCGAGCTCGCGTACTGAGACTTGTTCGGGCTCGTAGCGCTCGACCTCGGCCGGTCTGGTCACCGACTTCGGGCGCATCGGGCCCCATGCCGCGACGACAGGGTGCAGCGAGAAGCCGAAGCTCGAGTAGAGCGCCATCGCCTTGGGGTCGCGTGAGCACTGGATCGTGCCGGGGCCTTGCGGGTCGCCGTGATCCAACGCGAGGCGCAGCAGCTCTTTGCCGACGCCGAGCCCCTGGCGGCCCGGCACGGTGCCGAGCTGGGACAGCATCCAGTAGCCCTCGCGTACGAAGGACTGCGACATTCCGATGATCGTTCCGGCGTCCTCGGCCACCCACGACCCGGCCGGGTCAGTGTGGAGGAAGTGGCGCGTGCGGTCCTGGCGGCGCTTCTCGTCGCGGATCGAGTTGGCGGTGACGGGGAGGTTGTGGCGGGCCTGCATGGTCAGGAGGCCCTGCTCGAACGCCGAGACGGCGCCCGGCACGTCGACCTCGGTCATCGGCCGGAACGTCGTCATGACCGAGTGTCAGATAGAGGCGGAGGCGGAGGGCATGAATGCCGGCCGCTGGCGCTCGAACGCGTCGATGTCGTCGGCATAGCGCAGTGTGAGTCCGATGTCGTCCCAGCCATTGAGAAGTCGCTCCCGGGTGAATTCGTCGAGGGGAAACGTACCGCTCAGCCCCGCCGCCGGCGCCTCAATCGTTCCCCGCGCAACGTCGATAGTGATCTCCTGCGCGGGGTTCTCGGTCACCGCGTCGAGCAGCGCGCGGTCCAGATCCTCGCTGACCTGGACGGGCAGCAGGCCTTGTTTCGTGCAGTTGTTGCGGAAGATGTCGGCGAAGCGGGAGGAGACGACGGCGCGGAACCCGTAATCCATCAGGGCCCACACCGCGTGCTTCGCGCGAGGATCCGGTGCCGAAGTTGTGCCCGGCCACGAGGATGCTGGCTCCGACGAACTCGGGATCGTTGAGCGGGAAGTTCCGGTCGTCCCGCCATTCGGAGAAGAGTCCGGCGCCGAAGCCGGTCCGCTCCACCCGCTTCAGCCAGTCCGAGGGGATGATCTGGTCGGTGTCGACGTCGGTGCGGTCCAGCGGGACGGCGCGTCCGGTGATGACGATGACAGGTTCCATCAGTCCAGGTCCTCCGGTGTGGCGAACGTCCCGGCGACCGCGGTGGCCGCGGCCACGGCGGGGGAGACGAGGTGGGTGCGGCCGCCCCGGCCCTGGCGGCCTTCGAAGTTGCGGTTCGACGTCGAGGCGCAGCGTTCGCCAACGGCCAGTTTGTCGGGGTTCATCGCCAGGCACATGGAGCACCCCGGCTCGCGCCACTCGAAGCCGGCGGCGACGAAGACCTTGTCCAGGCCCTCTGACTCGGCTTGTGCCTTGACCCGGTGCGAACCGGGCACGGCCAGTGCGCGCAGGCCCTGGCGCACCGAGCGCCCCTCGAGGACGGCGGCGGCGGCCCGGAAGTCCTCAATCCGCGAGTTCGTGCAGCTCCCGAGGAAGACGGTGTCGACGCTGACCTCGCGCATCGGGGTGCCGGCCTCCAGGCCCATGTACGCCAACGCGCGGGCAGCGGCCTCGCGGTCACCGGCGTCGGCCATGGCCTCGGGATCGGGGACCGAGCCAGCGATGGCGACCACCTGGGCGGGGTTGGTGCCCCAGGTGACGTGCGGGGTGATGGTTGCCGCGTCGATCACGACTTCCGTATCGAACGTGGCGCCCTCGTCGGTGGTGAGGGTGCGCCAGTAGGCGAGCGCCTCGTCCCACGCGTCACCCGTCGGTGCCTGGTCGCGGCCGGCGACGTAATCGAAGGTCGTGTCGTCGGGCGCCACCAGGCCGGCGCGCGCCCCGCCCTCGATCGACATGTTGCACAGCGTCATCCGGCCCTCCATGGAGAGGCCCCGGATGGCCGACCCCCGGTACTCAATGACGTGGCCGATCCCTCCGCCCGTCCCGATGGTGCCGATGATCGCCAGTGCAACGTCCTTCGCCGTGACACCGGGAGCCAGCGCGCCCTCGACGGTCACCGACATCGTCTTCGGGCGCACCTGGGGCAGCGTCTGGGTGGCGAGCACGTGCTCGACCTCGCTGGTACCGATGCCGAAGGCCAGGGCGCCGAACGCGCCGTGCGTCGAGGTGTGGCTGTCGCCGCAGACGATCGTCATACCGGGCTGCGTCCAACCCTGTTCGGGCCCGATGATGTGCACGATGCCCTGGTTGGCGTCGCCCATCGGGAAGCAGGTGATGCCGAACTCGGCCGTGTTGTCGTCGAGGACCTTCAGCTGCTGGGCCGACACGGGGTCGGCCACGGGCTTGTCGATGTCGGTGGTGGGGACGTTGTGGTCGGCCGTCGCCACCGTGAGGTCGGGCCGGCGCACCCCGCGTCCCGCCAGGCGCAGCCCGTCGAAGGCCTGGGGCGACGTCACCTCGTGCACCAGGTGGAGGTCGATGAAGAGAATGTCGGGCTCACCCTCGGTGGCGTGGACGACGTGTGCGTCCCAGATCTTCTCGCTGAGCGTGCGGGGTGCGGCCATCAGCGGTCCACGGCGACGACGTGCACCTTGAGCATGCCGCCCGGCGCTCGGTACTCGACGACGCCCCCGCCGCGCTGGCCCACGAGCACCTGGCCGAGCGGGGAGCTCGGGGAGATCACGTTGAGGTCGCCCTGGCGCTCCTCAATGGAACCCACGAAGAACCGCTGGGTGTCCTCCTCGTCGTCGCCGTCGTAGCGGAGGGTGACGATGCTGCCCAAGGAGACGGTGCCGTCGTCGGATCCGGACTCGTCCACGATCTCGGCGTCCTTGAGCATCGCCTGGAGCTGGCGGATGCGCGACTCCATCTTCCCCTGCGAATCCTTGGCGGCGTGGTAGTCGCCGTTCTCGCTCAGGTCGCCGAGGGCGCGGGCTGCCTCAATGGCCTGGGCGATCTCGACCCGTCCACGGGTGGTCAGGTCCTCGAGCTCGGCGGTGAGGCGGTCGAAGGTGGCCTGCGTCAGCTTCGTCGGCTCGGTCTGGTTGGCGGATGCGTTTGTCACAGCATTGTCCTCCGAAAGGGGGTTGCCCGGGCGGTGCGGAGCACGGCGTCCGGCGGCTCCCAGGCTAATCGGAGCGGGGGTGGGTGCCCTTCCGCCTGCAACGGCCGGGCCGTCGGCGGTGCCGCCGTGCAGTGCGAGTGTTGACGAGGGTGCTCCCGCTGCGAGAGAATGAGGGGCTATGCATCGTTCCGAGTACTTCGTAGGCATTATTCACTAGGCGCGCCGACCACCCCGCGCGCCTTCGAACCGTCCACACTGTGGACGGTTTTTCAATTCCTGGCGGGGTCCCCGCTGGGCGCGACCGCCAGAAGACCGGGCACCGCGTACGAGACACGGACTGAGGAGAGGACGACAGTGAGCAGCAGCAGGCATCGGGTCGCCGTGATCGGCGGGGACGGCATCGGGCCGGAGGTCTGCGCCGAGGCGCTCAAGGTGGTGGCCGCAGCAGGCGTCGACCTCGACACGACCGAATTCGACCTCGGTGCTGCCCGCTACCTCCGAGACGGCGTCGTCCTGCCCGACGAGACGCTCGAGGAACTGCGCGGCTTCGACGCCATCCTGCTCGGCGCCGTCGGCCCGCCCGTGGGCGACACCGCCGTGCCGCCCGGCACCCTCGAGCGCGGCCTGCTGCTGCGCATGCGCTTCGAGCTCGACCTCTACGTCAATCTGCGCCCCTTCGCCGGCGTCCCGGGGTCCATCGCCGAGGGCACCGACTTCACCGTCGTGCGGGAGAACACCGAGGGGACCTACGCCGGCGAGGGTGGCTTCCTGCGCAAGGGCACGCCGTTCGAGGTCGCGACCCAGGGTTCGGTGAACACGCGCATGGGTGCGGAGCGCTGCGTCCGCTTCGCCTTCGAGCTGGCCGAGCGCCGCCGCCGCAAGCTCACCTTGGTGCACAAGACCAATGTCCTCACCTTCGCGGGCGACCTGTGGCAACGCACTGTCCGCGAGGTCGCACCCGAGCACCCTGACGTCGAGTGGGACTACAACCACGTCGACGCGGCCTGCATCTACCTCGTGGAGCAGCCGGCGCGCTACGACGTGATCGTCACGGACAACCTCTTCGGTGACATCCTCACCGATCTGGCCGGCGCGGTGTCCGGGGGGATCGGCTTCGCCGCGTCGGCCAATCTGAACCCCGCCCGCACCGGACCGTCGCTCTTCGAGCCTGTGCACGGCGCCGCCCACGACATCGCGGGCAAGGGCATCGCCAACCCCCTGGCGGCCATCCACTCGGCTGCCCTGATGCTCGAGCACCTGGGCGAGGCCGATGCCGCCGCCCGCATCCTCAAGGCCGTCGGCGCCCAGGTCGATTCACTCGCAACGCAGTCATCGTCCACCCAGCTGTCCACGGCCGCCGTGGGCGACGCCATCGCAGAAAGGCTGTAGCCGCCATGCCCATCACCCCGACCGAGAAGATCTGGATGGACGGCGAGCTCGTCGACTGGGACAAGGCCACCGTGCACGTGCTCACCCACACGATGCACTACGGGTCGGGCGTCTTCGAGGGCATCCGCGCCTACCCGACCAACCAGGGCGTCGCCGTGTTCCGGCTGGGCGACCACATCCGCCGGCTCTTTGCCTCGGCGAAGGTCTTCCTCATCGACGTGCCGTTCACCGTCGAGCAGGTCATGGAGGCCACGCGGCTGGTCGTGCGCGTCAACGGGCTCAACGACGGCTGCTACCTGCGCCCGCTGGTCTATCTCGGCTACGGCGAAATGGGACTCAACCCGCTGCCGTGCCCGGTCAACGTGTCGGTGGCGGCGTGGCCCTGGGGCACCTACCTCGGTGACGAGGGTGTCGCCAACGGCGTCTCCTGCAAGATCAGCTCGTGGCGCCGCCACGACCCCAACGCCGTGCCGACGGCCGCCAAGGGGACCGGCATGTACGCCAACTCCTCGCTGGCCAAGGTCGAGGCGCTGAACGCGGGCTACGACGAGGCCATCCTCCTCGCGCCGAACGGCGACGTGAGCGAGTGCACCGGGGAGAACATCTTCATCGTGCGCGACGGCGTGCTCCTCACGCCGCCGACGTCGGATGCCGGCGCGCTCGACGGCATCACGCAGGACTCCGTCGAGACGATCGCGCGCGATCTGGGTTACGAGGTGCGCCACGAACCGATTATCCGCACCGACCTCTATCTGGCCGACGAGGCCTTCTTGACCGGGACCGCCGCCGAGGTGGTGCCGATCCGCGCCGTCGACGACCGGCCGGTGGGGCCGGGGCGCCCGGGCAAGATCACCAAGGAGATCCAACAGACCTACTTCGCCACGGTGCGCGGCGAGGTGGACCAGTACAAGGAATGGCTGGACTATGTCGACTGACGCCGAGACCCACAGCCACGGCGGTGCGCGCCACACCCACGCGCACGGCCACAGCGCGCACGGCCACGACTTCTACGTCCCCGAGCTGCCCGAGGCAGTCGACATCTTCGACACCATTCTGCGCGACGGGAGCCAGCAGGAGGGGCTGTCGCTCACGGTCGACGACAAGCTCCGGGTGGCCGAGCAGCTCGACCACCTCGGCGTCACCTTCATTGAGGGCGGCTGGCCCGGTGCCAACCCGAAGGACATCGAGTTCTTCGCCCGCGCCAAGAAGGAGCTCGACCTCAGCACGGCCACGCTGGTCGCCTTCGGCTCGACGCGGCGGGCGGGCGTCAAGCCGGAGACCGACAGCGTCCTGGCCAACCTCATCGAGGCGGGCGCGCCGGTCGCCTGCATCGTGGCCAAGTCGTGGGACCGCCATGTCGCCGAGGCGCTGCGCACGTCGCTCGACGAGGCGGTCGCCATGGTGGCCGACTCGGTGCGCCACCTGCGCGCACACGACTTGCGCGTCTTCCTCGATGCCGAGCACTTCTTCGACGGCTACCGGCGCAATCCCGACTTCGCACTGCGGGTCCTGGCCGCGGCCGAAGAGGCCGGCGCCGAGGCGCTCGTCCTGTGCGACACCAATGGCGGCTCTCTGCCCGACGACGTCGGCCAGGCGGTGGCCGACGTGCGCGAGCGCACCAGTGCGCAGCTGGGCATCCACTGCCACAACGACGCCGGCTGCGCCGTGGCCAACTCGCTCGTCGCCGTGCAGGCCGGGGTGACCCAGGTGCAGGGCTGCATCAACGGCTACGGCGAGCGGGCGGGCAACACCGACCTCTCGGCCGCCATCCCGAACCTGTCGCTGAAGCTCAAGATCCGCACCATCCCGAGCGAGCGCCTGGAGCGGCTGACGCCCGTCGCCCATCACATCGCCGAGCTGGTCAACATCGCGCCCAATGCGCAGCAGCCCTACGTCGGCAACTCGGTGTTCGCCCACAAGGGCGGGTTGCACGCCAGCGCCGTCGCTCGCAGCGCCGACCTCTACGAGCACGTCGAGCCCAACCTCGTCGGCAACGGCACGCGCGTCGTCGTCTCCGAGATGGCGGGGCGTTCGACGCTGGCCATGAAGGCGGATGAGCTCGGGCTCGAGCTCGACGGCGAGGTGATCGGCCGCGTGCTCGACGAGCTCAAGCGTTTGGAGCACGAGGGTTACCACTTCGAGGTGGCCGACGGCTCGCTCGAGCTGCTGCTGCGGCGGGCGAGCGGCTGGTCGGCCGACTACTTCACGGTGGAGTCGTTCCGCGTCATCACCGACCACGGCTCCCCGGGCGACCCGACCGCCCCCGAAGCTCCCGGCGTCACCACCGAGGCCACGGTCAAGGTGCACGTCGGGACCGACCGCATCGTGGCGACGGCCGAGGGCAACGGGCCGGTCAACGCGCTCGACGGCGCCCTGCGCGGGGCCATCGGGGCCAAGTTCCCCGCCCTCGACCACATGCACCTCACCGACTACCGGGTCCGCGTGCTCGATACCGGCCGCGGCACCGGCGCGGTCACGCGGGTCCTCGTCGACACCACCGACGGCGAACGGACCTGGACGACCATCGGGGTCTCCGAGAACATCATTGAGGCGAGCTGGCAGGCCCTCTACGATTCGATCGTCTTCGGGCTGCTGCACGCGACCTAGCACGGGAGCGGAGGCGGCCCACGCCAACGGGGGGCCGTCAGGGGGGTCGTCATGACCGTGTTCAGCCGGATCGCAGCCTCTCTGGTCCGGCTGCCCCCGCCCCGGACGAGCGACGTCTCCGTCGAGCGCGACCTGGCCGCCAAGATGCCCGACGGGGTCGTGCTCCTGGCCGACCGCTGGTTCCCGACTGAGGATCCGGGCAGCCAACCGACCGTGTTGATCCGCACGCCGTACGGGCGGCGGGTCATGGGTCCGCTCGGGCGGCTCTACGCCGAACGCGGCTACCAGACGCTGATCCAGAGCTGCCGCGCCACCTTCGGGTCCGAGGGTGAGTGGGAGCCGATGCGCCACGAGCAGGTCGACGGCCATGCCACCTTGGCCTGGATCGCCTCGCAGCCCTGGTTCGACGGGCGCCTCGTCATGTGGGGCGGCAGCTACCTCGGTGGGACGCAGTGGGCCGTCGCCGAGGACGCGCCCGGACTTCGTGCGGGCGCTCGGGCTCCAGGTCACGGCGTCGAACTTCGGCCAGGCCATCATCTACCCGGGCGGCTCCTTCGCCCTCGAGATGGCGGTGGCCTGGCTCTACCAGATCAAGCATCAGGAGCTGGGCTGGCGGACGGTGCTCCGCACGTCGCTGGCCGGCGGCAAGGTGCTCGCCGCCGCCTGCAACGCCCTGCCGATCGGCACCAGCGACGCATGCGGCCATCGGCGAGTCGTGGGCGCCCTACCAGGACTGGCTCGAGCACAGTGCGCCCGGTGACCCGTGGTGGGATCCGGTCGACTTCGGGCGCCGCCTCGATGCCGTCCCGCCGGCGAGCCTGATCGGCGGCTGGTACGACCTGTTCCTGCCGGCCCAGGTCGCCGACTACGAGGCGCTGCGGCGGCCGGCCGTACGGCGCGGCTGACCATCGGGCCGTGGACGCACTCGAGCCCGGGCCTCTTCGCCGAGACCGTGCGTGACGGGCCCGCCTGGTGGGAGGAGCGCCTGGGCGAGCACGCCGACCGCGAGCCGCGGGCGGCCGTGCGCGTCTTCGTCATGGGCTCGCGGACCTGGCAGGAGTTCTCCATGTGGCCGCCCGCCGGGGACACCCAGCGCTGGTACCTCGGCCGCTGGGGCACGCTCGACACCGAGGCTGCCGGCGGAGAGCGCGCCGGACCGCTACCACTACAACCCGCACGACCCCACGCCCGCCGTCGGCGGCCCCGCCCTCAACATGGGCACCGCCGGGCGCAAGGAGCAGCGTCGCCGCGAGCACCGCCACGACGTCCTCACCTACACCAGCCCGGTGCTGACCGACGACCTCACCGTGATCGGGCCGCTCGACCGCGACGCTCTACCTCCGCTCGTCGCTGGCGCACACCGACTTCTTCGTGCGCCTGTGCGACGTCAACGAGAAGGGGAAGTCGTACAACCTCAGCGACGGCATCGTCCGCCTGCGCCCGGGCTCGGTGCAGCGCCGACGACGAGACGTGTTCCGGCTCGAGATCCCGATGTGGCCGACGGCGAACACCTTCCGCACCGGGCACCGCATCCGCCTCCAGGTCTCGAGTGGCGCCCACCCGCTCTATCGCCCGCAACACCGGCACGGGTGAGCCGCTGGGCACGGGGCCACCCTGCGCTCGGCCGACCAGGAGGTGTTCCACGACGCGGCAGCGCCCCTCCTCCTTCGCGCTGCCCGTCGTGCCCGCTGATCGGGGAGCAACCCCTGAGCCCGCGGCATGGGAGCGAGGTGGGACCGGTCCAGCCCCTGGACTAACCTGCCGCGCATGACGCAGCCCACCTTCGTGCCGATCGCCGAGGCGGACCAGGTCCGCCCGGCCCGGCACCTGCACGTGCCGGGCACGTGGACGACGACACGGCCGGCCGAGCTCGTCGGTGCCCGCCGTGCGCCGTGGGCAGAACGTCGGGCACGCCGGGTCCCGACTCGGGCTTCGCTCTCCGGCTGGCCCGGCGTTCGAGCACGAGCTTCGTCCTCGGCGAGGGTGAGTCGGAGCACGACGTCCTGCTCGGGTCGGCCCTCGTCGGCCGCCAAGCGGGCGGCGCTGTTCGGGCGGGCGCCGAGCATCTACGACGTGCGCCTCGCGTTGAACCTCTGGCGCTTCCTCGATGCCGACGCGCCGGCGGAACTGCGCATCGACGCGCCGGGCGCTCTTCTCCTCGATCTCCCACGACTACGTCGCCCAGCGGGCGCTGGTCGACTCGGTCCCCGAAGAGTCATGCGGCTCACCCCCGATGAGGCCGCGGGCCGGGGCGGCTGCCGCCGCCTAGGCGGCGCGCGAGCCGGCTGACGTGGACACGATCGGGGCGATCGACCGGCTCGAGATCGAGGCCGGCGGGTTCATCTTCACCGGCCGCGCCTGCGGCCCCCACGAGGGACGTCCCGCTCTGCTGCTGCACGGCTTCCCCCAGACCTCGTGGGCCTGGCGCGACGAGCTGTGGGCGCTGGGCGCAGGCCGGTTATCGGGCCATCGCACCGGACCTGCGCGGGTACTGCTGGCGGCGCCCGGCCCGCCCGACGTCGGGACTACGCCACCGAACAGCTCCTCGGCGACGTGCTCTCGCTGGCCGACTCCATGCACATGGAGACGTTCGACCTGGTGGGCCACGACTGGGGCGGCATGCTCGGCCTGGATCACCGCCGCCCGCCAGCCCGGCCGGGTGCGCTCCCTCGGCGTCGTGTCGACGCCGCATCCGCTCGCTCTGCAGGACGCCCTGCTGAGCGGCCGACCCCGACCAGGCCGCACACGGGGCGGCGACCGATTCCTTCCGCACCCCCGACCTGCCCGAGCGGCTCCTCCTCGGTGCCGACGGCTCCGGAGGCGGGTTGGCGACGCTGTTCGCCGAGACGGGGCTCGATGACGACGACGCCCGCATGTACGTCGCTGCCCTGACCGAGCCCGGGGCGCTGTCGGCTGCGCTGAACTGGTACCGGGCCATGGACCGCGCCAGCGCCTTGCGCGACCTGCCGCCCATGGCCGTGCCCACGCTCTACGTCTGGTCCACCGGCGACGAGGCCTTCGGGCGCACCGCGGCCGAGGCGACCGCGGCCTGCGTGCGCGGGCCCTACACCTTCGAGGTCCTCGAGAACGTCTCGCACTGGGTCCCCGAGATGGCGCCTTGGCTCGAGCTCTCCGCGCTCCTTGCTCAGTGCACCTGGCCGCGTACTCGACCCCGGCGCCCGCGGCAGTCGGCGTGAACGGCCGTTGGGCAGGCCTGCCAGAATGAGGAGCGATGAGCGACTCCACCTTCGCCTTGACCGACGTCCAGCAGGAGTTCCGCGCCGACCATGCGCACGTTCTGCGAGGAGAAGGTGGCGCCGCACGCCGCCGAGGTCGACCGCAAGGCCGAATACCCGTGGACGTCCTTCGAGGCCTGCAAGGAGATGGAGCTGCCCGGCCCTCGGCATCCCCGAGGCCTACGGCGGCGCGGGCGCCGACCACGTCACGCAGGCCATTGCCGTCGAGGAGCTGGCCCGGGTGTGCGCCTCGACGTCGCTGACCATCCTGATCTCCAAGCTCGGGATGATCCCGGTCATGAACTGGGGCTCCGAGGAGCTCAAGCGCGACCTACATGCCCCGTGTGGCCAGCGGCGAGATCCAGGCCAGCTACTGCCTCTCCGAGGCCGACGCCGGGAGCGACGTCGCCGCCATGCGCTCGCGCGCCGTGCGCGACGGCGACGACTACATCCTCACCGGGACCGAAGTACTGGATCACCAACGCCGGGATCTCCGACGTCTACATCGTCTTCGCCAAGACCGACCCCGACGCCGGTGGCCGGGGGATCTCGTGCTTCCTGGTCGAGAAGGAGTGGGGGATCCAGATCGCCAAGCACGAGGACAAGCTCGGCATGCGCGGCAGCCCGACCGGCGAGGTCGTCCTCGACGAGGTGCGGGTCCCGGCCTCGCACCGCATCGGTGAAGAGGGCCAGGGGTTCACCATCGCCATGCACACGCTCGACCGCAGCCGCCCCACCATCGGCGCCCAGGCGGTGGGCATCGCGCAGGGCGCCATCGACTACGCCGCCGCCTACATGAAGCAGCGCCACGCTTTCGGCGGCCCCATCGCCGACCTGCAGGGCCTGCGCTTCATGCTGGCCGAGATGGCCATGCGCAACGAGGCCGCCCGTGCCCTGGTCTACCGGGCCTGCGCCATGGTCGACCACGACCCCGGCGGCGAGCTGACCGAGTTCGGCGCCATGGCCAAGGCGTTCGCCTCCGACGCCGCCATGTCGATCACCATCGACGCCGTGCAGCTGCTCGGCGGTTACGGCTACACCAAGGACTTCCCGGTCGAGCGCTACCTGCGCGACGCCAAGGTGACCCAGATTTACGAGGGCACCAACCAGGTGCAGAAGGTCGTCATCGCCCGCGAGCTGCTCAAGCGGTTCTAGAGGCGGTCCGGCGGCAGTCTGGCGCCCGGCGACCCGGCCCGGGCAGACTTCCGGGGCCGGCCCGGAGGGCCGGTGCTAAAGTTAGAACAGGTTCTAGAAATCGCCCATGCGGTCCAGCCGGCCCGGCCGGACGCGGGCAGCCGGGGGAGCGCCCCGAGCAAGGAGAAAGTGCCATGGCACAGCCGGTGATCATCGAGGCGGTCCGCACCCCGATCGGGAAGCGCAACGGCTGGCTCTCGGGCCTGCGGGCACCCGACCTCCTGGGCGCCGCCCAGGTCGAGGTCGTCAAGCGGGCGGGTGTCGACCCCGCCACCGTCGAGCAGGTCATCGGCGGGTGCGTGACCCAGGCCGGCGAGCAGGGCTTCAACGTGACCCGCACGTCGTGGTTGCTGGCCGGCCTGCCCTACGACGTGGCGGCGACGACCATCGACTGCCAGTGCGGCTCGTCCCAGCAGGCGAACCACATGGCGGCCAACCTCATCTCGGCCGGGGCGGCCGACACGACGATCGGATGCGGGGTCGAGACCATGAGCCGCATCCCGCTCGGGGCCAACGCCTCGGCTCCCGGCGTGGGCCGCGCCCTCCCGGCCGACCTGCCCTACGACATGCCCAGCCAGTTCGAGGCGGCCGAGCGCATCGCCAAGAAGCACGGCATCACCCGCGAGGACGTCGACGCCTTCGGTCTCGAGTCCCAGAACAAGGCCGCCCGGGCCCAGGCCGAGGACCGCTTCGCCCGCGAGATCTTCGCCGTCGAGGCGCCGATCGTGGGCGAGGAGGGGCCGCGCGGCGAGCACAGCGGCGAGACGATCGTGGTGTCCAAGGACCAGGGCCCGCGCGAGACGACGCTCGAGGGTCTGGCCAAGCTCAAGGCCGTGCTGCCCGACGGCATGCACACGGCGGGGACGTCGTCGCAGATCTCCGACGGCGCGGCCGCCGTGCTGTGGATGTCCGAGGAGCGGGCCAAGGCCGAGGGGCTCAAGCCACGGGCGCGGATCGTGGCACAGGTGCTCTCGGGCTCCGACCCCTACTACCACCTCGACGGTCCCATCGTGGCCACGAGCAAGGTGCTGGCCAAGGCCGGCATGACCATGAAGGACATGGACCTCTACGAGGTCAACGAGGCCTTCGCCTCCATCGTGCTCAGCTGGGCCAAGGTCCACGAGGCCGACATGGACAAGCTCAACGTCAACGGCGGTGCCATCGCGCTGGGCCACCCGGTGGGCGCCACCGGGAGCCGGTTGATCACCACGATCCTCCACGAGCTCGAGCGGACCGACGGGACCTACGGGCTCGTCTCCATGTGCTGTGGCGGCGCACTGGCCACGGGCACCATCATCGAGCGGCTCTGAGGTCTGCGCGCCGCGCACAGTGAGAACGCCGCACCCGGCACTGCTTTCTCGACTTCGCAATCGATTCTCGACATCGCAATCGGCGCCTACCTCCGGAGGGGACCGTGTCATCGATATCCACTGAGCACCTGACGTTCGAGCGCGACGGCGCCACGGCCATCGTGACGATGAACCGGCCCGAGGCCAAGAACGCGCTGAGCCTTCCGATGCTGGTCGGGATGAAGGACGCCTGGGAGGAGATCGACGGCAACGACGACATCCGCTGCGCCGTCCTCACCGGGGCGGGCGGCACGTTCTGCGCCGGCATGGACCTCAAGGCCATGGGCGGCAACGACGCCGAGAAGTACCAGCCCCGCATGGCCGAAGACCCGGACCTGCACTGGAAGGCCCTGCTGCGCCACTACGACTTGCGCAAGCCGCTCATCGCCGCCGTCGAGGGGTGGGCCGTCGCCGGCGGGACCGAGATCCTCCAGGCCACGCACATCCGGGTGGCCGGCGAGAGTGCGATCTTCGGTGTCTTCGAAGCCAAGCGCGGCCTGTTCCCCCTGGGCGGTTCGACGGTGCGGCTGCGCCGGCAGATCCCCTACACCCTCGCCATGGAGCTCTTGTTGACGGCACGGGAGGTGCCGGCCGAAGAGGCGCTGCGCATCGGGTTGATCGGCCACGTCGTGCCCGACGGCACGGCACTGGACAAGGCGCTCGAGATCGCGGCGGTGATCGGGGCCAACGGGCCCCTGGCGGTGGAGGCGATCCTGCGCAGCGTGCGCGAGACCGAGGGGATGTCCGAGGTCGACGGCCTGGCCCGCGAGCTCGAAATCGGCTGGCCCGTGTTCGCCTCCAACGACGCCACCGAAGGGCAGAAGGCCTTCGCCGAGAAGCGCCCGCCCAACTACACGCGCACGTGAGCGGCGACGGCCGCGGCAGCGGGGGCGAGGGGCTCGATCCGGGTCCGGGAGGCGGCTTCCCCGGCGTCGACGGCGAGGCCACCTCGGCCGCGCCCGATCTGCCCATCAACCAGGTCGCGGCGGCCCTGCGCCGCATCGGTGCCGTCACCATCGGCCAGCCGGTCGAGGACGTCGACCTCGCCGAGGCGGCCGCCACCCTGGCCGGCGTCGCCGACCGCCTCGAAGAGGCGTCCGCCCGCTCCAAACGGGCCCGCAACACGCCCGGCCCCACCGGGTTCCCCGGCGTGCACCCCCAGGACCACTTCCCGACCAGTCCCATGATCGGCTTCGCCAATCCGATTTCGCCGCCGGTCGAAGTGTGGGCGGTGCACGGTGAGGACGGCCAGCGTGAGCTCCGCGGGCGCGTCACCTTCGACTACCCCTTCGAGGGCCCACCCACCTGCGTGCACGGTGGCGTCATCGCCGAGCTCTTCGACGAGCTCCTCGGGCTCTCGAACATCTTGGCCGGGCTGGGCGCGATGACCGGGACGCTGACCATCCGTTACCGCCGCCCCACCCCGCTGCTGGCACCCCTGGAGCTCGCGGCGCGCCACACCGGGAGCGAGCGCCGCAAGGTCTTCGCCTGGGGCGGTCTGTACCACGAGGGCGAGCTCACGGCCGAGGCCGAGGGCGTCTTCATCCTCGTCGAGCCCCAGCGGATGCTCGACATCGTCACCGGCAACGCCCACGGCGCCCACAGCGCCGAAGGCCCGCTGGTCGACGCGGACTGGCAACGCATGATGGAGAAGGCGGCGCGCCGGGACGACGCCTCGACCTGAACGCGCCGGCCGGCCCCCGGCGTCTCAGCCCTCTGCGGGGTCCGGTTCCGTCGTCTCCTCGTGCAGGCGCTCCTCGAGCCCGGTGCGCCACCCTTGCGGCACATAGAGCGACACCAGCCGGGCCAGCAGGACCACGAGGAAGACCTGGCCCACCAGCGCGTCGAGCACCGACATCGTGCGGGGCAGGCCGGGGGCGGGCGTGAGGTCGCCGTAGCCGACGGTGGCCATCGTGATGTAACTGAAGTAGACGAAGTCGGGCAGCCCGTGCTGCCCGGACTGCGCGAAGAACGACGTGCCCGAGACGAGCTGGATCGCGTAGTCGAGGTTGGCGAAGATCAAGCCGATCAGCACATAGATGCAGATGGCGCCCGCGATGGTCTCGCGGGTGACGTGACGATGGTGCACGATGCGCCACCCGATGGCAAGGGGACACGTGAGGACGAGAACCGTGATCAGCAGGATCTCGATGCCGTCGGCCCGGTTGCTCCCGCCGAAGGCGGCGCCCACGGCAACCGCGAACGCGACGAGGACAGCGACCTGCACGATCCGTTGGATCGTCGTCGGGACACGTGACGTGTGGAAGGCGAGCAGGACGGTGAACCCGAAGAGCGCGGCCCGGACGATCAGGGCCGCGGTGCCGGACCATTCCACGGTGAGCGAGACGTAGTCGGCGACCAGGAGGACCAGGAGCAGGATGTAGGAGTCGGGGGCTTTGGTCGCCAGGCGCAGCACCTGGCGCGGGCGCAGACCGGCGAGGTCGTCTCCGGCGTCTGCGGCCTGGGTGCTCCCGGTTGCGGCGCTGTCCACGGACCCATCATGGGCATGGCGGGGTGCGAAACAGGCGGACCTTCAGCGGACCTTCAGCGTGGGCAGCCCGGTTCGGGCGCCGGGTGGCGGGCGATGAGGCAGCCGGACTCGGTGGTCACGCGGAGCGACCCGCCCTCCGCGGCGAAACGCGCCTGAATCGCGGCCCGCAGCGCGCCCTGTTGCGCCGGTGTGGCGTCGTGGGCCACCGGCGACGAGGCGATGAACGCGTAGACGTCCTCGGGGTCGGTGCACACCATCGTGCTCGGGTGGGGGTGCCACGCCACGGAACCGAACGAACCGGAGAGGATTGCTGCCCCGTTCTCGGGCGCGAAGCGTCGGATCGCCCCGTCGAGCGAGGTCCAGCCGAAGACCTCCCGGCTGAGGTCGCGTACGGCGTCGAGGTGGCGCGGACCGTTGGTCGCTGCCATGAGCGCGCCGTCCGCGGAGAGCACGCGGGCGAACTCGGCTGCCGCTCGTGCGGGGTCGGGCACGTGGTACAGCATGTGGTTCGCCACGACGGCGTCGAAAGCGTCGTCGTCGAAGGGAAGGTCCTGCGCGTCGCAGACACGGGCGTCGACGAGGCCGATGTTCGGGAGCGGGGCAACCGCGGCCGCCGCCGCGTCGACCATGCCCTCGGACAGGTCGGTGAGGGTGAGCTCGATGTCGGGGAGGAGGGAGGCGACGTTGACCCACAGCACGCCGGAGCCGCAGCCGACCTCGAGCACCCGGGCGCCGGCTCGCCACTGCGATGCGGCTCACGAGCCACGGATACCAGGGCTGGGCGGCCCGTGCATACTTGGCGTGCAGCGCGATCCGGGCGTTGAGGTTGCTCGGGTCCTTGTACTGGTGGTGGCGCAGATACCCGGCGTCAGTACCCAGGGAGTCGTGGCTCGCCACGGGCCGATGGTAGGTGGGCCGAGGCGCCGGCCGCTCAGCGCCGAGGGATCGTCTTGATCATCTGGAGGGCCGGCTGGTCGGCGCTCCACAGATCGGGGAACTCCTCGAGTGGCCGAAATCCCTCGGCGACGTAGAAGGCGCGGGTCTTGGCATAACCGGGGTCGGGATGACGCGGGCTGAGCGTCTTGACTTGGAGGTACTCGATGTCCCGCCCCGCCAGCCAGGTTTCCGCCTCGGCCACCATGACGCGGCCGACGCCGCGGCGGTGGTGTTCGGGAAGGACGCCCATGACGTAGATCTCCGCTGCCGACGGCGTATGGACGACGAGCGTGAGGATACCCACGTCGGTCCCGCCGACGGCGGCGACGACGGTCGGATTGGCATCGGCCACCCGCACGTAGTCGGCCACCGACTCGGGAATGCCGAACCAGGTGGGCAGTGTGCCGAGGATCTGCCGGCAGATCGGGCCCGCACCGGTCTCCTCCATGCGTAGCTCGACGCCAGCTTCGGTCTCCATGGGTCCAGCTTGCCCGGCCGTCGGGCACCCGTGCAGCCCTAACCTTGGGCCGTGGCCGGCATGGTCGACGAAGCGCTGGATCTCCTCTCCACGTCGGAGTCGCGCTGGCGCACCCTGCGGGCGACCGGGCACGAATGGCGCGACACCGCCCTCTCGTCCGCGGCATGGAGAGCGCAGCTCGAGCGCAGGCGAGCGGAAGGGCAGCACTTCAGCGTGCTGACGGTGCGATCGGAGCTGCCGCGGCCCGACGAGCTGCACGAAGCGTGGGCGCTCTGGATCGCGGGGCCACAGAGGCGAGCCGTCTTCGTGGCCGGACGAGACACCGTCGACGTCGTGTTCGACGAGTCGACGTGGTGGAGCAACGGACATGGCCGGTCGATCACCAACGGCGGCTCGCTGCACTCCAACCACGGGGAGGGTCCGGGGGAGTACCTGGTCCGCACGGCGCCGTATCCGCCGCTGATCGAAATCGGCGACGTCACGGCCGGCACGTGGATCGGCCGGGACACCTTGGACGCCACCGTGAGCATTCGGCCCGCGCCTCCTCGCCGGCGGGGGCGAGGCCTCCACGGTCTGGTCATTGGAGCCGCAGACGAAGTCGCGTTGTCCATCGACCGCGAACGCGGCGTGATCCTGCGCGCCGCCAGCCGCTACCGAGGTTCGCTCTACCGCACCCTGGAGATGCATGAGGTCGTCTTCGACGAGGACTTCGCGCCCGCGACGTTCGAGATCTCGCCTCTTCCCGGGCTCGAGTGGCGCACCATCCACCCTGGCCCCGATCGTCTCGAGTGAGGCGGGTGGCAGCGACCGGCTCCTCTACGGTGGCAAGCATGGCGTTCAGGTTCGGTTTCCAGAGCACGGCGCATGCACTCGAAGGGGTCCTCGAGGATGCGAAGAATGCCGAGGGCGCGGGGTTCGACATCTTCCAAGTCGGCGACCACATCGGAGCAGAGGTCGGCCCGCTCGCCGCACTGGCGGCAGCGGCAAGCGTCACCGAGCGAATCAGCCTGGGCACCCTCGTGCTGAACAACGACCTTCGTCATCCCGTCGTCCTGGCGCAAGAGCTGGCCACCCTCGACCATGCCAGCGGCGGCCGTCTCGAGGTCGGGATGGGAGCCGGCCACTCGTTCACCGAATACGCCGCGGCGGGGATCCCTTTCGACCCACCGGCCGTACGCAAGGATCGACTCGCCGAGTCCGTTGCGATCCTGCGCTCCCTCCTCGACGGTCGCCCCACCAGCGTGCACGGTCGGCACTACACATTGGAGAACGCCCGAACTCTTCGCTCGAAGCAGGAGCACCTCCCGATCCTGGTCGGGGTCAACGGCAGGGCCGCCCTGGCGCACGCGGCGACGCATGCCGACATCGTGGCGCCCACGATGCTGGGTCGGACGCTCCAGGACGGACAGCATCACGAGGTCAGGTGGGAGGCGGCGCGGTTGGATCAGACGGTCGGGTGGATCCGAGACGCCGCTGCTTCCACTGGACGCTCGGTCGGACTGCATGCACTGGTCCAAGCGGTCGTCGTCACCGGGGACCGGGCAGCGGTGGCAGAGGACATCGCCAGACGCCAAGGGATGGCGCTCTCCGACGTCCTGGCGACACCGTTTCTCTGCTTCGGCACCCACGAGGAGATCTCGGAGCACCTGCAGAGGTGCCGGCGGCGGTGGGGGATCGAGTACTACACGGTGCGGACCATCCCTGCGTTCGCACCCGTCGTAGGCCATCTCCGCACGGCCGACGCCGGCCTCGCTTCACCCGGGCCGCAGAGCTAGCGGTGGCCGAACAAATCCGGCACCCGGCGCACGGGAACGACGAGGCACGCACGGCGCTGTTCCGCTCCTGGGATACGCACCGGCTGGCCAAGATGACCTCCTTCGTCGTCGGCGTCATGGGAGCCGGTGCTGTCGGGTCGCCCGCCGCGGCAGGCGCCGCGGACATGGGCTCATTGCCCCCGCAACTGCCCCGCTGGGTCCTGGTGCAGACCGATGCGCACGGCGTCCGTCTGTTCGCGTCGAACCGGAACGGGACGAAGGGGGGCCAACTGCTCGAGGCCGGCCGCGGGACGTTCCGGGCCTCGCTCCATCGAAACGCCGGCCAGATTCAGCTCATGTTGTTCGTGCCCGAGGAGCGTCCCGTTGCGCTCAAGGGCAGGTGGAGTCCCTTCCGGCGTGGGCCGATCCGGGTGGCGCGAGCGATCGTGGCGCTGGCCAAGCCGACGTAGGCGTCACGACCGGGTCTCCGATCGGTGCCTCAGGGCTCAGAGCGACCGCTGCACGCCTTCCCAGTAGGGGTCGCGGAGCTTGCGCTTGTAGAGCTTCCCGTTGGGGTCGCGCGGCATCTCGTCGGTGAAGTCGATCGTCTTGGGCGTCTTGAACTTCGCCAGCTTGCCGGCGCAGAAAGCGAGGATCTCCGCGGCGAGCTCGTCGTTCGCCTCGACACCTTCGGCCGGCTCGATCACCGCCTTGACCTCCTCGCCCCAGTCCTCGTGGGGGATGCCGAACACGGCGGCGTCACCCACCTTGGGGTGTGAGAGGAGCACGCTCTCGATCTCGGCCGGGTAGATGTTGGCGCCACCCGAGATGATCATGTCGATCTTGCGGTCACGCAGGAAGAGGTAGCCGTCCTCGTCGAGGAAGCCCACGTCACCCACGGTGAAGAAGGCACCGATGCGGTTCTTCTTCGTCTTCTCCTTGTCACCGTGATATTCGAAGTCGGCGGACTGCATGGCCATGTACACCGTGCCGATGACGCCGGGTTCTTCAAGACGGTTCCCGTCGTCGTCGAAGATGGCGATCTCGCTGATGGGCCACGGCTTGCCGACCGTGCCCGGCTTCTGCAACCACTCCTCCGCGCTGACCAGCGTCCCCCCGCCCTCGCTCGCCGCGTAGTACTCGTCCACCGCGTTGCCCCACCAGGCGATCATCTTGTGCTTCACGTCGACCGGGCACGGCGCTGCCGCGTGGATCATGTGACGCAGCGAGGACACGTCGTACTTGGTGCGCACGTCCTCGGGCAGAGCCAGGAGCCGGTGGAACTGGGTCGGCACCATGTGCGACGTCGTCACCCGCTGCTCCTGAATCAGCCGCAGCATGTCCTCTGGGAGCCACTTGTCCATGAGGACCACGGTGTGCCCGAGGTGCAGTGAGGCGCTCCCGAAGCGCAGCACGGCGGTGTGGTACAGCGGCGAGCCGATGATGTGGACGTTGTCGTCCTGGGGCTGGATGCCGAAGAGGAACAGCAGTCCGGACAGCCCGAGCGCGGCCTGCTCGGGGGTCACGCCCATGAGCTTTCGGTAGATGCCCTTGGGGTTGCCTGTGGTCCCCGAGGTGTAGTTCATGACGTCGCCGATGGTCCTGTCCTCGGGCAACGACGTGGGCTGCGCGTCGCGCAAGGAGGCGTACGAGGCGAAACCCGGCACGTCGCCCACGGCGAGGCGGCCGGCCGAGTCCAGCCCCACCTCGTCGGCCGCCGCGGTGGCGACGTCCGCGAAGCGCTCGTGGGCGATGAACGCCTTGGCCCCCGAGTCCTTCACGACGTAGGCCACCTCGGGAGCAACCAGGTGGTGGTTGATGGGGACCAGGTACCAACCGGCCTGCAGGGCGGCCAGATAGACCTCGATCATTTCGGCGCAATTCGGCAGCAACGTGGCCACCACGTCGCCGACCTCGAAGCCCTGCGCGCGCAACGCGTGGACCACCTGATTGGCCCGACCCAAGAGCTCGCCCGCTTTCACCTCGTCGCCCTCGGGGGTCACCAGGGCCAGGTAGTCGGGGTCTTCCTGGGCCAGCGCCCAGAAGCCGAGGTCACCCATCAGCAGTCTCCTTGCACGCTCGTGATCAGGCGCGGGCGAATGGCAGCCCCCGCCGCTCGCAGGCTAGAACGTGTTCTAACTTACGGCAATTTACGGGGCCCCGACGAGGGTCGCACGGAGAGATCGGGAGAGTCGACGATGGCTGGGTTCCTCGAAGGGAAGGTCGTCGCCGTCACGGGCGGTGGCGGTGGGATCGGGCGTGCCGTGGCCCTGGCAGCGGCCGCCGAGGGGGCCAAGGTGCTCGTCGCCGACTACGGCGTGGGCATGGCCGGCGAGGACCCGAGCAGCGAGGTGGCCGACGCCGTGGTGGCCGAGATCGCCGCAGCCGGCGGCCAGGCCGTCGCCGTGGCAGACGACATCTCCAGGATGGAGTCCGGTGAGCGCCTGATCGCCACCGCCATCGAGACGTGGGGCCGCATCGACGGGGTGGTGGCGGTCGCCGGCATCCTGCGCGAACGCATGCTCTTCAACATGGCCGAGGACGAGTGGGACGCCGTGATCGCCACGCACCTCAAGGGCCACTTCACCGTGTTCCGCGCCGCGGCGGCCGTGATGCGCAAGCAGGAAGGCGGCGGTGCGCTGATCGGTTTCACCTCGGGCGCCTTCCAGGGCAGCGTGGCCCAGGCGAATTACTCGGCCGCCAAGGGAGGCATCGTGTCGCTGGTGCGCTCGGCGGCAGTCGGCCTGCACCGCTACGGCGTCACGGCCAACGCCATCGCGCCGGTCGCCCGCACGCGCATGTCGGCGAACGTGCCGTCCGAGCTCGCCGAGATGGGCGATCCCGAGGACGTGGCGCCGATGGTCGTCTACCTGCTGAGCGACAAGGCGACGCACATCACCGGTCAGGTCTACACGGTCGTCGGCTCGAAGATCGCCGTGTGGAACCAGCCCACCGAGGTCCGGGCGATGTGGGCGGAGGGGCGGTGGACGCCCGAGGAGATCGACGAGCGGCTCGACTCGAACATCGGTCAAGAGCGGATGCCGATGCTCGACCGGATCGAGGCGATCCGTCAGGCCGCCGCGTCGGGGGACGAGCCGAACACCTGAGGCGGGGGCCGCGCTCCTCCCCTTCCGAGGGAGCGCTCACCGGTGCCGGGGCATCGGCGCAGTGTCGAGCCAGGGCTCTGGGCGGTCCTGCGTGAGGACTCTGGCCGGGTGCGCGTCAGACGAGGCGGTGGAGGCGCGGGAGCCGCTGCGCCGTCATATAGATCTCGAGCGCGTTGCCCTCGTGGTGGGCGGCGACGACCGTGGCCCCGCCCGGATGCTCGCCGTCGACGTCGAACAGCCGGCGCATGTTCTTGCCCCATGCCACGGCCGAGCGTGCGATCTGGCGGTCGGCATGCTCCCACGGCGGGACGCACACCTCGATCTGGTACATGGGCTCGAAGGTGACCACGTGGGTGGCCTCCTCACCGTGGGCGGCGAGCCATTCCTTCTTCTCGTCCTCGGTCCACATCTTGTCGTTCGTCATACGCACCCACTGCTGCACGGTGGCCATTGCTCACCTCTACTCCCTCCCGCCGTATCGGTTTCACCAGGAGAAGGCTTGAGGAAAGCCGGTCCTACGCGGGTCTCAGATGATCGGGGTCTAGCGCCCTTACAACGCGTATACGGCGCGTGGGTTGCACCGGATGCCGCAAATTCGTTGCAACTGAGGTGCAGCCTTCGGCGATCTCGCTGCCTCGCCTGAGAGTCGGGATTTCCGTCCCAGACCGGGAGCGCAAGGTGCGGGCGCCACCGGCCGTTCCCCTTCCAGAGGCGGGGTCGGAACGACGGAGGAAAGGGGAGCGGACCGATGAGGACACGAACGGACGAGACTTCCGTAGCCAGAGGGGCACCCGGCGAGAGCATCCACGAGATCCGCCCATGGCGCGAAGTGGGCTGGATCTTCCGGGACGGGGACATCTTTGCGATTGAGCGCCGGGGTGATCGCACCCGGACCCGCTCCGCGCTCGTCTCGCACCTGCGCGATCGACTAGCTGCACCACATCTCTGCCTCGCTGCCGCACTCCCTCGCGAGGTGGTCGAACCAGCGTCGGGCGGAGCACCCGAAGGCGCGCGGCGCGCTCAGGCCGGTTGGGGTTGGTCCGCCGGATCTTTGGTCACCACGCCGTCGCCCTCGGGCTCGGTGAGACCCGGCGAGTGATTCGTCGTGAGCCATTGCTTCCAACGCCCGCGGGTGCGCACGAGGATGACGATGCCGCCGAGCACCAACGCGATCCCCGCCAACTGGACCAGGTCCGACCCGAGGCGGCCGTCCTCTCCGAGCCACAGGTGCTCGTCGAGCGAGCGCTCGATGCCCCAGAGGATCATGCCGGTGCCCAACACGATCCCGGATGGATAGCCGACGCGCGGCGCGCCGTCGGGCCAACGATTGAGGGCGCGCTCAATGGCGATGAGAATGAGGTACACGCTGAAGTCCTCGAGCGCCTGGAAGATCGGCACGGGCAGCCGCGGACCCTTCTGGCCGGCGTAGTACATGCCGAACCACTGGTGCGTCGGGTGCCCGCCGCCGGCGTACATCAGCTGTGGGCCGAGCAGGCGGCCCATCGCCCAGCAGGCCAGGAGGACTGGCACGGCCAGGTCGAGGGCGCGTCCGAGCGGGAGCTCGGGACAGCGGCGCCTGGTCAGGACGATCCCGGTGGGGACGGCGGCGATGATGCCCCCGAAGGACGAGAGCCCGCCGTGCCAGACCGCGAAGATCCCGGAGGGGTCGTGCGTGTAGGCGCTCAGGTTGGTGAGCACGTGCATCGCCCGCGCGCCGACGATCGCGGCGAGGATGATCCACAAGAAGACAGGCAAGAACCAGTCGGTGGGGTAGCCGTTCTTGCGCAGCCGGCGCTCGAAGTAGGTGAACCCGAACCAGAAGGTGATCGCCAGGCCGATGCCGTAGGTGTGGACCTCGAGGGGGCCGATGTGGAAGGCGACGGGGATGGGATGCATGGTTGCTCGACTCGAGCGAGATCTCGCCCGGCTCGTGCCAGGTTAGGACGGCAGGGGAGCCGAGTATCTCCGGGGTCGGTCGGGTGGGCCGCTCCGGGGCTCCTGGAGGTCCCCCCAGAGCGGGTCCCTGAACCGCTAGGGCCGGCCGGCTCCCACGAAGCCATCTCCGAGACGGAGCGGGGCGAGCCAGACCGACGCGCCGGTGTACGGGGCCTCGATCATGGTGCCGGGGCCGACGTACATGGCGACGTGCTCCGAGCCCCCAGGGCCGTAGAAGAGCAGGTCGCCGGGCTGGAGGTCGCTGATCGGAACGGGCGTCGAGTCGGACATCTGGGCGCCCGAGTAGTGCGGGAGGCCGACGCCCACCTGGCCCCAGGACCACGCCGTCAGTCCCGAGCAGTCGAAGCCGGGGCTGCCCGAGCCCTTGGGGGACTCGCCGCCCCACACGTAGGGGACACCGATCTGGCTCTCGGCCGCCTGCACCGCTCCGGCGCCGCCGGGCGAGCTCGGCGGGGGTGCCGCCTGGGAGAGCCCGGCCAGGCTGGCACCGCCCGAGGAGCTGGCGGGGTGCACGGCGGCGGCGGCGGCAGCGGCGGCCGCCTGCTGCCTCTCCTGAGCGGCCTTGGCAGCCGCTGCAGCCTCGGCCTGCTGCTGTTCCTGGACGAGCTGGGCAATCTGACCCTGCTCTTGCGCCAGCGCCGACTTCTGCTCGGAGACGGCCTGTGCGTTCTGCGCCACTGCGTTCTGCTCAGCCGTCACCTGTGTCTGCGCCTGCTGCTGCTCGTTCTGCAGTTGCGACTCCTGCGCGTTGAGCGTGTTCTCCGCGGTGTGCAGGTTGTCGACGGCGAGGGAGATGTCACCCTCGGCGATCTGGTTGTACTCGGTGCTGGCGCCGGCCGTCTCCTGGCTCCCGCTGAAAATGGAGTTCTGCTCGGCGGCCGTGCCGTCGGAGATGTAGTTGGCCACCGCAGCCTTGGAAAGGGTGCTCTTGTCCTTCGACACCTGCGCCTGGTCGGACGCGATGTTGGCCTGGGTCGTGGCGATGTTCGAGTTGATCTGCCCGAGATGGAACTTCGCCTCGTCGTATTGCTGGCTCAACGCGGACATCTGGTTCTGCGCCTGGGTGAGCTGCGATTCGATGGCGGCGGCCTTGGCCTTGGCGTCTGAGATCGCGTCACCCGCGGCCGGGCGCGCCAAACCAAACACAGTGCTCGCCAACACTGTGACGACGGTCAACGCGGGGACACCGACCCGATGGAGCAGTTTGTTGCTCCCTGAAGACCGCGGCGTGGAGTGGTTTATAAGCCGCTCTACGTCAGTCACGATGGGGGACATTCTTATAGGGCGCCTTTCCGGGATTCAAACACCCTCGGTTTGAAACGGGCGTTTATCGTCGCACCAGTGGTGCGAAACCGCAGGTGGTCACGCACAAGGGATTTTTTCAAACTTTTCCACGTCGCTGGGGAGAACGAAATCAGGTGTTTGGAACTACGGTCGTCACGCATGGGTGAGATGATCGAATTTCCGAGCAATGGATCGACTGCGGGCGGCTACTTTGCCGCACCCGAGAGCGGCAGAGGGCCCGGCGTGATCGTGATTCAAGAGTGGTGGGGCCTCGTCGACCACATCAAGGACGTGTGCGACCGCTTCGCGGCAGCGGGGTACGTGGCGCTCGCGCCGGACCTGTACCACGGGCAACAAGTGAAGCCCGGTGAACCCGACGAGGCAGGCAAGGCGATGATGGCGATGCAGATGGAGCAGGCCGCTCGCGACATGAGCGGCGCCGTCGACGAGGTCATGCGGCGGAGCTCGGGCGACCGCGTCGGCGTCATCGGCTTCTGCATGGGCGGAGGTCTCGCACTCGTCCTGGCGACGCAGCGGCCCGACGCCGTGGCCGCGGTCGTGCCGTGCTACGGCATCATCCCGTGGCCCGACGCGCAGCCCGACTACTCCGCGATGTCGGCCGCCGTCCTCGGCCACTACGCCGAGAAGGACACCTTCTTCACGCCGGATGCCGCCAACGCGCTGGCCGACCAGCTGCGCGGACTGGGCAAGTCCGTCGAGATGGTGATCTACCCCGACGCCGATCACGCGTTCTTCAACGACACGCGCGAAGAGGTGTACCAACCGGACGCGTCACACGAACTGTGGGATCGCACCCTGGCGTTCTTCGCCGAGCATCTGCGCTGACGCCTCGCGCCGCGTGACCCGGCGCGGGCGTATCCCGCGTGACGCACGGAGGGGTGGCGGTACCCCCCGGAAAGGCCGCCAGAAGCGGTTTGTTACCCTGGAGTCATGTCAGCACGCTCACGTGACCTGCCCCGCCGGTCCTGCCTCTCCACCCCCGGTTCAAACGAGAAGTTCCTGGCCAAGGCCCCAACGGTGGCCGCCGACATGACCTTCTTGGACCTCGAGGATGCGGTGGCGCCCCTCGAGAAGGAGGGGGCGCGGCCCAAGGTGGTCGACGCCATCAAGAACCTGCCCTGGGACGACCGCGTGCTCTGCGTGCGGGTGAACGCGTGGGACACCGAGTGGACCTACGGCGACGTGATCGAGGTGGTGGGCAACGCGGGGGAGCGCCTCGACGAGATCATGTTGCCCAAGGTGCAGTCGGCCGCCGAGGTCGTCGCACTCGACCTCCTGCTCACGCAAGTGGAGAAGAAGTCCGGTCTGCCGGTCGGTCACATCGGGATCGAGGCGCAGATCGAGACGGCGCGCGGGCTGATCAACGTCGACGAGATCTGCGCCGCGTCGCCGCGGCTCGAGACGATCATCTTCGGGCCCGCCGACTTTGCCGCCAGCATCGAGATGCCGGTGCTCACCGGTGGCGTCGACATCCCCGAGTATCCCGGGGACCACTTCAACTATGTGTTCAGTCGCATCCTGATGGCCGGGCGCGCCAACGGACTCCAGGTCATTGACGGGCCGTTCCTCAAGGTGCGCGAGATGGACGCATTGCGCCAGTACTCCATGCGCGCCCGCATGCTCGGCTACGACGGCAAGTGGGCGCTCACGCCGGACCAGGCGGGGGTGCTCAACGAGGTGTTCTCACCGACCCAGGAGCAGTTCGACCACGCCTACGACCTCCTCGACGCATATCAGAAGGCGACGGAAGATGACCGCAAGGGCGCCGTCATGTTCGGCGACGAGATGATCGACGAGGCGAGTCGCAAGATGGCGATCAAGTTCGTGAGCCGGGGCGAGCGGGCGGGGCTCACGCGTTCGGCCGAGTAACACGGCCGGCGCCGACGCCGTGCGCCCGCTCAGCCGATGAGGCGGCGAGCGATGACCTTGAGCGCGAGCGTCTCGTCGGCGCCCTCGAAGATAGAGAGCACCCGGGCGTCGACGAAGTAGCGGCTGACGGGGAACTCCTCCGCGTAGCCCATGCCGCCGTGGATCTGCATGGCTTCGCGCGTCACCCACTCGGCGGCGCGGCACACGTACGCCTTGACCATGGAAGCCTCGAGCGTGCCCTCGCCCTGGGCCATGAGCCGCGCCACGTGGTATGCGCTCTGGCGCGTCGCTTGAATCACCACCGCCATCCGGCCCAACTTCGCCTGCGTCAACTGGTAGTCGCCGATGGGCGAGCCGAACACGACGCGTTCGGACGCGTAGGCGGCGGCGGCCTCGTAGGCGGCCTGCATGACGCCGAGCGCACGCGCCGCCGTCTGCAGCCTGCCGTTCTCGAAGCCCTGCATCTGGAGGTAGAAGCCTTTCCCCAGACCGTCCTTTCCGCCGACGAGGTTGGCTGTGGGGACGAACCAGTTTTCGAACGCCAGCTCATAGGAGTGCATGCCGCGGTAGCCGAGCGTGTCGATCGGCCGTCCTTCGAGCTTGCCCGGCGCCAGATCGGCTGGGCGTTCCGCCACGTCGTCGGGACCCTGGGTGAAGACGAACCCGCGGCCGTCGCCTCGCGGCTTCTCCACGATGAACATGGAGATCCCGCGGTGGGTGAGCGAGCGGTCGGGATCGGTCCGGGCCAGCAGCATGAGGACGTCCGCCCTGGCGGCGAAGGTGCACCAGGTCTTGACGCCGTTGATGACCCAGCCGCCGTCGACGGGGGTCGCCGATGTCACGATGCCGGCCACGTCGGAGCCGAAGTCGGGCTCGGTGACCGCGACAGCGGCCAGGATCTCGGCCGAGGCGAGCTTCGGCAGCCACTGCTTCTTCTGCTCCTCGGTGCCCCCGTAGACCAGGGCCCGGGTCAGGATCTCGGGCCGTGTGATGAGGGAGCCGCCGACGCCGAGCGAGCCCCAGCTCAGTTCCTCGGTGGCGACGACCATGCCCATGTAGTCGCTCTCGCCGCCCGTGGCGAAGCCGCCGTACTCCTCGGGGACCGACAGGCCGAACCCGCCCAACTCGGCGAGCCCCTCGATGACGTCCTCGGGGATGTCGTCGTTGGCTCGGTGAACGTGCTCGGCGTGGGGGCGCACCTTGTCCTCGGCGAAGCGGTGGAAGGTCTCGCGCACGAGCCCGAAGTCCTCGCCCAGGTGCCGCGGCCCCTCGGTGGCAGCCAGTGACGCCAGCACCGCAGGGTCGCGCTGCGCTTCGACGAAGTCGGCCGCCGGCGCGGCCCAGCCGGCCTCGACGCCCCACAACGCCTCGCGCCCGGCCACCTTGCCGGCCAGATCGGCCAGGACGTCGGCCACGAAGGCAGTGGCGATGGACGCCTCGACGTCGCCCAGCTCGCCGTACTCGAGGGTGGACCGGGCCGTCGCCACGGCAGCCGCGGCGTGGGCCACGTCGTAGGCGACCACCTGGTTGGCGTCGATACCGCCGCGGCCACGAATGGACGCGCAGGCCGAGTCGACCAGTTCCTGGGCGAGATCGACCGCGTCGGCGGCGCCGGCGAGAGCAGCTGTGTCGGCACTCATCGGGACTCAGACCCTACCGGCTGGCTTCGATGTCCCCATTTCGACGCGCCGTGCCGCCGCCTCAGGTGCGGCAGCCGATCACCGTGACCAATGGGGGTAGGACGACGGGGTCGTCCTCCGGATCCACCCCCGTCAACGAGGCCAGGTACTCGGTGACCGGACCCGGCCCCACACCCGCCGGCGCCTCGGCCCAGGCGTCGACCACCTCGAGCCCCGCATCGCGCACGAGCGCCGGCAACAGCGCGCCGACGTCGGGATGCCGGGCGTCGGGCATGGAGAGTGCGGTCCCTCCGATCCGGCCCGGCCGACGTGATGGGCTCTTGCACCACGACCCAGCCTCCCGTCCGCACCGACGCCGCCATCTTGCGCACCACGTCGATCGGCTCGAGCACGTGGAGCAGCAGGAAGCGGCAGAAGGCCAGGTCCACCTCCTCGGGCAACGAGAGGTCCTCGCCGGCTTGGGTCGAGGGCGATCACCTGCGCGTGCGCCGGCCGCGGCACGCGCCACCTCGTCGCGTGTGGCCGGGTCGCTGTCGACGGCGTAGATCCGCCCGTCGCGGCCCACCATCTCGGCGAGCGCCACCGAGACGTCACCGCCACCGGCGCCCACGTCGACGCAGCGCCATCCCTCTTCGAGCCCGAGCCGCAGCAACGCCGTCGCCAGCGGCCTGCGATAGACGTCGTCGCGGAGCCCGATGAGCTCACGCACGATGCTGGCCCACGCCTACCGCTCTCCTTCATCGTGCTGCACTCTATGGGCCGGGTGCGACCGTCGGCCGGTACCCAGTCGGGCGCGCCAGGTCGGCCCACCGGTTCGGCGGTGGTGCCGCGGCGCACAGCAGCATGACCACCGCGGTCGCCATCAGCGCGGGCCACCACACGACGATGTCGTGCACCCGGCGGTCGCCCAGGACCATGGACACGACCAGCGCGAGCGAAGGACGACGAAGCGGACCGCACCCCTGCGCCGCAGCGCGAGCAGCAGGCACAGGGCAGGGACGGGCCACAGGTAGTACCAGTTCATCTCCGTCTCGAGCGCGATCCGCAGGAAGAAGCCGACGGCGACCAGGGCCAGCACGGTCGACAGCGCGTGGTGGCGGTGGCAGACCACCACGGCAAGGACGGCGGCGAGGACGATTGCGAACAACCGGGTCGTGCCGCCGCCGTCGAGGCCGGGCGCGAGGTGGTTCGCCAACGCAGGTGAGCGGCGTGAACGAGATGTAGCGGGTCTGAAAGGGCTGACGCACAGATCACGAAGACGGTGCGATGCGGTTCGGCGAGGAGGGGAGGGAGCAGGACCACCAGGCTCGGCAGCGCCAGGCGCCACCACTGGCGGCCCGCCTCGCGCCAGCTCAGGCGGGCCAGCACCGGAACGACGCCGAGCAAGGCCAGCGGTTGGAAGGCGATGCCGAGCCCAACAGCAGCGCTGCCCGCGGCGCCCCCGTCGCCCCGCGGCGGTCCATGGTCAGTGCGGCCCAGAGCACGAAGGCCACGGCGAGGCAGTCCTCCGGATGCCCCCAGCAAGCCGACCACGTTGGCGACGCCGACCGCGCCGCCAGTGCCAGGACCATGCGCTGCCCGTTCGCGAATCCGCCACGACGCGCGCCACCGCGTCGACGGCGAACAACACCGTCGAGGCGAGGAGGATCGCGGTCGGGCCGAGCACGAACCACAGGCTGAGCGGCTGGCCGGTCACGCGGAGGTGGGGCGACAGGCCAACGAAGTGCCCCAGGGCCAGGACCGGCGACCAGGCGGAACTCGAGTGCCGGCGGTGACGTGAGCGCACCGTGACGGACGTAGACACCGCTGAAGTGGCCGTGCAGGATGGCCGACGACGAGTTGGTCAGGCTCCACAGGTCGCTCGGGGACACGAGGCTGCCCTTGCCGACATGGACGACACGGTGGGCCAGCAAGGCTGTAGGCCATGACGGGACGAAGATGACCATGGTCGCGACGACCGGGACGGCGCGGCGCTCCGTCCATTCGGATACACGGTCCATCGGTCCCCCTCTGGCGCGGCGCCGGCGCCTGCGGGCCGCGACCTCTCCCCTCGATATCGGCCCTTCTCGGCAGACCGATAACCTCCTTCCCCGTGAAAGTGACGATGCTGCTGTGCGACGCCGCCCAGGTCTCCGACGGGAAGCTCTACATCCTCGGCGGGGGTTGGAGCATGACCGGCCCGGATCCCGTGCCCTCCGCCGTCGCCTTGAAGATCGACGTGGACTGGCACGAGGCCGAGAAGCCGCACCACTGGGAGCTCTTCTTGGAGGATGCCGACGGCCGGCCCGTGATGATGGAGACGCCCGAGGGCTCCCAGCCGGTCGAGGTCCGCGGCGAGTTCACCGTGAGCCAGCCCCAGGGGATACCCGAGGGCTCGCCCATCGACGTGGCCCTCGCCGTGAACCTCGGGCCCGATCCCGCTCGCTCCGGGCACCCGGTTCGCCTGGCGGCTGACCATCGACGGTGACTCGCTTGCCGGGGGCTCTCTGGGCTTCACCACACGGCCGGCGGCCCAGCAGGCGACCGAATGACCGTCTACGACCGCCCCTTCGGCCGTTACCTCGAGGACTTCGTCCCCGGCGACGTCTACCGGCACTGGCCGGGCAAGACCATCACCGAGTACGACGACCATCTTGTTCTGCATGATCACGATGAACCACCACCCGCTGCACACGAACGCGTGGTTCGCCGAGAACGAGACGGTGCAGGGCAAGAACGTCGTGGTCGGCAACCTCGTCTACTCCCTCGTCCTCGGGATGAGCGTGCCCGACGTGAGCGGCTCGTGCATCGCCAACCTCGAGGTCGAGTCCGCTCAGCTCACCGCTCGCCGACCTTCCACGGCGACACCATCTACGCCGAGACCCGCGTGCTCGAGGCCACCCCGTCGAAGTCCAAGGACGACCGCGGCATCGTGACGGTCGAGACCAAGGCGTTCAACCAGGCGCGGGCGAGAGGTCTGCTACTTCCGCCGCAAGCTCATGGTGTGGAAGTCCGCCGCGGCGCCGCCGCGCCGGCGTCCCTACGGCGACGACGTCTGGGACTGAGCCCGCCGCTCCCGGCCGAGCGGGCCCGGCGCTTCCGGCGCCGCCTCCTCGAGTGGGGGAGCGACCACCGCCGGGACCTGCCCTGGCGGCACACCCGCGACCCGTGGCGGATCCTCGTCTCCGAGGTGATGCTGCAGCAGACCCAGGTCGACCGCGTCGTCCCGCACTACGAGCGGTTCCTCGCCGCGTTCCCGACGCCGGCCGCCTGTGCCACGCGCCGGCCCCGCCGAGGTCGTGCGCCTCTGGTCGGGCCTCGGCTACAACCGGCGAGCCCTCAACCTGCACCGTGCGGCCAGGGTCGTGGTGGCCGAGCATGCCGGAGGTCGTGCCGCGCGACGACGCCGCGCTGCGGTCGCTCGCCGGTGTCGGCGCCTACACGGCCCGGGCGGTGCGTTCGTTCGCCTTCGGCGAGGACGTGGCGACGGTCGACACCAACGCCGTGCGCGTGCTGGCTCGCTGTGTGGCCGGCGCTCCCTTGTCGGTCGCGCCGCGATGGACCTCGGTGACCGGCTGGTCCCCGCCGGCGGATCGTGGGAGTTCAACCAGACGATGTTCGACCTGGGTGCGACGGTGTGCACGGCCGACCCGTCCTGCACGCAGTGCCCGCTACGCCGGCAGTGCGCCTGGCGCAACGGTCGCGCCAGCGCCTCTGGTGGCATCCGCACCGACCCCTGGCGTGCCTCGCCGACGGCCCGGCCCCAGAGCGCGTTTCGCCGGGTCGGACCGGCAGGGGAGGGGCCGTCTGCTCCATGCCTTGCGGCGCGGCGCCGTGCGCGCTTCAGCGGTGGGGGAGGCGTGCGGCTGGCCACAGGACGAGGCGCGCGCCGAGCGGATCGCCGCCGCGTTGGTCGACGAGGGATTCGCCCGCTGGTCCGACGACGGCGCCCGGGCCAGGCCGAGCCGGTGCTGCGGTTGCGCTGAGGACCCGGTGACGGCCCGGTTGCCACGCCGGCGGAACCGGACTCAGGACGGGTGAGGAACTCGACGATGCGCCTGTTGACGACCTCGGGTCGCTCCACGTGGAGGAAGTGCCCCGTCCCGTCGACGATTTCGTTCAGCGAGCCCTCGGCGAGGAAGTCGAGCGGCGATCCGATGGACGAGAGCAGCATGCAGTTGTCGTCGCGGCCGTGGAGGTACAGCGTCGGCTTCGGTGTCGGCACCAGCGTCGCCGCCTGCTCCGCAGCGAGCTCGGGCACCTGGAGCGACGGGTCGTAGAGCGCCCGGTAGTAGCTGATCGCGGCAACGATGCGTTCGGGATCGCCGATCGACTCCTTCACTCGCGCCACGTCCCAGGTGCCGTCGTAGCCGGGCGACCAGTCATGCCAGAGGCGATCGATGAAGGAGTAGTTGTCGAGGGGCAACGCCGCCTCGGCCAGCGGCGAGAGGAAGAAGAACATGTACCAGCTCCGTTGGAGCTGGGTGTAGGTCAGCAGCGACATGCCGATGGATGCGGTCGGTGGCACCGCCGCCGTGACTGCGCGTCGCCAGCGGTCCGGCTGATGTGCCACCGCTCCGTAGGCGGCCAGGGCGCCCCAGTCGTGGCCGACCAGCACGGCGTCGTCCCTGCCGCCGAGTGCTTCATGCAGCGCATTGGCGTCTCGGACGAGCGCGCCGATCTGGTAGCGGCCGTCGGGCGGCAGCTGCGTCGGGGCGTACCCGCGCAGGAACGGCGCCACCACCCTGAATCCCGCGTCCGCCAGCTCGGGGAGCAAGTAGCGCCATGTGTGGGCCGTGTCGGGAAACCCGTGCAGGCACAGCGCGAGCGGCCCGTTTTCGGGTCCGTCGGCGAAATAGGCGAACTCCAGCCCGTTCGCAGTGATGGTCCGCTGTTCCATGACCGAAGAACGTACTGCCCCTGTGCGGGGTATCGTCAGTGCGGTGAACGTCACGTTCTACGGCGTGCGGGGGTCGTGCCCATGCTCGGGGGATCGCTACCGGCGATACGGGGGTAACACGTCATGCCTGGTGGTCGACATCGAGGGTGACGAGCCACTCATCGTCGACCTCGGCACCGGTCTCCGCGCGCTCGGCGACGTGCTCCACCGGGAGGTCCGTGCCCTGGGGACCCCGCTGCACGCGACGGCGCTTCTCACCCATCTGCATTTCGATCACATCTTGGGCATCCCCTTCTTCGGCCCGTTGCACGACCCGGGCGCCCGGCTGACCGTGTACGGACCGGCCCAGCCCAAGGGCAGCCTGAAGGACGCGCTGCACGCTGCGGTGCAGCCCCCCGTGTTCCCCATCCACATGGAGCAGTTCCGGGGCGAGCTGATCACCGTCGACGTTGGCGCAGAGGACTTCTCGGTCGGCCAGGCCAAGGTGATGGCGCGGCCCATCCCGCACAGCGGGGTGACCCTGGGCTTCCGGATCGAAGCGGAGGGCCGCTCGGTGGCGTACATGTCCGATCACCAGGCGCCGCTCGACCGCCGGGCCATTCCCGAAGCGGTGCTCGAGCTGTGCCAGGGGGTGGACCTGCTCATCCACGACGGCCAGTACACCGACGACGAGTTCTCCGCCAAGGCGGACTGGGGTCATTCCACCGCCGCCTACGCCGTGCACGTGGCGGCCGAGGCGGGCGCCCATCGCCTGCTGTTGTCGCACCATGACCCCTCGCACACGGACCGGGAGCTCGACCGGATCCTGAACCAGGCCCGTCGGCTGCCCGAGGCAAAGCTGATCGAAGACGTGTCGTCGGCCCACGAGGCCCAGTCCGTCGATCTCGGCAAGGCCTAAGGAGGAGCAGCCCGTGTCGGGCCTCGACCAGGCCCGGTTCCGCGAGGTGCTCGGCCACTTTGCAACCGGCGTCACGATCGTCACCGCGCTCGAAGAAGGCTTGCCTGTCGGCTTCACCTGCCAGTCCTTCGCGGCGCTCTCGCTCGATCCGCCCATGGTGATCCTGGCCCCGGCGCGCAGCTCGACCAGCTGGCCCCGCATCGCCAAGGCGGGGTCGTTCTGCGTCAACATCCTCGAGGAACACCAAGAAGCCCTGTGTCGCGCCTTCGCCGTGTCGGGCGGCGACAAATTCGAGGGCGTGGGATGGTCGCACGGCGTCACCGGATCACCGGTGATCACCGGCTCGCTGGCGGTGCTCGAGTGCCGGCTCGGGGAGATCTTCGACGGCGGCGACCACGAACTTGTGACCGGTCACGTCGTTGCCATGGACGTCGAGGAGGGCAACCCGCTCCTCTTCTATCGTTCCGGCTTCGGCCGTTTCGCTCCCTGACGGGCCACCCACTACCGTTCGCGCCATGCCAGAACTGATCCCCTCCTCTGTCATCGACGACGTCGTGCTGGTCCGTCCCGACGTCCACGGCGACCAGCGGGGACGCTTCGTCGAGACGTACCGGCGCAACTGGTTTCCCGACGGCCGCGAAATGGTCCAGGGCAACCGCTCGGAGAAGCAGGCCGGAGCACTCGTCGGCTTGCACTTCCACCGGTTCCAGGCCGACTACTGGTACCTCCTGCGGGGCCGCGCCCGCGTGGTGCTGCACGATCTGCGGGTCGGTTCGAAGACCGAAGGCGCCACCGAGGTGATCGAGCTCGACGAGGACGTCGACCAAGGCGTGTACATCCCGCCCGGCGTGGCGCACGGCTTCGCGGCGGTCACCGACATCCTCTTGACCTACCTCGTCGACAACTACTACAACCCCGAGGACGAGCTCGGGCTGGCCTGGGACGATCCGGCAGTGGGGGCCGACTGGGGCGTCAGCGACCCCATCCTCTCGGCGCGGGACCAGAACAATCCGCGACGGGACGAGATCCCAGACGACATCCGGCCGCGCCTTCGCAGCTGAGCTCTTCTGGCGGCGGGCTTGTGCCTGCTCCGGGGTCCGGAGCACGGTGACTCACGCAGCAAGGACCCGCGGTCCAGCCGACCCGTCGAATCCTGTTGAATAGGGGACGGTGCTGATAGGTGGGGTAATCGGTGTCGTGGTCGTCGTGGGCGTCGTCGCGGCCGTCTTCGTGCGTCAACGGACACAAGACGACGTCCACTCGGTGGAGCACTATCACCGGCAGCTGCACACACTCGAAGAGATCCGTGCGCAACCCGCCGCCCACAACGAGGCGGCCAACGGCGAGGCGCCCTATCCGGCCACCGCGTTCCGGGTCTCAGGATCCTCGAACGTCCGCCTGAGGGAAGGTGACCAGTCGTTGGTCCCACCGGTGCCGCCGCCGCCCGTGGCCAACCCGGCCGAGCCGGCCGAGCCGGTCAAGTTCGACGACGAGGACGGCCCGGAGGCCGTCCCTTCGAGTTTCATGAGCGGAGGCCGCGACAAGGCGATGGACGGCATCAACCACCGGCCGCGCCGGATCGGTGGCCCCGCGGCTGCCGTCGCGGCGGTGATCGTGCTGGTCGTGGTCCTGATCGTCACCGGCCTGCACGCCAGCTCCCCGCCGCCGCACAAGAAGGGGGCCTCTGCCGGCACCACCACGCCCACCACGACCGGGCACCGAACGGACCGCCATCCCACCACGACGACGTCGACCACCGCGCCTCCGAACGTCTCGGCGGCCCAGGCGGTGACGGCGCACGGCGCCACGTACCAGGTGCCGTCGTCCACCTATTCGCTCGGCATCGCCGCGACCACCGGCGAGTGTTGGGTCGAGGCCACCAACACCGCGACGGGGTCGGTGCTCTTCACGACGACCCTGTTCTCGGGTCAGTCGCACACCATCCCTGCCACGGGCCCGGTCACCGTGATCGCGGGTGCTCCCGGTGCCTTCGCCGCCACTGTCGAACGGCACGCCGGTCGCGTTGCCGCCGGGCAACCAGGCTCCCTTCACGCTGCACTTCGTGACACCCGCCTCCGCGGCCGCAGCGGGGTCGTCGGGGACGACGAGTTCGATCGGGACGACGACCTCGACGACCTGATGGAGGCGTGACGGGCTAGCGCCCGGCCTCCGGGGGAACGGCGGGCGGCCCCGAGAGCCCCAGCACATCGAGGAGGAAGGCGTAGACCAGGGCCTCTTCCCTCCAGGCGTCGTAGCGACCCGACGGCCCGCCGTGCCCCGCGCCCAGCTCGGTGCGCAGCAGCACGCGGTGAGGTGGGAGAGCGGGAGCGGAGCTTGGCCACCCACTTGGCGGGCTCCCAGTAGGCGACGCGGGGATCGTTGAGGCCCGCCGTGACGAAGAGGTCCGGATAGACGCGGCTCGACCCGTCGGGATTCTGAGCCGGTGACGTTGTCGTAGGGCGAGTACGTGAGCATGCGCCAGTAGGCCGCCTCGTCGGCGGCTGGGTTGCCCCACTCCTCCCACTCGCCGACGGTGAGCGGGAGCTCGTCGTCGAGCATGGTCGTGACGCAGTCGACGAAGGGGACCTCGGCCACCAGCGCGCGGTACAGCTCCGGTGCCTGGTTGGCGACGGCGCCGATGAGCAGGCCGCCGGCCGACCCTCCACGCCCAGCCAGTGCCCCGGGCCGCGCGACACCGGTGTCGAGGAGGTGGCGTGCGCACGCGATGAAGTCGGAGAACGTGTTGGCCTTGTGCTCCATCCGCCCGTCCTCGTACCAACCTCGGCCCATCTCGCCGCCGCCCCGCACGTGTGCGATGGCGAAGACCATGCCGCGGTCGAGCAGCGAAATTCGATGGTGCGAGAAGGAAGGGTCGATCGAGATCTCGTAGGCGCCGTAGCCGTAGAGCAGGCACGGCGCCGGAAGCGTGAGGTCGTCGCGGTGCACGATCGAGATCGGTACCTCCGTCCCGTCCGGAGCCGTGGCCCAGGCGCGGTAGGTCCGGTAGCGCGTCGAGTCGAAGTCACCGAGTACCGGTTCCTGCTTGAGCAGCGTCTCCTCGCGGCTGCTCAGATCGATCTGCAGGACGCTCGACGGGGTGACGAGGGAGGTCCGACCGAACCGCAGTGTCGGCGAGTCGGGCTCCGCATTGGCACCGAGCCACGTCGACGACGGGCTCTCGGCCGAGGGGATGATCCAGCCCGTCGCGAGCATGTCCGGCCCGAACGGATCGTCGCCTGTCCCGGTGAGGGGGAGGACGCGCACCTGGGTCTGCGCCTCGGTGCGCTCGCTCAGCACGAGCACGCCGCCAAAGGCATCGACGTCCTCGACGCGCACGCCCGGCCGGTGCGCCACCAGCTCGCGCCACGAGGGCGGGCCGGCATCGGGCGCGGCGAGGACCCGGAAGTCCTTGGCTTCCTCGTTGGTCAGCGCCACGAACCAGCCGGGACCCCCAGCGGCGGGCGACAGGTGGTCGATGGCGTACTCGACCCCCTCTCGACGCGGCATGACCACGACCGGCTCCGCCAACGGTGTCGCCGAAGGGATGGCAAGCCATTCCGTGGTGTTGGTGCTGTGGAGGCCGATCAGCGACGAAGGCGGTGTCCCGGGTCGACCCCGCTCCCAGAGCGAAGCGGCGGTCGGGCTCCTCGAAGACGAGGGCGTCATCGGCGGGGTCGCTCCCCAGGCGGTGGCGCCAGAGCTGAAAGGGACGCTGCGCCTCGTCGAGGCGGACGTAGAAGACGTAGTCGGTGCCGGCCGACCAGGCCAGCCCGTAGCCGACGTCGGGAACCGACTCTGGTGCCGTGGTCGGGGGGACCTCGGCCGAGAGCGGGACGAAGCGCAGCTCGTACTTCTCGTTGCCCGAGCGGTCGGTGGCGTAGGCCAGCCACTCGTGGTCGTGGCTCACCACGGCACCCCCGAGCGCGAAGTACTCGGATCCCTCGGCCAGCCGGTTCTCGTCGAGGAGCACCTGCTCCTCGCCGCCGGGTTCGCCGGCCGGTGGGAGCTCGTCGGGGCCGCGGGCCGGACGCCGGCAATGGATGGCGTAGTCCTTCCCCTCCTCGGTGCGCGTGTAGTACCACCACGGCCCCCGCCGTACCGGGACCGACATGTCGGTCTCCTTGATGCGGGCCTTCATCTCCTCGAAGAGCGTGGTCCGCAGCCCGAGCAGCCGCGCCGTCTCCTGCTCGGTGTAGGCGTTCTCGGCCTCGAGGTAGGCCAGGACGTTGGGGTCGTCGCGCTCGCGCAGCCAGAACCAGGGGTCCTCCCGGTCGTCGCCATGGGCCGTCACGACATGGGCGTGCTGTGGGGCGCTCGGGGGGTTGACCATGGACCTGAGCCTGCCACGGCTGACAACATGCAGGTGGCCCCGTGTTGTCGTTTCGGCAGGCTGGGGTAGTTGTTACTATCTACATAGGGGAAATTCCCTTTCCCCGGATATCAGGAGCCGTATGGCCACCACGGATCTCGACCTGGGCCGTTACCAGCTGGGCTGGAGCGACGCCGAGGACTACATCTTCAAGCCCAAGAAGGGGCTCAACGAGTCCATCGTGCGCGAGATGTCCGAGATGAAGAACGAGCCGGACTGGATGCGCCAGTTCCGCCTGCGCGCGCTGAAGAACTTCGAGCGCAAGCCGATGGCGCCGTGGTTCGCGACGCAGATGCCGAACCTCGACTTCGACGACATCTTCTACTACATCAAGCCCACCGGTGGGCAGGTGAACAAGTGGGAGGACCTCCCCGACGCCATCAAGAACACCTACGAGAAGCTCGGCATCCCCGAGGCGGAGCGCAAGTACCTCTCCGGCGTCACCGCACAGTACGAATCCGAGGTCGTGTTCCACCGCAACCGCGAGGACCTCGAGGCTCAGGGTGTCTTCTTCTGCGACATGGACACGGCGGTACGCGAGTACCCCGACCTCGTGCGCAAGTGGTTCGGCAAGATCATCCCACCGAACGACAACAAGTTCGCCGCGCTGAACTCGGCCGTGTGGTCGGGCGGATCCTTCATCTACGTCCCGCCGGGCGTGAAGGTCGAGATGCCGCTGCAGGCCTACTTCCGCATCAACGCGGAGAACATGGGCCAGTTCGAGCGGACGCTGATCATCGCCGACGAGGGCGCGCAGGTGCACTACATCGAGGGCTGTTCCGCCCCGGTGTACTCGACCGACTCGCTGCACTCGGCCGTGGTCGAGCTCGTCGCTCTGCCCGGTTCGCGCATCACGTACACGACTATCCAGAACTGGTCGACCAACGTCTACAACCTGGTCACCAAGCGGGCCCGCGCCGAGGCCGAGGCTCACGTGGAGTGGATCGACGGCAACATCGGCTCCCGGCTCACCATGAAGTACCCCTCGGTGTACCTGATGGGTCCCAAGGCCAGTGGCGAGGTGCTCTCGGTCGCGTACGCCGGCGCAGGCCAGCACCAGGACGCCGGCGCCAAGATGTACCACGTCGCTCCCGAGACGACGTCGACCATCGTGTCGAAGTCGATCTCGAAGGACGGCGGCATCACCACCTACCGCGGCAAGGTGCACGTCGACCCCGGGGCCACGGGCGCCAAGTCGTTCGTGCGCTGCGACGCGCTGCTGCTCGACGACGACTCGATCTCCGAGACCAAGCCGTACATGGAGGTGGGGGAGCGTGACGCCAAGATCGGTCACGAAGCCACCGTGTCCAAGGTCGGAGACGACCAGCTCTTCTACCTGATGAGCCGCGGACTCTCCGAGCAGCAGGCCATGGGCATGATCGTGAACGGCTTCATTGAGCCGGTGACGCGGACGCTCCCCATGGAGTACGCCGTCGAGTGGAGCCGCCTCATTGAGCTGCAGATGGAAGGCTCGGTCGGCTGACCGACCGCAACCCAGCCTGCACCGTGGCACCATAGGGCCGTGCCCATGCGCGAGGAGTGCGTCCATTTCCAGAGCCGTACCTACGCGTCGGGCGAGGCTGCCCGCTTCTGCGTGCTCGACCTGGCGCCTGAGGCCCCGTGGCGCTGTCCCGACAACTGCCCCTCCTACAAACGCCGCATGGCTGACGTCGGCTGGGTGCACGGGAGCCTCGTGGAGCCTGCCATTGAGGACGAGCCCGGTGGCGGCGGGCCCGACGTGGCTGACCTGCTCGGTTCCGCCGAGGACATCGTCAACGAGGTCGCACCCGACGTGCTCGACGAGGTGCGGGCCGAGGATGCCCGCCGGGAGCGGTCCTCGAGCCGTTGGTGGCGCCGCAAGCGCTGACCGGGTCGGGTCGGCATAGTCTGAGCGCATGCCACCTCTCGATGTCGTTGCCGTCATCACCGCCAAGCCCGGGTCGGAGCCGACCGTCGAGGCAGCTCTGAAGGAACTGGCCGCAGGGAGCAAGCACGACCAGGGCTGTCTCACCTACGACGTGTTCGCCTCGGCATCGGCTCCCGGCACGTTCATCACCGTTGAGAGGTGGCAGTCGCAGGAGGACATCGACGCGCACATGGCCGGTCCTCACATCGCGAAGGTGATCACGGTCGCGGGCGATCATTTCGACGGGTTCCCCGCCATCCACACCCTTCGCCCGCTCGAAGCGGACCAGCCCGGCTGAAGCCGCGTTCCCGGGACCCCGCTTCCGGGCCTCGAAATACGTCGACTGCTACATTGCCGCCCGTGGAGCAGGAGCGATTCGGCTCAGTCGACTTCGACCGCTTTCACCTCGAGGAACTGCCGGCACGTCTCAGCCGGCGCGAAGTCGTCTTCTCCGAGGCTGACGCCAGGGTGCTCCGGCCCCTGGGTTTTCAACTTCCCGACGGCCGGGCCTACACGTACGTGCCCGAGGGGAGGACGTTCTCGGTCCGCTCCGGCCTCGACGGAGCGCGCACCGTCGTCGAGCTGGCTGACGACGCGTGGTGCCAGTTCGTCTGGGAGCTCAAGACCTGTTTCGCCCTGCTCTACGCCGAACAGCTGTCGCTCCGGCAGGGCAGCTTCGGCCAGTTGGCCCGCTGGGAGCCGCCGCTGCGCGTGGTCCTGAGCGATCAGGCCCTGTTCGACCTCGATCATCCGGCGCCCGTGGAGGACCGGGGCGGACGCGCGATGGATCTCACGCGGACCTTCACCCTCGAGGACCCCACGGCCGAGACCGAGGCTTTCTTACACCAGGCAGGCTTCGTGCACCTCCGAGGAGTCCTCAGCGGCTCCGAGATCGCTGCGCTGAACGCCGACGTCGACGACGCGCTCGCTCGGGCCCGACCCGACGATCGCAAGTCGTGGTGGACGACGGTCGACGGGAATGAGGTCTGCAACCGGGTCAACTACCTCAACGAGGGGTCTTCGCGCATCGCCGCGCTCGGTTCTGACCCACGCTTCGTCGCCATCGCCGCGATGGGCGGTTCGGACCTCCGGGACGCCCACGATCGTCTGGACGGGAACGGCGTCGTCATAAAGGTTCCGGGCTCCGAAGGAGGGCTGGCCGATCTCCCGTGGCACCGAGACTGCGGCATGGGCGGCCATCCGGTGAAGTGCCCGATGCTCAACGTCGGGATCCAGCTCGATCCGGCCACCCCCGACACGGGGCAGCTCGAGATGATCCCCGGTTCGCATCGAGGCACCTCCCGGCTGCCGTCGGCCGACGAGGTGCGGCAGCACAGCGTGGTGGCTCTCACGACGGAGCCGGGCGACGTCACCGTCCACTTCGGCCACACGCTGCATGCGGCACCGCCACCGAGGGACAGGCACGCATCGGGCCGGCGCGCCCTCTACCTCTCCTTCGTTCCCCCGCTGACCTTCGAGATGGTCGGGCCCGGGGAGGGCTACAACGACGTGCTGTTCACGCGGAGCGGTGGTCGGGTGCAGCACGCCGACGAGTTCGGCTGAGGAGAGCGGAAGTGGCGATGGAGCCGATCGCGGCACTCGAGGCCGGCGAGATCCGCTTCGACGAGACGACCGACGTCGTGGTCGCCGGCCTCGGCGTCGCCGGCGCCTCGGCAGTGGTGGCGGCGCGGCAGGCCGGTGCGCACGTGCTGGCCATTGAGCGGAGCGCAGGAGCCGGCGGGACGTCGGCCCAGTCCGGCGGTCTGATCTACCTCGGCGGTGGCACACCGCTGCAGGACGCCTGCGGGTTCGAGGATTCTCCCGAGAACATGGCGGCCTTCCTCCACGCCGCACTCGGGCCCGGGGCCGACGACGACCGCGTCGACGCCTATTGCGATGGCTCGGTCGAGCACTTCGAGTGGCTCGTTTCCGTCGGCGTGCCCTTCCGGGCGGCGTTCTGCGACGAGCCCAACCGCGAGTCGGCCGACGACGCCGGGCTGCTCTTCAGTGGCGGTGAGGACTCCTATCCCTTTGACCAGATCGCGACGCCGGTCCCGCGCGGCCACAAGCCGCAGTGGATCGACTCCGCCGGTGGCTTCCTCATGGAGTGCCTCGGGAACGCAGTGGCGTCCAGCGCGGCCCGAGTGGTGGGCGATGCCCGGATGGAGGCCGTCGTCGTGGACGGCAGGGACGTCGTCGGGGTACAGGTGCGGACGGACGAAGGGCTGCGAGCCGTCCGGGCCCGCGGCGGCGTGATCCTGGCGACCGGCGGATTCATCCACAACGACGCCATGGTCGAGGAGTACTGCCCGCCGCGCCCACGTCCCCGACGCAGCATGGCGCATCGGCACCCCGAACGACGACGGCCGTGGGATCCGAATGGGCGCCGGCGCCGGGGCGGCTGTGACCAGGTTGGATGCATTCGAGTGCGCACTGCCGCTCGGACCGCCGCACCGCCTGGCGCGGGGCATCCTGGTCAACGCGCACGGCGAGCGGTTCATCAACGAGGACACCTACACGGGTCGCATCGGGAACCACGCACTGAACGACCAGGACGGCCTCGTCTACATGATCACCGACGACGTGATCCACGAGCCCAATCTCATCGGGCTGCGCATCGCCTTCGCCGCCGCGACTCCCGAGGAGTTGGCGACCGAACTCGACGTGCCGCCCGTGGCGCTGGCCCGGACCGTGCGCACCTACAACGAGGCCGCCGCCCGCGGGGAGGACCCCGCCTTCCACAAACGCGCACCGTATCTCCAGCCGATCGGCGTCCCGCCGGCCAGCGGCATCGGTGCCATCGATCTGCGCGTCGACCACGGAGCGATTTACGCCACCTTCACACTGGGCGGTGTGGCCACCGATCCCGACGGCGCGGCGCTCGACGGCGAGGGCCGGCGCATCTCGGGTCTCTACGCCGTGGGCCGTACGGCCGCCAGTCTCGCCGCCCACCACTACGTCAGCGGCATCAGCCTCGGCGACGGCTCGTTCTTCGGGCGACGCGCCGGGCGCCACGCAGCCGCCAGCGCGCTCTGAGCGGGCGGATCTCCGCTAGCGCCCGGTGAACTTCGGGGTGCGCTTCTCCATGAATGCGGTGACGGCCTCGGTCAGGTCGTCGGAGGCCAGCATGCCGGCGTTCCACGTGGCCACGTAGTCCAGGCCCTCCGCCACGGTCTTGCCCTCGTTAGCCGCCAGCACGGCCTTCGTCCCCTGCACCGCGATCGGGGAGTTGGCCGCGATCTCCGCCGCCAGCGCGCGTGCCGCCTTGAGGACGCAGTCGGAATCGGCCGCCACGTCGTTGACGAGGCCGATCTCCCTGGCTCTGTCCGCGGTGATGTCCTTCGCCGTGTAGGCGAGCTCCGCCAGGTGCCCGGCACTGAGAATGGCGGGCAGTCGCTGCAGGCTGCCGAGGTCGGCGACGATCGCCATCTTGGCCTCGCGCACCGAGAACACGGCGTCGGCGGACGAAAGCCTGATGTCGCACGCCGCGATCAGGTCGACCCCACCGCCGATGCAGTAGCCGTGGACGGCGGCGATGACGGGTTTGGGACAACGGGCGACGGCGGTGATGGCGTCTTGGAGCCGGAGCACCTCGCGGCGGGCGCCCCGGGCGCGAGCCGCCATGGACGAGGCTGAAGACGCTGAGGAGTCTGACGAGCGAGCGTCCGCGCCAGTGTCGGCGTCGGCGCCTCCACTGAGGACGCTGCCCATTGCCTTGAGGTCGAGCCCGACCGAGAAGTGAGGACCCTTCGCTGCGATCACGACGGCGCGGACCTCGGGGTCGGCGCTCACCGCGGCCATGGCGAGTGGAAGGTCGCGCCAGAGGTCCATGCCCATGGCGTTGCGTGCTTCGGGCCGGTCCAGCCACACCGTCGCCACATGCTCGTCCTGCTCGATGCTGAGCACCGGCGACTCGAAATTCGCGATGTCTCCCATGCGTGCGAAGGCTAATCGCCTGGCAGGGCGCCCCGTGGTGGCCCAGTAGAGTGCATGGGCCGCATGCACACCCCGAAAGAGGAATCGACCCTGCACACCTTCACCGCCGAGGCGTCCGCCGGCCTGGCCGGACCCGAGTGGCTCCGCCAGCGCCGAGCCGCCGGTCACGAGGCGTTCACGGCGGCACCGCTGCCCTCAGAGGGAGAAGAGGTATGGCGCTACACGCCGATTGACCACCTCGCGTTGGAGGAGTTCACCCCCTCAGACGTTGCCTCGGGCGGAGCCCCCGAGGCGAGCGCCTTGCTGGCGGAATTGGGGGTCGAGCTCGTCTCTGGCGTGGCCACGGTGCTGGTGCACAACGGCATCGCAGATGCCGCGACGATCTCGGGCACGACGTCGGGCTTCGAGTTCGGCGGGGCGGACCAGGTCACCGCCGCGCGCGACATGCTCGGCTCGGTCCAGCACGGCGGGGACGCCCTGGTGCGGCTCAACGATGCGTTCGCACCAGACCCCATCTTCCTCGACGTGCCTGCCGGCGTCAGCATGCCCGGGCCGTTGCTCGTCGTGCACTGGTGCGATCCCGGCGCAGCCGTGTTTCCCCGGCTCTGTGTACGCGCCGGTGAGGGCGCGACCGCCTCGGTCGTGGAGGTCTTCGCCGGTGCCTCGGGTGCCCGGCGCTCGTTGGTCGTGCCGGTGAGCGAGCTGTCGGCCGACGACGGCGCCGACCTGTCCTACGTCTCGGTCCAGGTCCTGGGCGAGGCGGCGTGGTCGATCGCCCGGCTCGCCGCCCGCGGCGGAGCCGACGCAAAGGTGCGCACCTTCACCGTCGGACTGGGTGCCGCCTACGGCAGGGTGCGCGCCGACGTCACGCTGGACGGCAAGCAGGGTTCGGCCGAGGTGCTCTCCGCGTATCTCGGCGACGGGACCCAGGTCCACGACGTCCGCACCCTCCAGGACCACGCGGCACCCCGCACCACGAGCGAGCTGCTGTGCCAAGGGGCGGTCGCCGGGAAGTCCCGTTCGGTCTACAGCGGGCTCATCCGGGTCCACCGCGGCGCGGTGCGCAGCGATGCCCGCCAGACGAACCACAACCTGGTCCTCGACGAGGGCGTGCACGCTGATTCCGTCCCGAACCTCGACATCTTGGAGAACGACGTGCGGTGCTCCCATGCCTCGACGGTGGGGCCGATCGACGAGGACCAGCGATATTACATTGAGTCGCGCGGCGTGGCACCCGAGGTGGCCGAGGGGCTCATCGTGCGCGGCTTCTTCGACGCCATCGTGGACAAAGGCCCGATCCCCGAGGTGACCCCGTTCCTCCGAGCGCGAGGTGCACAGCCGGCTCGACACCGCGCTCGGGAAACCGGCGGTGGCAGCTCGTGCCTGAGACCGTCGCGCTCTGTGCGGTGGACGAACTGGCATCGGGCGAGGCGCGCCGCTTCGACGTCGCCGGGCACCGGGTGGCGCTGGTGCGCATCGACGACCAATTCCACGCCATCGACGACGAGTGCAGTCATGAGGACTACTCGCTGAGCGAGGGAGAGGTGTGGGCCGAGGAGTGCGAGATCGAGTGCCCGCGTCACGGGAGCACCTTCGACCTGGTGACCGGAGAGGCCTGCTCGCTCCCGGCGACCCAACCCGTCGCGGTGTACAAGGTCGAGATCACCGACGGGACGGTGTCGGTGGTGCTGCCATGACCGAGTCACACGTCTTGGAGGTCACCGACCTGCACGCGTCAGCCGGTGGCCGCGAGGTCCTGCACGGGATCGACCTCACGGTGCGCAGCGGCGAGGTCCACGTGGTCATGGGGCCGAACGGATCGGGCAAGAGCACGCTCGCCCATGCCCTCATGGGCCGTCCGGGCACCGAGGTGACGGCCGGCTCCATCAAGATGGACGGCCGGGAGCTCGTCGGACTACCTGCCTGGGAGCGGGCGCGAGCCGGGCTCTTCCTGGCCCTCCAACACCCCGTCGAGGTGCCAGGAGTGGGGCTCTCGTCCCTCCTGGCCGCGGCCGGCGAGGGACCCGACGGAGAAGCGGCGGCGGGTGATCTGCGCGACCGGATGGCCGAGGAGGCACGAGCGGTCGGCCTGGACGCCAAGCTGCTGAGCCGCCCGCTCAACGTGGACCTCTCGGGTGGGGAGGCCAAGCGCACCGAAATGGTGCAGCTCGGCGTCTTGCGGCCCGCCGTCTGCATCCTCGACGAGATCGACTCAGGCCTCGACGTCGACGCGTTGGGTGAGGTGGCACGCCACTTGCAGCGAGCCACGACGGAGTGGGGCGTGGGCCTCTTGGCCATCACTCACTTCAACCGGTTCCTCGAAGAGCTCGAGGCGGACCTGATCCACGTGCTGGTCGACGGGAACATCGTTGCAACCGGCGATAAGGCGCTGGCATTGCAGCTCGAGAAGACCGGCTACGCCGAGTACCAGGACATTCACTGAGCGTGCGCCGCCGGCGCACTGCCGGGCACGCCTGTGCTCCACGACGGGACGTGCCCCCAATTTCGTAGGGGTGCTTGGTACCGTACACAGGCATGGCGAACGGTCGTCCACCGGGCGACGAGTCGGATCGCTCACCTCGTAGGCCTCGAGGCCGCAGCGCGAACCAGGAAGGTCTGTCCAACCTCGGCCGCCAGATGCAGTCGGGGGGCGATCAGGAGAGCGTGGCCAACGAATCGGGGCTGCGCGCTCTCGGCGTGCGGATCGACGCCTCGGGCGGAAAGCGCACGCCCTCGACCCGGCGCAGCGGCAAGCGGCGTTGGAGCACCCGCAAGAAGGTGGTGGTCTCGCTCCTGGGCGTGATCGTCCTCATCGCCGCCATCGCCGGCGGCAGCTACGGCTACCTCTGGTACCGCTACCAGCAGATCAGCAAGGACCACATCAGTGCCGAGGTGGCAGCCCAGAGCGGCGCGCCCTTCACCGTCCTGGTCATCGGATCGGATACCCGAGCGGGCGAAAGTGCTGGAGCCGCACAGGCCTTCGGGTCCTCGTCGCTCGTGACGGGGCAACGCAGCGACGTCGTCCAGTTGTGGCGGGTCACCCCGTCCACGAAACAGATCCAGATCGTCTCCATCCCGCGCGACACCGTTGTCACGATGCTCCCACCCGACACCACCCAGTACGGCACCTACAACCGGATCAACTCCTCGTTCAACACGGGGCCGAACCAGCTCGTGAAGACCATCACCGCCAACTTCGGGATCCAGATCAACCATGTCGTGCAGGTCGACTTCTCGGGTTTCCAAGATGCCGTCCAGGCGCTCGGCGGCGTCTACATGAACTTCCCCTACCCCGCCAAGGACGCGTACTCGGGCCTCAACATCACGACGCCGGGCTGTCAGCTGCTCAACGGGGCCCAGGCACTGGCGGTAGCGCGTGCTCGCCACTACGAGTACTACGAGAACGGCTACTGGCACTACGACGGCACCAGCGACTTCGGCCGGATCCAGCGCCAGGACGTCTTCATCAAGGCGATGATGAGCGCCGCAAAGTCCAAGGTGGACCCCCTGACCATCAACGCCTTCATCGGCTCCGTCCACGAGGGCATCACCATCGACGACGGCTTCGGCTTCAACCAATTGATCGGCTTGGCCCTCGACTACCACTCCTACGACCCGGGAAACCTCCAGGGTGAGACACTGCCCACGGTTGCGGCCAACGGCTTCGGGGATCTGGGCGACGTGCTCACCGTGGACCAGCCGGCGGCCCAGGAGATGCTGGTGAACATCTTCGGGTCGAGTCTGGTGGCGCCGACCAACCCGCCGCCCGATGCCAACGGGGTCCCCCAAGCGCCTCCGCCCATCACACCTGCGATCACGCCAGCCACGACCGCTCCGATCAAAGGTGGGGCGAGCAGTCCGACGACGACCAGCACGACGACACCACCGCCCTCGTTCAACCCGACGAACTGCAGCACCTAGCTACCCGAGCCGGTCAGGGTCGCCGCCGCCGTCACCGTCCTCCGCGGGCCGCCGGGCCTCGGCATGGAGGCTGTTGGGGGTGACCACGCCGAGATACCGCGTGCCGTCGACGACGGGGATCCATCGCACGTCGTGTTGGAGCATCTCTCCGAACGCCGTCCGCAGCGACGTGCCCAGCGGGATCTCGACCTCGAAGGGCACCAGGTTGCTCTCCACCGACCCACCGCGGCTCGGAGACAGGTCGACCCAGCCGTGGAGGTGATCGCGGTCGTCGACGACGACCGCCCATCGACTGTCCGACCCGGCCGCCGAACTGCGCGCCTCCGCCATGGTGACCTCGGGCGGGACCCGGGGCGGCTGGAACAAGGAGCCCTCGACGACCGGCAGCACGGCGAGCCGCCGCACGCCGCGGTCAGTTCCGACGAAGTCCGCGACGAACGGCGTCGCCGGCCGGCCGAGGACCTGATTGGGGGTGTCGTACTGCTCCAGGATCCCCCCCTTGGAGAGCACGGCGATCCGGTTCCCCAACACGGTGGCCTCGTCGATGTCGTGGGTCACGAAGACGATCGTCTTGTTGACCTTCTCCTGGAGCTGGAGCAACTCTTGCTGGAGGCGTTGACGGGTCACCGGGTCGACGGCGGCGAAGGGTTCGTCCATCAACATGATGGGCGGATCAGCTCCGAGGGCTCTGGCCACCCCGACACGTTGGCGTTCACCCCCTGAGAGCTCGTGGGGGAATCGCCTCCGGTACTCGTCAGGGTCGAGGCCGACGAGCTCCAAGAGCTCGTCGACCCTCGCCTGCACCCGCGTCTTGCTCCACCCGAGGAGGCGCGGCACGGTGGCGACGTTGTCGGCCACGTGCCGGTGCGGGAACAGGCCACCTTGTTGGATGACATATCCGATGCGTCTGCGCAAGAGCACGGGATCGAGCTCGAGCACGTTCTCGCCGTCGATGAGGATCCTTCCGCCCGACGGCTCGATCAGACGGTTGATCATGCGCAGCGTGGTCGTCTTGCCACACCCCGAAGGGCCGACCAGCACGCAGATCTCGCCGTCGGGGACCGTCAGGCTGAGCTCGTGCACCGCGACGGAGTCGGCGCCGTAGCGCTTGCTCACGCCGTCGAGGGTGATCACCGCCGAACAGGTTACCGACGGACCTCACATCGAACCGCGGGTGAAGCGCCGGCCGAGCCTCGGGTCGTGCCTCGGAGCCCCGCCGAGCCCGGCACTCCGGTAACTTCGTCGTGGTGCTGGACCCGGTGGCAGCCACTTCCAATCCGTTCTTTCGCTGGAGCTACATCACGAGCCAGTGGGGACAGATTCAGGGCGACCTGGTGCAGCACATTGCACTGAGCCTCATCGCGGTCGGGATCGGCACGCTGATCTCCATCCCGTTGGCGGTGCTGGCCTGGCGCTACCGGATCGTCCGTGTGCCGGTCTTCGGATTCGCCAGTGCGCTCTACATCATCCCCTCGCTCGCTCTGTTCGCCATCCTGATTCCCATTACCGGCATCGACTCGTACACCACGGCGGAGATCGCGCTCGTCGGTTACACGCTGCTCATCTTGATCTGGAACACGGTGGCCGGTCTCAACGCAGTTCCCGACGACGCGCGGGAGGCGGCCACGGCGCTGGGGTACTCGCCGTCGGCCGCGCTGGTGCGCGTCGACCTCCCGCTCGCCCTCCCGTTCATCTTCGCCGGCCTGCGCGTCGCGAACCGCGACCGTGATCGGCTTGGTGACCGTCACCGCGTTGATCGGGCTCGGCGGGCTGGGCCAGCAGATCACCTACGGCTTCACCATCGGGTACAACACGCCCATCATCGTCGGTCTCGTCCTGTCCATCGCGCTCGCCGCCGTGGCCGACCTTCTGCTCGTCGGAGCGCAGAAACTGATGGTGCCGTGGGCGCGTACCCGCACCGTGGGGAGCGGCGCCTGAAATGTCCTTCCTCGGCCAAGTCTGGGATTGGCTGACCAGTTCGGCGAACTGGTCCGGTTCTCAGGGCATTCCGCTGCTGTTCTGGCACCAGCTCACCCTCTCCGCCGCCGTCGTGGCGACCGCCCTCATCCTCGGCGGCGGGTTGGGTGTGGTGCTCGGACACACCGGCCGCGGGGGACTGGTCGCCGTCAACGCAGCCAACGCGTTCCGAGCCGTACCGACCTTGGCCCTCTTGACGTTGCTGGCGATTCAGCCCGCCATCTCCCTCAAGTGGAACGGCTTCCTCGCCGCGTGGATCGCGCTCACCGCGCTGGCCATCCCGCCGATCCTCACCAACACCTACGTGGGCATGCGTGAGGTCGACGCCGACGTGCGCGACGCGGCCAAGGCGATGGGACTGCGGGGCTGGCAGGTGCTCGGACGGGTGGAGGCCCCGCTCGCCCTGCCCTTCGTCATGGCGGGTATCAGGACGGCGTCGATCGAGGTCATCGCGACGTCGACCCTGGCCGCATACGTCAGCTACACCGACCTCGGCACCTACGTCATCGCAGGACTCGACTCACAAGAAAACGTGGTGGCGTTCAGCGGTGCACTGCTCGTGGCCCTGTTGGCCGGCCTGGTGGCCGCCGGGCTCACCCTCTTGGGCCGGGTCCTGACGCCGCGGCCGCTCCGGCAGGGGGCACGTGCGCGGGCCGCTGCCTCCAGACCCTTCCCTCGCCGCCGCCCCCCGTCCGCCCTTCCGGGTCTCGGGGCGTGAACTTGACATTTCCGATGGGATAAATCACTATTTCACACTCGAAATCCCCGTTACGGTTTGGTGTCGATTGCACCACCGGGGATGGACCCACTCACGAAAGGCTTGCTCGTGCGCCTCAACCGCCCACTCGCCGCCACTGCTGCCGCTCTCGCCGCATTGGCCGCCGTCGCCACAGCCCTCGCTCTTCCTGCCGCCTCCGCCGCGGCGGCCAGCAAGCCGTCGATCACCATCGGCTCGACCAACTTCGAAGAGCAGGCCATCGTCTCGAACATCTGGGCCGACGTGCTGACCAAGGCCGGGTACCACGTGACGGTGAAGCCGGCCCTCGGCACCAGGGCCATCGTCGTGCCGGCGATCGAGCAAGGGCAGATCGACCTCGAGCCCGACTACGCCGCATCCCTGCTGGGCTTCCTGCACGGCGGGAACCCCCAGCCGGCCGGCGACAACATCACCACGGCCATCCCGGCCGACCAGAAGGCACTGGCCAAGTACGGCGTGACCGTGCTGCCGGCGTCGAAGGCTCTCGACACGAATGTCTTTGCCGTCACCAAGGCGACGGCAAAGAAGTACCACCTGACCACCTTGTCGAGCCTCAAGCCGGTCGCCTCGAAGCTGACCCTCGGCGGACCACCGGAGTGCCCGACCTTTGCCGGGTGCGAGCCCGGCCTCAAGAAGGTGTACGGGTTGAACTTCTCGGGGTTCAAGTCGCTCGACGAGGCCGGCCCGCTCAGTGTCGCCGCACTCAAGAACGGCGAGGTTCAGGTCGTCGAGCTCTTCTCGAGCGACGGAAACGTCGTGTCGAACAACTTCGTCGCCCTCACCGACAACAAGCACCTCGAGGGCGCCGACTACATCGTCCCCGTCATCAGGAAGTCCGTGGACACGACCGGCGTGGCCACGGTGCTCAACACCATCGACGCCAAGCTGACGACCGATGCGATCTCCAAGCTCAACCTCGACGTGACGTCGAAGCAGGAGCAGCCGGCGGCAGTTGCACAGAGCTGGGTGAACTCGGTCGGAGGCTGAGGCCGTCGGCGGCCCCGTTACGAAGCGGCAGCCACCTCGTCGAGGCCCTGCGCCAGCGCGTTCCAGCTCAAGGTCGCGCACTTGATGCGGACCGGGAACTTCACCACACCTTGGAGCGCGGCCAGCTCGCCGAGCTTGTCGAGATCGATCTCCTCGGGCTCGCCCTCAACGACCTCGGCACCGTTGCTGTCGTGGTGGTGCTCGTGTTCGAGCGAGGCTTCGTGAACCGACATCATCCCCTTGAAGGTGCTGATGAGCTGGCGCACCTGGTCAAGCGGCTTGCCCTTGACCGCAGCGGACATCAAGGATGCGGAGGACTGGCTGATGGAACAGCCCGAGCCGCCGATCTTGAGATCGGCGAGCGTGCCGTCCTCGACCAGCATGGAGAGAACGACCTCGTCACCGCACAGCGGGATTGAACCCCTCCACCCGGTGCGCGGGCGGCGAGTCCAGCTCGCCCCGGTTCCGAGGAGAGCGGTAGTGATCGAGGATGATCTCGCGGTACAGCTCTTCGAGGTCGGCCATCAGCCGAATAATCTACCGGCCTCGAGCAATCCCTCGATCAGCACCTCAATGTCGTGCTCGTCGCTGAACAGGGACAACGAGGCCCGTGCCGTCGCCTGCACACCGAGCTTGCGCATCAGGGGCTTCGCGCAGTGGTGCCCGGGCCGCACGCAGACGCCGAACTGGTCGAGCACCTGGGCCAGGTCGTGCGCATGGACGTCCCGGTATGCCAGCGACAACACACCGCCCCGGTCAGGGCCGGCCGGGGGGCCGAAGACCTGCACGTCCGACCCGAGCTTCTCGTCCAGACGGGCTAGGGCGTGGTTGGTCAGCGCCAGCTCGTGGGCACGGATGCGGTCCATCCCGATGTCGCTCAGGTAGTCGAGCGCCGCAGTGAGGCCCACCGCCTCGGCGATGGGCGGCGTGCCCGCCTCGAAGCGGGCGGGCGGTGGAGCGGGGCGGAACGAGTCCAGCTTGACGTCGAGGATCATGCCGCCGCCGCCGAGGAAGGGTGCCATGCCCTCGAGCAGCTCGGACCGTCCCCACAGCACACCGATCCCGGTGGGTCCCATGGTCTTGTGGCCCGAGAAGGCGATGAAGTCGGCGCCGAGTTCGGTGATGTTGACGGGGGCATGGGGCACGAGCTGGGCCCCGTCGGCCACCACGACGGCACCGGCCGCATGAGCCGCGTCGGACACCACCCGGACCGGGTTGATGGTGCCGAGCACGTTGGACATGGCCGACACGGCGACGACCTTGACGCCGTCGACCAGGCGCTCGAGATCGTCGAGCACGAGGCGGCCGTCCCCGTCGACGGGGATGTAGCGCAGGTCGAGCCCACCCAGTTCCTCGGAGAGGATCATCCACGGGACGATGTTGGAGTGGTGCTCCATCTCGGTGAGCAGGACGGCATCGCCGGCGCGCAGGTTGCCCCGCCCCCAGCTCTGCGCCACCAGGTTGAGTGACTCGGTCGTGTTCTTGGTGAAGACCACCTCGCGGGCGGGGTCCGGGGCGCCGAGGAAGCGTCCGGTCACCACGCGGGCCCGCTCGTACAAGGCGGTGGCCTCCTCGGCGGTGGCGTAGACGCCGCGGTGCACGTTGGCGTGCGAGTGCTCGTAGTAGCGCGTCATGGCATTGATGACCGACTGGGGCTGGAGGGCCGACGAAGCGGAGTCGAGGTACACGATGGGATGCTCGTTCACCGTGCGTGCGAGCAACGGGAAGTCCTTGCGCAGGGCCTCGGTGTTGAGCGGGGCCGGCGCGCCCACGGTGCCAGTGCTGTTCGTCATCGCCATGCCTCGTATCCCTTGGTCTCCACCTGCTGGGCCAGCTCGGGACCGCCGCTGGCGACCACGCGCCCGCCGACGAGGATGTGCACCGTGTCGGGGACGAGCTCGGTCAGCAGCCGTTCGTAGTGGGTGATGGCGAGCACGCCGAGCTCGGGCCGGGCTTCACGCACCGCACGCACGCCGCGGCCCACCACACGCAGTGCATCGATGTCGAGTCCCGAGTCGGTCTCGTCGAGTACGGCGACGAGCGGCTCGAGCAGCGCCATCTGGAGGATCTCGTTGCGCTTCTTCTCGCCTCCGCTGAAGCCCTGGTTCAGGTGGCGGCTGGCGAACGAGGTGTCCATGCCGAGGCGCTCCATCCACTCGGTCATGAGCACGCGCACCTCCAGGACGGAGACCTCGGTGCCCTTGCGCTCGGCCATGGCCTGGCGCAGGAACTGGGTCACCGACACCCCTTCGATCGTCTCGGGGTACTGGAAGGCGAGGAAGAGGCCGGCCTTGGCGCGCACGTCGGTGGGCCAGCTAGTGATGTCCTCGCCGTGCAAGACGATGCTCCCTGCGGTGACGGTGTAGGCGGGATGGCCCAGGAGCGCACCCGCCAGGGTGGACTTGCCGGCGCCGTTGGGCCCCATCAGCGCGTGCACCTCGCCCGCCCCGACGGTCAGGTCGACCCCACGCAGGATGGCGCCGTCCTCGGCGGAGACGTGCAGGTCTCGGATCTCGAGCAGCGGTGTCGTCGCTCCCATTCCTAAAAGTTTACCGTTTTAGTCGGGTTTTGCGGAAGGGACGGGCCGCCCGTGCGTCTCACCAGCCCCGGTCTCACCACCCCGTCCGCCCATTCCTGCAGGTGAGGGGACTCGTTCCCCACCGTGGTGGAGTCACCGTGGCCCGGCAGGACCAGGGTGTCGGGGCTGAACTTGGCAAAGATGCGGCGGTCGAGGGACTCAATGATGGTGGGGAAGTCGCCGCCCTCGAACGAGGTGTTGCCGGGGCCGCCGGGGAACAGGGTGTCGCCGGTGAAGAGGAGGTTGGTGCCCTCGACGGCGAAGCAGATGGACCCGGGGGTGTGGCCCGGCGTGGCCAGGGTCGTGATGCGCAGGTCGCCCACCGACAACGTCTCGTCGTCGTCGAGGATGAGGTCGTAGCTGGGCAGCATGGCCGCGTCGGCGCTGGTCACGGCCACCGAATACCCGGCGTCGCGCACCGCAGGCACGGCCTGGATGTGGTCCCAGTGCCCGTGCGTCTCCACCACCGAGCGCACGCCGAGGCTCTGGCAGATCTCGAGCAGGGTCTCGTGCTCGTTGGCCGCGTCGATCAGCATGGCGTCGCCGGTCCGCCGGCAACGGAGGATGTAGACGTTGTTGTCCATCGGACCGACCACAATCTGGTGGACCTCGGCGGCAGCGTCGCTCCAGATCTTCTCCAGCTGTCCCATGGCTCCAGCGTGGCACACCCGCGGACCTTCTGGTCGCAGAGCCTCCGGGTCTGGTAGACAGCCGTGTCGGACCAAGCGATGCACCGCCGGCCGGGCTGCCGGGGGGAGAGTCAGAGGAGCCCAGGCATGAATTTCGCCTTCAGTGACGAGCAGGAGGAACTGCGCGCGGCAGTGCGCCGGTTCCTGGCCGAGAAGTCTCCCGAGACCGAGGTGCGCCGGCTCATGGACACGACCGAGGGCTACGACCCGGCCGTGTGGAGCCAGATGGCCGACCAGCTGGGCCTGCAGTCGCTGACCATCCCCGAGGAGTTCGGTGGCTCGGGCTTCACCTACGTCGAGTTGCTCGTCGTGCTCGAAGAGATGGGTGCCGCGCTCTTGTGCGCACCCTTCTTCTCCTCGGTGGCCCTGGGCGCCAACGCGTTGTTGACTTCCGGTGACGACGAGGCCAAGAAGAGCTACCTGCCCGGCATCGCGTCGGGCGAGACGATCGCCACCCTCGCCATCACCGAGGACAACGGCAAGTGGGACTTCAGCGGCATTGAGTGCAGGGCCCAGGAGAAGGACGACGGCTGGGTGCTCAACGGCCACAAGATGTTCGTGCTCGACGGCCACGTCGCCAACCTGATCGTGGTGGCGGCTCGTTCCGCCAAGGGTGTCTCCCTCTTCGCCGTCCAGGGTGACGCGGCGGGACTGACGCGCACGCCGCTGCCGACCATGGACCAGACACGCAAGCAGGCGCGCCTCGAGTTCTCCGACACACCGGCCGCGCTGATCGGCACCGACGGCGGGGCCGAGGCCGGTCTCACCAAGACGCTCGACCTCGCTGCGGTCGCCCTGGCCGCCGAACAGGTGGGCGGCGCGCAACACGTGCTCGACGCGTCGGTCGAGTACGCCAAGACCCGGATCCAGTTCGGGCGCCCGATCGGGAGCTTCCAGGCCATTAAGCACAAGTGCGCCGACATGCTCTTGGAGGTCGAGTCGGCCAAGTCCGCCGCCTACTACGCAGCATGGGCGGCAGCCGAGGACTCCGACGAGCTGCCGGTGGTGGCGTCGCTGGCCAAGTCCTACTGCTCGGAGGCCTACTTCCACTCCGCGGCGGAGAACATCCAGATCCACGGTGGCATCGGGTTCACCTGGGAGCATCCGGCCCACCTCTACTTCAAGCGGGCCAAGTCCTCGGAGCTCCTCCTCGGGGACCCCTCGTACCACCGCGAGCTGCTGGCTCAGCGCATCGGGATCTGAGGTCTCCGGAACTGCGGTGCCGAGGAGGTAGGGGCTGAGGTGCAGGGACCTTTCCGGTCCCGCCCCGGGCCCGCCGGCGACCTCTCGACCTACGCGAGCGCGACCAGCCCTGGCGCCTCCGTCCGCGGCCACGTGCTGCTGTGTCATGACCTGCCACGGCCGCGGGGCTCTGCCGTCGACGTCGGGCTGACCTTCCCTGCGCTGGCCGATCGCCTCACCCGCGAGTCGGGCTGCCGCGTCGTCACGGCCGCGCTGCGCGGCGCCGGCGAATCGGAGGGGGACTTCTCGCCGTTGGGCTGGCTCGAGGACCTGACCTTCCTCGCCGACGCCGAGATCCCCGAGACCGAGCCGCGCCTCGTGATCGGATTCGGGTTCGGCGGAGTGCTGGCGCTCCACCTGGCCGCGCGCGACGACCGTGTCGCCGGGGTGGCCTGCTTGGGCACGCCGGCGGACTTGGTCTCCTTGGTGCCCGACCCGGCCGAACTGCTTGCCCACTGCAGGCGGACAGGGGTCATCACGACGGAGGGATTCCCGGCCTCGCCCGAGGCCTGGGCCAAGGAGCTGTCCCTCTTGCACCCTGGCGAGGACGCCGCACTCCTCAAGGGGCGGCCCTTGTTGCTCGTTCACGGCGCCGACGATCCCGACGTACCGGTGTCCCAGGCCCGTGCGCTTGCCGACGCCGCCACCGGGCCGTCCGAGCTCCACGTCGTGCTCGGCGCCGGCCACTGGCTGCGGGCCGACCCGCGGGCGATCGCCGTCCTGGTGGGCTGGCTCGAGCGGCGGCCCTAAGACTCGAGGCGTCCAATTCCTCGGGCCGTCCCCGTCCCCCGGCTCAACCGCGGGTCCGGCGGGGCCGACACAGGAGGTGATGGCCGAGGAGCAACCTTCTCTACAGCGAGTTCATGGCCCCGCCCGTCCTGGTGCTCGCGCCCGAGGCCGCCGCCGGCGGCGCGAGCGGCGTCGTGGCCGCGGACCCCGACGGACCTGGGGTCTCGGACCCCTCGGCCCGCGCCGGAGCAGGCGCGGTCACGGCGCCGGTGGCTCGGTACTCGACATTCGATCGATCGCGTCGCGCAGCGCCCGGGCGGCGTGCCGGGCGTCGGGAGCCTGGGTCAGGTACCGCACCACAACGAAATGGCGGACACCGGCAGTCGCGAGAGCGGGAATCGTCTCGGGCGTCACGCCACCAGTCACGAATACGGGAACACTGGCACGTGCGGTGGCCAGACTGACGTAGTCGGTGCCCGTCCCGGCCCGCCCGGGTTTGGTGGGCGTGGCGACGACCGGGCCGGCCGAGAGGTAGTCGACGTCTTCGCCCAGCGCCCCGGCGAGGTCCTCGGGCGAGTGTGTCGACAGCCCGACGATGGCGTCGGGACCCAAGACGCGACGGGCCAGCGAGACCGGCGCATCGTCCTGGCCGACGTGGACGCCGTCGGCCCCCGCCTCGAGGGCGAGGTCCGGGCGGTCGTTCACGATGAAGGGCACGCCGAGCGCGCTGCACACCTCGGCCACCACCGTCGCCCGCTCGAGGAGAAGACGGGCATCGAGCTCCTTGTCGCGCAGCTGCACGATGTCCACGCCACCGTCGATACAGGCCGCCACGAATGCGGCGAGGTCCGGCCGATCCGGCGTGCAGAGGTAGAGGCGGCGTCCGGCGAGGTCGTGACGCCCGCTCACGCGTCGGCGCGTGCCTTGGCCTTCAATGCCCGCTTGGTCGCCCGTACCTTCTCGAGGCTCTTCTGGTCCGTGATGTCGGCCACCGAGAGGTGGCTCCCGGCGTCGCCGTAGGGGGTGGTGGCCGCACGCCAGTGGGTCGGCCGAACCCCGAGCTGTTTACCGAGCAGGGCGGCGAAGATCTTGGCCTTCTGCTCCCCGAACCCGGGGAGCGCCCGCAGGCGTCCCACCAGCTCCTCGCCGGTGCGTGCGTCCCTCCAGATGGCCTCGGGCCGGCCGCCGTAGTCCTCGGCGATGGCCCGGCACACCTCCTGGACGCGTCCGGCCATGGAGCCGGGGAAGCGGTGGAGGGCCGGGCGCTCCTTGAAGGCGGTCGCCAGCTCGTCGGGGTCCATGGCGGCGATGGACGCCGCGTCGAGCGGGCCGCCCAGCCGCCGGGCGAGCTCGGCCGGCGAGGAGAAGGCCTTCTCAATGGTGATCTGCTGGTCCAGCACCATCCCGACCAAGAGCGCGATCGGATTCTCCGAGATGACCTTGTCCGCCTCGGGATCCTGGGAGAGATGGAGCGACGGTGTGCCCATGAGCCGACTCTACCGCCGCCGCATTTTTGCGCTGGCCCAGGTCGCGGGCAGACTCTCGCCATGCACATCCCGGCCAAGGTCGACTACGGCATCCGCGCCCTGCTGACTCTGGCCGCCGCCGGCACACCGCAGACCGCCGAGTCGTTGGCGGGGGAGCAGGGCCTCCCGCCCCGCTTCCTCGGGGCGATCCTGGCCGATCTCCGGCGCGCCGGGGTCGTGGCCAGCCAGCGCGGCGCCGAAGGCGGGTACCGCCTCGCCCGAGAGCCTGACGCCATCACGATCGCCGACGTGATCCGCGCCCTCGACGGGCCGCTGGCCGAGGTGCGCGGCTTCCGCCCCGAAGCCACGAGTTACGACGGGGCGGCGGAGAACCTCCAGCAGGTCTGGGTGGCCGTCCGGGCCAGCCTGCGCTCCGTGCTCGAAAAGATCACCCTGACCGACGTGATCAGCGGCAAGCTGCCTGCCCACGTGCAGAAGCTGGTGACCGATCCTGATGCCTGGGTCGCCCACTGACCCGGCGGGCGCACCGCCCGTCGCCGTCTCGGCCGAGCACTACTTGTGGTTCGTCGACCTCGCGCTGAGCGAGATGGCATCGATCGTCGAGGGACTCGGCGACGACATGGTCAACCGGCGCCCGCCGTTCCGCGACGCCAACTCGCCCTACGTGATCTTGACCCACTGTCTCGGCGTCATGGAGTACTGGGGCGGGGCGACTGTGGCCGAGCGTGCCGTACGACGCGACCGGCCGGCCGAGTTCACCGCACGGCGGCGCCGTTGCCGAGCTGCTGCGCCGCACCGAGCAAGCGCGTCGCCGCCTGCGCGAGGACCTGGTCGATCTCGACGCTGCCGCCGTCCCGGCCAACGTGCGGCGGGACCCCGCCGATCCTCACCCCTACTCAGAGGCCAAGGGCGCCGTGCTCTTGCACATCATTGAGGAGCTGTTCCAGCACCTGGGCCAGATGGAGATCACCCGGGACGTCCTGGTGGCGGCCGTCCGGCGATGACCTCGTCGCCGCCATGCGGTTCGGAAGCGGCGGGGGAGGGCGAGGTCCCCATCGCGTGCGACCTCGACGCCGAGTCGCTGGCGGGTCGGGTGGACGAATGGCGGGCGCTCGTGGCGGCCGAGGTCGATTCGGTCGACGCCAGCCCGACGTCGGTGCGCCTCGTCCTGCGCGAGACGGAACGTGCGCTGGTGGCGGCCGCGTCGCTCGGCCGGGTCGAGAAGCAGTGTTGCCCCTTCTTCGACGTGTCGATTCAGATCGGGCCCGATGACCGTGTGTTGGTGCTCTCGGTACCCGACGGCGCCGAGGGAGCTCTGGCCACGTTCGTGGACATGCTGACGTCGTGACGTCGTGACGACTCGGTCGCGGGCGGCCTAGATACTGAAGGGCGCGACCCGTTCGGGGTCGATGCCAGCCTCCGCGATGGCGGCGGAGACCGTCGCGGCGTCGACGAGCCCGCGGCTGGACAGCTGCTGGAGCACTGCGATCACCAGATGCGTGGCGTCCACCTCGAAGTAGGAGCGCAGGGCGTCCCTGGCGTCGGAGCGGCCGAAGCCGTCCGTCCCGAGCGAGGTGTAGGGCCGCTGGACGAAGCGCGAGACCTGGTCGGGGACCGAGCGCATGTAGTCGGTGATGGCGACCACCGGGTCCAGCCCGTTGCCCAGCGCGGCGGTGATGCGCGCCGTGCGCGGCGTCTCCTCGGGGTGCAGGCGGTTCCAGCGCTCGGTCTCGAGGGCGTCGGTGCGCAGGTTGGTCCACGAGGTCACGGCCCAGGCGTCGGCGCTCACGTTGTAGCGCTCGGCCAGCACTCGCTGGGCCTCGATCGCCACGCTCCACATCGGCCCCGAGAAGCACAGCGAGGCGCGGAAATCGCTCTTCGCCTTCGTCTTGGGTGCAGGGGCGAAGCGGTAGATCGCCGTCGATGATGCCCCGGCGCACGGCAGCACCCTCGTCCCCTTCGGGGAGGGGCGGCATCGGATACGTCTCGTTGTAGAGCGTGAGGTACCAGAAACGGTCCCTGGGCTCGGCGCCGAGCATCTCGGCCACGGCCGCCTCGACGATGACGGCCACTTCGTACGCGAACGACGCGTCGTAGATCATGGCGGCGGGGTTGGTCGAGGCCAGGAGGGGTGACTGCCCGTCGTCGTGTTGGAGGCCCTCGCCCATGAGGGTCGTGCGGCCGGCCGTGCAGCCCGCCAGGATGCCGCGGCCGCGCATGTCGCCGAGCGCCCAGGCCAGGTCGCCGACGCGCTGGAAGCCGAACATGGAATAGAAGAGGTAGACGGGCAGCATCGGCTGTCCCCATGTCGCGTAGGCGGTCGCCAGGGCGATGAAGGTCGACAGCGCGCCCGCTTCGGTGATCCCCTCTTGGAGCACCTGGCCCGAGGAGCTCTCGGCGTAGTTGAGCGGCAGGTCGGCGTCGACGGGCACGTAGTTCTGGCCGTCCGGCGCGTAGATCTTGGCTTCGGCGATGAGCGGTTCGAGCCCGAAGGTCCGCGCCTCGTCCGAGACGATGGGCGCGACCAGCGCGCCGACGGTCGGGTCGCGCACCAGGTTGCGCAACATGCGGGCGAACACCATGGTCGTCGAGACCGACTGCTTCCCGGACCCCGCCGCGAACTCTTCGAACACCTTGTCGTCGGGCCGCAGGGCGGGGGTCGGCCGGATCACCCGGATGGGCAGGGGGCCGTCGAGCACCCGGCCGCGCGCCCGCAGGTACTGCATGGCGTCGGACCCGTCGGCCGGCCGGATGTAAGGCGGCTTGCCGGCGTCGAGAGCGGAGTCGGGGATGTCGTCGGTCAGGTACAGGCGATCGCGCAGGGTGCGCTGTTGTGCCGTGGTCATCTTCTTGATCTGGTGGGTGGCGTTGCGGGCCTCGATCTCGGGGCCGAGCGTCCATCCCTTGATCGTCTTGGCCAGGATCACGGTGGGTGCGCCGCGCTGTTCGGTAGCCAGCTTGTAGGCCGCGTAGAGCTTTCGGTAGTCGTGCCCGCCGCGGGGGAGGGACACCAGCTCGTCGTCGCTCAGGTCCTCGACCATTTTGCGCAAGCGGGGATCGGGGCCGAAGAAGTGCTCACGGATGTACGCGCCCGACTCGACGGCCAGCTTCTGGTACTCCCCGTCGAGCGTGGTGTTCATGCGGTCGAGCAGCACGCCGTCGACGTCCTGGGCCAGCAGCGCGTCCCAGCGCGAGCCCCAGATCACCTTGATCACGTTCCAGCCGGCGCCGCGGAAGACGGCTTCGAGCTCCTGGATGATCTTCCCGTTGCCCCGGACCGGTCCGTCGAGCCGCTGCAGGTTGCAGTTGACCACGAAGATCAGGTTGTCGAGATGCTCGCGCCCGGCGACGCCGAGCGCGCCGATCGACTCGGGCTCGTCCATCTCGCCGTCGCCGACGAAGCACCACACGCGGCTGGCGCTGGTGTCCACCAGGTGCCGCAGGTGCAGGTACCGATTGACGTGAGCCTGGTAGATGGCGGCAATCGGCCCGAGGCCCATGGAGACCGTCGGGAACTCCCAGAAGCCGGGGAGCGAGCGGGGGTGCGGGTAGCTGGGCAGGCCGTGCCCGCCGACCTCGTGACGGAAGTTGTCGAGATCCGCCTCGCTGAGGCGGCCCTCGACGTAGGCCCGGGCGTAGATGCCGGGCGACGCGTGACCCTGGAAGAAGACCTGGTCCCCGTAGCCGCCGTCCGCCTTGCCCCGGAAGAAGTGGTTGAAGCCCACCTCGTAGAGCGCGGCGGAGCTGGCGTAGGTGGAGAGGTGCCCGCCGATGCCCTCGGTGCGCGCGTTGGCCCGGGTGACCATGGCCGCCGCGTTCCATCGGATGTAGGCGCGGATGCGCCGCTCCTGGTACTCGTCGCCGGGGAACCACGGCTCGGCGTCGGCCGGGATCGTGTTGACGTACGGCGTGGAGACGGTGGCGGGGAAGTCGACCTGCTTCGTGCGCGCCCGCTCCAAGAGTTTCATGAGCAGGTAGCGCGCCCGGGCGCGGCCGCGGGCGTCGACGATGGCGTCGAAGGAGTCGAGCCACTCCTCGGTCTCACCGGGATCGGTGTCGGGAACCTGGTGGCTGATCCCGTCGAAGAGCATCGCCCCAACGGTACCGGCAGGGAGGGGACCACCATGACCATCGGTGGCGGGTGTTACACATTTGTCATGCCCAGCGGCGAGCCCTCCCTGATCGTCTACACCGATGGCGCCTGCCGCGGGAATCCCGGACCAGGCGGATGGGCGTGGGCCGTGCCCGAAGGTCCCTATGCGAGCGGGGCCGACGGCCGCACCACCAACCAGCGCATGGAGATCACCGCCGCGCTGGAGGCCTTGCGCGCCCTGGCCCCGGACGCGCCCGGTGGCGATCGAGGTGGTCAGCGACTCGACCTACGTCGTCAAGTGCTTCACCGACGGATGGTGGAAGGGCTGGCTGCGGCGCAGCTGGAAGAACACGGCCAACAAGCCGGTGGCCAACCGCGATTTGTGGGAGCCGCTCCTCGAGCTCGCGCTGAGCGACGACGTCGACGTCAGCTTCAGCTGGGTCAAGGGGCACTCGGGCGACCGCTGGAACGACCGGGTCGACGAGCTCGCCGACACAGGCGGCCGATGCGGGGGTCGGTACGAGCGGTTGCACGCGCTGCAGTGGGTCCTCCGGCCGGACGGGAACCGCCGGCACGGCCGGTAGGCTGCCGGGGTACTACGCGCAGGGGCGGCAGAGGACTCCAACCGGTGCGAGCGAGACGTTCGGGGGAGCCGACGGCTCCGGACGACCGTGAGCACAGAGGAAGAGGACAGACACTCCATGAGCGCAGAGGACGAGTTCGACATCGTCGTCATCGGCGGCGGCCCGGGTGGCTACGCCACGGCGCTCTACGGTGCGGCGGCCGGCCTCTCCATCGCCATCGTCGAGCGCGACAAGGTCGGCGGAACCTGCCTGCACCGGGGCTGCATCCCGGCCAAGGAATTCCTCGAGACGGCGGCGGTGCGCCGCACCATCGAGGGCTCCAAGGAGTTCGGCATCGGGGTCTCGGGCGTCTCGCTCGACTTCGCGGTGAGCCAGGACCGCAAGAACGCCGTCGTCGACAAGCTCTGGAAGGGCCTGGCCGGCCTCTTGAAGGGACGCAAGGTGACGACCCTGCACGGCACCGGGACCCTCGAAGCCGACAACCGGGTCTCGGTGAGCGAGGGGGAGGACGCCGGCCGCGTCGTCATCGGCCGCAACGTCGTCCTGGCGGCCGGATCCGTCCCCCGCACCCTGCCCGGCTTCGAGGTGGACGGCCGCTGGGTCATGACCTCCGACGAGTTCTTCGACCTGAAGGCGCTGCCGGCGTCGGTCGCCGTCGTCGGCGGCGGCGTCATCGGCGCCGAGTTCGCCTCCCTCCTGGCCGACCTGGGCACCAAGGTGACGATCGTCGAGGCGCTCGACACCATCCTCACCGGCTGCGACGACGACATCATCCGCTTGGTGGCGCGCTCGTTCAAGAAGCGTGGCATCGACATCGTGACCGGGGCGATGGTGGAGGGCCACACGCCGGCCGGCGACGGCAGCGTCACGACCGTGAAGGCGGGCGACCAGTCCTGGGACGTCGAGGCCGTCGTGGTGTCGGTGGGCCGCCGCCCCCGGACCGAGGGGCTGGTGGCCGACGGGGTCGGCGTCCACATCGACGAGCGCGGCTTCGTCGGTGGCCGACGAGTACCAGCGCACCGGCGTGCCCGGTGTCTAGGCCGTCGGCGACATCGTGGCCGCCACGCCCCAGCTCGCCCACGTCGGCTTCGCCGAGGCCATCGTGGCGGTCAAGGGGATGCTCGGCGAGACCGTGGTGCCCGTCGACAACGGCAAGGTCCCGTGGGCCATCTACTGCCACCCCGAGGTGGCGTTCTGTGGCCTGACCGAAGCGCAGGCGGTGTCGGCCGGCATCGAGATCCTCACGAAGAAGGACCCCTTCGGGGGCAACAGCCGGGCGCAGATCATCGGCGACACTGAGGGCCTGGTGAAGATCATCGCGGAGAAGCGGCCGGACGGCACCGCCGGACGGATCCTGGGCGTGCACATGTGCGGCCCGTGGGTCACCGAGCAGTTGAGCGGTGGCTACCTCGCTGTCAACTGGGAGGCCTTCCCCGAAGAGGTTGCACAGTTCATTCAGCCGCACCCGTCACTGTCCGAGACCTTCGGCGAGACGATGCTGGCGCTGACCGGAAGGGGACTTCACGTTGGCTGATGTGATGATGCCGCAACTCGGTGAGACCGTCACCGAGGGCACGATCACCCGTTGGATGAAGGGCGTCGGCGACGCCGTCGAACGCGACGAGCCGCTCTTCGAGGTCTCGACGGACAAGGTCGACTCCGAGGTGCCCTCACCGGCCGCCGGTGTCCTGACCGAGATCCTCGTCCCCGAGGGCGAGACGGTCGAGGTGGGCGTCAAGCTCGCGGTCATCGGGGACGGCTCGGGAGCGGCTGCCGCGCCGGCCGCACCCGCCGCCGAAGCGCCGTCCGCGCCGGCCCAGCACGCCGCCGCCGCCACCTCCGGCACAGTCCGCGCCGCCTGCGGCTAGCCGCCGCCGCGCTCGCGCCTGCCGCGCCACCGTCCGCCACCGCCTGCGGCTGCGCCACCGTCGGCACCGCCGGCGCCGTCACCCGAGCCCGCTCCGGCGCCGGCCCCCGCCGCATCGAGCGACGGCGGGGGTGCCGAACCGCTGCTCCTCTCGCCGATGGTGCGCAAGATCCTCTCTGAGAACGGGATCAGCGAGACCGAGGTCACCGGCACCGGAGCCGGCGGGCGCATCACCCGCGAGGATGCGCTCCGGGCTGCCGATGCCCGTCGCGCTGCGCCCTGCCGCACCTGCCGCCGAACCGGCGCCGCCCGCACCCTCTGCACCGCCGGCACAACCCGCGGCCGTGCCGACCACGCCGGTGGCCCCGTCAGCACCCGCTGCGCCGCCGGCCCGCGTCGCGCCCTCGGCTCCGCCGGTGTCGATGGCGTCGTTCCGAGCCGCCGGCGATCAGCTGGTGCCCTTCTCCAACATGCGACGTCGCACGGCCGAGCACATGGTGCGTTCCAAGGCGACCTCGCCGCACGCCTTCATCGCCAACGAGGTCGACTTCGAGGCCGTCGAGCGCGTGCGCAACGGCGTGGGGTGATCGCTTCAAGGCCGAAGAGGGCTTCACGCTCACCTACCTTCCCTTCGTCGCCCGGGCCGCCATCGAGGCATTGCGCGACTTCCCGCTCCTCAACGCGTCAGTGGTCGAGGAAGCTCTTTTGGTGCACGCCGAGGTCAACCTCGGCATTGCCATCGACCTCTCCCACGAGGGACTGATCGTCCCGGTCATCCATCGCGCCGAGGAGGTCACCCTGCGCGGCGTGGCGCGTCGCATTCGCGATCTCGCCGAGCGGGCACGCGGGCGCCAGCTCAACGCCGACGACATCGCCGGTGGCACCTTCTCCATCACCAACGACGGCCCGTTCGGCACCTACTTCACGGTCCCGATCATCAATCAGCCCCAGGTGGCCATCCTGGCGACGGACGGGATCGCACGGCGGCCGGTCGTGGTGACCCAGCCCGACGGCTCGGAGTCCATCGCCATCCACTCCACCGGCATCCTCGGCGTCAGTTGGGATCACCGGGCGGTCGACGGCGCCTACGTCTCGCTCTTCCTGGCGCGCGTCGCCGAGCTGCTCGGTTCCCGCGATTGGGCCGCGGAGCTCTAGGGGCCCGCTCGGTGCTCCGCATCCGCTCGCTCGGGACGGTCCCCTACCACGAGGCCGACGTGCTCCAGCACGCCCTGGCGCGTGAGGCGGACGACGACTACCTGTTGGTGTTGCAGCACCCGCCCACCTACACCCTCGGCGCGCACGCCGACATGCGCCATGTCCTGGTCGAACCCGCCAGCGTCGGGGCCGTGCTCGCGCGGGCCGACCGCGGCGGCGACGTCACCTACCACGGGCCGGGCCAATTGGTCGCCTACCCGGTCGTGTCCGTACCCGACGACCCGGCGGCGGGACCGGCGCACGTGCACCGGTTGGAGCAGATCGTGATCGAGACCTTGGCCGACGTCGGCCTGCCCGGAGCGGCGACGGTCGAGGAGTACCCGGGCGTCTGGATCGATGCCGGCGGCCCGGCCCCCCGCAAAGTCGCCGCCATCGGCGTGCGGTCGCTGCGCACCGGCTGCGGGCCGGCGGCGCACCGTGCACGGTGTCGCCCTCAACGTGACGACCGACCTGGCCATGTTCGGGCACATCGTGCCCTGCGGCATCGCCGACCGCGGCGTGACCTCGCTCCGCGCCGAAGGGGTCGATGCGTCCATGGACGAGGTGGTCGACGCCTTCGTGGCGCGGGCCGCGGCCGTCTTCGGCGACGGGGGTACCGAGCACTACTCGGTCGTGAGCGGCGCCACGTCGCCGGGGACGTGGGCGCCGGGCGAGCGGCCGCTGCTGCGCCGCTTGCGCCAGGCCGGGGTCGCACCCGAGGACGGTCTCGACCTGGCGCAGCGCAAGCCGGCGTGGGCGCGTGTCCCGGTGCGCATGGGCTCGGGCTACCGGCGACTGGGGTCCACCATCCACGACCTCGGGCTGGTGACCGTGTGCGAGGAAGCGGGCTGCCCGAACATCTACGAGTGCTGGGCCGACGGGACCGCCACCTTCATGATCAACGGCGAGCGCTGCACGCGGGCGTGCGGCTTCTGCCAGGTCGACACGCAGCACCCGTTGCCACTGTCGCCCGACGAGCCCGAGCGGGTTGCCGAAGCGGTGGCCCGGATGCAGCTCGGCCACGCCGTGGTCACCTGTGTCGCGCGTGACGACCTCCTTGACGGGGGAGCGGGTGCCATGGCGCGGACGATCCGGGCCATCCGGGCGCGCACCCCGTCCACCACGGTGGAGGTGCTCATCTCGGACTGCCGGGGTGACGCAGCGTCGCTCGACGAGATCTTCGCTGCGCGCCCTGCCGTGTTGAACCACAACATCGAGACGGTGGCCCGGCTCCAGCGGGCGGTGCGTCCTTCGGCCGGGTATGCACGCAGCCTCGGCGTCCTGGCCCGCGCCCACGCCGCCGGCCTGGTCACCAAGTCGGGCCTCATGGTCGGCCTGGGCGAGCGCGAGGACGAGGTCGTCGCCACCATGGCCGATCTGCGCGGCGTCGGTGTCTCCATCGTCACCATCGGGCAGTACCTGCGGCCGAGCCGCGACCACCTGCCGGTATCGCGGTACTGGACGCCCGAGGAGTTCGACGCCTTGCGCGAGGCCGGTGCCGCGCTCGGGCTGTCCCATGTCGAGTCCTCGCCGCTCACCCGGTCGAGCTATCACGCACGCGAGGCGGCGTCTGCGGCCGGGGCAACGCCGAGCTCCGCCGCCGGGTCGGTGGTGACCCCGGTCTCACTGGGTCGTACTGGCTGAGGGGGCCCGAGAGTCCGAGCGCGCCCCCTCACGCTGCCGGCGGGGGCCCCGGATCGCGAGGGAGGACCCACTGGTTCACGGTGACTCGCGCGGCGGGATTCCGGGCGCGGGAAGGCGCGTAGTCCTCGAGGACACCGGCATGCTCGAAGCCGGCCTTCTGCGCCACCCGCTCCGAGGCGATGTTGCCGGGCAGCGTCATCAGCTCCACCGTGTCGATACCGAGAGACTCGAACGCCCACGCGCACATCAGCGCGAGTGCACGGGTCGTGGCGCCGCGATTGCGCGCCCATGGGGCGGCCCAGTAGCCCGCAGTCGCCGATCGGGTGACCGCGTCGACTTCCACCAGAGCCATGGACCCGAAGAGCGTTCCGCTCGACGCGTCGCAGAAGGCGAAAGAGGCGTGTCCTTCCTCGTTCCAAAATCGGTCGTGCATCTCGATCCACTCCCGGGCGTGGTGCTCTTCGTAGGGGCTTGGGATGCCGGCGGTCCAGCGGGGGATCTCAGGGTCCTGACATGCCTCGGTCACGGCCGGCACGTCCTCGAGCGTGAAGCGGCGCAGGGTCACGACGCCGTCGCTCAGGGGCCGGGTGGGAGCCGGAAGCGCCGTCACGCAGGGAAGCGTACGGGCACGCTGCCGGCGGCACACCATGACCCCTTCGGGATCATCCGAAAACGATCGTCGTCCCGGCCGCTCTCCGGGTCCCGGAGTCGGATGGCATCATCTGATACGTGGAGACGACGGGCAGCAACGTCGCCGGCACGGTCGTGCTCGACGGCGGTCCATTGGACGGGCGCCAGCATGTCGTCGAGGACCACGCCACAGAGCTTTTCGTCGTCATGAGCGACGGAGCACAGCACCGCTACGTGGCATCGCCGCGGCTCCAGGTGCGACCCGATGGACGGATGGTTCCCGTCTTTGCCTACCGGGGACGGCACTACCCACTCCACGCAGGGGGTCCGTAGGGAGGCTGGAGAGGCACACAGCGCGCCTCCCCCCGGGACGCCGACACCATGGCAGCGGGCTGCGCCAGCGACCTTCGCATTCTCGCTCTGGGTTGTCACTTCCGGAGGGTCGGTTTGTCCGCCCGTGACCAGGGTCTCAGTCGCTGTGCGGGACTGGGAGTCGTCCATCTGGCCGGATGGGCACCCTTGCGAGTTCGCGACGGGGAATCGCCGCTGGTTTGCCTCGGCCCTGTGCTGGACCTGCAGCGGCCCTGTGATCCGCGGTCTGTACCAGCGACAAGACAAGGTGCCACCATGTGCCGGTGCTCCGCGCCCCGCCGACCACACCGTTGGAGGTCGATGCCATCTCCCAGCCGCTCGGCCGGCGAAGGGCGCTGCACATCCTGACGGTGGCCAGCTTTGCAGCGGTCGTCATTGCGTACCTCTGGTTGGTCGATGCCTATGGGCTCAACACGATTTGGGTCGATCAGTGGAGTGATCTGGGCCTCATCGAACATGCCTACTCGGGACATCTGACATTTTCGACGCTTTGGGCACAGCACACAGACAACCGCATCCTGTTTCCCAACCTCGTGGTCCTCCTGCTCGCCAAGACGACGCACTTCAACATCGTCGACGAGGAGTTCCTGAGCGCAGCCACCCTGCTTGGGTCCACTGGCTTGTTGATCATCGGCCATCGACGTCGCACACCTGCGACCCCGTGGATTTTCTATCTGCCGGTAGCCATTGTGATGCTCTCGTTCGTACAGAGCGGCAATGCGCTGTGGGGCTTCCAGTTCGCTTGGTACCTCGTGTTGTTGGCTCTTTGCGTTGCCCTGGTCCTCTGCGACAGCCCGAGATGGAATTGGCTCATCGTCCTGGGGGCTGTCGCCGCCGCCATCGTTGGCAGCTACTCGTCGCTCCAGGGTCTCTTGATCTGGCCAGCGGGGCTGGTCGTGCTTCTCTTCAGGCGTCGCCCGCTTCAGTTCGTCGTTGCCTGGGTCGCGCTGGGAGCTCTCACGGCGGCCATCTACTTCGTCAATTACAACTCGCAGCTCGGTGGCACCTCGAACGGCTACGCGCTGCACCACCCGCTTCAAGGGTTGCAGTTCTTCTTCTTCTCCGTCGGCAACGTCATCGACTCACACGGCGGAAACTTCGCGGTGGCGCTCGGAGTCCTGATCGTCCTCACGGCGCTGTGGTTGACCCTCCTGTCGGTGCGGCGGCCTCGGGAAGACGACGGATCCCCACTCGGCGTTGCCCTCATCTGTTTCGGTCTTCTGTTCACTGCGACCATCACCGACGGACGCGCCGCTGCGGGTTTGAACGCTGGCGGTGCGAGCCGTTACACGACCTTCGACCTCCTCACCCTCGTCGGGTGTTACCTCGTCATCCTCAGTCGGCGAACGCGGGCCGTCCGGAACCGGCGATTTGAACGGATACTTTGGCCCGCCAGCGTCATCATCGTCGGCGGGGCCGTCGGCCTCGCGCTGATCCTCGGGACCGTCAATGGGCTCGACGACGCCGAGCGCGTGGCAGAACGCGCAGACACGAGGCTCACACGTCATCGCGAATATTGAGAAAGCCCCCGACTCCATGGTCGAGCGTGTCCTGAACGTGAATCCGTACTACGTACCCCAGACGCGGCGCCTGGCGGCTTTCGCCCGGGAGGATCGACTGGCTTTCTTCGACAGTCCTTCGACGCTGGACGGGTATTCGCGTGCCGGTCTCCCATATGACGCGCACTCGCTTGTGACCACGGTCATCCAACCCCGGGATGGGGCAGCCATGCATGGGGTCGATCTGCTGGTCGCGGCTGCGCAGAGCGACTCTGGCATTCGGGCCGTGGACTTCGTCATCACCGGTTCAACGGGAGCCCGGTTTCGCGTGAGCGCCCGCGACACCAGGTTCGGCTGGATCGCGCAGTGGGATTCCACGCTGGTGCCGGACGGGCAGTACAGGGTCGAAAGCATCGCTCACGACGACGCCGACCACCGAGCACAAAGCATCGCCGTGGTTGTCCATGTGAAGAATTCGGCGACCAGATTTGGTTCGTCCCCCTACACCTGCGTCGCGGGTTCCGTTGGCTCGGATTGGCTTCGCAGACTGAGTTCCTCGGCCCGCTCACGCCGGCGGCGCAGCACGATCGGGGTCGACACTGCAAGAGCGACGATGACGACGGCCAGGATGGCCCAGCCGATGTCGCTGGACGAGGCGCTCTTCTTGACCGTCGCCGGTGCCGCTGCGACGTGCGACGTGGCGCTGGTGCTCGCAGGCGAGCCGTTCGTGCCACCCGACGCGGTGACGAGTGCCCCGTACTGGGCCTGCGCCACCCTTTGGGCATCGGCCGGCGCAATCGGTTGCTTGTTGCCGGCGGCGGCCGAGAAGAACGAGAGCAGTGCCACGTAGGCACCCGAGCGCATGGTGATCGCCTCGCCGACCCCGGACTCGTTGGTGGCGGCGAAGTAGGTCACCAGTCGGGCGCCCGGGATGGAGGCCAGCGGGCCCTTGCTCACGATCTCGCCGGAGTCGAGCGACTTCTGCGCCGCCTGCAAGAAGACCTGGGCGCCGCTCGAGGACGGGAAACGGACGACCAGGTCCTGCACCTGGTTCAGTCCGCCGTTGGCCTGCCACTCCCGCTCGTAGGTGGTGATCAAGGTGCCGAGGGTCGAGAGCGCGCCCGCTGCGGCCGAAGGGTCGGGGGAGTCCGAGGCGAACTCGGAGGGGTTCAAGGGGCCCTGTGACGAGACGGTGTAGCCCGGCCCGAGGTCGGGGATCACGATGGTGCTCAGCGACTGCGACGAGCTCGTCGCTGCGCCGGCCACACCGTCGCCGGCCACACCCGAGCGCCGGCCACACCCGCACCCAGGGCCGCCGCCGCCACGGCGACTGCCGCCATGACGAGTCACCCGGGCCCGCGTCGGCATCATGCGACGAAGTACTTGGCCTCGGGGTGGTGGCACACGATGGCGTCGGTGGTCTGCTCGGGGTGCAACTGGAACCCCTCGCTGACCGTGACGCCGATACGGTCTCCCCCCAGGAGCTCGACGACTTTGGCGTTGTCCGTGAGATCGGGGCAGGCCGGGTAGCCCCACGAGTAGCGGCCACCCCGGTACTGCTGCCGGAAGAGGCCGGTGAGGGTCGGGCCGTCCTCGTCGACGAACCCGAGCTCCTCGCGGATGCGCTTGTGCCAGTATTCGGCGGTCGCCTCGGCCATCTCGACGCTCAGCCCGTGCAGGAACAGGTAGTCCTGGTAGCGGTTCTCGGCGAACAGCTTGGCCGCCTGCTCCGAGGCCCGGGCTGCCGATGGTGCAGAGCATGAAGCTGGCGAAGTCCTCCTCGCCCGAATCGGTCGAGCGGAAGAAGTCCGAAATGCACAGCCAGGGCTCCTTGCGCTGGCGGGGGAAGGTGAAGCGCATCCATTCCGACGTCCGCGTCTCGTCCTTCCAGACCACGAGGTCGTTGCCCTCGGCGTTGGCGGCGAAGTGGCCGTAGGCGACCGACGGCACCAGCAGGTCCCTCCTCGCGCGCTATGCCGATCTGCTCGCGCAGCGTGCTCTTGACCCGGTCCTTGAACTCGGTGTCGTTCTCGCCGTTCTCGGGCCGGAAACCCCACTGGTTGCGGAAGAGGGCGGTCAGGTTCAAGAACTCGGAGACCTCGTCGATCGGCAGCCCGACGGCGACCCGGGTCCCGATGAAGGGCGGGGTGAACAGCGGGTTGTCGGCCGCCACCTCCGACGCGCGCCGGCTGCCCTTCGACCGGCGAGGTGTCGGGGTCCAGGCGGCTGCGCTTGGGCACGTTGCGCTCTGAGATCTCGCGGCCGAAGTCGGGGTCGTCCTCACCGCTGCGCTTGAGCTCGACCAGACGGTCCATGGTGCGCAGGCCTTCGAAGGCGTCGCGCCCGTAGAAGAGCCGCCCCTCGTAGACCTCGCGCAGGTCCCGCTCGACGTACGTGCGCGTGAGCGCAGCCCCGCCCAAGAGGATGGGAATGCTCGAGAGCGACCGGTCGTTCAGCTCGAGGAGGTTCTCGCGCATGATCAGTGTCGACTTGACCAAGAGGCCGCTCATGCCGATGGCGTCGGCCTTGTGCTCCTCGACCGCGGCCACCATCTCGTTGATGCCGACCTTGATCCCGAGGTTCACCACCAGGTAGCCGTTGTTGGTCAGGATGATGTCGACCAGGTTCTTCCCGATGTCGTGGACGTCGCCCTTGACCGTGGCCAGCACCACGGTGCCCTTGCCGCCCTGGTCCGACTTCTCCATGTGCGGTTCGAGGAAAGCCACGGCCGCCTTCATCGTCTCGGCCGACTGCAGAACGAAGGGAAGCTGCATCTCGCCGGAGGCGAAACGTTCGCCGACCACCTTCATGCCCGCCAGCAGGATGTCGTTGACGATCTCGAGCGCGGCGAGCCCCGACTCGAGTGCCTCGGTGAGGTCGTCCTCGAGGCCGTTGCGGTTGCCGTCGATGATGCGCTGGCTGAGCCGCTTGTCCACCGGCCAGTCGGCGTGATCGTCCGCCCCGCTCTCGGCCACCTTGACGCCTTCGAACAGGCCGAGCAGCTCTTGGAGCGGGTCGTAGCCGTCGCGGCGACGGTCGTAGACGAGGTCGAGGCAGACCTCCTTGACCCGCTCGTCAATGCGGGAGAGGGGCAGGATCTTCGATGCGTGCACGATGGCCGAGTCGAGCCCCGCCTCCACGCACTCGTGCAAGAAGACCGAGTTCAAGACCTGACGGGCCGCCGGGTTGAGCCCGAAGGAGACATTGGACAGGCCCAGAATGGTGCTGACACCGGGCAGCTCGGTTTTGATGGATCGGATGCCCTCGATGGTTTCGATCCCGTCGACCCGGCTCTCCTCCATGCCCGTCGACAGCGGCAACGCCAGCGCGTCGAACAACAGGTCCTGGGGTTCGAGGCCGTAGCGCTCGACCGCGATGTCGAGGATGTTGCGGGCAGCCCGCAGCTTCCACTCCCGGGTGCGGGCCTGGCCCTCTTCGTCAATGCAGGTGCACACCACCGCCGCGCCGAACTCGCGGGCGAGCCGCAGGAAGGTGTCGAGGCGTGTGCCCGGCTCGTCGCCCTCTTCGAGGTTGACGGAGTTGAGGATGGGGCGCCCGCCGATCCACTCCAGCGCGGCGCGGACGACCGGGCCCTCGGTGGAGTCGACCATGATCGGGACGGTCGACTGCGTGCACAGGCGGCTGGCCACCTCGGTCATGTCCGAGACGCCGTCGGCGCCGGTGTAGTCGACGCAGACGTCAATGAGGTGCGAGCCCTCCTTGACCTGGTCGCGCGCCATGGCGACGCAGGTGTCCCAGTCGGCCTCGAGCATGGCCTCGCGGAAGGCCCTCGAGCCGTTGGCGTTGGTGCGTTCGCCGACAACGAGGAAGGAGGTGTCCTGGCGGAAGGGGACCGAGGTGTAGATGGAGGCGGCCGCCGGCTCGTGTTCGGGCGTGCGCTTCGCGGGTGTGGCGCTGGCACAGCGTCGACCACCGCCGCCAGGTGCTCGGGCGTGGTGCCGCAGCAGCCGCCGATGGCGGTGACGCCGAACTCGGTCACGAAGCGGTGCAGGTGATCGGCCAGGGCGTCCGCGGTGAGGTCGTAGTGCATGGCGCCGTCGACCACCGACGGGAGGCCCGCATTGGGGATGCAGGCGATGGGGACCCGGCTGGCCCCCGACAGGTGGCGCAGCGCCTCGCTCATCTCGACGGGTCCGGTGGCGCAGTTGAGGCCGACGACGTCGACCTGCATGGCGTCGAGGACGGTCAGCGCGGCGCCGATCTCGGTGCCGGGCAGCATGCGGCCGGTCAGCTCGATCGTCACCTGGGTCTGCAGCGGCACGAAGCGGTCGAGGGCGACCATGGCGCGCCGGGCGCCGTTGATGGCCGCCTTGACCGAGAGCAGGTCGAACTGCGTCTCGATCAAGAGGAGGTCGACCCCGCCCTCCAACAGCCCGAGCGCCTGTTCCTCGTAGGCGTCGCGGAACTCGGCGTAGGGGATCTGGCCCAAGGTGGGGAACTTGGTGCCCGGGCCCATGGAGCCGGCCACCCAGCGCGGGCGCTCGGGCGTCGAGAACTCGTCGCGCACCGCGCAGGCCAGCTCGGCCGCCCGGCGCGTCAGCTCTCGTGCACGGTCGGCCAGCCCGTACTCGGCCAGCACGACCGAGGTCGACCCGAACGTGTCCGTCTCGACCACGTCGCAGCCGACCTCGTAGAAGGAGCGGTGCACCTGGGCCACGAGGTCCGGCTTGCGTCTCCACCAGGTACTCGTTGCAGCCCTCGAATTCGGGCCCGCCGAAGTCCTCGGCCGCCAGGCCGAGCAACTGGAGGTTCGTGCCCATGGCGCCGTCGAAGATGACGACGCGCTCGCGTACCGCCTGGAGGTACGGCGAGGCGGACGGATCGAGCCGGCCGAGGAGTTCAGGAGAGGGAGCCACCACGCACAGGATACCGGCGTCCATTGCCGCCCCCCGAAACGGGGCCGATAGCATCCGCCCTGGTGGCGCAACCGAGGATCTACACCAAGACGGGTGACGACGGGACGACGGGCCTGCTCTACGGGGGCCGGGTACGCAAGGACTCGCTCCAGATCGAGCTGAACGGCGTGATCGACGAGGCCCAGGCCGCCATCGGCGTGGCCCGCGCCCAGAGCGAGCCCGGTTCGGCGGTCAACCAGCGTTTGACGTCGCTCGCCCGCGAGCTCTACGTGGTGATGGCGGAGGTGGCCACCGCCCCGGACAACCGCAGGAAGCTCAAGGCGGGCTCCAGCCTCGTGACCGCCGACATGGTGGTCGAGCTCGAGTCGGGCATCGACGACCTGCTGACCCGCTTCGAGATGCCGAGCGACTTCACCGTGCCGGGGGAGAACCGCCTCTCCGCTGCGCTCGACCTGGCCCGCACGATCGTGCGCCGCGCCGAGCGTCTCGCCGTGGCCGAGCCGGTCGAGGGCTCCTACGTGCTCGCGTACCTCAACCGGCTCTCGGACCTCCTCTGGGCCATGGCCCGCTGGACCGAGGGACCCGACCACGTGCTGTCGAAGACCTGAGTCGAAGGCTTAGAGAGGTACCCCGCCCCACGATCCCCAGTGGATCCGGCCTTCACCTTCGCCCTGCGCCCGATCGAGCGATCGCGATCGGTGGTCCGCCCCGTCGGGGTGTCCGAGCACGACCGTCCCGAAGAGGCGCCATCCGTCGGGGACGCCCAGTGCATCGGCGAGCGCAACCTCGCCACGAAAGGCGCCCAGCATGCAGGCGCCCAGACCGGCGTCGACCACGGCGAGGAGGACGGTCATGACGCCGAACGCCGCGTCGCCATACCAGTACGGCACGGGCCAGGCGTCGGCACCTGCACCGAGCCCCGAGCCGGCCTTGTCGGTTTCGTCGTAGCGGGCGACGTAGGCCTCGGGGGAGGCGTACGCCAGCAGCAGGACGGGGGCGCGGCGCAGCCCGGCCCACCGGGCCGGATTGCGCCCCCGCCACGCCTCGTCGGTCGTGGCCGACCAGTAGGCCTCGGTCTCTTCGCGGCCGATCAGGGCGATCCAGGCCGTCCCGCCCGTGTTCCCCGCCGTGGGCGCACGGAGTGCGGCGTCGAGGATGTGGGCGACGGCCGCACGCTCCACCGGCTCGGCGGAGAAGCTGCGCACCATGGCGCGGCGGCGGATGGCCTCGCCCAGCTCCATGGAGGCGCATTCTCCCACCTGGTGCGCAACCGGCCGTGATCGGCGCGACGTCCCTGGTGGGGCTCGGGAATGTTGACCCCGCTGGTAGTGTTTTACCCTTCGATGCTGCTCATGCGGGCGGCTCGACGCGACACGGAGGTAGAGCGTGGCCACACCCCGGGACCTTCTCAACGAGGCAAAGGCGTCCATCCGAGAGGTGGAGCAGGCGGACGCCCAGGCCCTGCTCGAGGGCGGCGGCGTGACATTCCTCGACGTCCGCGAGCCCGACGAGTACGAACAGGGTGCCATCCCCAATGCGGTCCACCTGCCCCGGGGTCATCTCGAGTTCCAGGTCGAGGGCAAGCTGCCCGACAAGACAGGCCCGATCGTCGTGTACTGCGCCGGCGGCGTCCGCTCCGCCTTTGCCGCCAAGACCATGCAGGACCTCGGCTACACCGACGTGCAGTCGATGGTGGGCGGGTTCAACCGGTGGAAAGACGACGATCGCCCGTGGGCCGCACCCCGGACGCTGACCCCGGCCCAGCGCAACCGTTACCAGCGCCACGTCCTGCTCCCCGAGGTTGGCGAAGAAGGCCAGCTGAAGCTGCTCGGTTCGAAGGTGCTGCTGCTCGGCGCCGGCGGCCTCGGCTCCCCAGCAGCGCTGTACCTCGCTGCTGCCGGCGTGGGGACGCTCGGCGTCATCGACATGGACGTCGTGGACGAGTCCAACCTGCAGCGACAGATCCTGCACAACATGGACAGGGTGGGTGACCGCAAGGTCGACTCGGCCAAGAAGACGTTGACGGCACTGAATCCCGACGTGAACGTCGTCACCTACGACGTGCGGCTGGGGGCCGACAACATTCTCGACATCATCGACGGCTACGACGCAATCGTTGACGGGACCGACAACTTCCCGACGCGCTACCTCGTCAACGACGCCTCGCTCCTCAAGCGGATCCCGGTGATCCACGGTTCGATCTTCCGCTTCGAGGGTCAGGTCACCGTCTTCGACCCCTACAACGGCCCCTGCTACCGCTGCCTGATCCCCGAGCCGCCGCCGGCCGAGCTGGCGCCGTCGTGCTCGGAGGCCGGCGTGCTCGGCGTGCTGCCCGGGATCATCGGATCGATCCAGGCCATCGAGACCATCAAGGTGCTGCTCGGGCTGGGCGACCCGCTCGTCGGGCGGTTGCTCTCCTACGACGCGCTCGAAGAGTCGTTCCGGACGTTCAAGGTGCGCCGCGACCCGGCGTGCCCGGCGTGCGGTCCCGACGCCGGTGAGATCGTCATCGCGGAGTACGACGACCTCTGCATGCCGCACGCGCGCTGATCCGCCCGGACCGACGCGCCGGCGCTCAAGACGGTGCGGACGGCACGCTCGTGTCCGCCCGGGTCACCGGGCCACAACTAGAGTTGCCGCACCACTCCGACCGACCTGCTCCCGCGTTCCGCGCCCGAGCCTGCGCCGGCACCGCCGCCCGGATCTCCCGGGCCGCCGGACCTGACTTCGCGCCGCGTCAAGCGCAACCGTGGCATCTGGGCCATCGGGTTCACCACCGAGAACGCCAGCGGCTCGCTCGTCGTCACCGCCACGGGTCGCCACATCGACTCGGCCACCTGGCGTCCAGCGGTCATCGTCGACGATCTGCGCCAACCTCTCGCCGGGGATGCCGCCACCGCCGCGCTCGCGGCATCCGAGCCAGGCGCGCGCCTGCACAGACGTCGCTGCTGCGCCCGGTGCACCGGCATCGGGCGCAGCAGCTCTCAACCGACTCGGGGTAACGCGCGCCAAGCGACGAGCTGATGGGCTCCCGTCACCTTTATTGACGGAAGGGACACACCCCGCCGTATTCCCTGTTCGTTCAATACACTGACTCATCCATGTTCGTCGGACCGGCCACTGAGCAACCTCAAGGACTCAGGCTGTGGGGCAGGTACATGCGCAGGGCGAGCGTGGAAACCGAGGCAGCCCGAGGGCCGAACGAGCGGCCGCTCGAAGGTCGGCCCTGTTGAGCCGTACCGTGTCCCCAGCCGAAGAACTCCATCTTGCTCGCGGCTCCGAGGAATCTGATGGTGGCGCGAGGGACGCGTGTCATACGCTGGGCAACTCGCTACAACACGGCTCTGACCGTCGCCGCGGCCAGCATCGCTCCAATCCTCTACCTGGTCTTCATCGATCACGACGCCACAAATTCGTTTTATGGAGACGACTGGTCTGTTGCGCCGATGATCCGAGGTGCGCTCAACAACCACCTTCAGCTGAGTCAGGTGTGGGTGCAATACAACGAGTCGCGCCTCGTCTTGGGAAATATCGTCGACATCGCTTTTGGACGCATCGACCACTTCGACCTTCGCGCGGTCATCCTCTTCAGCGCCGTGTTGTTCGTCGCGACGTATGTGTTCTTGTTGGCGCTTTTCCGTCATTACCTTGCGGCACGTCTCACCCCGATTCCCCGTCTTGCTTCTCGGGCTGACCTGGTTCTCTCTGGCTGATGTCCAGAACTCGCTCTGGGCCTTCCAAGTCTCGTGGTACCTGACGGTGTTCTTCTTCGTCGTGATGCTGTTCGCTCTGAACGTCCCGGAGAGCCGTCGATCGTTGTGGATCGTCGTCGGAGTCGTCGCGGCGTGTGCTGCGTCGTTGTCGACCGTCCAGGGCTTCTTGTGCTGGCCGTTGGGTGCGGTGTGCATCCTCTGGAGCAACTCGTCGTGGCACCGAGCCTCCCGAGAGGCGCTCGTGTGGTGTGGCGCCACGATTGTGGCCGTCGCGCTCTACTTCAGTGGATACGACTTCAGTAACAATGGCTGCTTACGATCCGTTGGCTGCTCTCCCCAAGGCACGCTGCACCACCCGATGACCGCGCTGGGATTCTTCTTCGCACTCATCGGCGATGTCATCCCAGACGGGATCTACTTTGCCGGCGTGTCCAAGCCCGTGCATGACGTCGCGTTCCTGGAAATTCGTCGGTGTCGCTCTCTTCGCTGTGGCCGCATTCATCCTCGTACAGTCGTGGCGACATCGGGCTTCTACGGACCGGTTTCCGCTCCCACTGCTCTTGATTAGCTTCGCCCTGCTGTTCGACGTGATCATTGCGTTGGGTCGAGGCGTGTCGGGCCCCTCTGGTGCAGCCAGCAGCAATCGCTATGTCATGGCGAACCTCATCCTTCTCACCGGAATCGTGATGTACGTGTGGGCGCACCTTGCGCGGCGCAGCCTGCCAGGAGCCAACGCCACCTGGAGGAATCGGCGCCGCGTGGCTCGCTGCCTTTGCTTCAGCAGCTTTCCTGGTGCTCCAGGTGGCCTGGGCAACGGACTTCGGTCTCATCAACGGTCGAGCTGCTGCTCAGTCCCTGACGAATCAAGCGCGTCTCGTTGTGAATCTGGATCGCATGCCGTCCCAGGAACGCACCTGTGAGTATGCGGTGCTGTTCTTGTACCAACCGGGCTCATCGCCCTTCAGAATCAAGAGCGCCTCTGAAGGTCGCTTGGGTGAGTTTCTTCCCAGTTCGCGTGGCCACTACCGAGCGCTGGGACCACCCGCCCCCTCCCCTCTCTGTTCGAAAGCGACGCACACCTCGTGATCGGTTCTGGACCCCGTGTGCGCCGACTCGGGCGGTTCGAAACCAGCAGTCGCTAGCTGTTGTTCACCGTGATGGTGATGGGCGCGCTGGTGCCGCTCAGGCCGCCCGCGTAGGAGGCCACGCTCTGCAGCGTGTAGGTGCCGTTGGGGACCGTGGTCGTGTTCCACTGACCGAGCCAGCCGTAGACCGTTGGCGTCGACCCGCCGATGACCTGGTCGGTGAGGCCTCCGCCGCTCAGCTCGAAGCTGACGGAGGTCACGTTGGCCGATGCGCTGGCGTCGAGGGTCGCGGATGCTCCCGACAGGGTCGCCCCGGTCGAAGGGACGAGCACGCTCGTCGTGGGTGCGGCGTTGCTCACCGTGATCGTGATGGGCGCGCTGGTCCCGCTCAGGCCGCCGGCGTAGGAGGCCACGCTCTGCAGCGTGTAGGTGCCGTTGGGGACCGTGGTCGTGTTCCACTGACCGAGCCAGCCGTAGACCGTCGGCTTGGTCGCGCCGATGACCTGGTCGGTGAGGCCTCCGCCGCTCAGCTCGTAGCTGACGGAGGTCACGTTGGCCGATGCGCTGGCGTCGAGGGTCGCGGATGCTCCCGACTGGGTCGCACCGGTCGCAGGGGATGAGCACACTCGTCGTCGGGTGCGGCGTTGTTCACCGTGATGGTGATGGGCGCGCTGGTCCCGCTCAGGCCGCCGGCGTAGGAAGCCACGCTCTGCAGCGTGTAGGTGCCGTTGGGGACCGTGGTCGTGTTCCACTGGCACGAGCCAGCCGTAGATCGTCGGCGCGGTCCCGTCGCGATGATCTGGTCGGTGAGGCCTCCGCCGCTCAGCTCGAAGCTGACCGAGGTCACGTTGGCCGACGCGTTGGCGTCGAGGGTGGCGGACGCTCCCGACAGGGTCGCACCGGTCGCAGGGACGAGCACGCTCGTCGTGGGTACGGCGTTGTTCACCGTGATCGTGACTGGGCGCGCTGGTGCCCGTGGCACCCTGGTTGTCGGTTGCGACGCTCTGGAGCGAGTAGGTGCCGTTGGGGACCGTGGTCGTGTTCCACTGACCGAGCCAGCCGAAGGAGGTCAAGGTCGCCGTGGCGACCACCTTGTTACGGATCGATCCCCCTGACACCTCGAAGTTGCATGCTCGTTGTCGGGTTTCGGACTGGATGACGCCGGCGTCGAGGAAGGGAGTTCCCTGCAGGGTGGCCCCCGTCGAGGGGACGAGCACGCTCGGCTGCCGGCCGATATTCAGCTTGAGCACGACGTTCGCTCTTCGAAAGGGAGCGCCGGAATCGAAGACCGCTGACGGCGATGGGGAAGGTGCCGGACACGGTGGGCACGCCGCTGATGACCCCGCCCGAACTCAACGTCAGGCCCGCCGGCAATGATGCCCCGCAGAGGACGACCCAGTTGTAGCTCGGCGTTCCCCCGGTCGCCGCCAACGTGGTCCGAGTAGGGCTGGTTCGGACTGGCATTGGGCAGCGAGGTGCTGACCGTGATGGGCGCGCTCGATCCGATGGTGATGGACAGGGTCTGGGAGGCGTGGGAGCCGGTCGAATCGGTGGCCTGGACGGTGAACGACGAGATTCCCGTGGCTGTCGGCGTGCCAGAGATGATGCCGCTCGAGGAGTCCAGCGTCAGACCCGTGCGGCAGCGACCCCTGTGTCACGGCGTACGTGTAGTCGGGTGTTCCGCCGGCGGCATAGACGCCCCCGTGCTGTAGTTGTAGCCCACTTGTGCCGGGAGGCAGGGAGGTAGTCACGATGGTCAACGCGGATCTGCGTGGACGACGGCATGTTCGCGGTGCAGGTCACGCCCGGAGCTGCCCGCGGCCCACGAATCGCAGACCGGCCCGTTGTCCCCCGCCTGGTCGGCGACGACGTTGTGCATGAGCTGCATGGCGGACACCATGGTCGGGATACGGGATTGCCGTTGACGTCGATCATCCCGAAGTCGAAGTTCTCCGCGTCGCCGGTGCGTCCGTTCGCCGGTTCGTCGACGTACTGGAACCAGTCGTCACCGACCAGGTCCGGGCGTGGCCTCGTACAAGGGCGCGATGAAGTTCTCGAAGAAGTTGGCGCGCTGCTGCTGGGTTTGAGCCACCTCGTAGACCCCCGGGCACTGTGTCCGGATCGCCTGTGCTGTTGACGTACGACGAGAACGAGTACTCGCCGATCATGAGGGGGATGTTGGCGACCGCTTCCATATTGGCCAGGTTCTGCTGCAAGGGGAGGTACGGGGGCCAGAATCGTCCGCCGCCTGATCGCAGCCTGGTGGCAACACGTAGTCCTCAATGCTGAAGACGTTGACGTACGGCGCCGCCGCCTTGATCAGATTCGGCTCGATCTCCTGTCCCTCGGCCTTCACACCCAAGATGAGATGGTTCGTGTCGTACATGCGGACGGCGGCAGTGGTCACGGAGAAGTAGCGCGTCGCCAGCGCAGTGAGGAAGCCGCTGGGGTTGTTCACGTACTGCTGCGCGACCGCCAGCCCGGGCGAACCGGCTGGCAGCGCCAGATACTGCTGTAGCGCGGTCGTGAAGGTGTTGTTGCCGCTGCCGAGAAGCGGGCCCCAGTCGAGCTCGCTGTCGGTGAAGTAGCCGATGACGTTCGGGTCGTTGGCCAAGGGCGCCACTTGTGTCTGCGCCACCTGGTCGGCGTTGGTGACGAACGAAGGGGCGAACCAGTCGTCCCCGCTCGCCATCGACAGCTGCACTTCGTAGGGCATCTGGGAACCGAGGTCCGCGTTGTCGGAATACGGTCCCAGCGAATTGAAGCCCCACGAGCGGAGCTGAGCGACGGTCGAGGTCGACCACGCGGCCGTGCTCGGGAAGTCGTTCGCCACCGTCTGGCAGTATGGGCAGACGCCGGTCACCTGGTCGGTTCCCGAGCCGTCCGGCGCAACCGAGTCGATCCCCGAGGCATAGAAAGGCTCACCTTGCGGAGTCACCAGGGTCCAGCCGCTCCCCCTTCTGCGCCACTGAGAAGTAGCCCGTGGCGGCGTAGGGCGGCGAGCTCGTGTCCGATGCTGTGGCGGCAGCGGCGGACGACGGGGAACCGCTCACCGCCGATGTCACGGAATACCCGGTGACGACCGCGAGAAGCCCCGCGACCAAGGCCATCAGCAACGAGATCCTGACATGAACCGACCCACGCGAAGTCATTCGATCCAAACCCGCCTTTCGAGCGAACCCCCTCGCCACACGCCATGCTACATAGGCAGTACCGTAGCTTCTATTGAGACATGCGCCGTGAACTCGGCAAAAGCGGCGCTCGACCTCAACGTTCTCTTCAGGTTGCGCGTCCACCCTCGAGCTTCGGTTGAGGGTTGCGCTGCGGACCCTCGACCTTCTCTCAAGGACCGGTGTGGACCTTGGTCGTCGGTGGTCCGTGGCGTGCGCGATCGGCGAACGAGCCATGACGCGCACTAAACAGGTGCGATGACCGGGCCCAGCTCATCGCAGAGGCTTCACGTCAACGGGGTCGACCTGGCGTGGTCAGAGCGGGGGTCCAGCCTGCCGGGCGCACCCACCTTGGTGCTTGTCCACGGCTACACCGGCTCGTCCCACGACTTCGCGCTGCAGGTCGACGCCCTGGCCGAGCGCCGGCGTGTCGTCGTCCTGGACCAGCGCGGCCACGGCCGCTCCACCAAGACGGGCACGCTCGAGGGCTACGCCATTGCGCAGCTTGCACTCGACCTGGCCGCCTTCCTCGACACCGTCGGCGGCGGTGCGGTGGATCTGCTCGGCCACTCCATGGGGGGACGGGTCGTCATGACCATGGCGGTGCAACGCCCCGATCTCGTGCGCTCGCTCATCTTGATGGACACCGAGCGCGTGGTCCTTCCAGCCCGAGGACGAGAAGATGCGCGCCCTGGTGCACGACTACATCAGTGCGTTCGACCCCGCCCGAGGGATGCCGTCCACGCTCAGCCTCGGCGGTCCCGAGGACCAGCTCATCGCCGCGGCGGTTCCGCGGGAATGGCAGCAGGAGAAAGACGCAATCTTCGCCGGCATGGACGCGTACGCCGTCAAGGGGCTCGGCACGGAGCTCTGGAGCGAGATCCCGGACCAGGACGGCTCCTTGCGCCGCCGGCTGCCCTCCATCAGTTGCCCGACCACGGTGATCGTGGGCGAGCGAGACCATCCGCTGGTCGATCAGGCACCGGCACTGGCGGCCGAGGTCGGCGACGGACGCCTCAGCGTGATCGATGGCGCCTACCACTCGCCGCAACTCACCCACGCCGACGAGTGGCGCGCCGCGCTCGAGGCCCATCTCGCCGCGGCGGCGGTGGCGCAGTGAGCGAGACGACAGCACCGCAGGCCAGCGACCGCATCGCCCTGGCCGGTTCCGACATGAGCATCCCGCCTCTGGGCGTGGGCACCTGGGCCTGGGGTGACAAGGGCACCTGGGGCATGGGGGGCTACGACGAGCGCGTTCACCGAGTCAACGATCCGGGACGCGTGGGACGCCAGTATCGAGGCGGGCGTCGTCCTCTTCGACACCGCCGAGGTCTACGGCGGGGGCGAGAGCGAGCGCATCATCGGGCGGCTGTTGGCGGCTGATCCCGGCGCACGCGGGCGTGTCGTCATCGCGACGAAGTTCATGCCGTCGCCGTGGAAGGTGAACGTGCACGCGGCGCTGCTGTCGGCCGCCCGCAAGTCGCGGGAGCGCCTGGGAGTCGACACCATCGATCTGTACCAGATCCACGGACCCATTTCGCTGCGGTCGCACGACGCGATCGCCGACGCCCTGGCCGCGGCCCACGCCGAGGGCGTGGTGAAGGCGGTCGGCGTCTCGAACTATTCGGCCAAAGAGACCCGTGCCATCGATGCCGCGTCTGCGAAAGCGCGACCTGCACCTCGCCAGCAACCAGATCGAATTCTCGCTGCTGCGCGCCATGCCGCTGCGCGTCGGGCTGATCGAGTGCTGCCAGGAGCTCGGCGTCGTGCCGCTGGCCTATTCGCCGATCGGCCAAGGGCGTCTCACCGGCAAGTATTCGGCGGCCAACCCTCCCCCGGGCAAGCGGACCTTCGCCGCGCACCCGATGGATCAGATCGACGTCATGGTGGCCGAGCTGCGGCGGATCGGCGAGGCGCACGAAGACCGAACCCCCAGCCAGGTGGCGCTGGCCTGGCTGATCGCCAAGGGCGCGGTGCCGATTCCGGGTGCGAAGAACCGCTCCCAGGCCGAACAGAACGCAGGTGCACTGGGGTGGCAGATGAGCGACGAGGAGGTCGCCCGGCTCAGTGCGGCCGCCCTCTTCGGCAAGCGGGGCATCTCACAGCGCGTCTGGCAGCACGGCTGAACCTGGCAGTACCGTCGTGAGGTGATCGCCGTGCTGGCCGACGCGGGGCTCCCGCCGCTGCGGGGGTCACAGCTCTTCGCCTTCCAATTCGACTTCGTCCCCGTGGCGATGATCGTGGTCGCCATCGCGCTCTATCTCTGGGGCGTCAAGCGCAACAACGCGCTGCATCCGCGCCACCCCTGGTCGGTCGGCAAGACGGCGGCGTGGATCGGTGCCAACGCGACGACAGCCGTCGCCATCTTCAGCTTCATCGGCGTCTACGACGGCGAGCTGTTCTGGGACCACATGGTCCAGCACCTGCTGCTGATCATGGTGGCGGCTCCCCTCTACGCCATCGCCTCACCGCTCGATCTGACGTGGCGGGCGACGACCGGAACCTCCCATCTCGTCGTGACCGAAGCGCTGCGCTCTCCGGTGGCCAAGTTCTTCGCCAATCCCATCGTGGCCTTCGTGCTCTACGCGGTGTTCATCCCTGTTTCGCACCTGACCAACTGGTACAACCTCACGCTCCAGCACGAGAGCCTGCACAACGCGGAGCATCTGGCCTTCCTCGTCATCGGCTACCTGTTCTGGCGCCAGATCTTCGGCAGCGATCCCAACTGCTACCGCCTGCACCCCGCACTCCAGTTCTTCTATCTGTTCTTGGCCATCCCGATCGACACCTTCACCGGACTCTCACTGGCGGGCGAGGCCCACGAGATCTTCCCGGCGTACCTCGCCACCCACCGCACGTGGGGCCTCTCGTATGTGACCGACCTGCACGTCGGCGGCGACATCATGTGGGTCGTGGGCGACACGTTGATGTTGTGGCCCATGATCCCGATCGCGCTCCGCTGGATGCACATGGAGGAACGCAAGGCCGTGCGCTTCGACGCCGAGATGGACGCGCAGCAGCTGGCCGAGGAGCAGGCGGCGGGACCGGTGCCCGATCAGCCGCCGAGGTCCATCAACTCCACCCGCACCCCGTCGGGGTCGGTGCAGTAGACGAATTCGAGCGCCGTTCCACCGAGGTCGATGGTGGTCCGGCTGTCCGCGACCACGGCTCCGCCCAGTTCGACGATCCGGGCCATCGCGGCCGCCAGGTCACCGACGCGGAACGACAGGTGGGTCAGCCCGAGCTGGTTGACGGGCCGCCGCTCACGCGAGCCGAACGGCGCCGGATCGCTGAAGGCGAGGAGCTCTATCGCCGTCGGCCCGCGCCGGATGAACTGGGAGGTCACCGCGACGTCGTCGAAGTCCATGAGCCGGGCGAACTCGTGGCCGATCTCGTGGGACTCAGCCTTCTCGAATCCGAGCGCGTCGCAGTAGAAGCGCAGCGAGCGCTCCAGGTCGCTGACGCAGATCCCGAAGTGCGAGAACACGGGGCCGTCGCTGTCCTCCACGGCCGTAGTCTGCCCGGTCCGCCTCACCCGGGCCCAGACGGGCCCTGGGAACCGGTCCGCCCCCTCGGCCTGTTTTTCCGTCGCACCCGGATTGTTCGTAGCCTGTGGGGGTGACGCACGAGAAGCAGAAGACCCAGGCCAACCCCGAGCGCAGTACGGACTCGGGTATCGACATCCAACCCGTGTACCGGCCCGCCGACCTCGACGGGTGGGACCCGACGACCCAGTTGGGCGAGCCGGGGGCCTACCCCTACACCCGTGGTGTTCATCCCACGATGTACCGCTCGAAGCTGTGGACGATGCGCCAGTACGCCGGCTTCGGCTCGGCCGAGTCCACGAACGAGCGCTTCAAGTTCCTGCTCGATGCCGGCCAGACGGGCCTCTCGTGTGCCTTCGACCTGCCGACACAAATGGGCTACGACTCCGACCATCCGCGGGCCGAGGGTGAGGTCGGCAAGGTCGGAGTGGCGATCGACTCGCTGGCCGACATGCGCTTGCTCATGGCCGACCTCCCAATGGACAAGGTGACGACGTCCATGACCATCAACGCGACGGGCGCCATCTTGTTGTTGCTCTACCAGCTGGTCGCGGAGGAGCAGGGGGTGCCGGGCGAGAAGATCCGAGGCACCATCCAGAACGACATCTTGAAGGAGTACATCGCCCGGGGAACCTATATCTACCCGCCTCGGCCGTCCATGCGACTGATCGTCGACACGTTCGCCTACTGCGCGGCGAACCTCCCGAATTGGAACACCATCTCCATCTCGGGCTACCACATCCGAGAAGCCGGCTCGACGGCGGTGCAAGAGATCGCCTTCACGCTGGCCAACGGCATTGCCTACGTGGAAGCGGCCGTCGCGGCCGGCCAGGACGTGGACGCATTCGCCCCTCGCCTCTCCTTCTTCTGGAATGCTCACAACAACCTCTTCGAAGAGGTTGCCAAGTACCGGGCGGCCCGGCGGATGTGGGCGCGCATCATGCGCGAGCGCTTCGGCGCCAAAGACGAGCGATCGAAGATGCTTCGCTTCCACACCCAGACCGGTGGCTCCACGCTGACCGCGCAACAGCCCGAGAACAACATCGTGCGCGTCACGGTCCAGAGCCTGGCCGCGGCGCTCGGCGGGACCCAGAGCCTGCACACCAACGGTTTCGACGAGGCCCTGGGCCTGCCGACCACCCGGGCCGCCAAGATCGCCCTGCGCACTCAGCAGATCGTCGGATTCGAGTCTGGCATCGCCGACACCGTCGACCCGCTGGCCGGCTCGTACTACGTCGAGTCGCTTACTGACGAGGTGGAGGCGGCAGCGACCGCCTATCTCGAGCGCATCGACGAGCTCGGCGGCGCCGTGGCTGCCATCGAGGCGCGTTTCATGCAGGACGAGATCGAGGCGGCGGCCTACAGCTTCGCCAAGGCCGTCGACGACGGTGAGAAGGTCGTCGTCGGTGTCAATCGCTTCACCGACGCCGAGGCGGATCCGTCCGAGGTGTTCCCCATCGACATCAAGCTCCAGCAGATCCAGATCGACCGGACGCGTTCGGTGCGAGCGGAACGGGACCAAACGGCGGTGGACCGTGCTCTCGCCGACGTTGCCGCAACAGCCAAGGGGGACGGCAACCTCCTGGTGCCGATGAAGGCGGCGCTCAAGGCGATGGCCACGCTCGGAGAAGTGTCTGACGTGCTGCGCGGCGAGTTCGGCGTCTACCAGCCCGGCGGCTGAGCGAAGCCAAGCAAGCAACCACCGGCCCGGTCACTGCGGCCGCCCACGCTCGAGCCGTGTCCGGCTGCGGGCTCACGCCGTGATCGTGGTCTCGAAGTGCTCGACGACGGGGAACGGGTCGTAGAAGTGGTGCAGCGCGGCACGCCAGTCCTGGTACGCAGCCGAACCACGGAACCCCTCCGTGTGGTCCTCGAGCCGTTGCCATTCGACCAGGAGCAAGAAGCAGCTTGGACGTTCCATGCAGCGCGCCACTCGCAGCGACACGAAGCCCGGACTGGCGGCGATGATCCGCTTGGCCGATTCCATGGCGGTGCTGAACTCGTCCTCGCGCCCGGGGACGACCTCGAGCAGTGCGTGCTCGGTGATCACGAACGGGCGAGGAGGCGGGTGCGCAGGACCGGATCGGTGGCGGCGTCGATGGCCGTCCACGCCAGGGCGACTGCGCCGTCGCGCACGGCGGCATCGGCCGAAGGGGTGATGCAGGCGGCGGCGAATTCCTTCTGGTGGTTCACGGCGCCGTTGGTCTCGATCCCGATCAGGGGATGGATGGTCGGCACCGCGAGCGACACGTTCGCCATGTCGGTGGAGAACGTCGGGACCGGCGCCCCGGCATCGTCTGCCTCGAAGCGACGGCCGAGCGCCTCGGCATTGGCCCGATAGGCCCCCAGGAGCTCAGGGTCGACGTCCATGTGCGAGTACTCGGGCGAGAGCTCCTCGTACTCGAGCGAGCACCCGGTGGCGAGCGCGCCGGCTTCGAAACACGCATCGATCCGTGGCCTGAGCGCAGCCAAGCCCGCGGCGGTGCGTGAGCGCACCATGTAGCGGGCGCTGATGGCTCCCGGAATCACGTTGGCCGCTGCATTGGACTCGCGGACCACACCATGCACCTGGTCGCCGGGTGGCAGCTGCTGGCGCAAGAGACCGATGGCCACCTGGGCAACGGTTAACGCATCCTGCGCGTTGACACCCTCCCACGGAGCGGCCGAGGCGTGGGCCTCGCGGCCGCGGAAACGCACGTCGTAGTGCGCCACCGCCAGGCAGGTCGCGCTCAGGCGCTCCGAGGGCCACGGGTGCACCATCATGGCGGCGTGCACGCCGGCGAAGGCGCCGCGCTCGAGCATCAGGACCTTGCCGCCGCCTCCCTCCTCTGCCGGCGTCCCGAGGACCCGAACGCTGAGGCCGAGCTGGTCCGCCACGGCGGCCAGCGCCAGCCCGGCCCCTACGGCAGTCGCCGCAATGATGTTGTGGCCGCATGCGTGCCCGACCGCGGGCAGCGCGTCGTACTCGGCGCACACGGCGACGACGAGCTCGCCGCTTCCGGTGCGGGACTCGAGTGCGGTCGGGAGGTCGTAGACCCCCTCGTCGACGTCGAGTCCGCCTGCCCGCATGGCATCGGCCACCGCCCGAGCCGAGGCGGTCTCCCCGAAGCACAGCTCGGGGGTCGCGTGCACGGCATGGCTGAGCGAGACCAGCTCGTCGACGTGGTCGTCAATGACCGCAGCGGCCGCGTCCTTGGCCGCGGGCACGTCGGCCGGGTCCGGGCTCACCTACTCAATGACCGCCACGACGTCGCCGGCACCGACGGAGTCGCCGGCACTTACCCGCACTTCCTTGATCACACCGTCCTTCTCCGCCGCGACGGCGTTCTCCATTTTCATGGCCTCGAGCAGGCAAATGGACTGCCCGACCTCGACGACGTCGCCCACGGAGACCAAGACCTTGACGATGGTTCCCTGCATGGGCACCGTCACCTGTCCCGAACCGGTGCCGGTGACGGCGGTTGCAGCGGCCCGCTTGGGCCGTCCGGCCGGTCGCCCCGGCGCCGCCGCCGTCCCGAGGTCGGGCACCCACAGGCGCACCGAGTAGCGCCGGCCGTCGACCTCGGCCGTGACGTCGCGCTGCACCGTGGGCACGTCGTCCTCGATGCTCGCGGGGGCCGGGGTCCCGGCGTCGACGACCAGGCCGCTGAGGTCCAGGGTTTCCTCGACCCAGTTCGTCGAGTGGGAGGCCGACGCGAAGTCGGGTTGGCCAAGGATCACCTCGTCGGCCGGCAGCGTCGTTGCAACCCCGCTGATACGGGTCTCGCCGATGGCGCGCAGCATCCGGCGCCGGGCTGCTTCGCGGTCGGGAGCCCACACGATCAGCTTGGCGATGAGGTTGTCGTAGTACTGCGAGACGGTGTCGCCGGCCTCGTACCCGGCGTCGAGTCGCACGCCGGGGCCCGATGGCTGGTGGAAGGCGGTCAGGGTCCCGGGGGAGGGGGAGAACTTGCCGCCGCTAGGGTCCTCGGCGTTGATCCGGACCTCGATGGCATGGCCGTCGCGGCGCACGTCGTCCTGGGTGAAGTCCAGCTGCTCGCCTGACGCGATGCGGATTTGCCACGCCACGAGATCGAGCCCGGTCACCAGTTCGGTGACGGGGTGCTCCACCTGCAGGCGGGTGTTCATCTCCAAGAAGTAGAACTCGCCGTCCTGGTAGAGGAATTCGACGGTGCCCGCGTTGTAGTACCCGCAGGCTTGCGACACCTTGACTGCTGCCTCACCCATGGCGAGGCGGATCTCGTCGGGGAAGTCCGGAGCCGGGCTCTCCTCGATCAGCTTCTGGTGGCGGCGCTGCGCCGAGCAGTCCCGCTCACCGAGCCACAGCATGGTGCCGTGCTGATCGCCCAGGACCTGCATCTCGACGTGCCGGGGCCAGCCCAGATAGCGCTCCAGGTAGACCTCGGGCCGGCCGAAGTAGGCCTGCGCCTCGCGAGCCGCCGACTCCATCGCCTCGGCGGCTTCGCCTGCGGCAGCGACGACCTTCATCCCGCGTCCGCCGCCCCCGTGCGCGGCCTTGATGGCGACCGGCCAGCCGTGTTCCTCGCCGAATGCGACGACCTCGTCGGGAGAGGTCAGGGGTTCTGAGCGGCCCGGGACGCCGGCGACGCCGGCCTTCTCCGCCGCCACCCGCGAGCTGATCTTGTCGCCCATCACCTCGATCGCTTCAGGTGGCGGCCCGATGAAGGTCACGCCGCGCTCGGTGATGGCGCGGGCGAAGTGCGTGTTCTCCGAGAAGAAGCCGTAGCCCGGGTGCACCCCGTCGGCCCCGCTCTGCTCGATCGCCGCCAGGATTGCCTCGGTGTTCAGGTAGCTCTCGGCTGCCGACTCGCCGCCGAGGGCGTAGGCCTCGTCGGCCATGCGCACGTGCAGCGCCTCCCGATCGAGGTTCGAGTAGACGGCCACCGTTCCGATGCCCAGCTCGCGGCAGGTGCGGATCACGCGGACGGCGATCTCGCCGCGGTTCGCTATCAGGATCTTCTCGAGCACGCTGGGTCTTTCCTCCTGAGGTGGGCCTTCACAATTGCACGCGCCGTATGGTGTTCGCCATGTGGGGCGGGAGGTGGCAAATCCGCTGGTTGGACGAGGTTGACTCCACCAATTCCTCTGTCCGCCAGGAGGCGTGCCACGGTGCGCCCGAAGGCCTCGTCGTGGTGGCGGACCACCAGACCGCCGGACGGGGCCGCCTCGACCGGCGTTGGGAGTCGCCGCCGGGGGCGAACCTGCTGGCATCGGTCCTCCTGCGACCCGGATGTGACGAGTCGGAGGTGCACCTGTGCACCGGCGCGGTGGCCGTTGCCGCAGCCGACGCCTGCGCCGAGGTGGCCGGCGTCGAGCCCGTGGTCAAATGGCCGAACGACCTGCTCGCCGGGTCGGACGAGGCAAAGCTCGCCGGCGTGTTGGCGGAGGTGGAATTCTCCGGGAACACCCTGGCTGCAGTGGTGGTGGGGATCGGCATCAATGTCGCCTGGCCCGGGCCCGAGGGTGTGGGGGGCACCTGCCTCGACCTCCTGAGTCCGAGGGGCGGGCCGGTCGACCGGCACCGGCTCCTCGACGAGATGCTGGCGGGCCTGGCCTCCCGGATCCCCCTCCTCGACCACGCGGAAGGCCGTCGTCAGCTGGCCGACGAGGTGCGTCGCCGCTGCAGCACCATCGGGAGGTTGGTGCGGGTCGTCCTCGCAGGCGAGGAGATCCTCGGGCAGGCCACGGATATCGACGCCTCCGGGCACTTGGTCGTCGACACCGGCTCGGGCATTCGGACCGTGAGCGCGGGCGACGTGGTGCACCTGCGTGCCGCATGAGCCCTGCGCCGCCCGGGCAACCGACTGCAACCTCCGTGTGTCCCCGGGGACCGTATTCGTAGCTGGACTACCATGGCTCGCACTATGCGCCTTCTCGTGACGGGGGGTGCCGGTTTCATTGGGTCGAATTTCGCCCGTTACTGGGTGGAGCAGCACCCCGAGGACCACGTCGTCGTGTACGACGTGCTCACCTACGCCGGCAACCGCCCGAGCCTGACCGACATTGAGGACAAGATCGTCTTCGTCCAAGGTGACATCTGCGATCCCGAAACGGCGGAGAAGACCCTGCGTGGCGAGGAGATCGACACAATCGTCCACTTCGCGGCCGAGTCGCACAACTCCCTCGCCGTGTTGAACCCGGGCTTGTTCTTCCGGACGAACGTGCTCGGGACGCAGACCATGCTCGAGGCGGCTCGTCAGGTCGGCGTGGACCGGTTCCACCATGTGTCGACGTGCGAGGTCTACGGGGACCTGCCGCTCGACACCGATGATGTCTTCACCGAGGAGTCGCCCTACCGCCCGCGTACGCCGTACAACGCCTCCAAGGCCGGCGCCGACCACGCGGTTCGCGCGTATGCCGAGACCTACGGACTACCCATCACCATCACGAACTGTGCCAACAACTACGGCCCGTACCAGTTCCCCGAGAAGTTGATCCCGCACTTCTGTGCGCTTGCTCTCGACGACCAGCCGCTCACGCTGTATGCGAGCACCGAGAACCGGCGTGAGTGGCTTCACGTCTTCGATCACTGCACTGCCATCGATGCCGTGCTCAGTCGGGGCACACCGGGAGAGACGTACCATGTCGGCAGCGGTATTGAGGCTTCCATCATGGAGGTGGCCGACAGGATCCTCGCTATCTTGGAGAAGCCTGAATCGCTCAAAACGATTGTTCCCGATCGGCCCGGACACGATCGCCGCTACATACTCGATTCGGGAAAGCTCCGTCGCGAACTTGGATGGTCGCCCTCCATTGAGTGGGAGCAGGGTCTGGCCGAGACGGTTGCGTGGTACGCACGGCACAGGGATTGGTGGGAGCCGTTGCGTGCCCGGGCACCCATCGCGGAGGGATCCTGGGAATCCGGAGACCGCTGAGCGCATGCGGATCCTGATCACCGGGGCGGACGGTCAACTGGGCCGCGACCTGCGTGACTGCCTGGCGGGTCGCGTCCCTGTCGGTGGTGTGCGATGTGCCTTGTTAGGCCCTGAAGGGCCGCGTTCCGGCCTCGACCACGAGGTCTTGGCGACCGACATTGATACGATGCGCGTCGACGACCGGGATGCGGTCCTGAACGTCTTCACCTCCTTCCGTCCCGAGCTCGTGCTGCACGGAGGTGCCTTCACGGCGGTCGACCGGTGCGAGACAGAAGCGGACGCGGCCTTCGCCGTCAACGCGATTGGAACCCGCAACATCGCCGAGGCCGCAGCGCGCGTCGGTGCCCACACGGTCTACGTCTCGACCGATTACGTCTTCGATGGGACTGAGGACCGGCCCTACCGAGAGTGGGACACCCCGCGCCCGAAATCGGTGTACGGCGCATCCAAGCTGGCTGGTGAGCGCGAGTGCCACCCCGGCTCGACCATTGTGCGCACGAGCTGGCTGTGTGGCGCTCACGGCGCCAACATGGTGGTAACAGCGCTGCGGCTGGCAAAAGGCGACGGCGAGTTGCGTTTCGTCGACGACCAGCAAGGATCGCCCACCTTCACGGCCGATTTGGCGCCCGCCATCGTCACCCTTGGCCTCGACCGTCGGCCCGGCATCTTCCACGTGACCAACAGCGGCACGACCACGTGGTGGGGGTTCGTACGAGCAGTGCTGGCCGAGGCCGGCGCAGATCCCGAGCGGGTGAAAGCCATCAGCACCTCGGAATATCCGCTGCCGGCGCCACGCCCGGCCAACTCCGTTCTCGACAACATGGCACTGCGTCTGAGCGGCCTTCCCGCTCTTCCCGCATGGCGCGACGCCCTGGCTCGAATCGTGCCGGCACTGCAGTCGGAGGGGGCGGTGGCATGACGCTTCGATCCAACAGCCGCGAATCGTGGAGCACCGGGCACCGCGTCGCGGTCATCGGTGCGGGGTACGTCGGCCTGCCGACAGCTGCCACGCTCGCGCACTTCGGTCACACCGTCGTTCTGGCCGAGCGCGACGAGAGACGGCTCGCGGCCCTGCGCAGCGGGCGCATGCCCATCGTCGAGGCGGGCCTCGACGAGCTGGTCTCCGAGAGCGAGTCCACGGGCCGCCTCTCCTTCACGCAATCGGCGGTTGAGGCGGTCAAAAGGGCCGAGTTCGTCTTCCTCTGTGTGCCCACGCCCCAGAGCGCGGACGGATCCGCCGACCTGTCATTCGTGCAGCACGCCGCGAAGGAGATCGCGCCCCACCTCATGTCCGGTTCGGTCGTGGTCAACAAGTCCACGGTTCCTGTCGGTTCGGCCACGATGGTCGAGCAGGTGATCGGCCGGCATGACATCAGCGTCGTATCGAATCCGGAGTTCCTACGCGAGGGGACGGCGGTACGCGACAGCATGCATCCGGACCGCATTGTCGTGGGAGCCGAGGACACCGCGGCCGCCGCCGCGGTGGGGACGCTCTTCGCCCCGACTGGCGCCCCGCTCATCGTGACGGACGCCACGACGTCCGAGACGATCAAGTACGCATCCAACGCCTTCTTGGCGACCAAATTGAGCTTTGTCAACGCGTTGGCCGGCCTCTGCGAGGAGGTCGGCGCGGACGCGCGCGACGTTCTGCTCGGCCTCGGGTACGACAAGAGGATCGGCTTTGAGTTCCTCCGTCCTGGCCCAGGATGGGGCGGGTCATGTTTGCCCAAGGACACGCGGGCGCTGCTTCACATCGCCCGCGAATCGGGGTACGACTTTTCGCTCCTCGCCGGCGCAATCGCCTCCAATGACGAGCAGTTGGCGCGTGTCATCGCCAAGACCGAGGCCGCGTGCGGGGGATCGGTCGACCAGGTGACGATCGCGGCGTGGGGGCTCACCTTCAAGGCCGACACGGACGACCGCCGCGACTCGCCCAGCGTGCAGATTGTCGACCGGCTGGTCTCGTCGGGGGCGACGGTCCGGGCGTTCGACCCGACGGTGGATCCGGCTGCCGAGTCGCCTGAGGACCTCGAACGTCTCCATCTGTGTGGTGACCCCTACGAGGCTGTCACCGGCGCTCGGGTCCTTGTCGTGCTCACGGAGTGGGACGAGTTCCGCTGGCTCGACTTCGGCCGGATCCTCACGGTCATGGAGGAGCCGTGCATCGTGGATGCTCGCAATCTCCTTGACCCGGCCGCGGTGCGGCGCATGGGCTTCCACTACACCGGCATCGGTCGCCGGTGAGCCGAGTCGTGGTCGCCGGCGGCGCCGGCTTTCTCGGCTCACATCTCTGTGACCACCTGATCGGGCGGGGGGACAGCGTCGTCTGCCTCGACGATCTTTCGACCGGCTCGGTGGAGAACGTGAGCCATCTGCTCGGGGACAGCCGGTTCTCCCTGGTCGTCACGGATGTCAGCGAGAAGGTGGAGCTTGCCGGCGACGACAGTGTGGACGCGGTCTGCAACCTGGCGTCACCCGCCTCACCACCTGCCTATTTCGCGAGACCCTTCGACACTCTTGCCGTGGGGAGCGAAGGCACGCGCCGTCTGCTCGAGCTCGCCCGCGCGCACGGCGCCAGGTTCTTGATGGCGAGCACCAGTGAGATTTATGGTGACCCCGACGTCCATCCTCAGGTCGAGTCTTACAGGGGCAACGTGGACCCGACAGGGCCTCGAAGCGTCTACGACGAGGCCAAACGCTTCGCCGAGGCCCTGACCATGGCCATGCATCGCACGCACGGGGTGAACGTGGGCATCGCCCGGATCTTCAACACCTACGGACCGCGCCTGTCACCGGGGGATGGCCGCGTCGTATCGAATTTCATCCTCCAGGCGCTCAGGGGCGAGCCCCTGACCGTCTACGGCGACGGCAGCCAGACCAGGAGCTTTTGCTTCGTCGACGACGAGATACGAGGCCTGGTGGCACTGCTCGACTCCTCGCTCGTCGGGCCGGTCAACGTGGGGAACCCAGACGAACGCTCCATGCTCGACCTGGCCAATTTCGTGCTGGAGGCAACGGGTTCGTCTTCGCCGATCACCTTCGAGCCCCTACCAGTCGACGATCCGACACGGCGATGCCCCGACATCACGCTGGCGCGGCGTGAGCTGGGCTGGGAACCTCGTATCAGCCTCCAGGAGGGGATTGCACGCACCATCGACTATTTCGCTGGCAAGGTAGGGTGTCATGACTGAGAAAGAGCCGACCGAATCGGAGCCGTTGCGCGCATACGAGTCGCTCACGGTCATCGTGCCCGTCTTCAATGAGCGTACGACGGTGGCGGAGGTGATCCGTCGTATGCGAGCCGTCGAGGTGCCGTTGGAGGTCCAGATCATCGTCGTCGACGACGGCTCGAGCGACGGCTCGGACAAGGTCCTCGATGCCCTCCAGGACTCGACCGTTCGACTGATCCGCCACGAGCGCAATCAAGGAAAGGGCGCGGCGGTCCGGACCGGGCTGCATGAGGCGCGTGGCGACCTGGTTCTCATTCAAGACGCGGATCTCGAGTACGACCCGAATGACTGGTCCAAGCTCCTCGAGCCGATTCTGCGCGGCAAGGCGCGGGTCGTCTTTGGAAGCCGCTTCACTGGTGAGCGCAAGAACATGCTGCCGCTGCACTGGATCGGAAACCGCTTTCTCTCTCTGGTCACCAACGTGCTCTACCAATCGACGCTCTCAGACATGGAGACGTGCTACAAGCTCTTCGACGCGCAGGTACTCGAGGGTCTCACCATCGTCTCGAACCGGTTCGACTTCGAGCCTGAGATCACCGCCAAAGTGCTCCGGCGCGGTCACCGAATCTACGAGGTGCCGATTTCCTATGCGGGGCGTGAGCCCGATGAGGGAAAGAAGATCACCTGGCGCGATGGGTTCGGCGCCATTCGGGCGCTGGTCAGGTTCCGCTTCACCAAGGACTACTGATCCACCGGTGACCCGTTCCGGCGCCATCGGCGCCGTCGTCGTCGACCATGAAGCCGGTCGACAGCTCGCCGGATGCGTCCGTTCGCTGCTCGAGGACGGTGCTGAACGCGTCGTCGTGGTCGAGAACGGCGCGACCGGTACCGTCGACGCCGCCTTGGCCGAGATCCCGGCGTTCACGACCAGTGGGCCGATCACGGTCGTGCGACCGGGGCGGAACCTCGGCTTCGGCGCGGGCGTCAACCGCGGCCTTGCTGTGCTGGCCGAGGAGCCGGCACCCGAGTGGGTCCTGGTCGCCAACCCCGATCTGGTCGTGCACCACGGCGCGCTGGCGGCCCTCCGCCGGGCGCTGGAGTCCCACCCGGCCTGGGCGATCGCCGGCCCCCGGATCTTCACCGAGACGGGGGAGGTCTATCCCTCGGTGCGCAACTTCCCGTCTTTCGTTGACGCCGCCGGGCACGCCCTGCTCGCCCAGTTCAACCCGGAGAACCGCTTCACGCGTCGCTACAACCCGGGCACGCCAGCGGGAGATCTCGTCAACGGTGGGGGCTGGGTGTCGGGCTCGTGCTTCCTGGCCCGCCGAGCGGCCCTCGAGGAGCTCGGCGGCTTCGATGAGGCCTACTTCATGTACGCCGAGGACATGGATCTGTGTTGGCGGGCGCATCGCGGGGCTGGGGGGTGGGATTCGTCGGCACGGCCGCCGTGACGCACGTCCAGGGAGTGAGCACCGCGCGCCACCCGTACAAGATGATGGTGGCCCACCATCGCTCGGCGCTGCGCTTCACCGTGCGCACGACGAGGGGCTGGCGCCGGGCAGCGCTGCCTTTCGCCGCGCTCGTGCTGGGGGCGCGGATGGCGATCGCCACCATTCGCTTCGCCCTCAGCCGATAGGCGATGAGCTCTCGCCGCGGCTTGTTGGTCGCCGCCACGGTAGCGATCACGATCACGGTGCTCGCGCTCGTCCTCGCCGCCGCAGTGAGTGGGCCAAGCCGGCCGCCGGTGCGAGTGGAGCCCCAGGTCAACTTCGCCCTCCCGTCGGCGTCAACCGGCTGCGGAGGGTCCAGCACCCTGCCGGGTGGGGGAGTGAAGGTGCCTCTCACGGTGAGCACCGTGGCAGGACAGGTGGCCGAGTCGCTCAACGTGTGCATCGACGGCAAGGGCCCGTTCCCCTTCGTCCTCGACTCGGGTGCGGGCCAGTCCACGATCGATGCCGGCCTGGCCCACCGTCTCCGCTTGGCTTCGGCCGGCGCCGCCAGCGAGTTTGCCGGCGTCAGCTGCACCGGTACAGCCCGGCCCGTTGCCTCGGGCTCGTGGTCGCTCGACGGGGTTGCACTGGCGTCCCAGCCGCTGACCGCGGCCACGCTGCCCCAAATGGGGGGGAAGGGCGAACCCGACGGCCTGCTTGGCTCCGACGTCCTGGCGCGCTTTGGCGCCGTGCGCATCGACTTCGCCGAAGGTGCGCTGATCCTGCCCGGCGGCCTAGAGGGTCCGGCCCTCGCCGCGACCGTGCCGTACAGAGGTCCGATCGGCCCCGCTCCCGTGTCGCTGACTCAGGGCGCCGGGACGACCGTGCCCCTCACGGTCACGCCGGTCCAGGGCGACATCTCGCTCAACGTCGCCGTCCGTTTCGCGGGCGGGCCCCGTCGCGATTTCGTCGTGGACACCGGCTCCTCGCAGAGTGTGGTGTCCAGCTCCATCGCCCGGTCGCAGTCGCTCGGGAGCACCAATCTGGCGCAGCGCCAGGCCACGGTCTGCTCGGTCATCACGGTGCCGTTGGTGCGCAGTGGGCCCTGGTCGGTACCCGGCGTCGTCCTGCACCGCCAGCTCATCGGGGACACGAATTTCGGCGAGGTCAGCTTCGGCGGCACCGAGGGACTCCTGGGGTCGGACCAACTCAAGCGCTACGGCTGGGTTGTCCTCGATTACACCGGCGGTCGCCTGGTGCTCGGGTAACCGGCGCTCGGGCAACCGGGACTCACGTCACGCAGCAGGTCCCGTCCCGTTCTTCATCACCGTATAGCGCAGGAGCGTGACCGTGCCGGTGATGCTCGACCCGAGAGGCTCGAGTCGTACCGGCGCCATCGACACGTGGCGTAGAGGGGCACGCCGGCACCGAGCAGGACGGGCAGGACGTGGACGTCGACCTCGTCGACCAGGCCGCGCGAAGGCACTGCCGCCGTGACGTCGGTCCCGAGCACCTCGAGGTTCTTACCCGCGGCGGTCTCCAGTCCCGTCACCACCGCATCGGCGACGTCGCCCGAGAGGAAGACGACCTCGGGGTCGTCGTTCGCCCTCCTGGCGCGATGGGTCAGCACGAACTCGGACCCGGACCACGCGCCGTAGGCCGCACTCGTCTCGGCTCGCGTCGAACGCTGACCCACGTCGTAGGTGTGACGGCCGCTGAGCATGGCGCCGGTCGACCCCATGATGTCCTCGGCGCCCTCGCCGGGCGCATAGTGCTCGAAGATCCAGTCCACCTCGCGCTCGGGGCCCGCGACGTATCCGTCGAGCGACATGGCCCGGTGCACCACGACTCTGCCCCGTTCGTCGCCGCTCACGACAAGACGCCTCCGAGCGCGTCGAGCAGCACTCCGGTTCCCTTCTCCCGCATGGTGGGCGTGTCGCCTCCGTCCAAGAAGACGCCCTGCTCGGTGAAGGTGATGGTGGTGCCGGCACCCTCCGCGGCGAACTCGATCGTGCTGACCGATACGGAGATCAGCGTGCCGTCGGCCTCCATCGTGTAGCCGTAGACGATGCGAGAGCACGGGACGATGTTCTTGTACGTCGCCTCGTAGACGTAGACCGGCCCGCCCGGGGGACCCCCGCGGTTGACCTCGGTCCCGCCCACCCGGAAGTCCAGCGCGTAGTCGGCATCTCCGGGCGTGCCGAACCAGCGCGCCTTGGCGTCGCGGCTGGACCAGGCGTCGAAGACCCGCTCGGGCGGAACCGGGTAGCTGCGTATGATGGTGAAGCTGCCGTGCTCGGCGCTCAGTTGTGTCACTCATCCTCCTCTGTGCCGGCGCGACGACCTCGAAGGCGTCGATGACGGCGGTCTCGATGCGCTCTGCTCCACCGCGGCCTCAGCCGCCAGGACGTCGCCCAACCGGTCCAGGCGTCGCTCCCATTGCGCGCGCTGTCCGGCGAACCAGTCCGGTGCCAGCTGCATCCCCGCTGGGTCGAGACGGCAGGTACGGGTCCGTCCGACTTTCTTTGTCCGTACGAGCCCACTGGACTCGAGGACTGCCAGGTGTTGCACCACTGCGGAGAGTGACATCTCCAGCGGCTGGGCGAGCTGGCTGACCGTGGCGGGCCCCTGGGCCAGTAGCTCCACCATGACCCGGCGGGTCGGATCGCCGAGCGCCCGGAAGACACCGTCGACCGGCCTGATACTTAAGCATTGACTTAACGATGGTGCCCGCAGGCCCTCCCCGTCAAGAGGCTCCGTGCGGCTACTCGGGACCGGACAGGCCGAGCATGTCGGTGACGCCGTGGTCACGGCCCGCCGTGTAACCGCCGTCGACCGGCAGGGCGTGCCCGGTGACGAAGGCGGCGTCGTCGGAGAGCAGGAAGGCGGCCACCGACGCGATCTCCTCTGGCCGGCCCATGCGCCGGCCCAGCTTGTGCTCGTGCACGATGTCGGCCAGGGCGTCCTCCATGCCGGGGCCGAAGACCGACGCTGTCATCGGGGTCTCGATGAAGCCGGGACAGATGGCATTGACCCGGATGCCGCGGCCGGCGTAGTCGATCGCCATGTTCTTGGTGAGGATGACCACGCCTCCTTTGGATGCGCTGTAGACGCTCCCTCCCGCCGTTCCCTCCAGGCCTTCGATGCTGGCGATGGTCACCACCGAGCCGCGTTGTCCGTCCGGGCGGGCCGGCTGCCGCAGCATCTGGGCGATGGCGTGCTTCGCCGTCAGGTAGGTGCCGGTCAGGTTCACGGCCAGCACCCGGTCCCATTCCTCGGCGCGGCAGCATGTGCACCGGTCCGCCCCCGGCGACACCCGCGGCGTTGACCAGCCCGTCGAGTGCGCCGCCGGCGTCGACCACCGTCGCGCACCATGGCCTGGACCGAGCGCCTCGTCGGTGACGTCGGCGATCGTGAAGGACCACCTGCTCCGCCCAGCCTCAGCACCTTCGGGTACCGCGGCTGGCGTCAACCAGGTCGGCGCCGAGGACGGTCGGCCCCCTCTTCGAGGAGGCGGGCGGCGGTTGCCCGCCCGATGCCCGACCCCGCACCGGTGACGATGTAGGTCCGACCGGCCAATCCACGCATGGCACCTCCAGATTTGTTCGTAGGGCTTGGTTGCGCCCGGCGGACCCGGGCTGGTAGGAGCAGTGCACAGTTCTAGCCCGGGTCGTCCCGGGTCCACCGTCCATCGGGGGGAGCCCAGACCATGAAGTTCGCGTCTGTTCTACGAAATTCCTGTTCCCCGCCCCTGGGAGGAGGACAGCGAACTCATCGCGTACCAGAACACGCTCGAGCAGGCGATCGCCGGCGACCGTCATGGCTGGCATGCCTTCTGGACCGTCGAGCACCACTTCTTGCAGGAGTACTCGCACTGTTCGAACCCTGAGGTGCTCTACGGCGCCATCGCCTCGAGCACCGAGCGCATCCGTCTCGGCTACGGCGTGCGGCTGATGCCCCAGCCCTACAACCACCCTGTGCGTACGGCCGAGTCCGTGGCCGTGCTCGACCTCATCTCGGGCGGGCGTGTGGACCTCGGGACGGGCCGCTCGGCGACGCGGGCCGAGCTCGAAGGATTCGGCATCGACCCCGCGGAGAGCCGCCGCATGTGGCAGGAGGCGATCGAGCACGTCGTCGGCTGCTGGACCAACGAGGAATATCAGTTCTCCGGCGAGTTCTGGCAGATGCCACGGCGTCGTGTGCAGCCCAAGCCGTGGCAGAAGCCGCACCCACCTTTGTGGGGCGCGACCACGAGCGATGAGGGCCACCAGCAGGTGGGGGACCTCGGACTGGGTCTGTGCTCCTTTGCCGTGGGCCTGCCGCCGGCCGAGGTGAAGCGCAAGATCGACATCTACCGGGCCGCCATCGCGCAGTGCAGCGCACCGATTGGCTCGTTTGTGCACAACGCCGCGGCGACGTTCACGATGGCGATCTGCGGGCCTGACCGCGGCGAGGCCATCGCCCAGGCCCGCGAGTCCTTCGAGTGGTACCCCAAGACGGGCGCCCGGCAGATCGCGACGTTGACCGACTGGATGGCAGAGCGCAACGAGGATCTCGGCACCTACTCCTATGCGGCCGACATGAAGAAGACCGACGACGAAGGGACGCTCGACCTGCTCAACCTCGAGTACCTCATGGACGCCAACGCGTGCGTCCTGGGCACGCCCGAGGAGTGCCTCGAGGCGTGCCGCCAGTACGAGGCTGCCGGGGTGGACCTCCTGCTCTGCCTCGTCAACCCCTACAAGATCTCCCACGAGAGCGTGATGCAGACCATCGAGCTCATGGGGACCGACGTCATCCCGCACTTCGCCGACTGACCGGCGCCAGCGCGGCGGGGCGCCATCGGGCAGGCTTTGGGGGTGGCGAGGGGACTGACTTCACGGCGGCGGGCCCTGTGCGTCGCCACGCTGGTGCCCGTGCTCACGGGCACGGCCGTGCTGGCCACGCCTGCCCACGCCTCGACCTCGCCGGCGGGCAGGGGCTCGGGTGGATCCGTGGGCACGACCACGACCACCCACGCCGGGGGTCCCAAGCTGGCCCTGTCGGGAAAGATCGCCTTTTGGGAGTGCTCGGCAAGGACGACCGAGCTGCTCGTCGCGGTCAACACCTTGACCCTTCACCCCGGCGGGACCCTCGACGTGTCGTTCAGCGTGAAGAACGGCGGATCGACCTCGTGCAACTACACCGCGCCCTACGCGGCCGCGGCACCCGGGCCGGCTTCGACCACGCTCCAGGCAGGACCGTGCGGCTCAATCGGCTTCGAAATCATGAACGGCAGCCACCATGACGTGTGGCCCGGGACCCAGGTGGTCAACTGCCCCGCACTGGGCTTTGCGCAGCTGGCGCCGGGTGCGACGGTCTCAGGGACCGGCACCTGGGACCAGACCAGGCCGAACAGCACGGTGCGCGTACCGGCTGGCAACTACACGCTCGTGGTGAGCAACAAGCACTTCAGTTTCCCCCTCCGCGTCGTCAAGCCCTGAGCGGGTCCAAGTGCATGCGAGCTGCGTGGTCAGGCGGGGCTGACTGTCGCTCAGGCGGGGCTGACCGCCAACGCATAGGAAACCCCGCCCTGCGCGGGCACAACAGCGAGGTCACGTCCGGCCGGGACTCGGATGGTTGTCGGCGGTCGCTTCGTGTGCAGACGTCGCACCGTCACCGTCCCACCCTTCGACGGCACCGGCACGACAATTGTCCCGGCCGTTGTCGAGGGGCTTCGAACGTCAAGGGTCAGCGCACCGGTACGCGCATCGTGGGCCCATTCGACGCTGATGGCGCCCGCCGGTGTCGGCACTTTGCCCTCGACCCATGTCAGCGTGCCGGGGTGGGGATCGACGGACCACCGGCTGAAGCCGGCTGCGGTCGGGGTGACACCGAGCACCTGACTCGACAGCTGCGCGGTCGCGCCGCTGGCCCAACCATGAGCGAGGCTGGTCTCGGCGCCGAAGCCGGGGCTGCCGTCGGCGGCGACCAGCTCCCAATCCGCTCGACTGTCGTTGAGGCCCGGGGCGTCCATATGACCCCACAACTGCTCAATGAGGGCTACCGCGGCATCACTCTGCCCCGTCTCGAAGAGCGCCGCGACCTCGTCGTTGGTGACGAACGGGCTGACCTGGGGCCGATATGTCGAGTTGGCCGTGAAGGCCTCGGGTCCAGAGGAGGTTGTGGGCAGCAGTCGCTCCATCCGCCGCAGGATCGCCGCGTCTTCTGAGGCAGGAGGAATCGCGAACTCGACCGCGAGCGTGTTGGCGTCCTGCGCCACCACGTCGGGCTCGAGGTTGGACATCTCGTAGACGCCGAGGCTCGGGTTGAAGAGGTAGCGGTTGATGGCGCTTTGGAGCTGAGCGGCCTCGGAGCGGTCCAGTCCGGCGTCCCCGCTCTGGCCGAGGGCGTCGGCCATCGTGGCGGCGTTGACGAGGGCTTCGTAGTAGATGTCGTTGAACGCCGTGACCTCGCCGATCTTCTCGCCGTCGTAGTAGTCCCAGTCCTGACCGTTCTGGCCGTTGGTCACCAGCAATCCCCGGCTGTCGACCAATGATCGGTCGTACGCCAGCTCGCGTGTGATCGTCGGCCATTGCGCTCGGACGAACGCCAGGTCCTTGGTGTAGAGGTAGTAGGTGGCGATGTCGTTCACCACGTCGGTCGAGTACGAGGCGGAGTAGGCCGGGGTCGGCTCGGGGAAGGTGCCCAGCGGCGCGGTGGGGTCGACGCTCGTGCCGGCCGCTCCGTTGGCCTGTTGGTAGCTGGCCAGGAGCTGCAAGGATTCCTCAATGAAGGCCGGATCGTCGCTGGAATCGAACACGGTCGGGGCCTCGGTCCCGAGGTCGCCGCTCCACACCACCCGGTCACGCTTGGCTCCGTCGACGATGGTGGCGAGCGGATCGGGACTCGTCACGTCGGGACCGGGGAAGTGAGCCAGTGCGGAAGTCTTGTCGAGTGCGTCGGCGAACAGCGTCGTGCCCCCCTGGCGGACGTCGAGGCGTCGGAACAGTGCTGTCGACGCCAGCGGGAAGATGCCGACGCCGCCCTCGCTGTAGGTCGGCACGCCCGTTTTGACCGACGACGTGTTGAAACTGGCCACCGACTTCCCGTTGATTGAGGTGGTCACCGTCGAGCCGTCGACGGTGGTGAGAATCGATTGCCACCGGGCCGCGTCGAGCCCCGGGAGGGCGACGGTGGCGACGGGCACGAAGAGGTTGCTCCCGAGCACAACCTCGGTGAGAGTGGAGCCCCGTTCGGGGTCCGCATCGGTTGCCAGCAGGAGGAGATAGCCGCTCGACGGCGATGTGGCGCGTACCAACCACCCCGTGCTCTTGGTCACCACCCGGGTCTGGAAGGACATGGAGTAGTTCGTCCAATCCGAGCTGCCGGCGAGCAACTGAGGACTTCCCTGGACCGTGCGCAGCGCGCCGTCGACGATCTGCCAGGCCGGCGGCACGGAGTTGGCGGGGATTTCATCGAGTTGGGTGGTGTACGCCCCGTCGAACCAGATCCGATTGAGCAACGCCGAGCTCGAATCGAACCAGCCGCGGTAGTCCTCGGCGGTCGTCCGCACGGCTGAGAACTCGACGCCGGCCGCCGACAGTGTGAGACGCCCCGGCGTCGTCAAGGCGATCCGCTCGTAGCGCTCGCCACCCTGGATGAGGCCTGTGGTGAGGAGGCCCGGGTAGGCAACGATCAGGGTGTCGGCCCGGGAGTCGGCGCCCGCGGGGCTCGCGCTCGGGGCCTGATCTCCGGCGCGGCCGAGATACCGGCGCCCTTCGCTGTAGGCCGCGGTGAGGGTCGGCGTCCCGCTGACCGACCGGACGTCGAAGAACGGGATCCCTCCCACGTCCTCGCCGTAGTCGATGATCACCGATGGCGATGTCCCGCCCGCCCGGTCGGTGAGCGTGACCTGGCCGCGACCGGATACGAGCGAGCCGGCGCCTGACACCGACCCGAGGGTCGAGACCACGGCGATCGGGCGGACATCGCCGCGGTGAGGGGCCGGGACATCGGCGGCCCAGTTCGGATGGGCCGGCCAACCGGCGACCGAGCTCGCGCCGGCCGGCGGCGAGCCCGGTCCGCTCAGGGCGATCGCAGCGACGGCGGTGACCGCCCCAGCACCACCGGCGCCATCGCCTCACGGCCATTGCAACCCAGCGTACGAGACGAGCGCCCTATCGCGCTGAGGCGATCGACGGCAGGTCGCCGGCCGGTCCGTCCAACCAGTCGCGCGAGCGCGGCCGTGGCCCGGACGTCATCCTCGTTGTACTCGAGGATCCAGCGCTGAGCAGCTGTCTGCGCCGCCGCATCGTCGCCGTCCACGGCGCGGTCGTAGTTGACGAGGGCCAGCACGCCGGCGCTCTCGTCGGAGCGCCAGGCGAACCCGGCCAGCGGAGCCGTCTCCTTCAGCCCCATGCCGTGGCCGGTGATGAGCTGGGTCCTCGTGACCTCGAGGAGATCGACCCATGCGTCCGAAGCCAAGAACTCGTCCACCTCGTCGCGCAGGCCGAGGCGGTCGGCGATCCGTGTCATCTGGCCCTGTTCTGCGCTCTTGCTGTAGCAGTAGGCCCGGAAACTCGCCCCGTCCGCCTCGGCCCGGGCGCGCTCCTCGCTGAACCACGACCAGAACGCCTTGAAGGCGACCAACTCGCCAGCCTCGATGTCGGGGTCCCACGTGGCGAACGGCACGTACTGAGCAGTCGGAGCGGGGTGACGGCGGTCGGTGAAGAGCGCGCCCCACAGGTAACACCCGTCGTTGGTGTTCTCCATGTCCACGTCGACCTCGACGTCGCCGCGTGGGACTGCAATCTGCTCGATGCCCCGTCGCCGGTAGACCGGTGACGGGCCGACCCGGGCCCGGGCCAGCTCGATCTGAGTGGACAGATTCGTTCCACCCGCCGCGTACAGATCGACGACCACCGAATCGATGGCGTCGAGGTCCGACACGGTGAGGAAGCCGAGTGATGCCAGGGCTGCGAGCTGCTTCTTGCGGTTCGGGATCACGCTGTCCATTGGTGTGGATGCGGGCAGGCCTTCTGCCTTCGCCGCCAGGTCCGCCAGGTCGACCTTGCAGCGCAAGAGCTCGCCGGTTCTCCAGTCCAGCGCGGCCAGGTCGTGCAGATCGTCGATCCCGTGCGACTTGAACAACCTCCGGCGGGCGGCGCCCACGCCCGCGAGCAGGCTGAGGTCGGCCACCTCCTCGAGCCGAACACCGCACCAGTCCCGCCATTGGCACATCTCGCACTGCTGGCAGGCGATCGGTTCGGCCAGCAGCGGGGCGGCTGCGCTCCCGATGTGCTCGAGCGCCGAGCGGTGGACACCGAGGCGGTGGGCGAATTCCAGGTCGTAGAGGTCCATGGCGCTCAGCCGCTTCCGGGGCACGTCGGCCAGGTACTCGGACGGATCCAGTGTCGGCTCGTCGAGGTTGTGCCAGACGATCACCCCCTCGGAGCCGTACACACCGCCGACGTTGCGGAGCGGCGAGGCGCACCCGGCCTTCTCCAACAGACGGCGGTAGTGGGCGAGCTGCAGCAGGTCGTCGACCCGGCAGCGGGCGTCGTGGTCGATGTCGACCTCGGCGACGTCGAAGAAGGGCGCGTCGACGTCGGAGACGAGGGCGCTGCCCGTCCCGGGGTGCCGGGGCGTTTCGAGCACCTTGTGCGACTTGACCTCGACGGGCAGGTAGCCGCGTCCAAGAGGACCCGTCGATGTCGTCGACGGGGCGTCGTCGAGGACGAGGAGATCGGGTTCGCCGACGCGGTGGGCCTCGTGGTCGACCGGGAGCCTGCCCCCGCCGACGACCGGTGCCCCGGCCGAGATGGCCGCCATGGTGTGCCATTCCCGGGCGTCGGGGTCCTCGACGTCAATCACCCGTGCGCCCTCGAGGTCGGCAAAGAGCGTGGCGAAGGTCTGGTCCTCGTAGTCCTGACCGGCATGGACGAGCTTCTCGAGGAAGGGGGAGGCGGCAGAGGGTCACAGGGCCGCAGCACGTCGAGCTGGACGCGTTGGGGACAGGCCTTGGCGAAGTAGGCGTTTCTGGGCGTGATCTCGACTGCTCCCACAAGGGCATTGTGCCGCTTCGGCGTGACACGCCGTGGGAGGCGCCCCGCACGGGCTGGTGGCCGACGAAGTTCCAGGCCGGGACAGCCGGTTGGTCCGCGGCAAGGCCGGTGCACCAAGATCCCGGCGACAGAGAGGAAGGCGACATGGAGAGGTCACAGGGGGAACCGGGCATCGACGCGTTCCCGCGCCGAGCTGCGTGGCTGGTTGTCCGACCACCTCACCCCCGAGGTCGTGGAGGCGGGCCATCGCCAGATCGAGGGTGGCTCCCTCGAGATGCTGCGGGCGTGGAACCGGACCCTGGCCGACGGCGGCTGGGCCGCGCCCTCGTGGCCGGTCGAGCACGGCGGACGCAGCGCCGACGTCGGCGAGCAGTTGGCCTACCTCGAGGAGACCAACCGCGTCGGGGCGCCGGGCCCGGTCAACGTGATCGGTGTCTCCAACATCGCCCCCGCCATCATGCAGTTCGGCCGCGACGAGCAAAAGGAGCGCTTCCTCCAGCCCATGCTGCGGGGAGACGAGATCTGGTCGCAGGGAATGTCGGAGCCCGACGCCGGCTCCGACCTCGCCTCGTTGCGCACCGCCGCGGTGGCCGACGGCGACGACTTCGTCATCGACGGGCAGAAGACCTGGAACTCGCTCGGGCACCTGGCGGACTGGTGCCAGCTCTACGTTCGCACGGACCCGACCGCCAAGAAGCACTCGGGGATCACCTGCTTCCTCGTCGACATGCGGACGCCGGGGATCGAGGCACGGCCGATCACGACCATCACGGGCGGGCAGACATTCGCCGAGCTCTTCTTCACCGATGTCCGCGTCCCCCGCTCCGCCATGCTGGGCCCGCTGCACGGCGGGTGGTCGGTGGCCATGACGACGCTCAGCCACGAGCGGGCCGGTGTGGCCCGCCTGCACCTCTCACTGGCCAGCCGGCTCGACGACCTCCTCGGCGACCCGCGGGCCCGAGCCGGCCTGGGCGACCCGCGGCTGCGGGACCGCCTGGCCCGCGTCTTCGCCTCCATCCGCTGCATGCGCTACCTCACGGAGCGGTCGCTCGCGGATCCGGCGGCGGCGGGAGCGGGCGGCAGCCTGGCCAAGCTGTCTTGGGCCCACTGCGATCAGGAGCTGGCCGACCTGGCGGTGGACCTCATCGGGCTGCAGGCGATCGGCGCCGGGGACCGCTGGGCCGACAACCTGCTCTCGGTCCGCCAGGCGTCGATCGCGGGCGGCACCACCGAGATCAACAAGAACATCGTCGGCGAGCACGTGCTGGGTCTGCCCCGATGACGGATGCTGCGCGGCAAGGGACATCCGGTCCCAGGGCAACCGAGAGGGTTCTGGGCGGCCGCGGCGGCCGAGCCGGATCGCATCGCCGTCATCGACCCCGCCGGGAGGGAGTGGACGGCCGGCGAGATTGCCGCCGGGGCCAACCGGCTCGTGCGTGCGCTGCGCGAACGTGGCGTCGGCGAGGGCGACCCCGTGGCCACCCTGCTGCCGAACCGGGCCGAAGTCCTGATGGTGCTGATGGCCTTGTTCCAGGCGGGCTGGAACTTCGTCCCGCTCAACAGCAACCTGACGGCGGCCGAGGTGTCCTACATCCTGGGCGATGCCGGTGCGAAAGCACTGGTGGCCGACGAACGCTTCGCCGCCGTGGCGGCCGCCGCGGCCGCCGAGGCCGGCGTGCCCGAACCCGGGCGCCTCTCCGTCGGTGCCATCGAGGGATTCACCCCGCTCGAGGTGACGTTGGCGGGCCAGCCCGACGAGCCCCCCGGACACCGGGTGGCCGGGCAGTTCATGCAGTACACCTCGGGCACCACCGGGCGCCCGAAGGCGGTCCAGCGCGCCCTGCCGACGTTCGACCCCGAGACGTGGGTTCAGGTCTTCAGCGCCAACCTGACGCGCTATGACATCGAGCCGGGCGGCGACGCCGTGCATCTGGTGACGTCGCCGATGTACCACATGGCCCCGCTGTCGTTCGGTTACTTCTCGGCCCACTTCGAGCACACCCTCGTTCTCATGGAGAAGTGGGACGCCGAGAAGGCCCTCGGCCTGATCGAGCGCTACGGGGTCACCGACACGCACATGGTGCCGACGCAGCTCCACCGTCTCATGCAGCTTCCCGAGGATGTGCGCGACCGCTACGACGTGTCGTCGTTGCGCCAGGTGATCCATGCCGCCGCGCCCTGCCCGATCGACCTGAAGCGGCGTCTGTTCGCCTGGCTCGGCCCCGTGATCTACGAGTTCTACGGCGCCACCGAAGGAGGCGGCACCATCGCCAAGCCGCAGGACTGGCTGGCCCACCCCGGCACGGTGGGTACGCCCTGGCCCGGAGCCGCGGTGTTGGTCCTCGACGACGACGGCCACGAGGTCCCTCCGGGCACGGTCGGGACGGTCTACCTCAAGCTCATGGGGGGCGACTTCCGCTACAAGGGGGATCCCGAGAAGACCATGGCCAGCCGCCATGGCGACTACTTCACCGTGGGGGACATGGGGGAGCTCGACGAGGACGGGTTCCTCTACCTGCGGGACCGCAAGATCGACATGATCATCTCGGGGGGCGTGAACATCTATCCCGCGGAGGTCGAGGCTGCCCTGCTCGTCGCATCGCGCCGTCGGCGACGCGGCCGTCTTCGGCATCCCCGACGAGGACTGGGGCGAGCAGGTCAAGGCCGTCGTGGAGCCGGCGCCAGGGCACAGGGCATCCCCGGAGCTGGCCGAGGAGCTCCGGGCACACTGCGCCGGCCTTTTGGCTCGCTACAAGTGTCCGCGTAGCATCGACTTCACCGAGGCGATGCCGCGGGATCCCAACGGGAAGCTCTACAAGCGGCGCCTGCGCGATCCGTACTGGGAGGCGAGCGAACGCGGCATCTAGGCGATCCCGACACACCGGAACTCACGAGACACACCGGACGCACGAGACTCACCCGAGTCACCCGACATACCCGACACGCCCGACACCGACCACCAAGACCGATCGAAGCGAGGAGTGCATGGCCCGAGTCCCCATTGAGGAAGGGTTCTTCCGGATCCCCGAGGACCCGGCCGAGTCGCCGCGGCTGCTCGGGAGCCGCTGTCCCGCGTGCGGGGAGGTGTTCTTCCCGCGCCGCCTGGTGTGCGCCAAGTGCCTCCACGAGGGCACCGAGGACACCGAACTGTCCACGCGCGGCACGATTCACACCTGGACCTATTGCCACGTGCCGCTCTTCGGAAAGAAGGACGCCGACGTGGCCGGGTACGGCGTGGCTCAGGTCGACCTGCCCGAGGGGCCGCGGGTGCAGTCGATCCTTTCGGGCGGGCGCGACGAATTCGCGATCGGCATGGAAGTCGAGATCGACCTCGAGACGCTGCGCCAGAACTCGAACGGCGACGACGTCGTCATCTACCGCTTCCGGCCGGCCCGTGCCGCAGCGAGCGCGTCATGAAGCACGGCATGCGCTTCGACGGGGTGGCCGTCGCCGGCATCGGCATGGTCCGCTTCGGCATGTTCCGCGATGTCCCGGGCGCGCACCTCGCCCGGGATGCCGGTCTGTTGGCCCTGCACGACGCCGGCATGACGCTGGCCGACGTCGACGAGGCGTTCGTGGGCTACATCCAGCCCGCGTCCATGCTCGGGATCAAGGCCATGAAAGAGCTCGGGCTGACCGGGCTGCCGGTGACCCACATAGAGAACGCATCGGCCACCGGGCTCGTCGCCTTCCGGGACGCCGCGTGGGCCGTGTCGTCGGGACGCGCCGACGTGGCCATGGCGCTGTGCTTCGACAAGTTCACCGACATGACGGGCGGCGGTGGCCGCGGCGCGGGGCGGGACCAGATCGACGCGCCCATCCTGCCGGCCGCCTACTTCGCGCTGTGGGCCCAGCGACGCATGCACGAGCGGGGCACCACGCCCGAGCACTTCGCCACCATCGCGGCCAAGAACTGGAACTACGGGGCCATCTGCCCCTTCGCCCATCGGCGTTCGGACCACGTCGTGACGCCGGAGGAGGTGCTCGCCGCCAAGATGGTGGCCGAGCCACTCACCACCATGATGTGCTGTCCACCCGACGACGGCGCCGCCTGCATCATCGTGGCCCGTGAGGACCTGGTGCGCTCGCGCCAGCCCGGCCGTCCGCTGGTACGCGCCCTCGCCTCGGCGTTGACGTCTGAGACCTACTCACCGGGCCACACCTTCGTCGGCCCGGTCGTGGGACCCTCGAGCATGACGCGGGCGACGGCACTGGAGTGTTACGAGGCCGCCGGCCTCGGGCCCGAGGACGTGAGCGTGGCCTACTGCCACGACGCCTTCGTGAACGAGGAACTCGAGTACTACGAGCTGCTCGGGTTCTGCGCCGAGGGAGAGGCCGAGAAGATGGTCGTCGAGGGCGAGACGGGGCCGGGCGGGCGCATCCCCTTCAACACCGACGGGGGACTGATCGCGCGGGCATCCCGGCGGGCCGACGGGGACGGCCATGTTGCACGAGGCGGTGCTGCAGTTGCGCGGCGAGGCCGAGGGCCGTCAGGTCGAGGACGCCCGGGTGGCGCTGACCCACCTCGTGGGGGGCGGCAGCATCGCCACTGTCAATCTGTTGGGAGTCGAGAGGAGCGCACCATGACGACGAGCGACGAGCGACGGGCCGCCGGCCGGGAGATTCAGGGCCAGCTGTGGCCGGCCACGCTGAAGGGCCCGACCGGGCAGTTCCCGGCGGCCAAGTTGGCGCCCGACTACTTCGACCACGTGCAGCAGAGCGCGTTCGGTGACATCTGGACACGCCCGGGCCTCCCGGTGCGCGACCGCTCCATGATCACCGTCGCGCTGCTGGCTGCGTTGGGTCAGCCCGAGGAGTTGCGGGCGCACCTCGCCGGCGCGTTGAACGTCGGAATCTCGCGCCAAGAGATCGTCGAGATCCTCATGCACGTCTCCATTTACGCCGGCGTCCCCGCGGCGGGCGCCGCGTTGCGGGTGGCGGCCGACGTGCTGGGTACCGATTAGGAGCGTGGAAAGAGGCTTGTGCGCAATTCCAAGAGCCGTAACCAGACTGCCGTGACTCGGTCCACTTCATGAAGAGGCAAAGACTTGGCTCGTAAGGCCCTGGCGACGATCGGCACAGGCGCGATGCAGCCGGTGCTCAACGAGAGCCTGCACACGTTCCGTCGCTTTGGGGAACGGCACGGGTACGACGTTGTCGTTGGTGGCGAGGAGGCGATCGCCGATCGTGCCCCGGCATGGAGCAAGGTCGTGCTGCTGCGGAGACTCCTCGAGACCTATGACTACGTCCTGTGGATCGATGCGGACGCCATCATTCTCGACGACTCCGTCGATCCCACGGTTCTGCTAGGAGATGAGCACTATCAGGCCCTCGTCAACTACCGCTGGAACGACGAGGAGAGTGCCTGCACCGGCGTCTGGCTCCTACGGAACGTCGAAAAGGCCGTTGCGTTTCTCGACGCTGTCTGGAGCGGCGGGGAGGGTTACCTGCGCCTTCACCCTTGGGAGCAGGCCGCGGTCATGCGGTTGCTCGGGTACAGCGTCGACCCCGACCGCTTCGTCGCTCCCACAGAGTGGACCGACGGGACTCTGTGGCTCCAAAGCGAGTGGGACACCATTCCCGCCTTCACGCGGAAGCGTCGTCTGGTGCCCTGCAAGATCCGGCACTATGCGCGCGAATCGAACGGTGTTCGCCGGCGACAGATGCGCACGGATCGTCACACCATTGATGCCGTCATGGATACGAGCCCTCTGCGTCGAACCTGGCACCACCTCGCATCCCGAGTGGGGCTCATCCGTTGGAACCTCGGATACCGACACAAGCCGGCGGCGTACGAACTGGCGCGCCGGTCTGGTCTCGTCAAGGTTGTGCGCGAGCTCGGATACGGCGGCGGCGCCAAGTCGGCGGCGACGCATGAGTCGTGACGTTCTGCGGAGCTGAGCGCTCTCACTAGGCTGAACGACGATGCAATCTCTTCGCCAACGTGCCGCCCTGGCGGCGTTGCGGTGCCGCTCATCCTTGCGGACGTTCGCCCGGCGCGAGTCGGCTGCGATGCAACGGCAAGGCCCAATCCATGATGTGTTGCGGAGTCTCTACCGGTACTCTCAGCGCCATCCGGTCAGCGTCAGCCAGTGGGACACGGAGTACGCCGAAAATGACTATGCGGATCGACTGGACAGGATCCATCATGTTCCGCATCACGCGGCGATCTTCGGGTATCTGACCTACGGGCCAAGAGAGCCGAAGATTCTCGACGTCGGGTGCGGGCACGGGCGGCTCTTGCAGATTCTGGCGGGGCTCCCCTTTTCGGACTACCTGGGCATTGACTGGTCGGCCAAAGGCGTCGAGCGGGCACGGTCACTCTCGGTCCCACACACACGGTTCGAGGTTGCCGACATGAACCGCTGGGACACAGATGAACGGTTCGATGCCGTCATCATGAACAACTCATTGCCCTACGCCAACGATCCACCTGAGGTGTTCGAGCGGGCACTCGGCTGGTTAACCGACGACGGCTTCGTCGTGGTGGCGATGCACAGGAGTCTCGGGGCGCGCTATCTGTGGTCTCGGATCGATTCCCCCGCCGTCGGTCATCTGGCAGCCTGCGCGGTGAAGGACGACCTCACCGGCGCGGTCTGGGACGTCAAGGCGTTGCGATCCCTTCCAGTGACGGATCGGTTCTAAGGCCGGTTCCAACGCAGCGCCACGCCCGCCTGCTGCTCGGCAACCGTCACGAGCTCGCTCCAGTCGGCACCGCCGAGCCCACCGGCCACCGCGCCGTCGAGGACGGCCTTCACGGCGGCGGCCACCGGGGTGGGAGCACCGAGCGTGCCGCCCCAGTCGACGATGAGACCGGCGTCTTTGGCGGCCAGCTCGAGCGCGAACTGGGTGGGCCGGCCCCGCCCGTCGATCGTCTCGACCTGGCGGTCGATGAAGAAGTTGGACGCCCCCGCCGTGCGCAGGATCTCCACCGCCTTTTGCACCTCGATGCCCGCTTTGGTGGCCATGGCCAGCCCCTCGAGGCTCACCCACGTGGTGGTGAAGGCAACGAGGCTGTTGAGCAGCTTCATCGTGTTCCCGAGGCCGAGCGGGCCGACGTGGAACGAGGCCCGCCCGAGCGGCTCGAGCAAAGGAAGAACACGGGCGACGGCGTCGTCCTCGCCGCCGACCATGAACACGAGCATTCGCTTCTCGGCGCCGATGGCGCCACCGGTCAGCGGCGCCTCGACCAGGTGATGCCCTGACGCAGTGAGGCGCGTGCCCAATTCCTGCATGGCTGCCGGGCTGTTGGTGGACAGGTCGACGAGAATCGCCTCCGGCGGAGCCGCGGCCGCCCACACGCCCGCGACATCGGCGACGATGTCGGGGGTCGGCAGCGACAACAACGTCACGTCGGCTGCACGGGCGACCGCCGCGACGTCGGGCACGGCGGTCGCACCGCTGATCGCCGACATCGCCCCGGTGTCGACGTCGTGGACGACCACGTCGTTGCCGTCGGCCACGAGATTGGCCGCAATGGCCCCGCCGATATTGCCCAGCCCGATCACTCCTGTCGCCATCAGCCCTCCCTGAGTCCCGAAACGCCCTGGCAGTGCCCCAGATCGCCCGTAGGCCGAGAGCGTATAGTGGAAACGCACGCGAGCGGCAGGGGACCCGGGGGGTCAATTTCATGGGACTGCGCGACCACGTCATCTGCGACAGTGACCTCCACGTGATGGAGCCCCCCGACCTGTGGGAGCGCTACATCGACCCGGCCTACGCCCATGCGGCACCGCGGGCTGTCCGAGATCACCCGCGACATGCGGGTGCGCGTCAAGAACCACGTGATGCTCCGGATGGGCGGGACCCGCCCGATGCGCGTGGAGGGCCGCAAGACGGGATGGCAGAAGGAGCACGACACCGTGTACGCGGCGTCCGAAGCCCGGGGCTGGGACGCCCGGTCACAGATCGACGCCATGGACGCGGAAGGGCTCGATCTGGCCGTGCTGTTCCCTTCACGCGGTTTGTTCGTCCTCGGCCTCGACTCGACCGAACAGATCGGCAGCGACGGCCTGGAGCCCGAGTTCGCCACCGCCATCGCCCGGGCCTACAACGACTGGCTCAAGGACTTTTGCGACCACGCCCCGGACCGAATGTTCGGGGCGGGCATGGTGGCCGCGCACGACGTCGCCGGCGCCGTCGCCGAGGCCCGCCGCTGCGTCGAGGAGCTCGGCTTCAAGGCCATCTTCCTCCCGCCGGCGACGGTGAACCGGCGGCCCTGGCACCACCCGTCCTATGACCCGCTGTGGGCTGAGATCCAGCGCCTCGGCGTGCCGTTGTCCTTCCACGGGGGCGGACAGACCTACCTCACGCCCGACTTCGGTCTCGAGGTCCTGGACCGCCTGATGCTGTGGCATACCTTCAGCCAGCCGCTGGGCATCCAGTTCGTCACCGCCTGCCTCTGCGGTGGAGGAGTGCTCGAGCGTTTCCCCGACCTCAAGGTGGCCCTCCTCGAGGGCAACTGTTCGTGGGCGCCGTGGTTCCTCTACCGTCTCGACGAGCACTGGGAGTGGACGGGCTGGTACGAGGCGCCCGAGCTCACCATGCCGCCTTCGGAGTACTTCAAACGGAATTGCTGGGTTTCGGTCGAGGCCGACGAGGTGACGGTGCCGCACTTCGTGGAGACCTTCGGCGACGAGCGGCTGATTTTCTCGACCGACTACCCCCATGGTGACTCGAAATACCCCCACGCGGTGGACTCCTTCGACAAGCTGCCGCTCTCCGACGAGAGCAAGGCCCGGATCGTCAGCACCAACTGGTCCGCGCTCTACGACATCCCGTTGACCAAGAAGGTCTGAGCACCCCGGCGACTCCGGAGCCGGAGTGGTGGCTGCATGCGTCCCTCGGCTCTCGGCACCAGCCCTGGAGCCCGGATCTCAGTGTGTGGACCGGATGGGCAGCGTGACGTAGGAACCCGTCCCGCCCATGGCCAGGGTCACCGTCACCGGATAGGGCTCGGCGGAGACGAATTCGTTGGCCGCTCCGGCGGAGAGAAGCAGGCGCAGGCGGTGTCCCGCCGCGAGCCGCCAGTTGATGGGCCAGATGGCAAACGAGAGACTCGTGCGAACCCCTGGAACGAGGGGTGACGGGTCGACGTTGGAGGTTCGGTGGCTCGCCTTGAGGGCGCCATCGTCGACGAAGGTCGCATGGCCGTCTGGAGCGACGTCGAAGATCTCGGCGTAGAGATTGGCATCCGGTGCGTTCGCGGATGCAACGAGGTGTACCCCGATCTGCCCGGTCATGACAGTGTCATGCGTGAAGGGCGACGAGTCGTAGGCGAGGTATCCGCCGCCCGGCCCCGTAGGTCCGGCACAGATTTGAAAGATCGAACAAGGTGGATTCGCCGCGGGGTAACCGGGCGCGCCGGTATAGGACTGGGTGGTGTCGGGACCGGGTTGGTGTCTCAGACTCCCGTCCGTGAGGTACAGCGTCTGGTCTCTGACGTCTGAGGGCGGCCAATTGTCGAGACTCTCCCAACCATGGCCCACCCCGACGGGCTCTTCGTAGGACTCGAGTCGCTGCGAACGTGGCGGCAACGGTGCACCGGGGCGCTCCGCGACCCAATGGTCGAACCAGGCGAGCTCGACCCCGAGCGGGAGCCGCTGGTAGGAAGCGCCCGACCAGAATCCGTGCGTCCACGGCCCGACGATCACCCAGCCCTTGGACCGCAGCGCGGCGTAGTTGGCAGCGAGCGATCCGCGGAAGTACACGTCGGGACGCCCGGCGTTGATGTCGAGCACAGGGACCCGGATGGCCTCGAACTTGGTGTCGATGTCGAACCTGCGCCAGAAGGCATCGAGCGTCGGATGCGCCAAGAATTCGTTCTCAATGGCCGCGCCGTCGATCCGTCCTGCGGACTGCTGGGCGACGAGGTCTGGCCAGCTGTCCCTTTGGGAGGGCGTCGTCTTGATCCCGCCGGGGTAGACCGCGTCGAGGTAGAAACTCTCGGGGAACTGTTGGGGCGCGATCGCCATGAGGTGAGGCGGACGCCTCGCGGCGACCGCCATCGTCGTCATGCCCCCGTAGCTGGATCCCTCCATCCCTACCCGGCCGTCCGACCACGGCTGGCGGGCGATCCATTCGACGAGACCGGCCCCGGCGCTCACTTCTTGGGAGCTCAGGCAGCACTGGTAGGTGCCGGTGGACGACCCAGAGCCGGGCACGGCGCACACCAGCACTGCGTAGCCGTGGGTGGAGAAGTACGCGCCGTCGGTGGCGGTGAAAGACGGTATCTCGCTCGCATACGGCGTGTAATCGGCGAGCAAGGCCGGGAAGCGACCTGGCGCACGGGCCCCTCCGCTGCTCCCTGGCCGGGAAAGCTCGCACTGCAGCCTCACCCCTGCGACGGGCACGTCGACTCGGGTGCTGTCCTGGCGATACGTCGCTGGGCGGGTGTAGCTCCACCACGACGGACGAGGGTTCTGTGTTGCGCCGGCGGGAACGCTCCACGCCGACAGGGTGAGGATGATGAACGCACCGATGAGTACGCCGGCGCCCCAGCCCGCAGATGACGCACGCACCATCGCCGAAGGGTATCTCCGAAGTGGCGCCGGTTGGCATCGACGGCGCGGGCTAAGGAATGAGCGCGATCTTGCCCACGGTGCGCCGGGCGAGGAGGTCTTCGAGCGCGTGGGCCACGTCGTCGAGCGGGTACTCCGACGGGTGGACCGGGTCGATGGTACCCCCGGCCACCATGACCAGCAGGTCCCCCAGCAGGGCGCGTTGCTCCTCGGCGTGCTGCATGGCCCAGATGCCCCAGTCGATGCCGATGACGGTGCGGTTGCGCAGCAGGACCTGGTTGAGCGGGATGGACGGGATGGGACCGGCCGCAAAGCCGATGACAAGGTAGCGGCCCCGGTCCCCGAGCGCACGGAGTGAAGGTTCGGCCAGCGCGCCGCCCACCGGGTCGACCACGATGTCGACGCCGCTGCCGCCCGCCCAGGCCCGGGCAGCGTCCTTGACGGGGCCGGCCGCGGGGTCGAGCGCCTTCTCCGCGCCCGCAGCCACGGCAGCGGCACGCTTTTCCTCGGTCGAGGCCACCCCGAGTACTCGGCACCCGAGCGCGCGCGCGACGCCGATGGCAGCCAGTCCGACGCCGCCACCGGCCCCCAACACGAGAACCGACTCACCCAGCTGTGCCTGGGCCCGGTTCCGCAGTGCGAAGAGGCAGGTGCTGTAGCTCTGGGTGAACGTGGCCGCCCGGGGCGAGTCGAGCGCGTCGGGCAGCACGGTCACGGCTGCGGCGGGCGCCGCCACTTTGGTTGCGAACCCGCCGAGGCCGGCCGACACCAGCACGCGCTGACCCACCTCGAGGTCGCTCACCGACTCGCCGACCAGTGACACGCGTCCGGCGGACTCGGTCCCGGGCACGAAGGGCACGGGGGGCTTGATCTGGTACTGCCCGCCGACGAACAGCGCGTCCACGTAGTTGACGCCCGCTGCCTCCACGTCGACCACGACGTGGTCGGGTCCGGGTACCGGGTCGGGGCGCTCCTCGACCCGCAAGCAGCGACGGCGGTCCGAGTTCGTTGCAGACGACGGCGCGCACGGGCCGACACGCTACCGTCGGTCGGTGGACCCCATCTCCGCCGTTCGGCCGGTGCGGCCCGACGAGCTGGCCCAGTTGCCGCCACTCGAGCAGGCCGCAGACACGATGTTCGAGCCGCTCGGCATCGGGCCGCTGCCAGGGCCGGGCACCGTCGCCGAGTTCGCCGCCGCGCTCGTCGTGCTCGTTGCCGGGGATCCGCCGGTCGGCCTCTGCCGCATCGATCCGGTCCGTGAGGGCGAGGACGGGGTCGGCGCCCACCTCGAGCAGCTCTCGGTGCATCCCGACCACGGCGGCCGCGGCATCGGCCGCGCCCTGTTGCGCGCCGGCATCGAGTGGGCGGGTGCCCACGGCTACGACCAACTCACCCTCGTCACCTATCGCCTGGTGCCCTGGAACGGCCCCTTCTACGCGTCCGAGGGGTTCGTCGAGGCCGGCCCGGCCGACGAGTGGCTCGTTGCCCACGGCCTGGCGCCTGAGGAGCCGATCCTGGGCGAGGGCGGCATGCGCGTCGTCATGCGCCTGCTCCTGTGATCTCGGCGTAGCGGTAGCAGCCGACCAGATGGTCGTTGACCAGGCCGGTCGCTTGGAGGTGGGCGTAGACGATGGTTGGCCCGACGAAGCCGAAGCCGCGCCGCTTCAGGTCCTTGCTCAGCGCCTCCGATTCGGGTGACGTCGGCGGCAGCTGCGCCATGCGCCGCCAGCGATTGACCTTGGGCCGCCCGTCGACGAAGCCCCACATGTAGGCGTCGAACGAACCGAACTCCTTCTGTACTTCCAGGAAGGCACGCGCGTTGCGTACCGTCGCCTCGACCTTGGCGCGGTTGCGGATGATGCCCGGGTCCAAGAGCAGCTTCTCCACCCGGGCCGGCGTGAAGCGCGCCACCTTGGCCGCGTCGAACCCAGCGAAGGCCTTGTGGTAGCCGGCGCGCCGTTTGAGGATCGTCGACCAGCTCAGCCCGGCCTGCGCCCCTTCGAGCACCATGAACTCGAAATGGGTGGCGTCGTCGTGTACGGGTACGCCCCACTCGGTGTCGTGGTACGCCACCATCGCGGGGTCGCTGCCCGCCCAGTCGCAGCGCCGGCGCCCGTCTGCGGCGGCGCCGTCGGCGCTGTCTGCACCATGTTGGGGACTCATGGCGCCACGGTAGGGGCCAGCTGCGACGGCGTGACCCGGTAGAGCACGTGGCGGCGCAGCGGGCTGCCCTCGGGTAGGGACGGATGGTCGAAATCGGCGGCGGCGTCGTGCACCATGCCCAGGCGCGCCATGACCGCCTGCGAGCGCAGGTTCAGCGTCGTCGTGAAGGCGACGATCTCCACCAGAGCGCCGGCCGTGAAGCCGTGGTGCAGTGCGGCCCACGCGCCTTCGGTGGCGTAGCCGTGTCCCCAGTGGTCCGGGTGCAGGCGCCAGCCCACCTCGACGGCAGGCGCGCAGGGCAGCGAGGGCCGCACTCGGTGCAGGCCCACCATGCCGGCGAACGGCACCGCTCCGGCCACCTCGATGGCCCACAACCCCCAGCCCTCGCGCTCGAGCTCGGCGCTGTAACGCTCGACCATGTCGTCGCTCTCGGCTCGCGTGGGCGCTGAGCCCAACGACTCCACGACGGCGGGGTGCGTGTTCAGTTCGTAGAAGGGAGCCAGGTCCACCGCGGTGAACGGTCGCAGCACCAGCCGCGTGGTGGTGACGACCACGGCAGGCGTCGCTACGCCCCGGCCTTGACCGCCGTCTCGGCGGCCCAGCGGTAGTCGGCTTTGCCCGAGGGCGAGCGCTCGATCTTCTCGACGAACACCACGTCCTTGGGCAGCTTGTAGCGGGCGATGTGGGAGGATGCCTCCTCCACGATGGACGCGGCGTCGCCGGTGCGCGCCCTCGGCCAGTTGCACGACGGCCACCACCTCGGAGCCCCAGCGCTCCGACGGTCGGCCGGTGACCACCACGTCGGCCACGTCGGGGTGCCCGGCGATGGCGCGCTCGACCTCCTCGACGAAGATCTTCTCGCCGCCCGAATTGACCGTCACCGAGTCGCGCCCGAGCAGCTGGATCTCCCCGTTGGCCAGGTGCCGGGCCCGGTCTCCGGGGATGGAGTAGCGGACGCCGTCGATCACGGGGAAGGTGCGCGCCGTCTTGGCCTCGTCGCCGAGATACCCGAGGGGCACGTTGCCGGTCTGGGCCAGCCAGCCGTTCCCTTCGTGGCCGGGCTCGAGCACCTGCGTGAAGGTTTCGTCGGTCACGACCGTGCCGGGGCCGGGCAGGAACGTCCCCACCTCGACGTCGTCGACCGAGGTGACGTGCATCTGGGCGCCGGTCTCCGACGAGCCGGCCGAGTCGGAGATGACGAGGTTGGGGATGCGCTCGATCGCCATCGCCCGCACGGCCGGCGTCAGTGGCGCGCCACCGTTGCCCACGGCGAAGAACGACGAGAGGTCGTAGGACTTCTTGTCGAGCTGGAGCAGGAGGGGGCGCAGCACGGCGTCGCCCACGATGGTCATCGTGTTCGCCTTCTCGCGCTCGACGGTCGACCACACGTCGTCGGGGTCGACGCGGTGGGTGTCGTCGGGGAACAGCAGCGTTGCGCCCTGCGCCATGAGCATGAAGCACGCCCACTGCGCCGCGCCGTGCATGAGCGGGGGCAGCACCATGAGGCGCAGCGGCATGCTCTCGTCGAGGCGCGTCGTGAGGTCCTCGTAGCTCGTCACGATCTCCCACGTGCCGACCTTCCGCCCGCCCATGGCGGCCATGAAGATGTCGTGCTGGCGCCACAGCACGCCCTTGGGCATGCCCGTGGTGCCGCCTGTGTAGAGGATGTAGAGGTCGTCGGGGGAGGGGTCGACGGGCGCGCCCTGCGGCGACGATGCGGCCAGCGCCTCCTCGTACCAGACCGCCCCGGGGAGGAGGCCGTGCCCCGAGTCGTCCTCGACCTGGAGCAGCACGTCGGGGGGCGAGTCGAGCGTGGGCAGCACCTCGGCCAGGGTGGGTGCGAGCGTCGAGTGCAGGATCATGGCCCGCGGCCGGGCGTCGTTGAGCAGGTAGCGCAGCTCCTCGCCGACGTAGCGGTAGTTCACGTTGAACGGCGCGACGCGGGCTCCATACGAGCCGAGCATTCCCTCGAGGTACTCGTTGCCGTTGTAGAGGGCGAGGGCGAGGTGGTCCTGCCCCGACTCCCAGCTGGCCAGCTCGTCGCGCTCGGTGCGGACGCCCAGACGCTTGCCGTGCAGGTAGACTCGAGAGACGCTTCGAGCGTGCAGCCACGTCCCGGTAGCTGAGGCGGCGGTCCCGCCAGACGATGCACTCGCGATCGCCCAGGCTCTCGACGAGGACGTCGAAGGCCTTGGCCAAGTTGAACTGGACGCCGGTTTGCTGCGAATGCGAAGAGGTCTCGGGCACGGTCCCGCACTGTACCGTTGCACTCCTCGGTGCTCTTTCGTGCGCCGCGACCGACCACGACGCCGTCATCGGCAAAGATCACGGGATGGACGTCCGCAATCCCGCCACCGGCGAGGTCCTGACCAACGTCGCCGGGTTGAGCGCCGAGGAGACCGACGCTGCCATCGGCCGGGCCGCCGCCGCCTTCGAGCCCTGGCGGGCGGTGGCACCCGGCGACCGGGCCCGCCTGCTCCGGCGCTTCGCCGCCGCCGTGGACGCCCACCTCGACGAGCTGGCCGGGCTCGAAGTGGCCAACGCCGGCCACGTGGTCTCCAACGCCCGCTGGGAGGCCGGCAACGTCCGCGACGTGCTGGAGTTCTACGCGGGGGCGCCCGAGCGCCAGAGCGGCAAGCAGATCCCGGTGCCCGGCGGCCTCGACGTCACCTTCTACGAGCCACTGGGCGTCGTCGGCGTCATCGTGCCCTGGAACTTCCCCATGGCCATCGCCGGCTGGGGCTTCGCGCCCGCACTCGCCGCCGGCAACACCGTCGTGCTCAAACCGGCTGAGATGACGCCGCTCAGCGCACTGCGCATCGGCGAGCTTGGCGCTCGAGGCGGGGCTGCCCGAGGGCGTGCTGCAGATCCTGCCGGGCAAGGGGAGCGTCGTCGGCCAGCGCTTCGTCGACCACCCCGACGTGCGCAAGATCTGCTTCACCGGCTCCACCGAGGTCGGGCGCGCGGTCATGGCCGGCTGCGCCGAACAGATCAAGCGGGTCACGCTCGAGCTGGGCGGCAAGAGCGCCAACATCGTCTTCGCCGACGCCGATCTCGAGCTGGCGGCCGCCGCGCGCGCCCTACGGTGTGTTCGACAACGCGGGGCAGGACTGTTGCGCCCGCTCGCGCATCTTGGTGGAGCGCAGCGTCTACCACCGCTTCATGGAGCTGCTCGAGCCGGCGGTCAAGGGCGTGGCGGTCGGCGACCCCACCCTCGACGCGACCGAGATGGGCCCGCTCATCTCCGAAGCCCATCTCGACAACGTGGCCTCGTTCGTGCCCGAGGGTGCCCCGGTGGCCTTCCGGGGCGAGTGCCCGTCGGGCCGGGGCAACTGGTTCCCTCCGACCGTGCTGGCTCCCGTCGACCCCGCCGACCGTGCCGCGGTCGAGGAGATCTTCGGACCGGTGGTCGTGGTCATCCCCTTCGAGGACGAAGCCGACGCTGTCCGCCTGGCCAACGACACGCCCTACGGGCTCTCGGGCTCGCTGTGGACGCGCGACGTCGGGCGAGCGCTGCGCGTCGCCCGGGCCGTCGACACCGGGACGCTCTCGGTCAACTCGCACTCCTCGGTGCGCTACTGGACGCCTTTCGGCGGTGTGAAGCAGTCGGGGATCGGACGCGAGCTCGGACCCGACGCACTCGACGCATTCAGCGACGTCAAGAACGTCTTCATCAGCTCGGAGTAGGGGCACCCCGCCACCCCAGGGAGGAGAGCCATGAGCGAGACCACAACCTTCTACGCCCGCCGACTCGAAGCTCGGGTGTGCGTCGTCACGGGCGGCGCCAGCGGCATCGGGCGCGCCATGTGCGAGCGCTTCGCCTCCGAGGGCGCTCGTGTGGCCGTGGTCGACCTCGACGAGGACGCCGGGGGCGCGGTGGCCGCGGCGACCGGCGGCCTGTTCGTGCGGGCCGACGTCACCTCCTCCGACGAGGTCGAGGCGCTCTACGGCGAGGTAGCCGCCGAGTTCGGCGGCATCGACGTCTGCTGCAACAACGCCGGCATCAGCCCGCCCGACGACGACTCCATCCTCGACACTGGGATCGAGGCATGGGAGCGCGTGCAGCGGGTGAACCTCACGTCGGTCTACCTGTGCTGCAAGCACGCGTTGCCGCACCTCCTCGCAAAGGGCAAGGGGTCGATCGTCAACACGGCGTCGTTCGTCGCCGTCATGGGCGCCGCCACCAGTCAGGTGAGCTACACGGCTTCCAAGGGCGGCGTGCTCTCCATGTCACGCGAGCTCGGCGTGCAGTTCGCCGCGCCAGGGCGTGCGGGTCAACGCGCTCTGCCCCGGCCCTGTCAACACGCCACTGCTCCAAGAACTCTTCGCCAAGGACCCCGAGCGGGCGGCCCGGCGCCTGGTGCACATCCCGATGGGCCGCTTCGGCGAGGCGTCCGAGATCGCCGCCGCGGCGGCCTTCTTGGCCAGTGACGACTCGTCTTTCATCACAGCGTCGACCTTCCTCGTCGACGGAGGGATCTCGGGGGCCTACGTCACCCCGCTGTAGGCAGCGGCCGTTCGTTCCGCTCAGCCCGCGCCGGCGCTCAGCCGCCGAGGTTGACTCGTAGCTCCTCGAGCTCGGCGCGCAGTCGGGCGACCTCGGCGCGCAGCGCGCTGACCTCGGCGCGCAGGTCGCCGCCGGCAGCCTCTGCCAGCGACACCGCGGGCGCTGCCGTTTCGCTCGGACGCGGTGGGTCGGCGGACCATGCAGGGGTGGGACCCGGTGCCGCGGCCAGCGCCGGGTCGAGGCTGGTGTCTTCGATCCATGGGCAGGCCCAGCGCTCCTCTTTTTGACCCGGGCGGCGGCCCACGTTGGTGGCGAGTGGCTCCTCGCGCCCGGCCAGCAGCTCGAGCTCGTGCTCCACACCGCCCAATCCGTCGATGGGGGCCATCCGCTCCGTCCGCACCCGCAGCTCGCCGGGGGTCTGCGCCCCGCGCAACAAGAGCATGCCGAGGATGGCGCACTGCCCGGCATCGAGCCCCAGGGCCTCGTCGAGCACGTGGCGGTAGCGGACGACCGAGCGGCCGTGGGACGGCAGGACGAAGCGGACGAGCTTCACGTCCTTCAGCTCGTGGAGCGCCTCGTCCACCACGGCCTCGTCGTAGTGGACGACGGGATCCCGGTTCGAGGTCTGGTTGCACGCTGCGATCAGGGCGTTGAGGGTGAGCGGGTACTGCTGGGGTGTGGTCAGTGCCTTCTCCACCAGCGAGCCGAGCACCCGTGCGCACGGCGGGCTCAGACGCATGGGTCGAGCATACGGCCCGGCTCGTCTCCCACCCTGGGAGCTGCAACCCGGGCGCACGGCGTCAGGAGTCCGAGCGGTGCCACCTCCGACCGGCGGGACCATCCCCGTCGGGCAGTTCGGCGAGTTCAACGACCTCGCTCAGAGCATCCCGAGCGGCACCAGCCAGCTCGTCTTCAAGGCGATCCAGACCTACGGCGACGGGACAATGGTGTCGTGGATCCGGTGCCCGACGAGACAGTGCCCGATCCGCCGCACCCTGCACCGTCGATTGCGCTCACCGCCCCCGGCGGTGCCGGCGGGACCACGACGACCGCAGGTCAGCCCGTCTTCCGAGGGGGCCGGTGAGCACCCAGTCCGACTTGATATGCCTGCCCTATGAAGGCCGCAAAATCGGAGTCGAGCTGGTCCGCGTCGGTGATCCGAAACTGATGGACATAGAGGCTCCTCGTGTAGGGCGAGACGCGGACGAACCTTTCGTCTTGCACTTCTCGCTGGAGATCGAGGAACCCGTCCAGCGAGGCCTTGCGGGGTTTTGCCCCGGCGAAACCCCGGTGGGTTCCCTTGAACGCAATTGCCGTCTTGGTGACACTGACCGTGTAGGGCCCGCATGCCCCGAGCAACCCGACGAACTGGTTGTAGAGGTCAACGACCGCTTTGGATTTGTCGGCCAGATGTCTCTGGACGGTCCATTCTTCGGCGGACCCCACCTGCGTACAGTAGCGATCCTCCGGGATTTTCCCCTGCCCCGCGAGAGATAAGACTCGCACCGTGACCGGGCCAGAGAAGAGGCTCGTTCGGGAGGGCTACGACCGAATCGCCCGTTCCTATCTCGAGGGCCGTCCCCACGACGGTGAAGACATCGCTCTGCTTGCGGAGGCGTTGAACGACCTCCCGAGTCACAGTCGCGTTCTCGACGCGGGATGTGGAGCAGGAGTCCCGGTGGCCAGTCAGCTCCTCGAAGCCCGACACGATGTCACGGGCCTCGATTTTTCGCTGGGTCAGTTGTCCCTGGCTCAAGCAAACCTCGCCCGATGCCAACTTGTCCAAGGAGACTTGACCAACTTGCCGTTCTCGAGCGGATCGTTCGATGCGGTTGTGTCGTACTACGCAATCATCCACGTGCCACGACAGGAGCACGAGGCATTGTTCGCAGAGATCCATCGAGTTCTTCGACACGACGGTCGGGCGATGCTCTGTCTCGGGTGGGGTGATCTTCCCGAGGACCGCGATCCCGACAGTTGGCTCGGTGTTCCGATGTTCTGGAGCCACTTCAACGAGAAGGCGAATCTCGCCCTACTTTCAAAGGTGGGCTTCATTCCTCAATGGAGCAAGCAGGTCGCCGATCCAATGGGGCACGCTTCTCATCAGTTCGTCCTGTCGATACGCCGTTGACCCGGCGTCCAGGGGCACCCCGCAAGTCGGTGCAGAGGCGTTCGGGCCGCCACAAGAAGAGCCACATAACCTGTAACAAGCTCTCCTGACGGAGGAGAATCCAGAATGACGAATCCGGAATACGCCGCCTACCGTGCCGCCGATCCGTACTTCAATTTGGTTCGCGGGGCGCTCGACGACTGCGTTGACGGCGACCATTTCTTCGACGTTGTCTCTGACCATGTCGTCTACGAGGTGCTCTACGACTTTCCCGGTTGGCCCCGCATCATTCAAGGGCGCGCTGACCTGATGGTTCAGTTCGAGGGCTACGGCGACAGCATTGCACTTCAGTCCGCCGACAATCTGATCGTCCGCAAGGCTGACGGTGGTCGCGTGTCCATTCTCGAATATGAAGTCCACGGGACGATTCTCGCGACAGGCGTGCAGTACGACAATCGATTCTGTTCGATTGTCGAGATTGAAGACCGGAGGATCGACCACTGGAGGGACTACATGGACTCTCTGACAGCCTGGAATGCATTGACAGCGCCGACCAAATAGCGAGGAGACCGGCACTCCATCAAACCGCACCCTCGCGTCATCACGAAGCAAGGACACGCTCGAGCTGCCGAGCTGCCATCAGTTGCCCCCGCACCGCCTTCACCCTTGAAGGGGCTGTTGACGCCGGCCAGGCCGCGTCCAACAACAAATTGGAACCTCGAGCCCTCCGGCGGCGTTCAGATACGTGAGAGCGTCTTGCGCGACCCATCCGGAGGCTTCGTGAAGCGGAAAACGGCAGAAAGGTCCAGCCAGGAATTCGAGGCCTTTGTCACGGAGACCGCCGACCCACTGTTTCGCTCCGGTTACCTCATAACGGCCAACGTCGCTGAGACCGAGGACCTTCTCCAAGAAACATTTCTCCGGCTGGCGCGGCACTGGAATCGAATCCGCTCAATGGAATACCCGCTCGCCTACGCCCGTCGTGTTCTCATCAACCTGGCGCTGAATGGGGCTACATCGAGAGACCGCCGCGGCCGGGAGTTGAGGAACCCAGACGAAGGAGCCCAAGTCGTCGACCAGGGATCGGTTCGCCAACTCAGCGGTGTCGATGATGAAGCCGAGTTTCGGTGGGCACTGACCGCGCTGCCGCCTCGTCAGCGGGCCGTCCTGATCTTGCGGTATTGGGACGACCTCTCAGAGCGGGAAGTGGCCGAGATCCTCCGTTGCCCGATCGGCACCGTAAAGAGCACCACATCCCGCGCAGTTACCGAGCTCCGACGCCTGCTGGGCCGTGGTGAAACCGTGATTCCAATCAGGTCGCACACGAAGCGTGAAGAGGAGGAGGCCTCATGCTGAGCCCAAACCTTGAACATGAGCTACGAGCTGACTTCGTCAAGGTAGGCAACCATATTCATGCCCCCGATGGTCTGACCGAGCGCCTGCTGCGCGAGGACTACCGACCCAGGGAAGAGCAAGACGTCTGGTTCCTCTGCTTGTGTGCTCGATCGCTGTTTTGACACTTGGTGCTGTGCTTGTCGCAATAGACATCGGCGGTCGTCAACCGGCAGCAGCTTCGGTCCTCGCATCAGAGTTCAGCGTCTTCAACCGGCCGGCCTCTCCGCCTGACGCCCTGCCCTCGAGTTGGCCAGTCGCTCAAACCTTGGGATGGCGAGGGGAGAGGCCTACGGCGACCCCCTCCTCGCATCGAATCCCGGCTATGGAATCGAAAAGGCGTACGCGGCCGCGTATCCAGATGAGATCTGTCTCTATATTCAGAAGATTCAGGAACCGGGCGTCGCTTTCGTGTCCTGTGCGAACACTCGCGGCACTGAATCCCAGCATGCGATGTTTCAGTGGACCAGTGGACCATCCACTCCATCGTTTGCGGTCGGTTTCGTGGCGAACGACGTGACGAACGTGAGGATGGATGGGGTCGTCGCTCCGGTCTCGGCCAACAACTTCTTCTTGACCCCACTCGCTGACGGAGAAGCAAACCCACCCTTGAGCGTGACCGTCACGCCGTTGGACGGCCCGGCCATAACCGAGACGTTTGCCGGTCTTCCACCACCCCGCCCAAGTGACGGTGGGTCACACGGCCAGGTCGACCGGGCCAGATTTGGATCCCTTGCTCAGCCGTTGCCGTGCGTGCCGCTGCTTGACACGTCGAGGGGTGCCGCGAGGTACGGCCCGGTCGCACCGAAGCCGAGGTGGGCCATCGAGACCGGACGGGGCGGTCCCGGTAGGGGGAGCGTCGAGCTGAAGGGGGTGTAGAGGAGCCACACCCCGGCGCCGTTGGAGAAGACCGACTCCTCCCCGGGTCCGTCGCCCTGCGAGTTCGACGCGAGGATCGGCTTGCTCGAGGTGTCGCCGCACGGGCCGACGGGCCCACTGCAGCGGGCGGCTCCGATGGAGTAACCGGGCTGGTTGAACCAGCCGCCGGAGTAGAAGAGATAGTAGGTGCCGCGGACCAGGACCAGCTGGGGGGCTTCGACGATGTGGCCCTGCCAGGCCTCGTCGGGTCCGAAGATCACGGTGGGCTGTCCGACCAAGTGCATGCCGTCGGCGCTGAGCGCCTGGCTGTAGATCTGCGTGTCGGCGTCGTTCGAGCGAGCGTTCTGGTCCGACTTCCACACCATGTAGGGCTGCCCGTCGCCGTCGACGAAGACCCGCGGGTCGATGGAGCCGCCGAGGGACTGCTGGCAGATGAAGGGTGCGGGTGCGGCGAGATACGGCCCGGCGATCGCGGTACTGATGGCGTCCCCGATGCACATGGTGGCCGGCGAGACGCCAGCCAGCTGCGAGGTGAAGTAGAGCATGTCGTGGTTGCCGAACTGGACGACGTCGGGCGCCCACATGACTCCTGGTGCGGCCCATGCCGGCGGGTCGGGGAGCGCGTCGCTCGGGCCGCCCCACTGGCCGACGGTGGTGCCCGAGCGCACCGGCACATTCTGGGGAACCTTGTCATGCGAGGTGAAGAGGTAGTAGCGGCCGCCCGCCTCGGTCATGAAGGGATCAGGCTGGTCCGCTCCCGAGTTGATCGTGAAGCCGGGAATGTCCGGGTTGGTCAGCGCCGGGGGATCGAAGTACGGCGTGCGGAAACCGAGCGCCGAGTTGCCCGCGGCCGCCCCGAGTGCGCCGGTCGAGAGGTAGGCGTCGGGGGAGACCTCGGACTCGTGGGCCGAGCGCCGCGCCGGCGCTGAGTGCTCCGACGCCGGAGACGGCGGCCAGCCCGAGCGCCAGGACCACCATCGTGGCAGCGCACACGGGGGTGAGGGCGCGCCGCCGGCGCGTCATCGCGGCCCCCATGGGGAAGAACTGGGGATGGCGATGGCGCCCCTTGGGGATGACTGGCAGAAAGGTGGGGAGAACATCTGGATTTCGCGAATGTCCATTGACCTTGTGTTGCGAGAAGCGCAATCTGTCCTCAGTTCGGAGACAAAAGCCCGCCGAACCTCAAGCGAGCACCGCAAGGTGGGAGCGAGGGAAGCCCGAAGGGAAGCCGCAAGGCGGAACGAAGGGAAGCCGAGAGAACGCTGCAAGGCGAGATCGAGGGATGGGAGCGAGCCCCGCAAGGGGAGCGCGACCGGAGCGGGTTGGAGGATCCGTACTGCGGTGGTCCGTGGTGCGTCACGGTGGCTTCCCTGGAGCCGACGTGGCCGGCTCGGGCGGGGGTTGTCCGACACGACCCCGGCGCGACGCCAGCGGGTCATCGCCGACGGTGCCCCGAGGAGCACGGGAGGCTTCGGCCGAACGGTTACTCGGGGTTTCGTCGCGTCTGGGCTCTGGTTTTCCGTTCCGTTCCCCATGGACTGGTAACGCCAGAGTGGTTGCAACCCCCGCGCCCAACCCTGCGATTGTGCACGGAGCGGGCGCGACGCGAGGCGTGCGGCGCTCTGTGGTCTGCCTGATCGGCTCAGGGCGGCCCCGGGGGGCCGGCTCCGTGATCGTGGAACTAGACCTCGCGCAGGGAGGTCCAGAGGCGGGCCGGGCGCTCGCCCGCCGCCACCTGGCGGTTCAGCTCCGCCTGGACCAAGGAGAGGTCACCGGGATGCGTCACGCCGATGCAGCGGCCCGCGGCGGGCAGCACCGCGAACGGGCTGGTGTCGAGCGACTGGGCCACCACCTCGGGCAGCAGGACCTCTGACTCCTCAGACGCATTGACGGCCGCGTCCATCGCGGCGTGCAGTGTCTTGTGGAACGAGGGCGCGAAGCCCCACAGGTTCATGGAGACGCGGTCGTCGCCCGAGAGCGTCTCGGGCTGGCGGCCGTCGCCCGCCACGTAGCGGCCCTCGGGTGTGGCGGTGACCTGACGCCGCTCGTCGACACCGACGAGGTTGCCGTCCGCGTCGACCTGGCAGATGCCGCGGGTGACCGCTGAGAAGCCGATGATCGCATCGGCCAGGCGGTACCCGACGAGCGCATTGGTGTCGCCCCTCGTGCGTAGATGCTCCGCGAGCAGAGCGCAGGCGTCGCGCCCGTAGATGTCGTCGGCGTTCCCCACGCCGTAGGGCGCGTCGCCGACGTGCTCGGATGCGCTGAGGACCGCGTTGACGGTGCCCAGTGGCACCGGCTGCATGGCGAAGCGGACGTCGACCGCTGACGGCCAGGTGTGCTCCACGTGGTAGCGGATGGCCGGACCGGTGCTCGGCCCGAGCACCAACACGATGGTGCCGAACCCAGCACTGACCGCGTCGGAGGCGACGAGGTCGATCACCGCCTCGCCGTGCGTGCCGACCGGCGCCAGTGGCTTGCAGCCGCCGTACCGCTTGGCCCGTCCCGCCGCCAGGATGACCAGGGCCGGGCCCGCCCTGCCCTGCGCCACGTTCAGGCGCCCCAGCGCAACACGGCGCTGGCCCATGTCATGCCGCCGCCGAAGCCGGTCAAGAGCACATGGTCACCGTCGTGGACGCGGCCCGTCTCGATCACGTCGTAGAGCGCCAGGGGGATGGACGCCGACGAGGTGTTGCCGTAGCGGTCGATGACCACCGCCGTCCGCTCCTCTGGGATGCCGAGGCGTTGGCACGCCGCGTGGATGATCCGCAGGTTCGCCTGGTGGGGCACCATCATGTTGACGTCGGCCGCGGTCAGGCCCGCGTCGGCCATGGCCTTTTCGGCCGACTCGACGACCACGCGGACGGCCCGGCGAAAGACCTCCTTGCCGTCCATGAACAAAGTGCCGCCGTGCTCGCACTTGAGGAGGTGCTTGAGCGAGCCGTCCGAGTTCAGGTTCCAGCTGAGAAGGCTGCCCGGCCCGTCCACGGGTTCGATCACGACAGCGCCGGCGCCGTCGGCGACGATCACGGCGATCTTGCGGTCGTCCATGTCCGTGATGCGCGAGAGAGTCTCGGATCCGATCAGCACGACGGGGCCTGAGCCCACGGCGATCAGCCCGGCCACGGTGACCAGGCCGTAGACGAACCCCGAACACGCCGCGTTGACGTCAAAGGCCCCACCATGCATGCCGATACCGTGCTGCACAGTCGGGGCCGTGCCCGGCACCATGCAGTCGGGAGTCGTCGTAGCGAGCACCAAATTGTCGATGTCTGATGCCGCGCGCCCGGCCTGCGTCAAGGCCTTCTGAGCAGCCTCGATGGCGAGGCCCGAAGTGGTCCCCCCGATGTGGCGCTCCTTGATCCCGGTCCGCTCGACGATCCACTCGTCGCTGGTGTCGAGGGTCACGGCGAGGTCGTCGTTCGTGACGACCTTGTCCGGTACCGCGATGCCCCAGCCGGTGATCCGGATTCCCCTCACGCGGCGGACCCGGCACGGACGGCATGGATTCCGACGAAACCGGCGTCTCCGTAGATGATCCCCCCGGTGTTGATGGCCACGCCCAGACGCGGCCCGTCCACCTGGCGGGCGCCGGCGCGGCCTCGGAACTGTGTGGCCAGTTCGACGACCTGGGCCAGGCCGGTGGCTCCGAGCGGGTGCCCGCGACCCACGAGGCCGCCGCTCGAGTTCACGACGAGTCCGGGCGTGTCGACGGTCGTCGCTCCAGCTTCGGTGGCCGGGCCGGCCTCACCGGCAGCGAAGAAGCCGAGCGACTCCAACGCGTAGAGCTCCTCGGCCGCGGTGGCGTCGTGCAGCTCAACGAGGTCGGCGTCCTCGGGCCCGAAGCCGAAGACCTCCCAGGCCGCGTCGGCGACCTGGGTCAGCCGGTCGTGGTAGTCGAGGAGACCGTTGCCCGAGCGCGCCACCGAGCCGATGATACGGGGCGCCGTGCTCGGTGCCGGAATGGCCGGGCCGGCGAGGACGACCGCCGCCGCCCCGTCGGTGAAGGAGCTGCACATCAGCCGCGTCAGCACGCCCGCCACCTGAGGGGAGGCGAGCACGTCGTCGACGGTCACGTTGCGCTGGAACTGAGCCAGTGGATTGCGGGACGCATGATCGAAGGCCTTGACCGCAGCCGAGGCGATCTGGCGGACCGTGGCCCCCGTCTCGTTCATGAGGCGCCGCGCCCAGCCGTTGTTCAGCCCCATCAAGATGCTGCCCGCGGGGTTGTCGTCGGCATGGCGCCGGTCGTGCAGGTCGTGTCGGTACTCGGCCGGCAGGCCGTCCTCAATCCCGGCGATCGTCTGGGCGCGGTCACCCGTCCACATCTTCTCGACGCCGAGTGCGAGGACCGGACGGTCCTGGACCGAGGCCGCCATGGTCGCCAGGTGCAGCGCCGAGCTGCCACCCGCACACGAGTTGTCCACGTTGATGATCGCCGCCTCGTTGAGGCCGGCCTTGCGGAGCCAGGTCTGTCCCCGCATGCAGCCCTGGTCGCTGAGCCGGCCCCCCATGGCGTTGCCGACGATGACGAGGCCGAGGTCGTCGGGTGAGACACCAGCGTCCCCCAACGCCTCGTGCGCCACTTCGTAGGCCATCGTGTCGGGCGACTGATCCCGCCGGCCCATGTCGGTCATGCCCGTCCCGAGGATGGCGACGTCGGTGCCGCTCATGCCGGGACCCCCGCCAGAACAGGCGCAACCGCGCCGACGAAGGCGGCCCGGAGCAAGGCGAAGTGCTCGGCCGCCGGAGCGCCGGCGACCATGACCACGATGTGGCGCGCACCGGCGTCCACGTAGCGCCCCAGGGCGGCGGCGCACGTCTCGGGCGATCCCGCCACCAGGTGCCGGCCGAAGGCCTTCGGGGGCAGCCGGTAGAGGTCGGACAGCCAGGCGGCACCTTGGGCCGGCGCCTCGTCGTCGTCACCGACCCGGGCGAAGACGACCACCCCCGGTACGACCGCTCCGGGCTCGCGGCCGCCCTCGGCCGTTTCGCGGCGCAGCGCCTCCAGCGCGGCCGCGTAGTCGTCGGGGGCGAGGAACAGGGGCACCCATCCGTCCCCGACGGCCGCGGCGCGGCGGCGGGCGGCGGCGCTCGAGCCTCCGAACCACAGCGGCACCGGGGCCGACGGCGGGTCCTGCACGTATGCGGTGGGGGAGCCCGGAGCCCACGCGGCCCGCAGCTCGGCCACTCCCGCATCCATCAGCTCTCCCCGGCGGGAGAAGTCGACGCCGGCCCGCTCGTATTCGCTCTGGTGGCTGCCCACCCCGAGGCCGAGCACGAAGCGCCCGTCCGAGAGGAGCTGGAGCGCAGTGGCCTGCTTGGCCAGCGCGGCCGGACTTCGCAGAGGGAGCTGCAGCACGCAGGTCCCGAGAGTCGGGGCCGTGGTCACGGTGGCGGCGACGGCGAGGGTGGTCATCGCCTCGCCGATGGGGTGGGGCCAGTAGAGATGGTCGACGGCCCACAACGAATCCGCACCGGTCGCCTCGGCCCGTCGGCACACCTCGGCGAGCGCCGCGGCACTCCCGGTATCACCCGGGGTACTACCGGCAGTGGAAGGCAGTTCTCCCAGCGTGGTGGCGGGGAGGATGAGCCCTAAGGACGGACGGGGGAATGCGCTTCCTACCGGGGTCACACCGTCATAATACGCCTGAGCGCTGTTGCGTGCCTATTCCAATCCGCACGCAAATTCGTTCGCGCTCGAGAAGAAGCCCTTCAGGCTCAGCGGCTGAAGGGCTCAGCCGGGAGCGCCTGGTGTCATGACGGCGCCGGTGGCCCCTCCCGGCGTCCCGAGCACCGAAAGGGTGCAGCGGGCGTCGCAGATGGCCCGCCCGTCGTCGTCGGTCAACGCGATGCGCCACACCTGCACTGTGCGGCCCACCCGCACGGGCGTGGCTTCGGCGGTGAGGTAGCCCTCACGCACCGAGCGGAGGTGACTGGCGTTGAGCTCGATCCCGACGACACTGCGCCCGGGTCCGGCGGCCAGGGCGGCACCGAAGCTGGCGGCCGACTCGGCCAGGAGCGCGGAGACGCCACCGTGGAGGATCCCGTAGGGCTGGTGCACCCTCCAGTCGACCGGGAGGCGCATCACCACGCGCTCAGGGCCCGCCTCGAGGGTCTCCACGTCGAGCAGGTCGTGGATGCTGGCACGCAGGTCCGGTGAGGGCACCCCCGGTTCGGGGTTCGACGGGGGGTTGGTCACCGCCGGATGTTAACGGGGCACCGTTAACCTGAGCGCGTGCCGCCAGTGGTCGACCTGCGCAGCGACACCGTCACGCACCCGACGCCGGCAATGCGCCGGGCCATGGCCGAGGCCGAGGTCGGCGACGACGACTACGGAGAGGATCCGACGGTGCGGGCGCTCGAAGAGGCCTTCGCGGCGCGGGTCGGCAAGCAGGCGGCGCTCTTCGTGCCATCGGGCGTGATGGCCAACCAGATTGCCGTGCGCGTCCTGTCCGCGCCGGGGACTGCGGTGGTGGCCGGGCGCCGTCAACACGTCGTGGCCTACGAGTACGGCGCGGCCCCCATGAACGCGGGGATCCAGTTCGCCGCCGTCGACGATGGCGACGGCATGCTGCGCGCCGAGGACGTCCGCCACGCCCGACAGGCCGCCGAGCACCACCAGCCGACCGTCTCGCTCGTGTGCATCGAGAACACGCACATGGCGGCGAGCGGCGCAGCGTGGACCCCCGACCGCCTGCGTGCCGTCGTCGGGGCCGCAGGCCCCGTGCCGATCCATATGGACGGCGCGCGGCTCTTCAACGCCGAAGTCGCCACCGGGGTACCGGCGGCGGAGTGGGCCGCCCGGGTCACCACGGTGTCGTGCTGCCTGTCCAAGGGGCTGTGCGCGCCGGTGGGCTCGCTGCTCGCGGGTGACGAGGACGTCATGGTCGCTGCCCGTCTGGCACGCAAGCGCCTCGGCGGCGGCATGCGCCAGGCCGGGGTCCTGGCTGCACCCGGGCTGATCGCGTTGCGCGACATGGTGGCTCGGCTGGCCGAGGATCATCAGCGGGCCGCACGTCTGGCCACTGCGGTGGCGGAGCGGTGGCCCGGCAGCGGCCTCGACCCCTCCGTGGTGCGGACCAACATCGTGACCTTCACCCACCACGCAGCCGACAAGCTGCTGGCGCACCTCGAAGACCGTGGCGTGTTGGCCCACGCCATCGCCCCCGACACGATGCGCTTCGTCACCCACCACGACGTGGACGACGACGGCATCGCCCGTGCCGTTGCCGCGGTGGCCTCCGCCCCCGAGATCGGGGCACCGTGAAGGTGCGCATCGGGGTGAGCGCCGGTGGCGAGAGCCTCGGCCCTGATGCCATGGCCGACCTCGGCCGTGCCGTCGTCGAAACGGGGTTCGACTCGTTGTGGCTCCCCGAGGTGTTGACGCGGCCGGGACCCGACCCGCTGGTGGGACTGGCCTGGGTCTCGGGCGCCTGCCCGGGACTGAAGATCGGGACGACCATGTTGCTGCCGGGGCGCAACCTGGTCTGGCTGGCCAAGGCCGTCGCCACCCTCGACCTCCTCTCAGGCGGGCGGTTCCTTCTGACCTTCGTCCCGGGGTTGAGCCTTGGCGCCGAGCACAGTGCGGTCGGGATCCCCACGGCGACACGCGGTGAGCTCATGGAGGACGCCCTGCCCGTGCTGCGGCGCCTGTGGTCGGGCGAAGAGGTGACGCACGACGGACCGTCGGGCAGCTTCGTCGGGGTGTCCGTCTCGCCGCGCCCGGCCCAGGATCCCTTCGACGTCTGGTTGGGCGGCAACGTGCCCGAAGCGCTCGACCGCTGCGGGCGGCTGGCCGACGGCTGGATCCCGGCCTTCTGCACCCCCGACGACGCCGCCGCCGGCAAGGACGAGATCGAGCGCGTTGCCGCCGCGCACGGCCGCACCATCAGTCCCGAGCACTTCGGCGTCAGCCTGGCCTACGCGCCCGAGGGATCCGACCTGTCTGCACTGGCATCGTCGCCGCTGGCGCGTCGGGCGCGGGGGCGACCGCTCGAGGAGATCATCCCGGTCGGGTTGAGCGGGCTTCGCGCCATGCTCGAACGTTTCCTGGCCGTCGGGTTCTCCAAGTTCATCGTGCGCCCGATGGCACCCCCCGGCGAATGGCGGCCTGTCCTCGACGACCTGGCCGCCTCGGTCGGCGCCTGCAGACCTGAGCACACCCGGCCCCTACGCTGCACCGCATGTCCGAACGCCCCCTCACGCTCATGACGGTCCACGCCCATCCCGACGACGAGGCCATCGGGACGGGTGGCATCTTGGCTCGCTCTTCCGAGGAGGGCGTCCGGACGGTGCTGGTCACGTGCACCAACGGCGAGCTGGGTGACGGCCCCGGCGGGGTCAAGCCGGGCGATCCCCGCCACGACGAGTCCGTGGTGGTCCCGCTCCGCCGGCGCGAGCTCGAGGCGAGCTGTGCGGTGCTCGGGGTCTCGCACCTCGAGATGCTGGGCTATCACGACTCAGGGATGGAGGGGTGGCCCCAGAACGACGCGCCCGATGCCTTCTGGCAGACGCCCGTCGACGAGGCGGCGGACCGCTTGGCCGAGCTCATGCGGCGCTACGAGCCTCAGGTCGTTGTCACCTACGACGAGAACGGTTTCTACGGGCACCCCGACCACATCCAGGCCAACCGGATCACGCTGGCTGCAATTGAGAGGTGCGGCATCCCGGCCAAGCTCTATTACACCGCCGTGGCGCGCTCGAGGATGCGGGGTTTCCGCCAGCTCCTGGCCGAGCACGGCATCGGGGAGCCGGCCGAGATCGAGGACATGCCCGAGTGGGGCACGCCCGACGAGCTGATCACGACCACCGTCGACTGCAGCTCGGTGGCGCGGCGCAAGTACGCGTCGCTGGAGGCCCACGCCAGCCAGGGCGAGAACATCTTCTTCCTCCAGATGGGTGAGGAGCTCTTCGCCACCCTCATGAGCGACGAGAACTTCGTCCGGGTCACCGACTCGACCGGTGCCGCGGTCCCAGAGGACGACCTCTTCGCCGGCCTCCGCTAGATCTAAAACTGATGGACGTTGGTGACCAGACGGACAATGGTGCCGAGTTCCAAGGTTCCTTCCACTGGCATCTGCTCGACCGTGGGATTGGCCACGTCTACATCCGTCCGGCCACCCCACGGCTGAATGGGAAGGTCGAGAGATCACACCGGATCGACGAGGAGGAGTTCTACAGGCTCCTGGAGGGCGTCGTCATCGACGACACCGGACTGTTCAACGAGAAACTCCAGGAATGGGAGGACTTCTACAACTTCAGCCGGCCTCACGGCGGCCTCGGCGGCCAGACTCCCTACGAGCGCCTAAGAAGCAAGACGACCCGGGCCTCCTCGTAATCGCCGTCCGTCAGCTGCACAGCTAGATGGTTAATTTCAAGGGGTCAGCCGTGATCGAACACGACGAGAGATCGCAGCGGTCGTTGGTCCATGTTCGAGTTGTGCCAGATGGCCGCCGTGAGGGCGAGGAGGCGCTGGAGGACGCGGGTGACGACCCCACCTGGGGTTCTGCCCCCGTGACGTTCGAGATCGAGCTGGGTCTTGAGGGTGGCGTTGACCGATTCGATGAGCTGGCGCAAGGGCTTGAGCAATGGGCTGGTCGTGCGGCCCCGATCGTTTTTGTGGGCGGGTCGGACGAGGGTGACGCCGCGTTGAGCCAAGAAGGACTCGAATTCGGCCGACCGGTAGCCCTTGTCGGCGAGGACGCGCTGTCCGGGACGCAACAACGTGGGCTCGGCCTCGAAGAGATCCCTCGCCACCTCGCGCTCGTCGATTTTGGGGTTGGCCGAGCGCGAAGGTGATCAGCAGGCCGGCTGGCGTGCACACGAGGTGCAGGCGCAGTCCCCAGAACCAGCGCGAGCGGCTGGCGCAGTAGCCATAGGAGGCCCACCCGGCCAGGTCGCTGCGCAAAGCGGTCGGGCGCGACCGTCCGCACTCGACCGGCGTCGAATCGATGACCCAGGTGTCGTCGTCGAAGTGCTCGGTGTTGCGCGCCAAGAGCCGGATGACGGCCCTGAGCTGGCCCTGGGCCTTGCGCAGTCGCTTGTTATAGCCCGACTGGTGCGGGATGTAGGGGAACCAGGCCTTCAGATGCACCACGGCGTGACGCAAGAACCTCGTCTCGGACGTGAAGCCCAAGAGGGCCTGGAGCACGGCGAGCGTCGAGAGCTCGGCGTCGCTGATCCTGGGCGCGAGCCCGACCCTCGGGCGCCGTTGGCGCAGTTCGGGACGCATCCGAAGCGCGTCGTCGATCGTCACGTACAGTGCGGTGACAAAGGTGTCCAGGTCGGCGTCCATTTGACCTCCATGGTCGAGTTGGGAATACGCAACGCCGATCATGGACGCCTTTGTCGCGTCCGACGCGGACCCTCGTTCAGCGAGGATCCCTTGGAATCATCCGTCTAGAGGACCCGGGCGGAGCGGAGTGCGTCGTCGCAGTCGAAGACGGCGTCGCAGTCGCAGCCAAAGCCGGGCCCGCGCCCCACCGGGAGAGAGGGACGCAGGCCCGGTCCGAAGCGGTCCCTACGTCGCGTCGCCGGCAGGGGAAGGACCGGCGTGCGTGCGGGGAGCCGAATGGAGGAGGCAAAGACCCGCGGCGGAGGCGAGCAGGCCCGCCGCGATCACCTCGACCATGAAGGCCTCCTTGGCATAAGGGGCGAGCCAGGAGTCTTTGAATCCGAAGAGTCCGTGGGCCACCGAGATCACGAAGCCGGCGAGTGTGGAGAGGGCGAAGCCCATGCTGATGACGGCCGCCCAGACGCGGCGCACCGCAATGACCCCGAGGCCGATGACCAAGCCGGCGATGGACTGGAGGAGGAAGAGCGGTCCGATGGTCGGGATGGATCGGTAGCCGTCGGTCTCGCCCCAGAGGTGGAAGTGGACATAGGCCGACCACACCAGGAGCAGGCCTCCCGCCACGTAGCAGGAGGTTGCGGCGTGCCCGGCCGGCCGGCGGCCGGCACCCCGGCCCAACGCGCTCCGCACCGTCTTCGTGGCCTCCACGCCCTCCATCCGTTGTGGCGCCGCATGGCGGATGTCGGCAGCTGTCGTCTGCACGCCGGGTATACGGCGCACGAGGCCGGCCGGATTGGCCTTCACCAGGAGAAATCCCAGTGGCGATCTGGTCCGTACACCTGTGGATGCGACAATTGCACGTGACCGAAGGCGAGCTGTCCGACGAGGCCCTCCTGGCCGGCATGGCCGTGGGGGACCAGTCGGCAGCCGTCACGTTCGTCCGGCGCTACCAACGCCGGGCCTTCGGTCTTGCCTATTCCATGACCAACGACACCGGGGTAGCCGAGGACGTCGCCCAAGAAGCCATGCTCCGGGTCTGGCGCCACGCGCCGGTCTTCGATCCCCGGCGTGGCTCGGTCGCGTCGTGGGTGCTCACGATCACGCGCAACCTGGCCATCGACGCTCTGCGCTTGCGCCGGGCCGTTCCCACCGACCCCGACGACTTCGCCGCGTCGGCCATGCGGAGCAACGAGCACAACCCCGAGGACGCCGTGCGGCGCGGTGACGCACGCGACATCGTGCGGGCGGCGCTCCAGGTGCTGCCTGACGAGCAGCGTCGGGCGGTGATCCTCGCTGCCGTCTACGGGAGGACGGCCCTGGAGATCAGCGAGTCCGAGGGGATCCCCCTCGGCACTGCGAAGACCCGGATCAGGACGGCCCTCATTCGCCTGCGGGCGGTTGTCGACCACGAAGAGGGGGTGAGGCACGAGCAATGAGCGACGACACGAGAGATCAAGGTTGTGAGAAGTACTCCGACGAGCTGGCGGAGCTCGCGCTCGGTGTGTTGACCGGGCGCGAGCGGGCGCAGGCGCTCTCCCATGTCGAGTCGTGTCAGCGCTGCGCCGAGGAGCTCGAGCAATTGTCCCGGGTGGCGGACACGGTGTTGCAGGTCGCGCCGGACGTGGAGCCGCCGTTGGGCTTCGACGTGCGCCTGTTCGAGAAGATGGGCATCTCGGACGTGCCGGCGCGCCGGCACCGGTTCCGGCCGTCGCATTGGGTGCCCGCCGCCGTAGCGGTCGCGGCCGCAGCGGCGGCGCTCGGCCTCGGGCTGAGCCTGCCGTCGTCGTCGGCCGACGGGGACGGGGACGACGACGGCCCAGCAGCACGGGCAAGGTGCAGAGGTCGTCTCGGCCGCCTTGAAGCAGAACGGCACGACGGTCGGACGCGTCGCTACCTTCAGCGGCCCCAAGCCGTGGATGTCGATGATGCTGGCCGACTCGGCGGCCCGCGGCACGGTTAACTGTGTCTTGGTGACTGACGACGGCGTCCCGCACCACGTCGGGACGTTCGTCGCCCGCGAGGGGTACGGCGCGTGGATCGCGCCGCTCCATGTCGATCCGAAGGACATCCGCACGGCCGAGGTGGTCTCGCCCAGCGGGACGGTGATCGCCACCGCCACGCTGAGCTGACCACGCTCAGTCGATCGGACGCGCCGCCGGCTAGTACCGGTAGGTGTCGGGCTTGTAAGGCCCCTCCACCGGCACGCCGATGTAGTCAGCCTGCTCCTGGCTCAGCGTCGTGAGCTTCACGCCGAGCGCGCCGAGATGCAGGCGCGCCACCTTCTCGTCGAGGTGCTTGGGCAGCACGTAGACGTCGTTCACGTATTGCCCGGTCTGGTTGAAAAGCTCGATCTGAGCCATGGTCTGATTGGTGAAGGAGTTGGACATCACGAAGCTCGGGTGACCCGTTGCGTTCCCCAGGTTCAGCAGCCGGCCCTCCGAGAGGACGATGATGGCGTGTCCGTCGGGGAACACCCACTTGTCGACCTGCGGCTTGATGTTGATCCGCTCGATCCCGGGGGTTTTCGCCAGACCTGCCATGTCGATCTCGTTGTCGAAGTGGCCGATATTGCCGACGATGGCCTGATGCTTCATGCCCGCCATGTGCTCGGCCCGGATGATGTCCTTGTTGCCGGTCGTCGTGATGATGATGTCGGCTTTAGGCAGGATGTCTTCGAGCGTCGTGACCTGGTAACCCTGCATGGCAGCCTGCAGCGCGCAGATCGGGTCGACCTCGGTGACCACGACGCGGGCGCCCTGGCCTGCGAGTGACTCCGCGCAGCCCTTGCCGACGTCCCCGTAGCCGCAGATAACGGCGACCTTGCCGCCGATCAGGACGTCGGTGGCGCGGTTGATCCCGTCCACCAGCGAATGGCGGCAGCCGTACTTGTTGTCGAACTTCGACTTGGTCACCGAGTCGTTGACGTTGATGGCGGGGAAGAGGAGCTCGCCTTTCTTGGCCATGTCCACCAGCCGGTGCACGCCCGTCGTCGTTTCCTCGGTCACGCCTTTGATGTCGTTGGCGATTGACGTCCAGCGGCCGGCGTCCTCGGCCAGGCTGCGTCCGAGGACGGCCAGCACGACGGCGAACTCTTCGGAGTCCGCCGTGGCCGGATCGGGCACGCCGCCCGCCTTCTCGAACTCGACACCTTTGTGCACGAGGAGGGTGGCGTCGCCGCCGTCGTCGAGGATCATGTTGGGACCGCCCTCGCCGGGCCACAGAAGCGCTTGCTCGGTACACCACCAGTACTCCTCGAGCGTCTCACCCTTCCAGGCGAAAACGGGCACGCCGGCGGGGGCCTCGATGCCGCCCTTCGGTCCGACGGCGACTGCCGCCGCCGCGTGATCCTGGGTAGAGAAGATGTTGCAGCTCGCCCAGCGCACCCGTGCTCCCAGTGCAGTCAGCGTCTCGATCAGCACCGCCGTCTGCACGGTCATGTGTAAGGAGCCCGTGACGCGGGCGCCGGCTAGCGGCTGAGTGGCCCCATACTCGGCCCGCATCGCCATGAGGCCAGGCATCTCGTGCTCGGCCAGCTCGATCTCCTTGCGTCCGAACTCGGCCAGAGAGAGGTCGGCCACCTTGTAGGGAACGGGGTCAGTCATCGGCATACTCCTTTTGGTCGGCTCTCGGGCGCGCAAAAGCGCGCTATGCGGTGGGCCGGACGGCAAGAGCGCAACGCACGTGCTCCGACCTCTGTCGGAGGCCTCATGCCCGTCAGAAAGAATACAGCCTGGAGAGGCAACGAGCACACCAGTGTGAGCCGATGCTCGCGAGGCGCTCGCCACCGGCGACATGACCTCTTCTCGTACGCTCAAGCCTCAAGCGGGGCCGAGGGGTGTCGGGGTAGGAGGACGGCTCGCGTTGCCAGACGTCGTAGGCGTGAGGTCGAGGAAGCGGGGCTCGGGCGCGGCGTGCTCCGGACCGGTCACGTTTCCGGGGCGTCGGTACCGTCGCGATAGTCGCTGCGGACATCTCCTACCTCTGGGTGCTGCAGCACCTCGGAGCACAGCACATTGACCTCAAAGGACTTTGCCGGAAGGACCGGATCCAAGAGATCTCGCTCGCGCAAGGGGCTCACCGGGTACGTAATTCCGAGATGCGCAAATGTGCCATCGTAGAGCCCTCGGCAGATCGCACCGATGCATCTGACCCGGTGTCTTCGCTGACGCACCAAGGCCCGCAAAACCAAGCTGGTGATCTTCTTGGGATAGCGGCCCACCTTGTGCATGACATGAAGGTGGTAATACAACGAGTTGCGGGATTCGTAGTAGTACTTCCAACTGGGAATGTCCCCTACCTGGCGGATGGCATCGTGATGCACGACGGCGTCATCGACGATCTGACGGGGAAAGCCGGCGCGAGGAATCCGCCACTCGCAGTACTCTGCGTCTTCTGCCCACCAGAACAGAGCCTCCATTGGCACTCCCACGGCTTCGACGATCTCGCGTGAAACGAGGAACCCACACCACGATCCCCAACGGCCCACGGACCCATCGGGTTGCACGGCGATCGGGAAGGCAAAGGCCGATGCCGGAGCGTCCCGTGTCGCATCCCACAGGCGTGCGAGGCATTCTGGTTCTGGAAGAATGTCGTCGTCCATCACCCACGCGTGAGTGAAGTCACTCTTCAAGAAATGCCGTAACGCAATTGCCCATCCTCCAGCCGGCCCGCCATTGATGTCCGAGCGCACGATTCGCACCGATCGATCGTTTGCCGCGAACCGGGACGCGTCGACCGGCGGCTGGCTCGCATTGTCAATGACGACGATCTCGTCAGGGAGCAGAGGCTGGGCGTCAATAGCGGCGATGCACCGTGCCAGCGAGTGAGGCGCATTGTGCGTGAGGACGAGCGCCACCGTTCTGCGTTGTCGCTCAGACATCGTGGAACGGTCCCCGTGCGCTCACTTTGTCGTCCAAGCCCCGGTCACGATACTGGCGCCCACGGCCACGCCATCGTACTGGGTGCTGGTGAGTGTGGTTCGTCAGTTGCATGCTCGGGAGGTGGCGATGGAACGACGAACAGTCAGTTTCCACCCCATCCAGAGCCCGGCTGTGAGGCCGCGACAGGCGTAGGACCACCTGTCGTCGTCGTCGTGACGGCAAAGGTGGAACTTGTCGTACCGGTCTTCGGAACGGTCGGAGGAGTACTCGATACATCTTGAGTTGGCGTGATCGACACATCTTGAAATACGCCATTCGTGTCATGGAATACGACGACAATGGCCGGGACACTACTCAGGTTCACGTTTAGGATTCCCGAGCCTTGTCCTCCGCTGGTCGCCTGCCATTCGTTCCAGGTGATCCCCGTAACGGTGACATTTCCCGTGGAGCATCCGACGGTGATCGTGGAGGGTCGGATGTGGGGTGTCGAGCCCGGCCCGCAGGACAGTACGGCGGGCACTGCGGCCAATGCCGTCGTTGTAGTCGAGCGAAAGGTCGTGGAGGTGGCGAGCCCATGTGTCGAAGTCGTCGAGCTGCCGGTGGCGGTCGACCCGTTCGTGGATCCGGACTTAGAACCGACGGCCAAACCGATTGCGATACCGCCACCGAGGGAGGCAAGGACGAGAACCGCAATGCCCACCCGGACGACGGTACTGCGTCGCAGAGTGATGACCCGGGAATCTCTACGCCGGGAAGCTCTACGTGGCACGAGGCGCGACCGTAGTTCGAAACCTTCCTTCAAGGACCGCAGTAGCGAAATTGGCAGGTCCTGCAGCGGCTCCGCTCCGCAGGCCTGGAGTGACGACGAGTGGAGTGATGCCAGCAAAGACCTTGTGTGGTCGCGTGGTGAAGGACTTGTGCCAATTTTGGTCACGTCAGTCTGGGCGAACGCCCTTCGCCCGGGCAGTAGCGGACCGGCGCCAGACAAGAACGCCGACGACTACGAACCCGAGCACTGCGAGGCATGCGAGGACGATTCCCTCGGTAAATCGTTTCGGCCAATACGTCACCTCGATGACGTGATGGCCAGGCGGAATTCGAGCTTGGAACATCATTGAGAGGTACGGGGACAGAGCCAACGGTCGACCGTCGATCGTTGCATGCCACCCGGGCACCGAGGCGATCCGCAGGCGAAGAACCTGGGAACCGGATGACGTGGTGATCAGCCGAGCTGAAGAAGGGCTGGTCCATTGGACCGGTACGGCTACGCCCTTCGCGTCCATCGACGGCCGGCCGCCGAGTCCCCCGTCGGCACCAGGGTGGCAGCTGATGACCCTGGGACCCGGTAGAGATCCTCGTCTCCCACAGTCCTGTCGAAAACGGCGCCAGAAGGGCCAGGCGCACCGGATGGTGTCAGTAGGTAGGAGATGCCATAGCGACGTGCCAGAACTCGGCGCTGTTCACGCCCGGAATGAAGTAGTAGACGCTGGGTACACCGGACGATGAGTCATTCGTCGCGACCCAGCTGGTGAACCAAGTCTCCGGTGCGATGGGATCGTATTCTGCGAGATTCATCAATACCAGAAAGGGGATGTTGGTGTTCGGAGCCAATCCGAGTCCGAGTCCACCGAACCCCTTTCCTTTGTCACTCAGGCCAACGAGGGAAGAGCCCACAGTCCGCTGCAGAACGGTGACGGCCGGCGTTCGGTTGGTATCGGGTCGAAGTTGACGAAGGCAGTGGTGCGTCGATGACGACCAGGAAAACGGTCTGGAACACCAGCAAGGCCCCAGCGACCCCGATGGGCCACCACGAGCGCAATGAAGTCCTGGGTTGTGGAGCCGTCGCTGCGGAACGTCGCTCGTCCAACGCCAACGCCCCGAAAGCAACTAAGCCGACGGCGATCGAGACCGCCGGCCATATGAAGCTGTCCGCACGCGTATGTGCGCATCGTAGGCTGAAAGGTTCCCCCTCCCCGACGGGCCGGACAATTCCAAGAAATCCGGCGATCGTTCCGCAAGCGCCGAGCGCCCATCACACGGCACGTCGCGTCGCTCAGACCCTCGAAGGATGGCGTCGAGGCCGACGCCTGCAAGCATTGCCAGGCAGAACGCCAACGGGATGAGCGACCGAGACCACCACGAATGGCCGATCAGAGGAAGCTTGTTCAGTGCGGTGTCCACCGGTTGGAAGATGCTGGCAGCCACAGCGATCACGGCGGCCACGGTGAGACCCACGAACATCAGGCCGGCGCCACCGGAGTCCGACCGCGACGATGCACAGCACGAGGGCAAGAGCGCCCACCCACACCCATTGTTCCGGATAGAACCCCTGGGGGTTGGCGAAATTTCCAGCGAGCGGCAGACCCCAGAAGCTTCTGGAAGATTGTCCCGAGAACCTGAGAAAACGGATTCGCTGCCGCGTAGGCGGATGTTGTCCTGACCGATGCGTTCGCGAGCTGAATACCGGGGAGAGTCAGCGGTGCGGATAGCGCCACACCCACGATGGTCGCTATAGCTATGTCGAAGAGAGGGCGAAGAATCGGGCCATTGCCGCGGAGCGCCGCCGTGCGACACACGAGCATGACGACAACAAATGCAGCGAGAGGCAGCAGGATGAGTACTTCGATCTGAGGGTTGCCCGCGAGAATTGAGAAGGCCAAGGTGACGGCGAGCAGTAGGACTGAGAGATATCTATGGGTGCCCCGTAGGATGAGCACAACCGCGGCGAACTGCCATCCGGCCCAGGCCATTACTGACGTGTCCGGAAGCCCTAGATAGCCGAAAAGAGGTCCGCTCAGTACCCAGGTCGTACCGGCAAAGGCGCACACGAGCGGATGCAGCCGCATCACCCGTCCGAAGAAATAGGCTCCCGTGCCGCCGATGATGAGTGACACGACAACCTGGACCAAATGGGCCCCGTCGCGTACGGGCACGAGGTAGCTCAGCAGCGCGGGAAGACTGAACGCCGCCGATCCGAAATTGAAGGCCAGTGGGATCCCGAGTGCCTCGTAACCGTTCCAAAGGGGAAGGTGGCCCTGATGGACCTGCGTCCAAGCCACGGAGATCCACGGGATGACCTCGTCGTTCAAGTCGCCTACCGCGGCGTTGTGGGGGATGATCCCTGGCTGAGCCGTCAATCCGTACTTGGACAGCAAGTCATAGGGCCCGAGGTAGAAGCCGTGGATCAGCGCCGGCACGAGCACGAGAAGAGCCGCGGCAACGACCCAGAGCACGCCGATGATGTCCGGCCAGTGCCGCACCGCGAAAGAACACGACGGCACGCTGGCGACCGCCAAAGGCACCTCGGCAACCATCGGCCCCTCCGAAGAACCGACCCTTATCCCCACGACGGCGGAAGCGTAGTGGCCGATGTGATTCTGTACAATCCACCCCGGTCTCCACTATGGAGGTTGGCTCCACAAAGGCAACTGAGGCCCTTCCTCACCTCACCCAAAGGTAAAACACAGGGTTGTGACCCCGGGATCGTCATTGCCTGCTGGTCGCGGTTCCGTTTGGGCAACCGGGCAAGAACGACGGCGCCCGGCGATCGCTTCCGACACCGAGCGACGGCTGCGCTGAAAGTACGCTGTGTCTAATTCGGTGATGACGGAGGCTGCCCGAGTGCGGGGGCTCCTTGATCATCCGTGGGTGCCGGTCGGAAACGAAGAGACGGGGGCACATCTCGCCGGAACGAGCAGCGTAACTCTCGCTAGCGTTGCCTGACATGGGTGCGGGAAGCAGGGCCTGATGGCGAGTCGGACCTCGATCGAGGAGGCGGCGGCAACGTCCGACGCACCCCGTCTCGGGCGGCGTGAGCAAGGGCGGCACGCGCCCCTGCGACGGGTGTTCGACAAAAGGTGGGCGTATGAGGTCACGTACGTCTGCGTCGTACTCGGCGCGGCGACCCTCATCCTTTCACTCGTTGGCCGGCATTCGGGATGGCCACTCGGGGGGCAGTACTTCAACGAGCTCCTCCTCGTCCCGAATTTGCACGGCCCACTTTTGAAATTGCACACTCGACCTGTTCCCAGTCTGGTCGAAGTAAAGATGGACTCGGAATGGGTACCCTGGTACTTCTGTATTCGCAGAAGGCCTTCTTTTACGTGGCAGGAACCGTTTACATATTGCTCGGTGGTTCTCTGAAGCCCACCCTTGTCATCAGCATCGCGGTCTTCCTGATCATTGGCGCTTACGGGATGCGCCGGGCATTGACGCTTGTCACCGATAGCAGGTTCTTGCAGGTTGTTGGATCGGTGGGGTTCCTCTTCACGAACTACGTCTTTACTGATTGGCTCCAACGAGGCGACTTTCCCGAGTTCTCGGCCGTCATGGTCGTCCCGTGGCTCCTCTTCTGCTGTCTCGACCTCGTGAAGAATCGGCACGTGTCGCTCCTGTTCATACCGGCGGTGGCGCTCCTCGTCAATGCACACAGCACCGCGATCGCACTGATTTCGCTCTTCACTCTCACACTCGCCCTGTTGACCTTTGTCACCATCGCAGGGTGGCGAGGACTGAGGGTTGCCGCTCCTCGTCTGATGCTTGTCGTTGTCGGCACAACCGTACTGTTGGCGCCCACACTCCTTGCCGAGCTCCTCTTCGCCAGGGACTACGACCCGGCCCAGAAGGTCACCTACTTCGGCCAGGAAATCTCCCGAGACTTCCAACCCTTCGGCTCCTACTTCTTCGATGGTAACCACCGATGGCTTTACCCCGTGAATCATCGTTTCGTGCAGATCGATTTCTCGATCTGGATCCCGATCGTGATCGTTCTTGTCGCCGTCGCCGTCTCTTGGGCAATCTCGGGCAGAAGGCCAGATCGCACTCCCTGGGGACGCACGTTTCATCTCCCGTCGATCGTCTTCCTTCTCCTGAGCCTTTGCGTCTATCTGTTCCTACAGTTACGGATCTCCCTCTGGGTCTTATGACATCCTCTCTCCCTTAAAGGCAATCGACTATTCCTACCGGATGTTGGCGTTTATCGTTCCTATCGGCGTCCTTCTCGTGATCGCAATCGCCAACAGCATTGTCCGCACCTTTCCCACCTCACTGGTGCCCCAAGGCATTGCGGCCCTGTGGCTGGCATCGCTCGTCCTTCTCTCGCCTCTCACGTCAACCTGGGTGGTACCGCGATTTCCCTTGACTCAGCGGGGCGAGTTTCCCGCCGGTGATATTTGCGGCACTTCCGAAATATGTCGATTACCGGACCTTTCAAGGAATCTTCAGTTTCAACGGAATCCTTTTCGAGGAGTATCTTCCGAGAGTCGACGATGCAAAAGGAAAGGAGCTGTACGATGACGGTCCTCTTTATCATCGACTTCACGCCATCCAATACGGCGAGCACATCCCTGAGTCACGTTCCTTGCACTCTTTCCGTCCCGACAAGGTCGCCCCTGGAGTCCCTCGAGTTGACGTTCGGTCTCAAGTGCAAAGGACCGACGCGATACGCCTTGCCGGTGACGTTTTAAGGAGATGTCGTCGGTTTTCCTGCGAGAGGGCGGCGGAAAGCTACGCCAGAAATTGAGTACTACCGCTCGTCGACGGATCCCCGGATCATCATCGACGTTCCGAACTCGAAGCCTGAGGTCGTTGTAGTTCACCTGCCGACGCTGTGGGGGGTATTGAGTGGTATTTGACCTGGCCGTTGATACTGTTGCGGGGGCGTGCGTACGCGCGGTCTCAAACCGAATTGGCGGACACGCTGCGGTCAACACGCCTCGTAGACAGATCCGAGGCCGACGTGCGGGCGAATCATCAGTACCCCGCACTACCCACGGGACCAGCTACGGAGCTGCGGTCAGACCCTGAGTACCGCAGCAAGGCTCACACTTTTGAATTCATCTGGGTCTCGGGACAGCGCCGACGGAGGACCGTGGTCGAGATGCGAGCCGTGCTCTGCCTCTTCGGCTCTCGGCGCCAGTTCGGTGGAATGTTCCACGTCAGGAGCGCCCTCCTTTTTCATCCGCGGCTGGGTCCGGTGGGCCCAACGCTGAAGGGGCCTCTCGAGAAGGAACCACCAAAAACAAGTTGATCCCGAGGGTCCAGCCAAAACCGACGACGACCCGCAAAACCATGCGGTTCCACCCATTGTCAATCCTAGCGATAATGAAGAAAATCGTCACGTGCCATAGATAGAAGGCGTACGCGATGAGCCCCAACTTCACGAGCGGAGTCCACTCAAAGAGTCTTCGCCCAGCCCAAGCTCCTCCCATCAAAGCGAGAAGAATGACCGCCGACGAAAAATCAATTGCGTCAAATCCACCCCAGTACAAGAACGGTCCCGTGAAGTTGGAGAATGGCAGACAGGCAATCAGGAAGATTGCGGCAGGCCAGACGAGGATCTTGATGAGTTTCTCCGGCTCGCGGCATCGCACCCAGAGGTGAGCGGCGAGGCAGCCCCACAGCAAGGCGTCGCCCCGGTCTTGTGGCATCGGAATTCATAACACCAGGATTGGACGCCTTGATAGGCGAGGCCACGATGGATTCCGACAATGACGATCGTTCCGAGGATCACGATCACGACGGTCCGCAAAGATCGCCTTACTGTGAGAAATGCGATCACGAGCCATGGCCAGATCAAATAGAACTGTTCCTCAAAAGATAACGACCACAGGTGCTCGTACCCTTGTGACAAGTTGGCGCAAAAGACATTTGGTGAATGGGCTTGGTAATAGTTGGAGTAATAAAAGACAACCGAGAGAAGCGAGTCCAAGTTCTGGCGGGACCACGAATTGGTGACAACCGCGAAAATGACGTTTGCTACGAGCAGAAAAAATAAGGGCGGGAGAAGTCGAACGATCCGACGCTTGTAAAAGGCCCATCTCCTGATGCTCGAATCTCGCCTGTTCCTTGAGCAATAGTGCAGTGATGAGGAAGCCACTGAGCACAAAGAACGGATCAAGCCCCACCGTACCGCCGGGCACGACAATAAGAACTGATAGGGGCAGAATCGCATTCGTGTGCGAGGCGAAGACGACGAGCACGGCCACAGCTCGGAGTCCATCGAGTGCCGGGGCCCGACCCAAAGATCGTACCTGCCCCACTGCCCCATCGGTCAGCTCCGCCGCCGAGTCACGCCACCCCCCACCGTCACACGGCGGAGGCTACCAATACCTCACCGGAGACGGCAACGGCGCAGGAGCACCCTGGCGCGATTTTGAGGGCTCGGCAGCGGCACATGATGCAGTGGTGTGATGTCCCCGTCTAGGCCAGGACCGTTATCCTCATGCCGTGGACACCGGTGGTGGGCAGCAATGTCTCCTCGGAGCGTTCCAAAGACGATTGCAGAGGAATCCAACATGGTCCCGCGGCATTGGCTGTCGTGGTGGTGTTCGGAGCCGCAATACGTGTCGTATTCGCCATCTCCGTCTGGTCCCCCGGACTCACCGCCGATGCGACGTTCTTCCATAACGCCGCTTCATACATCGATGATGGAAGAGGCTACGTTACCGGTGGCGGGACAGCGACGGCAATTCACCCGCCCGTATTTCCGTGTTTGCTGGCACTATTCGATGTTTTCGGCCTACGGTCGATCGGCACCCAGCGCATTCTCCTGTCACTTGTTGCTTCGGTCGGAGTGCTTCTGGTCGGGCTGCTCGGACGGAGGGTGGCTGGGGCGGAGGTCGGGATACTGAGCCCGGTCCTCGTGGCGGTAAACCCATACTGGGTTCAGCCGAGCGGCATCCTGATGAGCGAAAGCATCTATCTGGTCGTTGTTCCCGGAATCTTGCTGCTAGGTCTGGCATCCGTCGAACGGCCGACCACATTGCGGCTCGGCGCCCTTGGAATGTGTATAGCCGCAGCAACCTTGATCAGGAGCGGGGCGATGACTTCATCGTCCTGCTGGGAATCCCCGTTATTTTGATGGCCCTAGGAAATTGGAAAAGGCGGCTTTGGGCCGGAGTTGCTGTCGCGGCTGGGTTCTTGCTCGTTCTGACGCCGTGGCTTGTTCGAAACGAAATCCAGCTTGGTGGGTTGTCATTGTCGACCAATGGAGGCGTGACCCTCGCTGGATCCTACTGTCCTGCGACCTTCAATCCGAATGACCCCAGCTACGGAGGCTTTAACACCTATTCCGCGATCGACCAATTTGCCACTTCCACCCAACGCTCGTCTTCTTTCGGGCTGAATATCAATCGAGTCTTGACCAGTAGGGCTGAGTCGTTCGCTGGCGACCATGTGAGTGACATGCCCGGAGTTGTGTTTGCGAGAGAGAGGTCCGTTTGGGGAATCGGGAACCAGGGATTTCAACTGTCACTCGCGGTTCCGAGGGACGGGTTCCCGGCTTCGAGCAGGCGGGCACAATCCTCTACTGGATCTCATTGCCGTTTGTGATCGTCGGACTGGTAGTTCTGGCGAAAATCCCGGAGACGACTTGTCATTCTTGCCACGCCCCTCGTGCTGGTCACATTGAACTCGGCCATCTTCTACGGAAGCACACGGATGAGGATGGCCGCCGAGCCATCTCTCGCAGTGCTGGCTGCTCTTGGTGTGATAGCGGTAATTGATTTCGTGAGGACATCTCGGCATTCTCAGCGTGTCCGGGCATAACGGCTGTCAGGATGCTCCGAAAGAACATTCTGCTCAAGACGCCGGTCGTCGGTGCCGGGCGTTCAGAGTGGTTAGGTCTTCGATGGACCACCAGATAAGAGGCCTCTTCACCCGTCTGCGAAGACGCTCAGATGATGCTGTTGGAGCGTATGAGCCTGCTGGCGGACGAATGCCCCTGATTTGAAGACCAGCAAAGGGGAAGTCAGCCCCGAGTTCGGGACATGATCGATGTTCCTGAGCGTCGCCGCTGCCTCCACGAACTGCGCATGATTGACCCTTGCTCCCCGGAATTCCGTAGTAGACACCGAACGGAATCTGTACTGCGATGGCAATCACGACTGCAACCCGAACAAAAGGGACGAGTGCAACTCGATCCCACCGACGACCGGTTCGGGAGCCGACCTGTTCCGCAAGGACAGACCCGGTTGTCGCTTGGCCGCTTGTCGTGTCTGGTGCGACATCAGAGCGGACCCGAGAGGGTCGATCAAGTACCGCGAGAAAGATACCGACGAGAATGAGCAAATCGAACGTGGTGTAACGGGAGAAACTTGCCGCCTCGTAGCCAAAATTAGACGCCCCTGTGTGATCATCGCGGCGAATAGGACCCCGTAACAGATCAACGCAATCCCGACGGGAGCGGCGGAGTCCTCGTCTCGCCGGATACCGCAGATGAATACGGTCCCAACCGCCATAAGAATGATGGCGAGCCCGAGGAGCATCACAAGGGTGACTTCATAGCCCGATGGTCCATCCGTAATCGGCTTGCCCACCACGTCACCTACGGCGAGCAAGAAGAACTTGAGAGCGACGAGAGGATGTTCGAGCACTAGGTGTGATCCTGGTGTCGTGGATTTGTACCCGTCGAAATAGACAAACACCGCTGCGAAGGCGAAGCCGATCCACGCACCGAACTGCAGCAGGGACCGGCGTCGGAAATAGAGGAGTACGAGGCCCATTGGCCAGATGAGCAGACCTTGAAGGGACGAGAAGCTCCCAATCACTGCGACCGCTAGTGCGCCGGCCAGAGCCACCCAGGTCAGGACGATTCGGTCCAGCAGCAACAACGTAGCCGACACGCAGAGGAGCACCATGTACCACGCGAGCTGGAAACCCCAAATGGTGTTCCCGTACTGAACGAACGAGAAGGCAAGGAAAGCTACGGGGCAGTAGTAGAGCCAAGGGGTCGATGGTGAACGCCGCTTGTGAGCCCAGATGATGAAGATCACGGCCGCCGTGAGCATCAGCGCACCGAGCAACTCCTCCGTTCGAATGTTGAAATGGTCCGTGTGCGCAAGGAGCAGTACGATCACATTCGGAAAGAAGATGCGATTCTCGTTGTGCTGAGACCACATCGACGCCCCAATCAAAGAAATACTGCACATAGGACCCTTTGATCATGCTGATCAGGTCCCATTGGTCTCCGACGACAGCGTCGACGCTGTAGCGGCCGAGAAACCAGTAATAGCTCACGATCGGAACAGCGAAGCCGAGGACGGTCAGGGTGTTGACGAGCCTTCGATCCAGACGGTCGACGATCCGTCTCCGGGGGGATTCGGACGTGATCGCACGGAAGTCTGCTTGACTCTCCCGGGGCGTGGCTCGCTGAGTTCGTCACCCGCCGCTCCTCGGTTCGGCCCAACTTTTCCTCACACGTGGGGGGTACGACGGACACGCACATGGCGCCGCGGTCGTCGTCTTCTTAACCAGCTCCCCGACGGTTCTGCAGCGTGGTCTTGGCTCCGGATCATCCAACTCTGCTGCACCCAAGAAGGGACCCGAACGGGGATGGGCGTGTACAGAAAATGGCGTCTGAGGTCGTATACGGAAATCAAAGAGACGGTCGAGTCACCAATCGATCCCGCCCACGGCAGAAGTCGACCGGCTGATATCTTGACCCGAGTGTCGTGTCCGGCGGAAGAACTTATGTCGAACGTCGAGCGGCGCGCATCACAACACGAATCGCCTCAGGCTCCGTCATTGCTGTCTGCACACGATCGGAGTCAAGGCGAGATCGTGACAGACGATCACGGGCTTGACGGCGGGTGGCAATGGCGGCCAGCGGCACTCTGTGGCGCTCTCTACTTGCTCTTGGCGGTGGCGGTATTCGGCTTTGCAGCTTCAGCTGGGCTCGAGCCCGACTGGCTGGACAACGCTCGCCCGACGTAGTCGAGCAGATCTGGTGGCTCGCCTGGACTGCGTTCGCACTTCCCCATGGCCACAACGTTCTGTGGGCGTAGGTGCAGGAGCTTGTCCCCGCAGGTCAGAACTTCGGGGCGAATGGGTCAATGCTGGCGCTCGGGATCTTGTTTGCGCCAATCACCAAGTTATTTGGTCCGATCGTCGCATGGAATGTTGCGGTTCGGCTTGCTCTTGCTTCGTGGGCCTTCTCCATGTGTCTCGTACTCCGCCGGTGGACTACCTGGTGGCCCGCCGCTTTCGTGGGAGGATTGCTGCTCTACGGCTTCTCTGCATACGCCGTCCATTTTGGCGACGACTTGCTGTTCCTGACTTTCGTACCGTTGCCGCCAGTCGTGTTCCTTCTCCTCCACGAGATCGTGGTCCGACAGAGGTGGCGGGCGTCAAGGGCCGGCGTCCTTCTCGGCGCCAATGTCCGCACTTGCGTTCTTCATTTGGTCGGAGGTCCTCGCCAAGCACCGTGGTGATCGGTGCCGTCCGCGGTGGTCCTTGTCCTCCTCGTCAAAGGACATGACTTCGTCAGACGATGGCGCTACATGGTTATCGCTTTCGCCTACGGCGTTGGAGTGGCTGGCCTGCTGCTCATTGCGCCACTCGTTTACACCCTCTTCGGACCCCAGAGCATCCACGGAACCCCCCAGATTTCGCTCGCGAGATGTGGAGAAGTATCCGAGTGACTTGTTCGCTGCTCTTGTTTCGAATTCCGAGTGGATCACCACGAACGGCCTGACGTCGCTGGCGAACTCACGGTTTTCATACTCCACTGATCTGTACGTCGGAGTCCCTCCTTGTCGTCGTTCTCATTTGTTTCGCTATCTTGCTTAGACAGCGACGGACGATCTTGTTCGCCGGAGCGATGGCAGCGATCTGCTTCGCTATTTCCTTGGGTCCGCACTTGCGAGTGGACGGACACGTGCTGCCGATTCCCCTTCCGTTTGCAGTGCTCGTACACGTTCCGCTGGCCGAAGGATTCGTACCCTCCCGATTCGCGGCTGTATACCGATCTGTTCGCGGCGGCGATGTTCGCAATCGGAGTCGACGAGATATTCCGGCGTTGGACGGAGGGATCCCTTCACGGGCTCTCGGTAAGATGGCGGGCCTTTTTTGCTGCCGGGACTGCGGCTGGCCTGACGGCGGGTGGGTGTCGCCCTGCCGTTGGTGCCCGGACACGCGGAACCAAGAGCGGAGAGCGGCGTTCCCGCTCTCTTCACATCGGCCGCCGTCAAGGTGATCCCCGAAGGGGGCGTGCTACTCGCATACCCCTACCCCGACTTCTCCGGCCCGAGTATCTTTTTCCAGCCTACGCACGACATCATGCTCGACCAAGCCGTGTCGGGCATGCGCTTCAAGTTGATCGGGGGTTACGGCTGGTTTCCGTCGCCGTCAGGCGAACACGGGACCACGAGCCCCCACAGTCTTGGAACCAAGCTCGGTTCAGGACCTGTTCGACGGACCCGCGTACCCGTACGGACGACCGGTACCAAAAGGCAACGTCGTCCACGACCGCTCCGAGTGTTCCTAGACAAATACGATGTCCAGAGCATTGTCGTCCTGCCGGAGGGCGCAAACCCGGCTTTGGTGGTCGGGGAGGTGACGGCAGCGATCGGGTGTCCAATCGACTCCGGTGGTGTGACAGTCTGGCCCAATGTCAAAGAGCGGCTCCGTGCGGATCAGGTCCGCACCCTCGGCGAATCTGCGACGGCATGTGGATCCATTCCGAAACTGGTCACGAAGGTCATCGTGCCGAGCAACGGCGCCATCGTCACGGGGACGACGGTTCTTGGATCCTCAGCAACGAGCTACTCCAGGGTGACCAAGGTGAACTTTTTCATAACAGGCGGCTCCGAACACGACACGCCGGTCGCAACGGGCCGCTTGAGTCCCGTCGGATGGCTCGCACGATGGCGTACCTCTACTGTTCCGAACGGGACGTACAGGCTTTACAAGCGTTGCCACTGATGCAGAAGGCAAGAGCGGGAAAGGTACTGGAATCACCATTACTGTGAGGAACTGGGCGCGCAGCCAGTTGCTTCGTGGGCGGACAGCTTCTCCCGTCGCAGCGATAAATATAATGAGTCCGGGTTCAACGCTGTCAACGCACAAGTTCGAGAACGGAAATGGCCACGAAGCCGCCGACGCCCGATCCGCCATTACCTCCGCTCCCATTTGGAGCGCCGCCACCGCCTCCGCCCCCTCCCGCCCCGGCGCTAGGTGTAGATGCCGTTCGTGGCACCTCGTCCTCCATCGGCGCTCGGCATGTTGCCAACGCCACCGCCTGGCGAGTCGGACCCCGTCCTTGCCGGCCGCTCCACCCCCGCTGCCTCCGTGGCCATTCGCGCTGGCACCCCCACCCCCCACCAACCGGGCCACGCGTAGATGTAAGCAGAGCCGGACACGCTTCCTCCGTTGATCCCCGCACTACCGCCGGAACCAGGCGCTCGGGTCGAGCCGTCACTCGAAGTCCTCTTGCTGCTACCGGATCGGGCACCGTTCGCGTTTGCTGTTGCCAGGGGATGCCCACCGCCACCCGAGCCGCCATCGGCCGATGCCGCGTCGGGCACAAATCTCTACTCCCTTAGGCGCCGCCACCGGGTGCCTGCCCCTCCGTTGGGCGCACCTCCGATCCCCGGAGGAGCTCCACCCTTCCCGACCTTGACCACGTATCGTGCGCCCTTACGGGCGATGAAACTGTTGATGGTCACGGCGCCCGAAGCCTCCGCCCGCTCCGCCTACCTGATTCGGAATGCCGTTCCCACTGGCAGGCGGGATCCACCACCTCCTCCACCACCACCTCCTCCGAGGGCGAGCACCTGGTAGGCGCCGTCGTGTGGCACGACGAAGGTCCCGTCTGACGTGAACAGACGGATATCGGATGGCGTGCCGGAGGGGGTGCCCGCAAGCAAGTTGTCTCGACTGGTGACGCCGACGGGTCGCCACTCTTCGTTGACGTGCCGCACGAAGCAAGTACGAGTGCGCTGCCCAGGACCAACGCTGCCAGCAATCGTCTCGTCATAAAAATCGCGACTCCTAAAGGACAATCGGATCTTGTCAAAACCAGGACAATGGTCAGATTCGCGGGTCAAGCATCCGCGAACAAGCTCAGGGATGATGCTCCTGAAGCACTCGGGCCTGCGCCCGGACCGTTGACGTCGACTCGAGAAAGTAGAGGTAATAGCGGACTTCGCTGTTCGACGCTTCGTGGATATTTCGTAGAACGTTGGCTGCCTTCATGTCGGAAGCGGTTCCTGGATCCTCGCTCCTTGAAGCCCGTAGTGAATTCCGAGTGGAACCTGGATCAAGAGAGCAACCAGCAGCAGCGCTCGAGCACACGGAAGCGCAACTCGATCCGTCCAGCGTCGGCCGCTTCGGGGTTGTGAGTCAGCGGAGGCGGTGGGTGCTGTGCCCTCTTCGTCCAGGCCCGAGTTCACGCCGGACCGGGTCACTGCGTACACGTGTCGATCCAGAAGTGCCAGGTAGATGCCGACGAGGATCAGGATGTCAAATGTCGTGTACCGAGAGAAGCTTGCTGCGCCAAGGCCGAGGAAGGACCGACCTTGCGTGATGAGTGCGGCGAACAAGAGTCCGTAACAGATGAGCACGACGCCGAGTGGACTGCCAGAACGTTCATCACGGCGGACCCCGCATAACAGGACCGTCCCCAGCGCAAGAAGGACAATCAGCAATCCGAACAGGATTACGAGGACGTTGTCCGGGTTGGATGTTCCCAGACCCACAGGTTTGCCAACTACGTCACCAATCGCGAACAAGAAAAACTTCAGAGAAGCGAAAAGATGCTCACGAGCGTACTGCGGGTACAGAGCTTGGGAGTCGTCGTAGTTGTGAAAGTAAGAACATAGGCGAATATTGCAGACACGATCCAGACACCGACGCGGGGCAGGGATCGGCGTCGGTAGTACAGGAGGACAAGGCCAGCCGGCCAGATGAGGACCCCTGGAGTGAGGAAAAGCTCCCGACGATGGCTGCCGCGAGTGCACCCACCAGGGTGGGCCACGTGAGTGCGATCCGATCCAGGAGGAGAAGAGTTGCGGCCCGCAGACAGCGTCGGCCATCTACCAGGCCAGCTGAAAACCCCAGATCGTGTTTCCGTATTGCACGATTGAGAGGATGAGTATCGCAACGGGGCAGTAGTAGAGCCACGGAGTCCTAGGTGATCGTCGTTTGTGGGCCCACATGAGGAGCACTGTTCGCGACGACCAACAACACTGCACCGAGGGAATTCCTCCACCCGAATGTTGAACTGCACAGTGTCGGCCAGGGCCTCCACGACAAGGTTGGGGAAAAAAATTCGGTTCTCAAAATGTTGAGCCCGTCGAGAGCTCCAATCGAATAAGTTGGCGTAGGACTGTCTGATGACGTTGACATCAGACCATTGGTCTCCTATTACGGCATTGAGGCTGTCGTGGTCGACGAACCAGAAGTACCAAACGACCGGGAGGCCCAATCCGAGCACCGTGAGCACGTTCGCAGTGGCGGGGCTCAGCCGGTCGATCAGGCGGCGGTGATCGGACACAGGCCCCGGCGGCGTGAGGATCGGCTCCTCCTTTTGCACGTCGAAAGCAGACGTCGTCACCCCTCGCATCCCGGAACAGATCTCAAATCCACCACCTCATCACTCGCCGCTGCTCGTCCACCGTGTGTGTGTTTTCAACATTCGCCGGGAACAACGATTCGCCGTCGGAATCAGGCCGGCATCTTACGACAATCCGGCCAGTCGGACCGTAGTGCAACTCCATCTACACGCTGCCACCCACACGAACCGGGCCACGCTGCCGGATGCTCACGGGGCCCACGGTGTGCAGAAAGGTGACGTCTTTGCTCCCACCGGACCACGCAATCACTTCAGTCCTTGACTACCATTTGGCCAGCGACAAACGACCCATTCCACGTTGGCGACAGCTTGAAGTTCGGCAGTGATTTGTCAAAGCTTTGGACCTTTTGCCGGATCCATCTGGTGGCTTTCCGACTTTCCTCAAAGGAATAGAACCCTCTGTCGCACGGACTCCAGAGCAGGCGCCCGATTCTCCATCCGGCAATGCGGGCCCAGCGATCACGGAACGGGGGCGCACCAACACGAGGTGTAGAAACAATCAACCACACCCATGTCTTGCCGGCGATGAACAGTTCACGCTGGAGGCCGTGAGTTCGAAACCGACGGAAACAGATCGGACCGCACCGTCCGTAGGCGACGTAACGGCTCAATATGGCCTGGAAGCCCTGCCGGTCACGTCTGGCAATCACGTGCACCGGGCTAAAGGCATAGCGATGACCACGAGCTACGCGCGCAAGGAGAGATCGAAATCCTCTCCGGTCGTCAGATCCTCCGCAAAACCACCGACCTCTTCAAACACGTGTCGCCGAATGGCCATATTCCCGCTCGCCGCGGCAGGCAGAAAGCCGAACAGTCCGATCGCAGGCGGAGGAGCGTAGACAGGTCCCACAGGTGCTTCCAGCCCGTTCAGCGACCAGTAGTCGACGACACCGGCGGAGAGATCCGCTTCGGCCAAGGCGGAGACGTGGGCTTATCAGCCAGCCCGGCTGCACCGCATCGTCGGCATCACAGAATGCCAACAGGTCGCCCTGAGCCTCGCTGACTCCCACATTCGCGTGGCCCCTGGACCGCGAACCTTTGACGCGTCGACGAGACGTACCCGTTTGACCGCGCCACTCCAATCCTGAACCACCATTTTGCTCTCGTCAGTGGAATTGTTCTCTACGACAATCAGTCCCAAGGCACCTGGCACTCCTGCTCGCTCACGGCCCGAAGCTGCTCTTCCAACCAGGGCATGCCGTTGCGTACCGGGATGATGACGCTGATCACGGGCGAATCCTAGACGTCGGCCTGTTTCTTCTTGGTGTCCTTGAAACCGACTCGGAGAGACGTACGGCGACCCCGGCCCCCCGTTTGCCAAGGTCACCGCACACATGACGTTAGAGACGTCGACCAGTATGCGACCGGCGTAGCGACACCGATCCTGTCCACCTACGCATCGGCCACGTTGGGAGCTATTCGAGGCCGTGGGTGTCGTTCATCCTCCGAGGCCCGCCAGGAGCGTGGATATCGCCGCGATGGAGCGGTCAAGCGCAAGATGGTCCGCCACCCACCGACGCGAGTCGGCCCCCAAATCCGGCGAGTGTCTGCGCCAGTCAACCAGATGGTCGATCGCTGCGGCGAGGGCTGTCGCATCGCCGGACGCCACCAGATGATCCGGAAATGCGGCCAGCGTTTCGCGGAGCCCTCCTACCGCGGAAGCGACCGCCGGGGTGCCGCAGGACATCGCCTCGATCACGACCATGCCTTGGGTTTCGGGAACCAGGCTGGGCAGCACAACCAGTCGGCCGCCGCCAACAACGGCGACACGTCGAGCCGTCGGTCGAGCCAGGTTATGTCCAGGTCTGTGGAATCTTCGTGCAACACGCTGATGAAGTCCTCATCGGTACTGCCTCCGCACACCACCAGGCTCACGCGATTCTTCAACTGACGCATGGCCTCGAAGAGGAAATTGAGTCCCTTGGTCGGGTCAACCCGGCCGGCATAGAGGATCATGGGGACGTCGGAACCGATACCGATGGCACGGCGCTGCTCGTGACGGTCAGCGCTGGTGATTGGGATGAAATGGTCGGTATCAACACCGGTGGGGATCACCGATACCCTGTCGCCAGACAGACCGGCGGTCTGTACCCATCGCTCCGCCGTGTCGGTCGAGGGGGTGATCACGGCGTCGGCTCTGCGAATGAGGTTGTTGAGCCACGCCGGCTGACGAAACGGGGGTGGAAGGTGGAGATGCACGGCCACCGGTATTCGTTTTACTCGAGACGCCATCGCGGCCCGGCAGATCACCGGGATTGTGTAAGTAGACGACCTGGGCCTCGCTCCGCGCCATCCAAATCGACGTCTCCAGAACTCCCAGGCCGCTCCGCAGTGGTGCGGACCTTTGCAATCTCGAGGCCCGTATGGCCCGGGTCTTCGACGCAAGCGCGTTCCATTGTGCCCAGTGGTCCCCTCGGCTGACGTACAGCAGGTCGACGTCCCACCCGCCCGACGCGAGCCCTTCGATGATCCTGAGCTGAGCGATCTCGGCACCACCGATCGCCCCGAGGTGGTCAGCGACGGTGAGAAGCCGTGTGGGTCGCAAGCGCCTCTCCTTGTATCACGTTGGCGCCTTCAGAGATATGGGGCACAGTGGGTTGTTGGCAGTCGACACAGAACAGTTCAAACGAGCCGGACCGTCGGCTTCACTCTTCAACTCGAAAGGTGACAAAAATTGGGCCACAGAGTCAGATCGATATTTGCGAACTCGGAGAGCGCACGTACGTCTGGTGTGTACATCTCTACGAGGCGCCGGCGTACGTCTTGATCCAGGTTGATGGTATGTGCCGTGGGGTTCACACGGTTCCGGATCCCTTGGAAGACAAAGGGATCCAGTCCGAGGAACCGGTATGTACGGGCAAGTTCTCCGACGGGATCCGCCATGCATCGCTCGTACTGTAAGACCAGGATCTGCTCTGGTGGAAAGTACACTGTCCAACGACAGAGTGCATCGTGATAGAGGCCGCGGGTCACAGCGTCCTGATAGATCTCCGCAGACAAACTCCCGCGGTCGCGGCGTTGGTGGGCAAGCCCCGAGCGGAATCGCTCGATCGGGTCGCGCAGAAGTACGAGTACGCGAGTCCGAGGTGCCGCGTGAGCGACCAGCGGGGGGATCCAAGGACAGTGCATGTAGTCGGGCGTCCATTCACCCGTCAATGTGCCAGCCGGACGAGGGAACCAGTCGTGGTAGAGCGAAGAATCCGCTGAGCCGAAGGGCTGGATTGCATACCGGCCAAAGAAGTGGCGTTCCTTATGGATGTCGCGGCGGGAATAGACGTCGGGATGCGCACAGATAGCATCGAACCACCAGGTCGTGCCCGCTTTTTGGACTCCGATGCCGACGAAATCCGGAGGTCCCGTGATTTCATCTGCCGTGGCTTGGGGCGGGGAGGGGTCGAAGGCTTCCTCCCACGGCGCGTACTTGCCAAGCACGTGAAGGATTGACCGCCTCGCCGATGGGGGCAATCGCGTGAAGGCAGACACGGCGAGACCGCGTACGTCGCGGCGATCGCCTCGTGGTTCGTCATCTCGGGGTCCCGTCACCACGTGTCAACGATCTCCGAGCCAACCAGTCGGACGGGTCGCGCGTCGAACATCAGTCGATGTTGCCGATCCCGTCCGGCGGAGTTGGGGACACGCGTGCCGCCACATCAGCCATGGTCAACGACTGCATACCTTCGGCGCCGGCCAGTCGTTCGAACTCGTCAAGGACCATTTCGAGCAACGCGAGGTTTTCTGGTTGATGCTGTGCGAAATTATGCGGGTGCCACCACAGATGGAAGATGCGGCCGTGTCGTGCCGCGTGGCGCATTCCCGACCGGAGCCGCGCCAGCCGCAGGGGTTCGAACCGCTTGCGGGCGGGTTCGTACGGGCGAAGGAAGGCACTGGCTGGTACGTCGCACAGGCCTGACGAAAGCAGAACCTCGCTCCACTCCGTCGTGGGGGGAGGCGAAAGACCGATGTAGGTGTCGGCCAGTCTGGCCACGCGGTGCAGAACATGCTGGTCGCTTCTTTCGCGGGCTCGGTGACCCCATGACCGCTGTGGCCCGCGGATGCAGCGGAATCCCAGATCGAGCACAGCGGCCGTATAGGCGGGGTTCCACTGGTTGCGAGGCATTACGAGGCTGGTCAGCTCGAGACCGCGCCTCCTTGCGATCGCCTGTGCTGCTGCCAGGTCGGACCGGAACGTCGCCTCGTTCTGTCCAGGTTCGAGGCAGTAGTAGTGCGAGAACGTATGTGAACCTACTTCTTGGCCGTCGCTTCTCGCGATCAGCTCGACGAGTGAGCCAGCCAGATGTTCGGGGTCGCGCTCCTCGTCCGTCCCGACTGCCTCGACATATGGGTCCAGCTCGGCGTGTGAATATGCCGGCCGGTCACGAGGCTCATGCTCCTCGATTTCCTCTCGCGTCGATGCGAAGAGGAACCCGACGGTGGCCCATGTGGCCCGGATGTGGCGTGCGACGAAAATGTCGAGCATATGGGCCACCGCCTTACGGGCGCTTGGAAGTCGTCCGTAAGGCGCATCGTTACGGGTGATATGGTCCCGCATTCCCCAGTGCAACTCGAAGTCCAGAGAGATCACCAGGGCTCCTGGCCGGTTCGCCACATCTCACCCGTTGTACGCCTTCATCTGTCGATCCTCATCGAAGAACCTTGTTCACCGCACTCCGTCGTGCCAGCGACGCCAAACGTAGCCCCAGAGCGTCGGGTGATAGTAGAGGCCTGATCCCGGAGCGAGGCCTGCCGGGAGTGGCTCGAGCTTGTCACCGGCCATCACCTTGTCAATCTGGGCTCCGAGGAGCGGAAGTCCGTGTACCAAATGCAGGTCCGGGTAGGTCGCGACGGTGTCCTCGGCGGAGACTTCGAAGCTGGTTTGGGCCAGGATCCCCCCGGTATCGATTCCCGGGTCGACTAGGTGGACCGTGGTGCCGACCCACTCGGGGTGGTGCTCCACGAGCGCCCAGTATCCGCCGTGGACGCCCCGATAGCGAGGAGTGATGCCGGCGTGCATGTTGAGGACAGGGCTGTCTGCCGAAGCCAACACGCGTGCGGCGATAATGCGAGTTCCGTGTACGACGACGACTGCCGGGCGGACAGAGCGCAGGAGCTCAATGGTCTCGTCGTTGTTGACTGAAGCAACCCGCTGGCAGGGGATGTGTCGCGGTGCCTCCACCGATACAGCCCCGAGGATGGCTCTCCGTCGTCTCTTGGAGAAGCGCCGGAGAACCGGCTGTGCGCAAGCGACGAAGAGAACCTGTCCGACGACGGTGAACCATCCAACTCGTCGTGCCCGCCGCCGGGCCAGTTTGATGCGTGACTGCGGATTCTCTATGACGACGAGAAGGTCAGAAACTCGGGATGAAAGGTAGTTCGCCACGATGTCCGAGCTGTAGCCATGGCCGGCCAGGAGCACGACCCGCCTACGGTCGTCGAGGGGAGCGTGGCCCCGTTCGGCGTTCGCCGACGGCGCGCTCCGTGGATCTCGTCAGCGTGCCTCCCGGAACCATGCCACGGTCGCCCGTAATCCGTCGGATAACGGCGTCGGCTGTACGTCTGGGAACATCCGGCGCAAGCGTGTCTGATCGGCCTGGGAGTGGCGCACGTCGCCCGGTCGTGATTCGAGGTGATGGAATCGCAGCTCCTTGCCTGTGACCTCTTGAAGCAGTGTGATCAACTCCATCAGCGACACTTGTGATCCGTAGGCCAGATTCACAGGTTCAGGATCGATTACATGACGACGAACAGCATCGGTGAGAACCGACGTCACCGTCCCGACGAAAGTGAAATCGCGAGTTTGGGTTCCATCTCCGTGAACGGGCAGTGATCTTCCGTCGAGTGCATGCGAGACGAACGCCGGAACCACGGCCGCGTAGTCGTGGGTAGCCGGTTGCAAAGGTCCGAACACATTGAAAAAACGGAAGGCCAGCACTGGAATCTCGAAGGATCGAGCGTATGAGAGGGCATACGCCTCGGTGGCGAGCTTGCTGGCCGCATACGGGCTGACCGGCATCGGCACCATGTCTTCACTCTTTGGCAAGGCAGGATTCGCGCCGTACACCGAGGAAGAGGAGGCCACGATGACGTGGTGTACGTCGTGACGCCGAGCAGCCTCCAAGACCATCATCGTCCCCGTGGCGTTGACTTGGTGGGTGGCCATTGGATCGGCCAAGGAGCGGGGAACCGAAGGGCGCGCCGCCAGGTGGACGACCGCATCGGCCGCCTCCATCGCTCGGTCGAGGTCCACGGCGCTCAGAATGGAGCCTTCCACAAGCTCGACGGACGGGAAGCCGGTCACGTTCTCCCGGGATCCCGTCGACAAGTCATCGAGAGCTATCACCTGATCGACAAAGTTCTGTGTTGTAAGCATTTGGCACAAATTGGCGCCGATGAAGCCGGCGCCGCCGGTGACGACCACATTCATCGGCACGTCAAGCTCTTACAACGATTCGATACCCGGTGCGTGAATCCGGTTGCGGGTATCGAACACGTAACGTGCACAGTCGCGGATCATGTCGTAATCGAAGGCGTCATGGTCCGTGACCACCACGACGGCGTCAGCCTGGCGCACCTCGTCCGCCGTCAGCTCGACCTGAAAGAGGGTGGTGGTTCCAGGTGGCACGTGGGGTTCGGCGACCCTGACCTCGGCACCGAGCGCGGAGAGACTCTCGGCGATCACCATCCCTGGGGACTCGCGAAGGTCTCCCGTGTTCCGCTTGTAAGCCAGTCCCAGCAGCAGGATGCGAGAACCATTTACCGACTGCCTTTGTCGGTTCAGGGCTAGAGTCAGCCGGGATACGACATATTCGGGCATGCGCGCGTTGATGTCATTGGCCAGCTCGACGAATCGGAATGACTGCCCGATGCTCCTGCGAACTTCCCAGGACAGATAGCTGGGATCGATGGGCAGGCAATGGCCTCCGACACCGGGGCCGGGTGTGAATCTCAGGTAGCCGAACGGCTTGGTCGAGGCCGCGTCGATTGCCTCCCAGATGTCAATGCCCATGGCTCCAGCGAACACGGCCAACTCGTTCACCAAGGCGATGTTCACGTGGCGGAAGGTGTTCTCCAACAGTTTGGAGAGCTCAGCCTCCCGGGCGCCAGACACGGGCACTGTGCGTTCGACCAGACGATCGAAGAAGGCTTGTACGGCCTCCAACGACGCTGCGTCGATGCCCGAAACCACCTTCGGGGTGTTGACGAAGTGCCAAGTCGCGTTGCCCGGATCGATTCTCTCCGGGCTGTAGCCGAGACGGAAGTCACGTCCCGCAACCAACCCAGATCCCTCTTCGAGGAGACTGGCCACTAAGTCTTCCGTCGTGCCGGGGTATGTCGTCGATTCGAGGATTACCGTCGCTCCGGGGCGCAGCGACGGTGCAAGCATCTTCGCTGCGTCCGTGACATGTGAGAGATTCGGTACCCCGTCGGTGAGGGGTGTGGGGACGTCGATGACGGCGAAGTCGAATCCGCGCGTGCGTTCAGGGTCATCGGTGGGTTCGTACCGTCCGCTGGCCAAAGCGCGTGCTATCTCGTCACTGGTGATGTCCTCGACATGCGACTCTCCGGCCGCAAGTCGCTTGATCCGCCCCACGTCGACATCGAAGCCGACGACGTCGAAGCCCGCTTCCACTGCCCGCATCGCCACGGGAAGCCCGGCGTAGCCTTGACCCACGACGACGAGGCGATCCGCCCTTGGCGCACTCACTAGGTACCGGCAGGTTCGGGCTTGAAGTCAGCTGGTTCGTGCCGGTGGCGCGCCTCGGAATGATGGTTATCATGGCCCCCATCGACAGCTGCTGCGAGAGCTGCTGCTTCAGCCGGCTCCCCCTTGTGGGCGACGCCTGCGATGGCGAAGAGAACTTGGCGCACCCGCTCAGCGTCACGTCGTTGCACGGAGTTGGCGAGCTGTTCGAGACACGAATCGAACCAGGCCTGCGGCGTCGTGACAGGAACGAGGCGGGAGATGGACGGGTGCTCTGTGCCCCAAACCTCTTCGTCGGACTCTCGAAGATCCTCTGTCAACTTCTCACCGGGTCGCATACCGACGACCTTTATGGGGATGTCCACGTCTGCGCGGCCACCGGACAGCTGGATCATCCTGCGGGCGAGGTCCATGATCGAGACGGGTTCTCCCATCTCGAGCATGAAGATGTCTCGTCCTTCCGACAACAGCGAGGCCTGGAGCACGAGTTGCACAGCCTCTTCAACACTCATGAAGAACCGCGTCATCCTCGGATCGGTCACGGTAACGGGACCACCGGACCTGATCTGGCGGGCGAAGGTTGGAATGACGCTGCCTCGGCTCCCGAGCACATTGCCGAACCTCACGGCACAATAGACGCTGTCTTGCGGCGCTCGATTCAACAGCACCTGTTCCGCCACGCGCTTTGAAGCCCCCATGACGCTGGACGGCTGAACGGCTTTATCGGACGAGATCAGCAAGAAGCGGGTCACCCCGACCGCCGCCGACGCCTCGATCACGTTCAGCGTTCCGAACACGTTGGTACGAGCCGCTTCGATCGGGTGGTCCTCAAGCACGGGAACGTGCTTATAGGCGGCCGTATGGAGCACGACATCGGGTCGGTAACGCTCGAACACTTCGAGGAGCGTCTCACGGTCGTTGATGTCGACAAGAGCCTGGTGACAGGCACCGTCGAGCACCGACGCGGTGTCGTGAAGGTGGGTCTCGTCGTGGTCGAGGAGTATGAGCTGGGCGGGAGCGAACCCGGCGACCTGGCGGCAGATCTCCGAACCGATGGAACCTCCGGCACCGGTGACAAGCACCCTGTGCGACTCGAGGGACAAGCGGACCCCCTCGAGGTCGGTCGCAACTGGCGTGCGGCCCAAGAGATCCTCAATGCTCGCCTCGCGCGCCTGCCGTATTGCGAACATACCGGTGCGACCGGCGACGACGTCTTGCACGGTGGGCAGCACCTTCATGGCGATGCCTGCCCGCTCCGTCGTCTGGAGCACTTCGGCGATCACCTCCGGTGACGCGTTGGGTATGGCGAGGAGCACCTCCTGAAGCATGTATCTGCTCGTCTCGGCCGGGATATCTCGGATACTCCCCACGATCGGCACACCGATGAGCGACATCCCGTGTACCGATTCGTCGTCGTCGAAAACGGCGACCGGGATCAGTCCTGCGTCGGGATGTCGGATCATTTCGCGTACGGCGGAGGCCGCTGTATCTCGGCTGCCGACGATGGCAACCCGCAAGCCGCTGCCCCGCGAGCCGCGTTGCCAAGCGAAGATGCGCGACTGGAAGCGGATCAAGCTCATGCCGAGGGTTGCCAGGATCAACCCAACCACAATCACTTGGGCGTGTACCACCTGATATCCGGCGAGTTGGATGCCTGTGTAGATCACGAGCAGGAAGGCAGCCACCGTCCCGCTCGAGAGGATCATCTGACGTGCTTCTTCGAGCCCGGCGTGGCGCCACATGCGGCCGTACAAGCCGTAGATCTGATTGCAGACCAACGTCACGACGATCACGATGAGCACGAAGAGCGCGAAGTGCCAGCCGTACTCCCGTGGGGCGACATTGCGCCAGTAGAAGATTTCGGCCGCGCTGTATCCGGCCAAGACGCAGATGGCGTCGAACACCATGAAGAGGAGCTGGGCGCGCACCCGGCTCGCCAGAACGGGGATCCGACGTGACAGCGGGATCCGACGTGATAGAGTACGGGCGCGTCGGTTGCGCACGAGTTGCCTCCATCGGACTCCGGCCCGTTTTGATTCGCAGGAAGCTGCGTCCGTCGCGTCAGGCTCTTCCGCAGCCGAAGAAGTCGGAGACTGCCGTTGCGTCAAGCGTTTGCCCTCCGTCCACGTCCACATGATGGCCCCAAACCCCTCACGAGAGCCGAAGATCCTGTCCCCGCCAAACAGGTGATGCGCTCAGGCCCCTCCTAAGTTCCCATTCCGCCGTCGGCAATCTACCGCAGTGCGTCGCCATCGGAAATTGCGTTTGCCGCAGCGGTGCTTACCCTTGGTCTGCGATATTTACCCTTGGCCCGCGGCGCCGACCCGACGGCTCGCTGGTTGTCCCCAGTGCGGCGTGACGCCGCCCGCGCCACACTTGTCGTCGGTCGGCGTCTCCCTGGGCCGATCGTCGGCCTCTCCAGCTCCATGAGCGGTACCGCCCCTGCGGCGGTGAGAGGGGGAGCGAGCGAGCCGGCGAGTTGTGACTCCGTTGTGCCGGATCGGTCCGGTCGGCCCTATTTTCTGGGTCCCGACCGCTGTCAGTATCCTCCTGGAAGGAGGGCTCGAAAAGGGCTACTCCGACCGATTGCAACGCCTGTGTACTGCGTGCCGGTGATGTTTGCCGAGGGAGCCAGGCTGGTATTTTCAATGCGGCCATTGGCGTTCCGCTGGTTGCGCGTGTCAAGGCGGAGGGAATGATGGAACTTTCCGAGTTCTGGGCTGCGGTGGTCCGTGGCTGGTGGCTGCTCGCCATCTTCGGCCTCGCCGGGTTGGCCGTGCCCTTGTTGCTGGCCCCACCCCCCAAGGGTCACATCGAGACCCACTACCAGACCACGTCCATCATCGGGTCGCCTCCCACGTCGAGACAGCGGCCCCAGCCTTCTCGGCGGTGGGATAACCATCGGCCAGATCTTGTATTACTCGAGCACAGACACTGTGATGAACGAGACGAGCCGTCTCTCTGGTCTGAATCAGCCGTTGCCCGTGCTGCGCGCGACAGATTTCGCTCAACGCCCCCTCGCAGAACTCGGGGCAGGGCAACGGCGATCAGAACGGTGTGGTCAACGTAACCACCGTCGGGGCAACCGCAGCCGATGCGCTCGGACTGAACAAGGCCTTCGTCCAGGCGCTGAACGACTCTACGAACAACGCGGCCACGACCGCTCTCCTGGGGCAAGAACAGGCCACGGAACAGACGCTCAACAGGCTCGATGACCGACATCGCCACCAACAATTTCGTTCCTGGCCTCACAGCAGCGGCCCTCGAAGTTCAGGTGACCGCCCTGCAGAACTACCTGGCCAGTCTCGTGGTCCAGGAGCCGGGCTCGGGCCTCCAAACGGTGCAAGCCCCGACGGCGGCCTCTACGAGCGCCGTGGTCACGGGGACGCCCACCGTGGTGCAGAATCGGACGCTACGCGCCGTGGTCGGGCTGCTAGTCGGCCTTCTCTTGGGAGCATTGGCGGCCAGTCGCGCTGTGGGTACTGGACAGGCGCCTGAAGACGGCAAAACGGGCCCAAGTGGCCTTGGGCTACCCGGTCGTCGCCGAGATCCCCTATGAGGCCAGCGAGTCGAGCGAGACCTATCGCATGCTCTGGCTGTCGGTGTTTCGGGAACCCCTCCCTCTTCCCCCAGTGGACCAGATCGAACGACTGTACGGGGGGGAGGATCCAGTGCTCGACCATGATGTCGCGAGCCGGTCTGGGCGGGCGGGAAGGCTGTGAGCGAGCCACTCGTATCGCCTGCACTCGAGCGCAGTTCGGCCCGGCAAGCGGACCGCCGGGTGGTAATGGTCGCCTCCGCGGAAGAAGAGCCCTCTCTGGCAGACGTCGTGACCAATCTGGCCACCGTGTGCGCCGAGACCGGTCAGCGGGTTGCGCTGGTCAGCACAGCGGGACTTGCCTCGCCAACAGGAGACTCTGAACCGCCGCAATCGACGCCCTTGTGGTGGAAGAACTGGCCGATTCCGGGAAACGGCGCCGGGCACTCGATCGAGGAGGAGCAGGCCCGGCTCCTGTCCGGGCCCGTGAACCCGAACGACGTGAAACATCTACTGGGCGAAACTGGGATTCCCGGCGTGTCACGCCTGGACCTGCGGTACTTCGTCGGCCATCCCGCCCAAGTTGTGGTCCGCGTCCCCGAGGTCGTGGGCGCACTCTTGCAGATCGTCGACGTCGTGTTCCTCGAGGTTCCCTCCTACCTCTCGTTGCACCACGGCGAGGGCCTGACACCGTTGGCCGATGTGGTGCTGGTCGTGGCCGAGCGCGAGTCGACGAGCATCAACGATATGAAGCGCCTCAGTGCCACGCTGAGGCGGCTCGAAGCACCCGTCGTCGGCATGGCCCTGACGCTCGGAGGCCTAGAGATCTACGACTGGGGTCGAAACGACGCGGAGCTCGAGACGCCCCCAGACGCGACCGAGCCACGAACTCGACCCCACGGAGCAGATACCAATTTCAGAATCCGCTCGTGTTGTGTCGCCGATCGACGAGTTCAGCGTCGTCGAGAATGCCCAGCGGGAGGCCTGACCGATCCGGGTCGCCATGCCCTAATGCAAAACGGACAGCCGCTCCAGTCCCAGCCACTCCTCGCACTCCTCATCGCGATTGTCCTGTTCGCCATCGGGCGGGTGATCATCCGGCGCGTCACCAAGGCCGAGGGTGGCGATCCGTGGTTGGCCAAGGCACTGTTGGTCTGCCTGATCCTCCACCTGGTTTTTGCCCCCTTGCAGATCTGGGTCGTCGACCACCTCTACGGGGGCGTTGCTGACTACACGCGGTACGACTCGCAAGGAACAGTCCTGGCGAGCGGGTTTCGCCATTTCAACTTCTCGTTGGCGCCGGCCCAGTTGCGTGGGATAGTCGGAGACGGCTCTGTGAGCATCGTCGCGGGCGTTGCCTTCGCCATCGTCGGGACCAACCAGGCGGGCGTTTTCTTGCTCTTCAGCTTTCTGTCCTTCATCGGCGTCGTCTACTTCTACCGCGCTTTCACCCTGACTTTCAGCGGTGCGGGCCATCGGAAGTACGGGTACCTCGTTTTCTTCCTCCCATCCCTCCTCTTTTGGACCTCGGATGTGAGCAAGGAGACGATCATGATCTTCCTGCTCGGTCTGACCGCGTATGGATGCGCCCGCATCCTGGCCCATCGTGGCCGCGGCTACCTGCTGATCATCGCGAGTTCGGTGGGCGGCGCATTTATCCGACCAAACGAGACATTGTTGGCCCTGGGTGGCTTCACGATAGCCATGCTCTGCCGTCCGGCAAGTGGCCGGTATCACGGGCCCCGCCGCACCGCGTCGGTCATTTTCCTCGGAGCGATGACCGGCGTTGCAATCTTCGTCACGCTCCACTATCTCCCTGGTTCTTCCCAGGGCCTCTCGCTCACTTCGATCTCGAAGAACAACTCTGGGACTGGCAGCGGGTTTGGTAGTGGCGGCATCGCGTACTCGGCAAACCCCATTTACTACCCCAAAGACGTCTTTGTCGTGCTGTTCGATCCATTGCCTATCAACGCCCACGGTGCGGGTGAGTGGGTGGAAGCGTTGGAGAACACTGTGATAGTCGCAGTGATCCTGACGTCGCTTCGAGCTCTGCGCATTTTGCCGCGAGCATCCTTCGCTCGCCCTTACGTCATGATGTGTGTGATTTTCACGGGCGCCTTCTGTTACTCGTTCGCCTCATTGGGCAACCTGGGACTGATCACTCGCGAAGCAGTGGTGACCGTGCCCTTCTTCATCGTGCCATTGTGCGTTCCCCGAGGCCCTCGCCACCGGCCCCCCCGCTACGTCTGGGAGTTGCGGCGGCGTGATCGACGTGGCGCGCAGGAAGGCGCTCAACAACCGCGTGCGCACACCTGGGCGTGCCGTTCCTATCTGAGAGTCCGTCATCGGGTGCAGGGCAGCACGCCACCGCTGAGCCATGAGGTCCAGGTTGAATTCCGATACGCACCTGATGCGCGCCGAAACCCCCATGGCGGTCCGGCGGGTCCGGGGCGTCCAAGAGCTCCCCGACGGCCGCGGCGATCGCGGCAACTGAGTCGTCGGCGATTAGGCCGGTCTGGCCGTCGCACACCACGGCCGCCGCCCCCGGCACGGGTGTCGACACCGCAGGTAGGCCACTCAATCCAGCTTCTATCAACACGCCCGGCATACCCTCACCTGTTGGCTGGCTGGTGAACACGAATACGTCCGCCCCGCGCAGGAGCTCGGGCACATCCGAGCGGGCGCCGAGAAGCTCGACGCCAGAGGCGTCAGCCAGTGGGGCCAATGTCGCGGCAAGCGGCCCGTCGCCGACCATGACGGCGCGGACGGGCCGGCCCTCGGCCCGCAGTCGCCGCACGACTTCGACGAATCGGTCAGGCTGCTTCTGAGGGGTCAGCGCACCTACGAATATGAGGGTCGAGGCGTCAGCGGTCCCGGCCGGTCTCGATCGGGGATGAAACTGCGAGGAGTCTCGCCCGTTTGGTATCACGGTCGCCCTTTGCGGGGCGACTCGGAATCGATCAGCGCACTCTTCGAGCACCTCGTCGCCGACGGCAACCACGAGTTCCGCCTGGGCCATGATGCGTCTCCATGCCCATTCGTGGAATGTCGATGCCCGCCCCGCGTAGGTCCCGATAACGCAGTAGACCAGCGGACACCCAGTACCGACTATCGCCGGGAGCGCATACTTCATCGCGTCGCCACCGTGGGCCACGACCGCTTCGGGGTGGAGGCGTGCAAGGACCCGGCGCAGCCTGAGAGCCAGGCGGGGGTCGAATCCCTCGGCGGGGCGGCCACCTCCGGGATGTTCCATGGCCAGGTCGATTTGCACCTCGGGCGGGCCGTCGAAGAGCCCGAGCAGACAGTGGCGGACGGCGTCGTGCTGATTGAGTCGGTCGACCAGAACCCGCGCTGCGCGTTGCGCACCTCGGCCCCGCGGTGAGGGTATGACGTGCACGATCAGCGGACTGCGATCCTTGCCGAGATGCGGCGTCAACTCCGAGCATCCCCTCCCTGGGCGTGACCAGCGGCGATCGCACGGTAGCAGCGAACGCGACGGGTAATGTTCCACCACTTTGGTCCGCTACGATTCATGCTTCGGGGATGTAGGGGAGCGGGACGGTCGCTCCGAGCTGCTGCCCCTGTCGTCGAGTCCCCGGGGTGTCTGCGTACGTTGGTGATCGCCAGTGAGTACCAGTGGCGGATCAATAGCCGCGGTTCGGTGCGCGCACTCCCACGTCGAGCCCTCTGCCGCTCTTTTTTACCCCATCAGGGCAATGGTTTCGCCGTCGGACGACTCTCCGTGAGTAATTACGACCACGGGATCGTTGGTGGCCGCTCCACGGCGATGGCGCGGACCGCGGGCGCTGTTCTGTGAGGTCACTGCTCATTGCGGACGACGTGCCGTGGCCACCGCTGGGGGGCGGTCTTGTCCGCTTGGCCCAGGTGATCGAGGCCGTCGACTTCGGTGACCGACCTCGATCTGTTCGCGCTCCACAACCCGCAGCCACTCGAAGGTTGAGGTGCCACCCGACGATTCCTGTGTTGCGTTCGACCGGCACCGCCTACCCGAGCTCGTCTTCCTTCCTCCGATGGCGTCTCGAATGGGCGGTTCGTGGGGGTCTTCCGGTCGAGGTGGCCATGGCCAGTGCCGACCGTGCGCCCGGAGTCGCGCTGCGCGACTGGGCCCGTCCACCCTATGACGTGGTTTGGTTCTCGACCGCACGCTCCTACGAGTGGACTGGTAGGCCCGCCTTCGGGCCGACCATTGTCGATCTGGACAACCTCGAGGACATCAAGGCCGAGCTGCGTGCCCAGCTGCTGGCCGACCAGGTGCGGTCGGCTGGAGCAAGTTCCCTTCGGAATCGCGTGGCCTGGTACCAAGCGCGGCTCAACGCCCGCGATTGGCGGCGATTCCAACGGTCGGTGGCGGCACAGGTGGAGCGGGTCGTGATCGCCAGTGACCTGGACGCCGCGCGGTCGAGTTTGTCCAATGTCACGGTGATCCCCAATACCTATCCCAAGCCAAGACGCCCGGCAGGGAACCCGGCCGCCAATGGGCCACCGGTCGTGCTCTTCCAAGGACACCTGGGGTATCCACCCAACATCGACGCGGCGGAATGGCTTTCGGACGCCATCGTCCCCCTGATCCGGGCAACGGACCCGGCGACAGAGGTACGGCTGGTCGGCCGTCCCGGTGAGAATGTCATGCGGCTGCATCGACCCGGCGTGATCACCGTGGTGGGCCAGGTCCCTTCAATGGAGGAAGAACTGGCCCGAGCCACGGTAGCCGCGGTACCGCTGCGCTACGGGAGCGGAACCCGGGTGAAGATTCTCGAGTCCTTTGCGCATCGCGTCCCGGTGGTATCCACGAGTCTCGGCGCAGAGGGTCTTGATGTCACTGACGGGGTGCACCTGCTGTTAGCCGATGATCCCAACGAGTTCGCTGCAGCCACCGTGCGGTTGCTGAATGATTCTGGGCTGCGCCAACGCCTTACGAAGGAGGCAGAAACGCTGTTCCTCGACCGCTACGAGCGCCACGTCGCGGACCTGGCCGTTCGTCGTCTCGTTGAGGCAGTGGCGCGGCCGAGCACACGTTCGTAGGCGTCCATCGTCTTGGCGACGACAGCTCGATCGTCGAATTCGGCCATCGGCCTTGCGTCGGCCGGCATCGCCCATACGTTGACGGAGGACGGGGTCCGCCGCCAAGGCACGGATCGCTGCCGTCAGGGCATCCGGGTCACGGAGTGGGACGAGCAGTCCGGACTCGCCGTGGGAGACGACCTGCCGGCAGCCACGAATGTCGGTGGCGATGACGGGCAGTCCACTTGCGGCTGCCTCCATAGCCGACCGGGGAAAGCCCTCGCGGTACGACGGCAGCACGAAGAGGTCGAAACCCGGGTACACGCGCTCCATGTCATCCCTGCTCCCAGCAAAGACGATTCGTCCGCGGCCAGCGGCAGTGGCGAGCGCTTCGGGGGAGATCGCGTCCGCCTTCTCGGGATCTGATCCTCCAACGACGACGAACACCACGTCAGGAGACGTCTCGCGGAGTCGCTGCGCCGCGAGAAAGAGCTCACGAAAACCTTTCTGCCACACCAGACGACCGACCGTGCCCACCACCAGAGCGTCGCCAGTGACGCCCAGTTCCTGTCGGGCTCGTCGGCGGTCCTGCATCGTCTGCCCCCGGACGGAAGCGCTGCAGGTCGACGCCGTTGCCGAGCAGGACCAGCTTGTCTCTCGGGATGCCCAATCGGGCCAGCACTTCGAGGTCCTCGGGGTTCTGGACTGAGTTCTGCACCCGAGCAGAGAGAGGCGGCTCGCTCGAGGGCGTAGACGACGGATTTCCGCCACAGCGCATCCTCCGGGCCGGCATAGAGACCGTGCACGGTGTTGACCACGCCGGGTACACCGGCGGCTCGGGCGGCCAGCCGCCCGTAGAGGCCGGGCTTCGGGTTGTGCGTGTGGACGATATCCGGACGGAGACGTCTAAAGAGCTGCCAGAGCTCGGCCAGCGCCAGGACGTCCTGCCCGGGCGCCCTCGACCGGGTGGCATGGCGGAGCGGTTCGTGGCGGATTCCCCACGATTCAAGCTCCGCTACGAACGGTCCGGGAGCCGATACTCCGACTACGTCCATGCCTGCATCGGCAAATGCTCTGAGCTGTGGGCCGAGGAGCAGCACCAAGCTCATGTCGACCGTTGTGACGTGAACGAGCTTCGTTCCTGACAGCTTGGTCAATGGGCCCGCACCACCTGCAGGTAGATGTCACTGACAACTCGACCGGCCTCTGCGATATCGAACATGGAACTTCGGAGCTTTGCTCGGTGGCCGAGACATTCGGCGAGCTCGGGATCCGACGCCAGTCTTTCCATGGCCTCGGCGAGGCGTCCTGGGTCGCCCGGTGGCACCAGCAGGGCGTCGACACCGTGCTCGAGGATCTGGGGAACCCCACCAACATCACTGGCCACTATGGGCACTCCGACGCTCGTGGCCTCCATCAATGTGACCGGAAGGCCTTCGTGGAGAGAGGGCAGGACAAACCCATCGGCGCCGGCCAGGAGCGACAGCACGTCGTCCCGCTCGCCCAGGAACTGGAACCGATCGCCGAGAGCCAAGTCGTGATGCCTGGTGCGCAGGGTGGTCTGGAGCGGTCCGTCTCCTACGGCGGCGATACGGATGGGAAGCCTGCGATCGGCAAGAAGCCGAGCCGCCTCGAGCAACACGTCGTATCCCTTCTCGGGACGAAGGTTGGCCACCGTCAAGAAGAGAAACTCGTTCTCCATCACTCCGAGCTCCGATCGAACGAGCGCCCGCTGCTCGTTCCGCCGCGCCAGAAGGGAATCCGCCTGGGACAGATCGACGCCATGCACCACTGTCGTGGCACGGTGCCGCAGAGACGCTGGAAGGGCCTTGAAGGATGCCTCTGACACCGTCACCAGCCGCTCACTCTTCGCCATGGAGCCTCGGAGCAGCACCCGGTTGGCCAATTTCGAGCGATCCCAGAGGCTGTGCTCCGTGTACACGATTCCAGGTCGAGACGCGCGGGGCAGCGAGGCCACGACCACCTGCCCGAGCGCAGCCGCATAGGGCAGGTGGAAGTGCACCACGTCGAAGCGGCCCGCGCACGAGCAGTCGCCGGAGCCTCGCCATCCATCGCAGGTCGGCGTTGTGGGTCGGCACCGAGGCTGTGCACGGCCGCCCCGCTCGCCATCACGGCCGGCACCAGGGCGTCCTTGTCCCGGAGCACATACGCGACCTCGTAGTGGAACCGGCGACGGTCCCTTGCCGCCACCATGTCCACCAGCAAGCGCTCGGCCCCCCCATAGCCGAGGCACTTGATCACAAGGAGCACTCGCACGGCGCCGCGGGCTGTCTGAGCCGAGAACCCCTGTTCAACGCCCACGCGGCGATAGTACCGGCCGAACGCCCCCGTCCCGCTTCGTAGCGAATCTCGGCTTGCGCGATACTGTCGTTTTCCCATGTGGCAGTGTGGATGAAGGCCTGCGTTTGCGGGTGGAGAGGGTGGCCCATTCGATGACGTTGCCGATCCCTTCGGAGGAGGGTTCGTCATCCGCGGCCGGCGTCCCTGACCCGAGTCGGGACCTCGACCGTTCCCGCCGAGCCGCCGGAACACCTGATCTACCGTCACCACAGAGGGCTGACGGCATCGTTGCGCGGGCTGTGGGAGAGCCGCGACATCGTGTATACCCTGGCCGAACGGGACATTCGAGCCCAGTACAAGCAAGCGACGTTGGGGTTGACTTGGGCCCTCATCGCTCCGCTGGCGATGCTCGGCATCTTCATGCTCATCTTTTCCCGGACCAAAGCGTTGGGGTCTCTCCCACCTGGCGTCCCGTACCCGGTCTACGCCTTCATCGGGATCCTGTGCTGGACCTTCTTTTCGCAGTCGCTCGGCACCGGGGGCACCTCGTTGCTGACGAACAAGGAGCTGATGAGCAAGACCCAGTTCCCGCGGGAGTGCTATCCCCTCGAGACCATCCTGGTGACGGCGTTCAACACGCTTCTGGCGTGGATCCCCCTCGTTCTGCTCTTCGTACTCTATCGGTTTGCCCCCCACGTGCAGGCGTTGTGGGTAGTACCCCTGATGATCGTGATCGAGGTGCTGTTCACCGTCGGACTCACCCTCGGGGTGTCCGCGTTGATCATCCAGATGCGCGACCTCGCGCAAGTTCTTCCCATGATCATCCAATTGGGGCTGTTCGTCACCCCGGTGATCTGGTCATTCGACATCGTTCCCGAGAAGTGGCGCCTCGTGTACGGATTCTTCAATCCGTTGGGGCCGGTGATCGACGATTCTCGTCGCGCCATACTGCTTGGTCTGAATCCCGTACCCGGGCCCTTGCTGGCGGCCATCGCCGGCACTGCGTGTTATCTGGCAGTTGGCTATCGGCTATTCAAGCAATTCGAGGTGAACTTTGCCGACATTGCCTAATGGCTCCGTCCGGGCCGATCACGTGTGGAAGAAGTTCCGCGCTGACCGCACAGCGCCACTCTTCTATGACCAGCTTGTTCGCGTCCGACATATGCGAAAGGGGGGTCGAGGTTATCGCTGGGTGCTGAAAGACATCAGTGTGGACGTCGAGCCGGGAGGAACTCTCGGGCTCATTGGCATCAACGGCTCCGGAAAGACAACCCTCCTCAAGATCATCAGCGGGACGACGTTCCAATCAGCGGGCTCATGCGAAGCGGTCGGCCGGTTGGGCGCGCTCCTCAGTGTGACGAGCGGGATCCACCCCGATCTGACAGGCCGAGAGAACGTGTTCCTCTACGGCGCCGTGCTCGGGATGCGACGCAAACTCTCCCGAGAACGGTTCGCCGAGATTGTCGAGTTCGCCGGCCTGGAGGATGCCATCGACCGCCAAGTCAAGTTCTTCTCCCTCGGGATGCAGATGCGGTTGGGCTTCTCGATCGCCGCCTTCTTGGAACCTGACATCCTCCTGGTCGACGAGGTGTTGTCGGTGGGCGACGCCAATTTCCAGCAGAAGTGCCTCCGACGCATAGAGGAGATCGTCCGTCAAGGGACGACGCTTATCTATGTCTCCCACGATCTCGTGTCGGTCGAGGCCACCTGTCAACAGGCTTTGTGGCTGGCCGACGCAACTATCCAGGCCTCCGGCCCGACGAGGCAGGTCGCGGCTCTCTACCGAAAGTCAGTCGAAGAGAACGCTTCGGTAGCCACCTCGAACGACGGGGTCGTGCGGTTGCTCAAATCGAGGATCACGGGCCCCGACGGTGGACAGGTCCTCTCACTCGAGGATGCTGAGATCCAACTCACTCTCAACTCGCCTGAGTCGGTAGAGGCCGACTTCTACGTGGGCGTTTCTTTGGGCACAGCCTTTCCAATGTTCATCACCAAGCACCACGGCCTCTTTCCGTCCGGAGACTTCGAGCTCCGCTGCCGTCTGCACAACCTCCCCCTTCCGAAGGGCCGCTACTCCGTCTGGACTGCGATGAGCAGCTTCGGCAAATGGGCGGACACACCATTGCTTCCGTGGAAGCCGGCGGTGTCCTTTGAGGCGTACGGCCCGGACGTGCTCGAACCTCCGGAGGGGGTCATGGTGGCGACCCCGGTTCACGTCGGCACGACCTGGAACGTCGAGTGAGAGTGCCGAGGCGCGAACTCGTCTGCTAGCTAGGGAAAGAACACACGGAGGTGAGCCGAACCAGCAAGCCGGCCGGATCGGATGGCGAAGGTGCGAACCCATTGGCGGCGTCTTGACCGCCTCACGAGTCCGGGAAGCGTGACCACCAACCAGATCCATGATTTTACGGCTCCTCGAAGGTCTCGCCGCATGCCCTCGGAGCGATAGCGCGCGAAGAGCCTCGGCCCGCATTGTCCGTAGGCCCAGGCTGCACGGAACGTGGGCAGACCCGGGTTCCGCTCGCGCTTCTCCACGACGGCTGCATCCGTGACGACGAACCGGTATCCCGCCTGTTGAAGTCGCCAACTCAGGTCGACATCCTCCTCCGGGGACAGGTCTTCATCGAAGCCGTGTACCGACTCGAACGCCTCTCTTTGTACGGCCAAGTTCGCGCTCAGGCCAAATGGGAGAAAGCCGAGCTGGCGCGTGGCGGCAGGCACTGGAGGAGAGCTGAATCCGTCCAGGGCGCCAAAGTCGAACACGCCCGCGACCAGGTCGGCATCCGTCGCGGCCTTTGCCATGGCGGCGATCCAGCCTGGTCGTACCACGTCGTCGGCGTCACAGAAGGCCAACAGTGCACCGCGGGCCGACGTGACCCCCAGGTTTCGGGCCGCCGCTGCCCCACGATGGGCCGAGGCGTCCACCAAGCGAAATCGGGGGTCGCGCTTGGACCAGTGTTCGACACAAGAGCGGGTGCCGTCCATGGAGCCGTTATCGGAGACGACGACTTCCCACTCGACCGGAACTTCTTGTCCGGACAAGGCCAGAAGCTGGGACTCGATCCACGGCATACCGTTGAGGACGGGCATGATCACGCTGATGAGCGGAGGGTCACCCGTGCCCCGCTGGTCTTCGGCTCCGACGTCCTGCACCACCGTTGTTAGCCTGGCGATATGGGGACGGCGTGAGGGACCATCAAACCAGCTCACGCGAGGGCAGTGGAGGCAGACATCCACTACCGTCGTCGGTGACGGCAGTGGTGCTCACACATCGGAGACCCCGGTTGGCCACCGCTGTCGTGCGCTCCCTCATTGATCGAGAGGGTATCCCACCCGATCGCGTCGTCGTGGTGGTCAATGGGCTAGGTGGACTCGACGACCCGGGTTTGGAATCCGCCATCAGGCTGCTCCGACTGCCGCGCAACCTCGGGCCAGCCGGAGGCTTCGGGGCGGGTATGGAGGTCGCGTTCGCAGATCCCTCCACTCGGTGGGCCTACCTCTGCGAGGACGATGTTGGTCTTTTTTCGCTGCCCAGTCCCAGGCTGGCCAAGGTCGTACGCCGAGCAGAGTCTTGCGCCGACAGGCCAGCTGGGAGGCCGGTCGGAGCTGTGGTGGCCTATGGGCGGCGGTTCGTGGGCCGCGGCGCGCACACCGAGAACGTTGTGCCTCCGGTAGAGATCCCGGACGACCTGGTGCCGGTCGACGTGGCGAGCTGGGGTGCGACCCTCGTGGCACGCGCCGTCTTCGATGCCGGCATCCTGCCCGATCCGGACTGGTTCTTCGGGCTCGAAGACTTCGATTTCTTCTGTCGGGTTCGGCAGGGCGGATTCGACGTGCTGGTCGACGCAGAATCGGCTCGGGCAGTCGCACGCCAGCAGACTTCGGCGGGTCGCGTTCAGGCGCTTGAATCCCACCGGCCGACCGACGAAAGGGAAACCTGGCGTTCCTATTACCACGCTCGCAACTCCGTCCTGCTCGCCAGGCGACATGGACGCCCCTCGTGGCATCTGTGGCATGTGGCCTACTCCGCCCGCCACTTGCAAAAGGCGACGGGGAATGTTGAGCGCAGAGCAATTCTCCATGGCCTCTGGGACGGCATCTGGGGTCGCCTCGGCGAGAACCCCAGCTATGGCAGGACGGTGGGAGAACTGGTCGATACAGCCGAGGAACGAGCAGGCCGTGGCAACTCCTGACGGTCTCTCACTGCGGCCCGGCTGATCCGGCGTGTGCGGGATCGCTGGCCTCTTTGATCCGATCGCGTCGACGAGCAGCGACCGATTGGGTGCCCTGGCAACGATGATGGCGTCGTCGGTGGTGCACCGTGGGCCCGACGACAGCGGCGTCTGGGTCGACGCCCACGCTGGCGTGGCCTTGGGTCACCGACGTCTGGCCGTCATCGATTTAGGGGAGAGCGGTGCACAGCCAATGGTCTCGTCCAGTGGCCGCTGGGTTATCGCATACAACGGGGAGATCTACAATCATCTCGAGGTTCGGCAGCAATTGGCACGCACCGGGACGACGTTCCGAGGTGGGTGCGACACCGAAGTGCTCGTGGCGGCAGTCGAGCGCTGGGGGGTGGATCGCGCGTTCGATGCCTGCGAGGGAATGTTCGCCGTTGCGCTTTGGGACAGGAGAGAACGGAGCCTTCATCTCCTGCGCGACCGATTTGGCGAGAAACCGCTCTACTACGGCTGGGTGGGAAACGTGTTCGCGTTCGGTTCTGAGCTCAAGGCTCTGTGCGCGTTACCGGGGTTCGACCGTGAGCTCAATCGCCGAGCCGTGACGCAGTTCCTCCGTCGGAATTGCATCCCTGCGCCGGACACCGTCTGGCAGGATGTCTACAAGCTGCTCCCAGGTCACATGGTCACGCTGCACGTGCCAACGCCGGGACGGCTCCCGAAGCAACGCTGCTACTGGTCTGCCGCCGACGCCGTGGCACTCGCTCGAGAAAACCAGTTGACCGGCTCCGATTCGGAGATGACCGATCGGCTGGAAAAAGCATTGTCCGATGCCGTTGCCGCCAGGATGGTTGCCGACGTGCCGGTCGGCGCGTTCCTCTCGGGAGGTATCGATTCGAGCACGATCGTGGCCCTCATGCAGGAGCAGAGCTCAAGATCGATTCGCACCTTTACGGTTGGGTTTGACGATCCTTCCTTCGACGAGTCACCCGAGGCTGCGGCGGTTGCCACGCATCTCGGGACCGAACATACGGCGGTGCATGTTGGTGATGCCGAGGCACTTCAGGTCATACCCAGCTTGGCTGACATATGGGATGAGCCGTTTGCTGACGTCTCCCAAATCCCGACCTATCTGGTCAGCCGGGTGGCGCGCCAGGACGTGACGGTGTCATTGTCTGGAGATGGCGGCGACGAGCTCTTTGCTGGATACAACCGCCACGCCTGGCTGGACCGTGTGTGGACGAGAGCGTCGATGCTCCCTGCGGGCGCGTGCCGCGCGGGCGGCGCCGCGCTGGAGAGCATTCCGCCCGCGATTATCGAGCGGGCCGCTCGCGCCCCCAGCAAGTTCTCCCCTCGTTGGCGAGTGCGTAATCCATCGACCAAGCTGGCCAAGCTGGCTCGGGTTCTTGCCGCCGCTGATCCCGAGGATGCCTATCGGGCCCTCATCACTCACTGGGACGACGCGACATCGCTGGTGCTGGGAATCGATCACGGTGACACAGCGGAGGCTCCCATCTGGTCGCCCGTTTCCGGCGACGGGATCATCGAGCAGATGCTCTGGTTCGACTTGGTGGGCTACTTACCGGATGACATCCTGGCCAAGCTCGATCGAGCCGCAATGGCGGTCTCGCTCGAAACGCGGGTCCCGTTCCTTGATCGGGGGATTCTGGATCTGGCCTGGAGGATGCCTCTGAATGTCAAGCTCCGCCAAGGTCAGACAAAGTGGGTATTGCGCCAAGTGCTCGAGCGCCACGTGCCGCGGAGTCTCGTCGAGCGGCCGAAGATGGGTTTCGGGCTCCCCATCGGGGCGTGGTTCCGCGGCGTACTGGCACCCTGGGCCGAGGATCTCCTCAGCGAGCGAAGGCTACGAGAGCAAGGCCTGCTCGATCCCGCCCCGATTCGGCGGGCCTGGGATCTCCACCAGAGAGGCAGAAGGGACTGCGGGTACGAGCTGTGGGACGTCCTGGTCCTGCAGTCGTGGCTGGACCGGTGGGTGTCCTCACCGGGCTAGGGCCGGCCGAAGGGGCCCTCGGCACCCCGTGACTGGTCGCCGGGCTGTGGGGTCCAAATGCCCAAGGGGAGGCATAATTGTGCAAACGTTGTGAATGATTGGCTCCGTGCGGCACAGGGTGAGGGTGTCGCAGCGCCCCGCGTGATGGCAGTGTTCGCCCTGCGATATTGACGTCGAGGGCCCACGAGCCGCTCGCCTCCCGCCGAGGCGGCCTAGGGGTTACCCTCCCCATTCTTTGAGACCTATTCCGAGGAGATTCTGATGAGTCAGATGAAGAAACCACGCGTTCCATATGCTCGACGCTCCGTGTGGATTGTGATTGCAGCCCTTGCCGTTGTCTTGATCGCCGGCTTGATCGTCGCAGCAGTCGAGATCAACCACCTGCGCAACGAAGTGACTGCACTCCAGAAGGCGGTGTCCACGCTGTACGCATCGCAGTTGCAATCCGGGTCTCACAAGTAGCGTCACGCATGGTGGGATGACAGGGCTCCCGAAGCGCTCGTTGCCATCTGTACGGTGACACGCCCACCGATTGGCGCGGTATGGGGATGGGTGCAGCGTGTCGCAGCCCACGCTGCTACCGACGTACTGGTTCCTGGGGCAGCGTTGGTTCTGTCGCCCCACCAAGACGACGAGACCATCGGATGCGGTCTCCTCATGGCCGAAAAGACGAGCCGAGGAATCCCGGTGGCGGTGGCGGTGGCGTCCGACGGTCGCAAAGGCTGGTACTCACCGTCACCGCGACCCGAACCGGACCAGATTGCAGAAATCCGTCATCACGAATGGCACCGGGCCCTCGACGTTCTGGGAGTGCCGAGAACGGATCGATTTGAATTTGGTTACCCCGACGGCGAACTGACCGAGTACGAGTCCGAACTCGCCGACCGCGTTGGCGACCTTGTTCGAAACATGCGTCCGTCCCAGATCTACGTGACCCAACCGGGTGACCCGCATCCCGACCATCGCACGTTGGCGCGGACCGTTCGTCGCGTCGTGGCCGAGATCTACGATTCGCGTACCGGCGGTCTCCAGGTCGGGCCGCCTCCCCAGGTCTTCGCCTACCGGGTCTATCCAGGAGAGGGCTTCTGGTCCGAGGGGCGCCCGCCCCGGATGACAGTCCGTGCCGTCCTCGGTCAGTTCCTCCGTTCGCTTCTCGGCTTGCGTGGCCGACGCGCCCTGCTGGTCCGGGCGTCCGGATCGAAGACGATAAAGAGGACCGCGATCGACGCCTACAAGAGCCAACGCCGCCTTCTGAACGGCGAGCTTCGCTACGTGTGGGAATCCACTGTTGAGCTCTACTGGACGATGGACGTGAACGATCTCTCCGATGCGCAAAGGAATTGTCGCTGAGCGGAACCGTCATCCACCGTGGCCGACCATCGTGGAGGCGGACGCGGCTTGTCCTCGTCGGTTCGTCACGTGCTCGAAAAGAGCGGCTCCGCCTGTCACGATACCGGTGGACAACAGGATTGACCCGACGTCGTCGAGCGGGGTATGCCAGAGGGCGCCGACAACAGCGAGAGCAACGCCGAGAACCCAGAGGGACCCGATCACGAATGCAAGAGTGCGTGTGCGCCGCCCCAGGACAGGGTGCAGCGCCAACCACATTGCCAATGCGGTCCCACAGACCACGGTGACGCTCCCGGAGGGGAAGGTCAGCTCGCCGTAGAAATACCGGTGGACAAGCGGCTTGAAGACCTCCTCGCTCAAGAGAAGCCCAACTGCCGCGAACGCCGCGTAGGCGACCACGCGAGAAAACGTGTGCCGAGCGACGCCGATGGCGACGGAAACCGCGAGAACGATGCCCACGGGGAAAAGAGACAGTCCTTTGGAGAGATCCGCCCAATGGACCGTCGTGGACGGGACCCCGAGCCACGTGAAGACTGGATCCTCGAATCCATAGGGCTGGCGTCCGTGCGCCACGGCCAGAGCCAAGAGCCCGAATGCGGAAAGGCACGTCAGCGCGGTGGCCGTAAGCCTGGAGCTCGACACCGAATGACGAGGGCGTGTCCCTCGAGAAGTCATAGTCCAAGGTGCACTCTAGGTGAGGCGCGGCGTCGAGCAGGAGGCGATCGCTCCGTGTTGGGCCGGTGATTTTCGTACCGCGGGCCGGAAGCGGTGAGTCCCAGGCAACTGCTCCAAGGACGCAGGGACTATTGCGCTGCACCTTCCTCGATTCCCTTGGCCAGGGCCTCGAGATACGCGCGACCATAGCGCCGGTCAGGTTCCAGATAGTTGCCCTCGGCCCATTCGTTCCATGACTTGACGAAGACCAATCGTCGTCCCGGGGGTTCAGTGGACATCACATGGGCCACCGCGTGGGCAACCTGTGATTCGAAGATGTGAGGATCTGCACCGTGAAGGACGACTCCTCCGGAGCCACTTCGCGGAGAATTATCGAAGCCAGGCATCACAACCGGGAAGCTTGGTCCGTCGGCGATCCCGAGTGGAGTCTCATTGGAGAACCGGCGATACGAACGCACTGGAGGGATTCCCACCGTCCGAGCAAAGCGTCTGGGCCAGTCCCGTTGCGCGATCTCACGTGTCGGGACTCGTTCAAAGACAAACGCGTCGAAGTCTGCCGCACTCGACCGTTGTATCGTCTCGGTTCGGCCGACGAAGAATATTCCGGGAAGTCCCTCATCGACTGCCCATGTGCGCCAGAGATCAAGGAAGCGTTGGGCATTCGGGAGGTCGGCTGGGTCGTAGACACAAAAGAGCGGACGCCCGTCGATCTGAAGGTACCGCGGATCCATCAACGCGGGGAGAATGGATTCGAAGTGCGCGCGGTAGTCGCGCTCTCCTCCATACGTCTGCTGAATCAGGACGCGATCCGGCGCTCCATGCCAAATCCCGGACCAGGTTTGATTCGCCCATCCCAGGCAAAATGGAAAGTCAGGCTTCCCTGACTTCAGGACCTCCTCGAACGGTCGCTCCAGCAGCCGCCGGCCGCCGCCGAACCAATAGTGCCAGTAGCAGAACGCGGAGACGCCGTACATTGCGGCAAGAAACGCTTGTGCTTCTCTCGTCTCGGGAACGCGGAGATCGTAGAACCCGAGCTCACCCGGGATGCGAGGTTGATAGTGGCGCGGGTACAGCGGCCTGGCGCGGGCAACGTTCGTCCATTCCGTGAACCCAGGTCCCCACCAAAGATCGTTCTCTGGAATCGGATGAAACTGCGGTAGGTAGAACGCGACCACGCACGGTTGACTGCCATCACGGTGTTGCTGAGAGCCAGTTGGCATCTCACGCTCTCCACGGGAGGCCGCAGCTCACCCGCCGGATCATGACGCCTTGGGGGTCCGCATACCCGAGGTCACCGTTCGGACCAACGCCTGGACGCGATCGCGCGCGATGGAGGATTCGTACTGCTCGAGATACAGCCGTTCGGCCGCGTCGACAAGCCGAGCGCGAAGCGTGGGCTCGGTCAGAAGCCGCTCGCATGCCGCTGCGAAGCCATCGGGATCGTCTGCGAGCAGAAGATGGACACCGTCTTCGACTTGCAGTCCCTCAGCTCCAATCGTTGTGGAGACCACCGGTACGCGGTGAGCAAAGGACTCGAGGATCTTCAGGCGCGTACCGCTGCCATAGCGAATCGGGACGACTACGATGTCCGCTCGGGTCAACTCGGGCATCATCGTTGGCACGGCGCCCACTACCGTTACCCCGGGTGGGTTGTGGTATCGCTCCACTCCCGGCACGGTCTGGCCCACAAGTCTGATTTCGAGATCGGCGATACGAGCCCTGAGCCGAGGCGTGACCTCGGAAACCAGCCAGTCGGCCGCATCCACGTTCGGGGCATAGTCGAAGGTGGCCTGGAAGAGGGCGACGGATGGCTTCCTCACCTCGATTCGCCCGACGGCACGTTCCGGCCGCTCGTACGAGTTGGGGACGACGACGGCGTTGGTCAGCCGGGAGCGATGCAGGTCGCGGTCGCTCGAGAGGACCACACGATCGACCGATGCGGCCACCGAGTGCTGGAACTTATGCCAGTCCCGGGCGTTCAGCCGGGCCTGAGCCACCGCAATGATCTGCCGGATGGAGGTGGACACCGGTTTCCTGGCGAGGTTCGATCGCATGATGTTTGCTCTCAATCGCGCCTTCGCATCTTCCAGATCGACCAGATCGACGACGGTCGGACCGAGACGTGGACGGCCCATTGCCTCGAACGTAGTGGCTCTCTCGAACCACACGAAGTCGTACCGATCTCCCGCCCAGGATTCAAATTCCAGGCGGGAGTCTGTCTCCCGACGCTGCATGGCCACCTCCATCGGGATTCCTCGCCGTACCAGCCACGCAACTCTCCAGCGAAGCTGGCGAGCGGAGCCACGACGAGCGACTGTCCTGAGCCGCTGCACTGAAACAGTCGGGGGGAGGGCCGGGGTCGGTCGGCGGTAGTCGTAGAGGGCAAAGAGATCGGTCTCTCCCAGTTCGGCCAGCGCATCGATGGCCGTCGTGAGCCGGAGGTGACCGCCCTGAGTCTTCGGCCAAGGGAAGTCCGAGGCGACGATGAGGATCTTCATCTCTTCGTCACTCCGAAGCGACGCTAGTCCAAGACCCAGTGAGACCCTCGCTGGTCCGCCAGGCCATGACCACAAGAAGTGCGAATGTGATGAGTGCGCCAGCGACGAACATGGCGTTGACGCCGAAGTCGCCCGCGGGAGGTACCCATCCCGCGGGAACGCCGACCAAGTGGCCGTGCCCACCTTTGTAGTACTGGAGAGCTCGGTTGAACGCGGTCACCTGCCCGGCGAACAGGACGACACCGAGAGCGAGAACGGAGCGGCGCAGGGTTCGAGATGAGAGGGCATACCGCCCCTGCCACTCCAATGCAGAGGCGAGAAGCGGAAACCCGACGAGGAGCGGCAAGATGTAACGGCCCTGAAAGTAGTTGCCGACGGCATTGATCTGAGGGGCCTCGAGGCCCACGGTCACGGCGAGAATCGCCACCGCCAGAACGGGGAGTGCGCGTCGGCACGGGCCCGATACGAAAATCGCCACGGCGGTCAGCACTGACAAACAGGCGACCCACACCACGGTGATCCACGTCGGCACGGGAATGTCGAGCAGTCCAAAGTTGCCAATGCTCTGTTCTAGGTAACCTCCGGTAAGCCGTACCGTCGTCGCCATGTTGGACAGAAGACTGGCCGGATGTTGTGGTCGAATGCCGAGCAGCGCTGGTATTCCGCCAATGGCCAAAAAGACCGCGGCCACGATCATTGCGACGACGAGAGGAATCCACAATGGATGCAGGCTGCGGTTCGATCGCTGACGCAGTTCCCGCCAACCGACGAACACGGCAAAGACGACCGCAATGACAACGACGTCAAGGGGACTCGTTGGTCGACTCAATATGAGGAGGACTCCGGCGACTGCTGTCCAGATCGCCAGGGCACGCGGGACCTTGGAGTGTGTTGCCACGCACAGCCCGCCGCACCACGTGGCGAATCCGGCTGCGATCTCGAATCCACTGGAATTCAGCACCGCCATCACAAAGAGCACCATCGGTGACAGTGCGAGTAGGACGCCGATGAGGGTCGTACGACGCGGGAAATAGCGAAGGAGCAGATAAATGCCCAATGCGATAAGTCCCGCATTGAGAGCGTCTCCCGTCGCGCGGATTGTGTAGAGCGCAACCGTGCCAGACAGAAGGAGAGACGGCGCACCAACCACGATGTAATACAAGGGTGGCGCGTTGGAAAACTGCGTGGGCGCCAGCCCCGTCGTCGCATGATGAGCGCACGTGTAGTGCAGCCACGGGTTGTCCACCCAACAGGGGATCCGGACGAATGCGGTGACTCCGCCTGGAAAGGGGTGATCGGGCTCGTCGATCTGGCCTCGCACGATCGCGGCGGCTTGCGCGGTGTGCTCCGGTTCGTCGGGAGCAGCACCCAGGGGAGTCGCGAGAGACCAGGCCCCGAGCATCAAGCCCACGCCGACGAAGGCCCACACGAAGTGGGCCAACAGCGCCGGCCGCTGAGACGTGCCGGGGACGCCAGCACTCGGTGGCGTCGGCGGAGGCATCTCGTGTGCAAGGACGGGCGATTGAAGTGGCGCTTCCATCCGGCGTGAGGCTACCAAGCGACTATTTGACTTGCTTCTTGCGAGCACGGCGTAGCGGGGGAGGTCCCTGCGTCAGCGACAGGTCGAGCACGACATCGGGGCAGGCGAACGAGCGACCACTTACGCGCGGCACTGGGCAGTGATGATCTCCATGACTCGGGACTGGTCGACCTGCGAGAGCGCAGAGCCGGTCGGTAGGCACAGGCCCTGGTCGAAGACTCGGGCACAGCGCCCGGACCCCACGAAGGTGACGCCAGAGAAGGCCGGTTGGAGTTGGAGGGGCTTCCACGTCGGGCGGGATTCGATGTCGGCTGCCTCCAGAGCCAACCGCACGCTCTCCCGATCTGCACCGAAGATCTCGGGATCGATCTGGATGCAGGTCAGCCAGTAGTTCGAGGTGCCGACGACGGTGCGAGGCATGAACGAGATGCCGGGGAGTCCGACCGAGTCCCTTGGCGTACACCTCATGGACATGCTTCCGGCGCTCGACACGGTCAGTCGAGACCTCGGAATTGCGCCCTTCCGAGCGCGGCGAGCAGATTGGAGAGCCGATAGTTGTATCCCGACCGACGTGTGCTCGTAGTGGGAAAAGGGCTCTCTGGCCTGTGTCGCCAAGTGGCGGGCTCGTTCCGCCATCTCGTGACGATTGAGTCACCAGCATCCCGCCACCACTCGTGGTGATGATCTTGTTACCGTTGAACGAGAAGATTCCAGCGATGCCGAACGAGCCAGCGGCCCGGCCCCGATGTGTCGCACCCATGGCCTCGGCCGAATCCTCGATGAGCGGCACTTCGAACCTCCGGCACAGTGACTCCAGCACCGCGTAGTCCGCCGTCTCTCCATACAGGTCTACGGTGATCACCGCGGCTGGGAGCCGTCCTCGTGCGGCCCGCTCGGTGAGCACCTCTTCGACCAATGCGGGGTCGAGGTTCCAGCTGTCGGCCGAGCAGTCGATGAATACCGGGCGTGCGCCCGAGATACGTGACGGCCGCGGCGCTGGCGATGAAGGTAAAGGATGGGACGAGCACCTCGTCTCCAGCGTTCAACGCCTGCCAACAGGAGAGCGAGGTGCAGCGCCGCCGTTCCGCTGGAAAGAGCAACCGCGTGGGCCACGCCTGTCCCTGCGGCCACCTCGCGCTCGAAGGCGTCGATGTCCGGCCCTGCGGGCGCAATCCAGTTGGAGTCGAACGCCTCCAGGAGCATCCGCCGCTCCTCGTTCTCCCACATCCGGCGGGGACAGGAAGACGCGGGTCACTGCAGAGTCCCCGCGGTATCGCTCATTCCACCGACAAGGGCTGCGCGCAACCGAGAACGGCCAACGCCGCCACCAGGTCGATTCCCAGGGCCACGACTCACGGATGCATGGCCTAGCACCGCCACAGCGGTCACGACCAGCGCCGCGGCCTCGATGACGATGTAGATGCCGCTGGCTGCTGTGCGCGACCATCCTCTGCGCCACCAGGAGATCGTAGGGATGGGCGCGGTCGCCTGCCATGAGCGAACGTCCACTGCGACCGCGTCGCACGATGGCACAGGTCACCTCGGCCACGGGCACGGCCAGCAGCGCCAGAGCGATCACGCCGTTCGCGCTGGGACGTCCGACGCCCCAGGCATACGCGAGGAGCACGGTCATGGATGCCCCGAGCAGATAGGAGCCACCGTCCCCCAGATAGATGCGGGCCGGTGGGCGGTTGTACCAGAGGAACGCGACCAGGGCCCCGGTCAGAGACGGCTGCCAAGAGACGAGCGTCGCCGTGGATCACGACGGCGAACCCGACGGCACCGACAGCCGCGACCCCGGCCGCCAGCATGTCGAGGCCGTCAAGCAGGTTGAATCCATTGATCAGGAGGACGCTGGCCGCCATCACGAGTGGCACGCCGATCCAGCCGGGAAGATGGACGGGCTGGATCACAGCGATGAGGGCTCCGATTCCCAACTGGGCCGCCAAGCCGGAGGGGTGCGGGAAGTCCGAAGCGGTCGTCGCAGACCCCCACGGCGACTGCGGCGGCCAACGGCACCAACACGATGGGCCGGCCCACCGCCCCCCCGACCACGAGCCCGGCGTACACGGCGACGCCGCCCAGGTAGGGAACGGGCGACTCCTGGGTCTTGAGCGGCCCAGGGCGATCCATGATCCGAAGTCGGTGGGCGAGCGCGATGCAGGCAGGGACGGCGACCGCAGTGACGCACGAGGGCACCCGCAGCGACGAAAAGGACTTCCGCTGTCACGTCCTCGATGCGGGCCCCCCCGCCCACTGCATCACGAGGGATTCGGTGCCACGGTGCAACTGGAACCGCTGGACGGGTTGAACCCAGCCCGTCGGTAGAGGGCGATAGCGGTCTCGTTGGCTGGCCTCGACCACCACGTAGGCGAACTCCAGTTCTGTCGGCGGATCTCGGTCAGGAACCCCTCGACGAGCAGTGTCCCAGCACCGCGTCCCCGCGTCACCGGATCGACGGCGACGGCCAGCAACTCTGCGCCCTGGCCGGCATGATCTGTGCCGTATCGAAGAGTCTCCATGACGCGGCGCCACGATCGGACCAGCCGGCCGGCCGCAGGCGAATACGGCGGCGAAAGCGTCACGCCACAAAAAGGTACGGTAGAGCGCAGCGACATCGGTGCTGCCGGCGAGGAAGCCAACCGGGGACCCGTCGGTCTCGACGATGAGCAAGAAGGAACCGCCGTGGCAGGGCGACACGCCGGTAAAGGCGGCGAAGGAACCTCGGGCCGAGGATGCTCAGGAACCCTTCACTGATTTGCCCGGCGTGGAGAGCGGCGGCGGCGGTGGCGTCATCGACCGTTCCGCTGCGAAGCACGATGCCGTCTTGAATGGTCGAATCCATCGCTTTCGCCGTCGCCTCCGAACACCTCCGGGTGGCAGGACACGCCTCTCACAATCGGTGATGCGACTGCGATCGGGACATGGTACTTCGCCCCACGCTGTCTCGCCCGTTTGCGTGATCCAGCCCGGATGTGCGATGGCGGGTCGGTGCGGGCTGAGGCTACGATCCCACAGCAAGTCGGGTTCGAAGACCACACCAGGGGAGGCGTGGTCGAACGGAGGAGATGAGGAACGTGTCGAATACTGCCAAGTGGGTTGTTTGTGCAGTGTGTGCTGTCCTGGGCGTCATCGCTCTGATCTACGCGGTGATCTACCTGGCCACGCCGATCCACTCTCTCCCGGGCTTCGTGCCCGGCAAGGTGGCCGTGAACGGCCACTATCACAAGCGGGCGCTCCTTTGTGCGGTCATCGGCGTCGTGCTCGTGGCGATCGCAGTCTTCTTGGGAGTCACCGCCCGTCGTTCAACGGCTCAGGTCGGGGCGGCACCTGGCGCTGAGTCCGCGGCCGCTCCCGGGGTTGCCGCCGTACCAGGGGACGCGGGAATAGCTCGGCGATATCGCCCTTGGCTACAGCGATACGCCCTTGGCTATAGGTGCCACGTCTTAGTGACCCGGTGAAGCTGATGTCGAGTGCGCAAGCTCTCGGATCGACACGGTGGGTGTCGCTTCCACGATGAACTGATAGCCGAACATCGTGGGCCACATGTTCGACAACAGGCGATCCATGAGCCGGAGCGTTCGGTTCTTCGTGCCATCGACACCGAGCGCATCGAGGGGCAAGCCGACTGGCTCGACACGTCGGATCGCGAATCCTCGACGTTCAACCAGCTTGATGAGGCTGCGGCGAGTGAAGAAACGCAGGTGGGTCGAATCGAGGATGCCCCGCTGGTCGTAGTCGAACATCCCTAGTGTCGACCTGAACCTCGGGTACCAGTGGGCGATATTGGGTACGCAGAACAGAGCCGAGCCGTGAGGGTCGAGGACCTCTCGGGCCTGGCTCATGAGCGCTCCGGGATTGAGCACGTGCTCGAGTACATCCGCAGCCAGCACGATGTCGAAGCCGGAACCCACCTCGCTCGGGATTCCCTCGTTGAGATCTGCCTTGAAGAAGGCGTCTGTGCGATCGCGCACCCCGTCCAGATCGTTGACGTCGACTCCCGTGACGTGATGGCCCATTTGCCGTAGTCGTTCAGAGAGAAGACCACTTGAACAACCGAGGTCGAGGATGCGACTCGGCGGTCTGAACTGCAGCAGTTTTGAGATTCGCCCGTGGGAGCTGTCGTCACTCGGTTTGAGTTGGTACTCCTCTGAAAGCGCGATCCGGCTGCCGTCACCAAAGCCTGCTTTTTGGAGGCGGTATGTGATCACGTCCTTGGTGACGTCCTTGGCGTAGCCAAGCCCATCGACGTAACAAATCTCATCGCCGTAGTACGTCGGAATCGGGACTTCGGCGATACGCATTCCGGCGTCGTGCAGCTGAATGATGATCTGGGTGTCGAAGTTGAACCCATTCGAGTTCTTCTCGAAGGGAAGTTGCTTCAGTGCAGCTCACCGAGTAGGCGCGGTAGCCCGAGTGGAACTCGGAGAGGTCGGTACCGAGCGCCGTATTCTCGAATCGTGAGAGGATCCGATTGCCGACGAATTTGTACATCGGCATGCCACCCTTTCGGGCAGCCCCTTTGATCATTGTGCGCGACCCGAACACGGCGTCCGCCTCATCGGCCAGCAGCGGGGCGAGGATCTCGGGCAGCGATTCTGGTGCGTACTGGCCGTCGCCATGCAGCATCACGACGATGTCGAGGCCGTGATCGATGGCGAGCTGGTACCCGGCCTTCTGGTTTCCGCCGTACCCGAGGTTGGTCGGCTGCCTGATCAGCGTGATCGGCAGGTCCGACTGCAGCTGGTAGCCCAAGCCCACCAGGTACGTCGAGTCCTGACTGTGGTCGTCGCTGACGATGACCTCTTGGATGTCGGGCCGGACCTCGTCTGGGATGCGATCCAGCACCTTGGCCAGGGTCATCGCGGCGTTGTATGCGACGACGAGGACGCCGATCTTCTTCTTGTGGACCTTCGTGTTGCCCACGGACCCGCCGACGCCGGCCCCCTCGTTGACCCCCACGTTGCCCTCCGATATCAGCCGCTTGCTGGGCAGCTTACCCAGGGCTCATCAGGGGAAAAATGGCCTGCTCCCCGCCTGCTTTGACAACGGCGTCACAACGGAGGTGCGGGCGATGCCGGTTCCGTTGGTGGCGCCCCGGCGCCAGAAGTGGGGTGGGACAGGCGAGGCGAGCTGCCCTCTGGGTCGGACCGACGGTCAATGGAGCGCCGCCATCGTATCGATCCGCTCGGCGAGGCGGTCGGTCCGAGGCGGGCATCGAGCCGGAGAATCGGCGTGCAAATCACCAGAAGACAGCTGCTCGGAGCCGGCCTCGGCGTCGTCTCGACCGAGGTCTTCTCGTCGGCCCGTCCGCCGCCGGCTCGGTGTCGTTCTCGCTCCTGCAGACAGCTCACGGACGTCGCCTGCGGTCAGGCCGGAGGGTCGCCGCCCGCTACTCCGAGCAGGTGCGCCAGCGGAAGCCTCTTCGTGGCCGTGGTTTCGAGGCTTTCGACCGCCACGCTGGCGCCCACGGTCGGAGCAGGTCTTCGACGACCAGGGGAATCACTTGGCGGCAAGCGGTTGAGTACTTCGCCGACGACCACTACGGCGTGGACATCTGGTACTGCGAGCGGCCGGCGGGGGAAACCAGCCCGCGGTCACGGCGGTCTGCCTGGGCTATCCGGTCCATCCCGGTACCGACGGGATGAGAATGAGCCTCCTCGAATACGCGGGTGCGGACGGATTCGAGCTATGCGACCAGATTTGCCAGTCGAACATCGACGGGACGCTCCGCACGCATGACAACGAACTTGGGCTGCGCGCAGAACGATGAGCTGGCCATCGCGGCGATCGTCGGCAACATGTCCTCAGCCATCGCCCCCACTCGGCTGGAGTACCCGTGTGGCCGACACCGCCCAGGGCTGCTACGTCGCCGACACGCTGAGTACGGGCGGAGCGAGCGCGGGGCACCCTTACAGGCCACATGGACGGGGCTGGCAGGAGCGAGTGGCGGAGCCGCCGTCATCGCCACGTTCGTCCCCGCGGCGTGTCCTCGAGGCAGTCGACGGCTGGTCCAGTCGTCCTACACCGATTCGGCGATTCTTCCAGCTGGCAAGGGGCATCCGCGGTGGCGTTCACAGCCGTACCCCGTGAACCCCACACGCGGGAACACCCTTGTCGCGTTCATGAATGGCTCCACCTACCATCCCCGCATCGATTGCGGATCCATCGTGGCCGTGGACGACACGGCAGGCGGACGCTGGTACAAGGCGGGGGAGTCCGGTCCCGACAATCGCACGGGGATCAATATCTCCTGTTGGGTCTGCGACGCCGCGGTTGGAGGACCGACGGCGCTCATCCCCACGTTCTCGAATGCCAGCCAGCAGCTCGCGTGCCTGCTACTGGAATTCGCCAACCTGCCGAAGCAACTGCGTGTCACGAACGTGAGCCGGAGGTCGTTCGGAGGAGATCTGCCCCCATTGGCGACGGCGTCGCCCGTCAGGCGGGCGAGATCGCCTTCGGTTTCCGGACGGATGTCTTCGTCCTCCCCAGGGGCCCGGCTCATCGGAGTGGAAGCAAGTCATGTCGGATACGACGGGAGCGAACGCCTGATGATGCTGGACACGCCGGCCGGCGACGTCACCGCCTCGTGGTCGGGAAGAGCGGTGGGAACACTTTGGACATCTTGCTGGTCACGCTTTCCGGAGACTCGGTGGCGCATGCGGGTCCAGATAGCGGTCGGCGGATCGTGCGAGCTGACCCGTGGTAGCAGAACGGAGAGCGGTACCCGGCTGGTTATAGTGCTGCGCGCCGCAGGTGGGCCGGGGAGGGACCGGCTTGACTGACGCGCCGGCGCGAGTGGAGGTAGTCATCGCCATCCGTGCCGGCGGTGAGACGCGCCCTGGTCGAGGGTGGGTTCACGCGGCGAGCGTCATCTGGCTGGTCGTGATGGCGCTGGCCGTGCTCGCCCCAGTTCTTGCGCATGGGATCGTCCTTCGGGTCTTACGACGTCCTGTCGCAATTCGGAGTGCTGCGCCAACCCGGAGTCGTCGTGCACAACGTGCAGGCAGGCGACCAGTCAGACCAGATCATCCCGTGGGCGTCCTTGGCCTGGACGCAGGTGCACCAAGGTCACCTCCCGCTCTGGAATCCTTACGAAGGCCTCGGGAATGCCGCTTGCCTTCAACTGGCAGACCGCAGCCTTCAGCCTGCCCACCCTTGGTCGGGTACATCTTCCCTCTTCAGCTCTTTTTCACCGTGCAGGTCGTCCTCACCCTGGTCATTGCCGGAACCGGCACGTACCTGCTGTGTCGGGTCCTGCGGCTCGGCACGATCGCGTGTGTCTTCGCGGCGACTGTCTTCGAGCTGAGCGGACCCGATGCTCGGGTGGCTGGGCTGGCCCCACGCCGCAGTGCTCTCGTGGTCCGGTTGGCTGTTCGCAGCGGCACTTCTCGTGGTAGGCGGTCGACACCGTCTCCGTGACGTGGCTTTCCTGGCACTCGTCATCGCAGCGATGGTGTACGCCGGTCAGGCGGAGATCCTTGTACTGGTCGGCCTGGCACTCGCGCTCTTCTTGTTTTGTCTCCTCCTCCAGCGCGTTCCGGCACTGCGCGGCCAAGGGCCGATCCGGCGTCCCGTCTTCGATCTCAGCCTCGGCGTGGTGTGCGGGGCGGGGCTCGGTGCCCCCTTGCTGCTGCCCGGTCTGCAGGTGGTCTCGGGCTCCCAGCACGCCGTACCCGGTGGCGACCCCGCAGAGATCATCAAGGGAAACCCGCCGCTCCCCGCGCACAACCTGGTTGCACGTGCTGTTCCAGGGCTTCGACGGACTTCCCGTGGCCGGCAGCCACTGGTTCGGCTACGTGGGCGGCTACTCGGAGACGGCCGCCTATGTCGGGGTGACCGCACTCGTGCTCGCCATCACCGGCCTGGCGTCCGTCGCCGAAGGCCCGAGGTCGTCGCCTTCGGGGCCCTCTGCGCCGCGATGCTGGTGTCGCTTTCTTCCCGCCGCTGGTGGCCCTGCTGTACCGACTACCTGATGTGGGCACGATCCTGTGGCAGCGGGCCATTCTGCCGCTGGTCTTCGGCTTCGCCGTGCTGGGCGCGGTTCGGGATGGACGCCATTGTGCAGTCCGGGCGTGAACGAGCCGCCGTCCGCTGGGCTGCCGGTGGCTTCGCCGTGGTCGCGGTGCTGGTTGCGGCGTTGTGGGCGTTCGGCCGAGGTGACCTCCCCGCTGATCTTGCGCACATCCGGGCCGACAGCTTCTGGTGGCCGGTTGCCGTAGACGTGCCTCGGCCTCGCCGTCGTCGGCGCGCTGGCGTGGGTACGGCGGCGGGGCGAGGACGGAACCTCAGTCTCGGATGGTCGACCGCGAACTCCACAGGGCTAGGGCGTGTCGCCGGAGTCGTTGCTGCTCGCCGTCGAGGCTGCCTTCCTCATCGCCGCTGGCGCCCCTCTGTGGACCTCGACCTCCACCCCGTTCGCGTCGACCCCGGCCGTGGGGAGCTGCAAGGGCCGTGGGTTCGTCACTCGTCGGGCTTGGTGGCACCCTCTGCTTCCTGCCGCCGGGGCTGGGCATCCCCGAGAACGCCCAGGTGGCGTACCGCATCCAGGAGCTCGCGATCTACGACCCGATGATCCCCAGTCGTTACTACACCTCGTGGCGTGCGGTCAGCGACGAGTCGCCCGGGATCCCCGACGATGCCGTGTACTGCCCGGGCATCGACAGCACCATATCTGGCGACGGCTCTACGGTGTCGCATTCGTGCTGGAGCGGGCCGGATCGGCGGGGCCGCGGGGAAGCACGTTCGTACGATCCGTCGGGGACGACCGGCTCTACCGCATCCCAGGAGCCGCAGCGGCGACCGCGAGTCCACTCGGTCCCGGCGGTCGGCTGCCGGCCGACGATGCGCCGGGGACCCCCCTGCGAGTGACCCATTCGGACCCCTCGACATGGAGCTGGTCACCGACACGGACCGCCCACAAGTGGTGCGTCTCCGCCTTACCGACGTCCCCGGTTGGCACGCCACTGTTGATGGCAGGGCGGTGCCCCTCCAGAGCTTCGCCTCCGTGATGCTCCAGCTCGACGTCCCAGCCGGACACCACACGGTGTCGCTGTACTACTGGCCCGCCACGTTCACGCTGGGACTCGTGCTCTTCGGGCTCGTGGTCGCCGGGATTGCGCCGGCCGTCGTCGTGACGCTCGTACGGAGACCCCGGCGTCCACGCGTGGGCTAGACCCACTTGACAGTCTGATCCGGAACAGATGAGGCAAGTTTTGGGTCAGGCCGCAAGGCGAGCTGTTCGGACGGCCTTGTCGAGCTCGCGTTCGTAGGTTCTCCACGCGGCGACGAGTGGGCGTGGTGCCGGTGGACAGGGTCGCGCCAGGTCGGCCAGGTCTGTCAGAGCAGGAACGACGACGCGGGTGGCGAGCTGCGTGAAGAAGGCGCTGACACGGAGCCCGTGCGAGGTGACTCGGTAGGTGTTGGTCCCGTCCACTCGTTCGATGAGGCCCTTGAGGCGGAGGCGTCGCAGGTCATAGGACGCTTGGGCCGAGGAGTAGTCCGGCCTCCAATGGGCGCTCATCTGGGCACGCAGTGACTTGTTGGTCAGACCACCGATGACGTGGGCGAAGGCGGCGATGGAGCCGAGCAAGGCCATTGTCCGGGGGTCTCCGAAGCGCAGGCCCGGTGCGCGTTGGCCGTCGTGGACGCTCGGGAGCACGATCGACTCGAGGGTGGCGGGGTCGGGAAGCCCTGGACGCCCTTCGCCGAGGGTGGCCAAGAAGCGGGCGTTGGTATCGGCCCCGGCGCGGCGCAATGCGTTCCAGTTCTCGGCGCTCAGCGTCTTGTGCAGTGCGAAGTCGCTGGCGTTGTTGACCGTGGTCTCGACGCGCAGAGCCCTCCCTTCCTTCAGATAGGCCTTGGCCTTCGACGATTTGTAGTGGATCTGGAGCTGAGGGGCGGTGTCGCGGGTGATGACCTCGGTGACGAAACGTCCTGGGGTCTTGCACCTGGCGCCGCTGAGCACCTTGCGGTCGACGAGCAGGGAGACCCTCTCGGGACGACCGAGGTCGAGGTGGTCGCCGATGGCGGCCTCGAACCAGGCCCGGGCCCGGCGGGGCTGGTCGAACACCGCTGTGTCGGAGACCTCGAACTGGGCGAGCGAGTAGGACCACTCGAACCCGGCGGCGCGGTCATGAGCACAGAGAGGATCGGGGACGACGGCCATCATGCGCGCCAGGAGTCCGCGCAGATGACCGGCGCCGAGACGGGCACAGATGCGGTGCGCAGCGGCGGGGTCTTCGACGGAGCGCAGCCCGTTGTCGAGGGCCTCGAAGCCGATCCCGGCCTTGGCCAGCTGGCACTTGGCCCACTCGTGTCCGTTGGCGCAGCACCACAGTGGATAGGGCGCGTAGGAGCAGACCTTGACGAAGGCCGGCCCCCACTCGGGATCGGCGAAATAGAAATACCAGTGGTCGGGCACCGAGGACTGGCGACGCCAGACCATGTGGGGATGGCTGGTGCGATGCCCGGGATAGGTGTCGTCGACGTAGCCGTGCCACACCGACGTCCGTTCCTGAGCCTTGCCGACGAGCACCAATCCCCATCGACCTGTCGTTGCCGCCTCGTCTTGAAGGGGCCGGGCGAGGTCCTCTTTGGACTCTCCTGCCTTGAAGCGCACGGTGGGCACGCCGGTGCTCTCTTCGAGCACCTCGAGCTCGGAGAGGAGCCGCTCACGGTTGTGGTTCAACAGGGCCGGAGACGGGATGGTTCCTCCCCGGTTGAGCAGGAACTTGACCACCCCGCCCTCGTATTCGATTCCCTGGATGTAACCCCGGACGCCGATGCGGTCCACCGATGCGCAGCGAAAACTGACGTGCTCGTCCAGTAGCCTGGCCACGGTCCCCATGGCCGCCTCCTCTCCGACCGTTGCCGCGGTCGATCAGCAGTTATGTGACAGGGGAGGACGTTATCGGGACCTTCGCGTCGCCGCTTGGAGTGGGCACAGGGCCGGCTTCGCCGGCCCGGAACCGATTCAAGAAGAACCAGATCGCCCCGCCGCGAGCGAACTCAGACCACGCTGGAGGTCGACAACCGTGAGCGCACCGCGACGATGGCGGTGGGTCTGAGATCGCTCGCTAAGCCTTGGCCGAGACGTTCGGGACGGCGTCCCCAGTTGAGGTAACGGCAGGAGTGGGGGGACGTCGCGGCTTTTGAGTCGTTGATGTCGTCGCCCTTCGAGGCGTTTGCTCCACTGCATCAGCGGACGCTCCAACAGGAACCACGAAGCGATCGTAAGGGCAAGCGTCACCACAGTCGCCACGATCACCCGGACGACGTCGTTCCAGTGCGTGTCGAAATGTCGGATCGGCGAAGAATACCGGCAGGTGCCACAGGTAGAAGGCGTAGGACACCACGCCGAGCGCGACGAGCGGCTTGAACTCGAAGAAATGACGCCCGATCCATCGGCCGTCGAGGATGGCCAGGATGAGAAGTACGCACGCGACGTCGATCGCCAGGAACCCACCCCAGTAGACGAACGGGCCCTCCTGGGTGGCGAACGGCAGGCAGGCGATGAGGAACGCAGCGGACAGCCAGCCGGCCATGGCCAGCCCTCGCTTGGGCTCCTTGCGGCGGATCCAGACGTGGGCCAGGAACGCGCCCCAAAGAATGGAGTCGGCCCGGGTGTCGGTTCGGTAGAAGAGCGACCACCACCGGTGGGTGTCCTCGTAGGAGATGTACCGGTGGACGGCGATGACGCGATCAGCGAGAGCAGGATGATCACGACGGTGCGCAGACGCATCCGGATCGTGAGCAGCGCGATGGTCAGCCACGGCCAGACCAGGTAGAACTGCTCCTCGAACGAGAGCGACCACAGGTGCTGGAACCCCGAGGCCAGATTCGGACTAAGCGGCCCGGACGCCGACGCGGAGTAGTAGTTCGAGTAGTAGAAGAGCACCGAGAAGATCGACGGCCATTCCGTGTGCAGCCACTGATGGCTGAAGTAGGCGAACAGTGCGTTGGCCAACACCACGACGTAGAGAGCGGGCAAGAGTCGCAGGCGCGCGACGCCGGTAGAAGGGTCCGATGCCGATCCCGCCGTAGCGGGCTTGTTCCCGCAGCAGCAGCGCAGTGATGAGGAACCCACTGAGGACGAAGAACGAGTCCAGCGAGACGGTGGCTCCGGGGATCACCAGGAGCGTGGGGATCGGGAGGATCACGTCCATGTGGGCCACGAACACGATGAGGACGGCGATGCCTCGGAGTCCGTTGAATCCCGGCACCTCCCCGAAGCTCCGCGTGGGGCAGGGGAGGCGCGGGCGCTTGCGGGCGGCCCGAGCCGTCTGTGCCTGAGGTCTCCTCCATACCCCTGCTTCCCCACATGGCTGCGTACGCCCGCTGCGAACCGAGAAACCATACCGCCCGACCTGTGGGGTGGCCCTGCGGGGGCGAGGGTCGACACCTCGGCGAAGTCTGTCAAACTGGGGCTGGGCCGCCGGTGTCACGCCGCGTCACTCTTTGCCAGGAGACTACGCTTTTCAGCAGCAGGACTGGACCTCGGCGGATCGAGCCTCAATGTGATCGCTGGCGACCTCCGACCGAGACTGCTGGGCTTCACGCTGGGAAACGGACCAGGTGTCCGCTGCGCTGCCGCGGGCAGGTTCGTACGGCGATGGTGAACGTTCGATCGGCCGCCTCACGACGCCCATTCTGGCAACGTGCCCACGCGAACTCCGCATCGGCTGCCACCGCTGCTTGGCGGCCCAGCAGATATGGTCCAGGCCCGATCACCCAGGCCTTGTCCCCGCGGACGTCGCCGGACTCGCCTGACGGCAGGTAGAACATGATCGACGTTCGTGACGGAGCTGAGGCCCGATGCGGCACGGGCCCAGGCGAGTCTGGCTGCCGAAGCGGCGTCTCTTTCCTCATCGTCGCTTGGACTGGCCTGGGTTGTGGGTGCTGCGCTGGTGACGCTGGCACCTGCACTGCACCATGGCCTGTCGCTCGGGTCCTACGACATCCTCTCCCGGTCGGGTCTGACGAAGGCCCGGGCTGTGACCGTTCGCAATACGGTCAGCGGAGATCAGATCTCAGAGATGATCCCCTGGTCGACCCAGGCATGGACACAGGTCCATCACGGAGATGTTCCGCTCTGGAATCCGTTGAGTGGGCTCGGCCTCCCTCTGGCCTTTAACTGGCAATCCGCCGTGTTCAGCCTGCCCGCGCTCGTCGGTTACCTCTTTCCGCTGCACCTGGCCTACACGGTGCAAATCGTCCTCACTTTGGTGATCGCGGGAGTTGGCGCGTACGTCCTAGCCCGTGTCCTTGGACTCGGTGTCATCGGGTGCGCGACTGCCGGAACGATCTACGAGCTCAGCGGCTCCTTCATGGGATGGCTGGGTTGGCCCCACGCGGCCGTGATGTCCTGGGCCGGTTGGCTGTTCGCCGTTGCCATCCTTATCGTTCGCGGTGAGCATCGTGCTCGTCACGTGGCGGAGTTCGCACTTGTTGATCGCGTTGTCCGTGTATGCAGGTGAGCCCGAGATCTTCGCCATCCTCGCCGTGTCACGTCGTCGTCTTCGTCGCAACGATGATGATCGTGAACCGGGCTGGAGCGACCAACCGTTGCCGCCGTCGCTCTGCTCGACCTGTCGGTTGCCGCCGCGGCTGGAGCCGCGCTCTCCGCGCCGCTCTGGCTGCCAGGTCTTCAGGTTCTGGCGCGATCAAACCGAAACAACAGATGCATTTTCGCTGGCACATGAGGTGAGCAAGGCTCTTCCGCCGCATGACCTCGTGCATCTTTTCGTGCAGGGATACAACGGCTTGCCGATCGCGGGAACCATGTCTTCGGCGACGCCGTGTACACGGACACTGCTGCATATGTCGGATTGATCGGTATCGCACTCGCTGTGCTGGGTATCGTCCTTAGTTGGCGTCGACCCGAGACGGCGGGTTTCGTCGTGGTCGTTCTCGTGACGCTGCTATCGTCTTTGCACCCCCGCTGCAGGCCTTGTTCGACCACATCCCGCTGGTTCAGACGATCGACTGGCACCGTGATCTCATGACCGTGGGTCTGTGTGTCGCCGATCCTGGCTGGCATCGGTATGGATGCCCTGTTCGATCACGTGAAGGGAGGTCGACGCAGCTCCTATTGGCGTGCCTGTTGGCGGGCGGTCTCCTGCTCCTTTCGCTTCTCTGGCTGGTTGGCACGGGGGGCCTCTCTCAACTCGACGCGACGCTGCGCAGGGAAAGCTTCAAATGGCCATTGGTGACCGGCGGAGTGGCCCTCGTGCTTGTAGGAGCGCTGGCGCCTGGCCATCGAGGAGCAGAACCTCGGAGCTCCAGCGACTCCTTGTCCAGGACGCGTGGCCCGTGCCGAGCCGTGGGACGACGTGCCCGGTGAGGGACCGGCGTGGCGACGGCGCCGGCCCACGACTGGACAGGTGACCGGGGTCATCCTTCTCGCCGCTCGAGACTGTCTTTCTCGTCGCATCTGGCGCGCAGTTGTGGTCGTCGAGTCCGAGACGGCGCCGTACCGAGCCCCGCCGTGACTTCCCTGGCAAAGGCGGTCGGAGATTCGATCGTGGGGTTCGGAGCGTTCACATGCTTCGCCGGCCCGGGTATCGTCTCCACTGGGCATCCTTCCCGAGGCCAACATTCTGTTCGGAGTTCATGAATTCGACTTCTACGATCCGATCCTTCCTCGCGGATACATTCGAGTCGTGGGCAGATGTGAGCCGGAAGTCTGCTGTCGTGCCGATCTACAACTCGTTCTGCCCTGCTGTGACCACAGCCGCACAGGCTCGTCGCTTGGGGTCGGGTTCGTGTTGGTGCCCGAAGGCGCCGCGGGCCCTGCAGGATCCGTGTTCGACGAGAGAGTGGGGACGAGGATCTCTACCGGATACCCGAGCTCCGCCGCCGCGGTTCTCAGTTTCGGAAGGCCCCAGCGGGCGTTTGCCTCCTGCCGATGCGGCTGGAACCCCGGTCGCTGTGAGTCAACCCTTCACCTTCCTCTTTGCGCATCGCGACATCGAACCGAAGCCAACAGGTCCTGCGTCTTCGGCTCACCGATGAGCCCGGGTGGCATGCCACGATCGACGGCCACCCGCTGGATCTGGAGCCGTTCGCAGGGGTGATGTTGCAAGCCCGTATTCCGGCAGGGCGCCATGTCATTGAGCTGCACTACTGGCCAACCTTGTTCACGGTCGGCCTCCTCCTTGCCGGCATCTGTGTGCTCTCGTTCGTCGTCTTCTTCACCGTCGCGTCACTGCGGCGTCACCGCCACCTCGGACCGGAGGCCTCGTCGCCGATCTGAGCCCCGCGGCCGTATGTCATTCCTTGGGCCTAACATGTCCGGATGCTCGCTCGACGAGATGTGCCGCCGGCGTACCAGGAATGGAACAACACGTGGGGTTCTCCATGGGGTCACCGCGCGCGCGCCGCCCCGTTCGACGGTGGCCGAAGCGAGACGCTGACCGAGTATCTCGACCGCCTACCCGAGAGAGTCCGGACGCCCATACTCCGGAACCCCCGACTGAACAGAACTCGTGGCCCCTTCGCCTTCCAGCCCAATACCTCGACGAGGGGTTATGAGTATCCGTGGGCGTTCCACCAGGTCCACGAGCTTGGACCGTCCCGAGTTCTAGAGATCGGGGGAGCGCTCTCGGGTCTCCAGTTCGTCCTGGCCAAGAGCGGTCACGAAGTCCACAACGTCGACCCGTTCCTCGACTACGGCACTGGACAGTACGAGACCGATCCCATCGTCGAACACGCAGCGCTGAATCGTAGCTTCGGAACACACGTCGTCCTCCATCGATCGACCCTTCCCGAGGCCAATCTGACCGGCCAGTTCTCCGCTGTACTCTGCATTTCGACGATCGAGCATCTCTCGGAGGAGGACATCGCCTCAACATTGGCTCGCGCCAAGGAGGTCTTGGCGCCGGGGGGGCTGCTCGTGCTCACCGTCGATCTGTTTTTGAATCTCGAACCGTTCTCTGACCGAAAGACCAACCAGTGGGGAAACAACACCTCCATCGCCTGGCTCGAGGAATTGGTGGGTTTCGAAATGGTGGTCGGGATCCGCAGCGAGCTGTACGGCTATCCCGAAATTCTCGGTGACAAGGATCTTGTCTCGTTTAGAGGAGTTCGCCATCTCGAATCAATATCCGCAGATGGCGCAGCTGATCACGTTCCGGGCCCCGGCGAGGTGATCCGCCATTCGCGGCGACAGGGTGCCGGATCCTTCCGTTGACTACTCGTCTCGATATGCCGGTGTCGAGGGGCACGAGTGTCCCGGATGCGCCCGTGGTATCCGTTTGCATCCCAGTTGTATCTCCGCACGGCATGATCGACTCCTGCCTCGAAGCGCTGGCCGGCAGTCGTCCGTCGTGCGAGACCGAGATTGTCGTGGTGGCCAACGGGCTGGAGCAAGACGGCCTCTCCTCATTGCGAAACCGTGACGACATCGTCCTCGTTCACAGTCCGGTCAACACGGGTTTCTCAGGTGGGAACAATCTCGCTGCTCGCTTCGCTCGCGGACGCTATCTCCTCCTGCTCAACGACGACTCGGTTATCGAGGAGGGTTTCATCGACCGTCTGGTGACTGCGGTCGATCGGGATCCGTCGGTTGCCGCCGCGGGTTGCAGGATTCTTTCGATCGACGGGACGGTTCAAGAGGCAGGATCGGTTCTGTGGCGGGACGGTTGGGCGGCACACGTCGGGGCAGGACTGCCTGCGACCTCGACCGCCTACGACTATGTGCGCTACGCGGACTACCTCTCCGCGAACGGGTTGCTGGTGGACCGCACCGCCTGGGAGGCGGTCGGCGGGTTCGACGAGCGCTACTTTCCCGCCTACTACGAGGACGTCGACCTGTGTCTGGCCCTACGGCAACACGGCTATCGAGTGGCGTACGAGCCTCGCGCTCGGCTCGCACACTTGGAGAGCCAAAGCACCTCGACGATGTTCCGCGGGTTTCTGCTGATTCGGAATCGGGGGCAGTTGGTAGCCAAGTGGTCGGAAGCGCTCGAGGATTTCGCAGAACACCCTGATCCAATCGATCAGGCCGCCATCGACACGGCCGTACTTCGAGCTGAAGGGTCGGTCGGTCGGGTGATGGTGATCGAGGACACATCCGATGCGACTGAGTGGCGTGTCCTGCGCACCATCGAATCATTGGTGGATGACGATTGGTCGGTGACGCTGTCCGTGCCTGTCGGCCGGGGTAGGGCAAGTGCTGACCGGGTGATCAGAGATCGTATGGTCGACCTGGGCGTGGACATCCGGGAGGACCCGCCCGAGAGGCTTGTCTCCGAGTACGAGTCCACCCTTGGCGCGGTCGTGCTTCCTGAGGAAGACACTGACGACCAGCGATCGTTCTGGCGTTCTGACGGCAGCGAGATTCCGGTGGTTCGCGGAGGTGCCGGACATGACGGTTCCGCAGTGTCTCGCGTGGACGCTGTTGCTCGGCGAGTCGAGTCTGCCCCGTCTTCCGTCGCGCACGTGTACCCCGCGAACCGATGGGGACCCACGATTCAAGGGAGCAGCCGACAAGACCCGCGTCTCGAGCTTCCGTACGCCGAAGCTGACCGAAGGGTCCGCCTCGAGTATTGCGAGTACTTGGAGTCCGAGCTCGTTCGCACGCGCGCCGCGCTCGACAAGACAGACGTCCATCTTCGCCGAACGGTGGAGAACCTCGAGGAGGTCGGCGCCTCACTGAACGCGAGGGAGCGTTACATCGATTCGCTGCCTTCCGTACGGGCGAAGAAGTGGATTACAAGCCGATACGCGAACCGCAAAATCTAATCACGGGACCGGCGTCGCTCCCGCCGGGGCGACGATGAAGCCGAGAAGTGCTCTGCTAACATCGCCGCCGCTTGGAGGACGGAGGATCAGGGGGCCGGAGGTGGCGGCGATCTCGTGAAGATTCTGATGGTTGCCGAGGACTTTCCGTGGCCATCGTTGGGCGGGGGTTTGATCCGGCTGGGCAAGATGGTCGAAGCCGTATCCGCCATGGGCGAGACGGACTTCTTCTCGCTCTACGATCCCGGCCGCACGGCGCCGGCACTCCCTGCGTCGCTGGACATGAGACGGTGGGAAGCCGTCCAGTATCCTGACGTGCTGAATACGAGCTGGTGGCAGCAGTGGATACTACGTCGGGGGACGCCAAAGGAAGTCTTCATGCGAAGCTACGACCGGTCGCCGCGTCGGTTCTTCGAGAAGTTCGCATCGAACGACTACGACCTCGTCTGGTTCAGCACCGCTGCAACGTTCTGCTGGATGGGTCGGCCACGGCTTGCTCCGACGATCGTCGATCTCATGGACCTGGAAGATGTGAAGGCTCGCCAGACGTCCTCGCTCCTGCGAAAGGAGCGTTCCCGGGGTGGGCCGAAACAGGCCGTTGCGCTGAAGGGCCGGGCTCTGTTGAACAGGGTCAATGCGTATGATTGGAACGTCTTCCAGCGCTCGGTGGCCGCCGACGCCGACCGTGTCATATTGTGCAGCGAGGACGACGTCCGGCGCTCTGGTATTCCCAATGCCGTGGCTGTGCCCAACACATATGATCGCCCCGAGCGAAGTCTTGGCCGCCTCGAGCCGGGAACACCACCGACGATCCTGTTCCAAGGCAGTCTCCATTACGGTCCCAATATCGACGGTGTCGACTGGCTCATCAATGAGGTGGCCCCCTACCTGTGGGAACAGCTGCCCGGCGCTCAGATCCGTCTGGTGGGGACCACTTCGCCCACGGTCGAGGAGAGACACCGGCCTCCCGCCGTCGTCGTTGCCGGGCGGGTTCCGGAGATAGAGCCCGAACTCGCCCGGGCCGACATCGCAGTAGTCCCTCTTCGCATCGGCAGTGGCACCCGGCTCAAGATCCTCGAGTCCTTCGCTCACCGAATCCCCGTCGTGTCGACGACCGTCGGGGCCGACGGGCTCGACGTAGAAAGCGGAGTCCACCTGCTGCTGGCCGATCGTCCGGAAGATTTCGCGAGTGCCTGCCGACGGCTCATCGAGGACAGGGCGCTCACTCGGCGCTTGGTCGATGCCGCCGAGCAGCGATACCTCGAGCGGTACGAGTGGTCCACGGCCAAGTTCCGAATCCAGCAGCTGGTCTCGACCGTGGCCGGATCCGGCGCCGATGGGGTACTGTCTGACCAGGTAGAGGGTTGTCTGAGGGCGGAGCGGGTTGTCTGATGATGTCGTCCCGGGCTCCCGGCAAATACCGCGGCGGCGGCCAGAAGGGGCTTGAGACGCGATGATTGGCGTCATAGTGACGGAGGCGACCGAGGACGTTTCCGGCGTCCGTCACGCCGGAGAGCTTTGGGGCGATGTCTGATACTGCGACACTGATCCGCGAAGACGCGGAGCCGCGGGTCCCGAGCGAGAGCGAAGAGACCACGGGCGCGGATGACGCCGTCTACCGAACCAGCCGGCGCCGTTTCACGATCGCCGTGCTCATCGGCGTCGGCGTCATGGCCATTCCCTACCTCTGGGTCCTCTGGGACCTCTGGTCCGGATTTTCCTTCCTCCGCAGTGCGCCGACGAACTTCTTCTACGACATTCAGGCACGCGCCATATTCCACGGTCATTTGAGCCTGCCCAACACACAGTTGGGGATCGAGGGATTCCTTCACGACGGACGCACGTACACCTATTTCGGGATATTCCCGTCTCTGATCAGGATGCCCGTCCTTCTGCTGACGAGCAGGTTCGACGGCGCCTTGACCGCGCCCTCGCTTTTGCTGGCCTGGATGATGACCGCGCTGTTCAGCTCACTGCTGCTCTGGCGGCTGCGTGTCGTCACCCGAGGCAGAGCAATATTGGGACGAGCCGAGGCAGCGTCCTTCGGTCTGCTGGTCGCCACCATCATGGGCGGCTCCGTCATCGTCTACCTGGCGGCAACCCCCTTCGTCTTCAACGAGGACTTTGCTTGGAGCGTCCCCCTCACTGTCGGCAGTCTGTTTGCCCTTCTCGGTGTCATGGAACGGCCATCTGCCGGCCGGGTATGGGCTAGCGGCATCTTGATCGTCCTCACCAATCTCGACCGCACTCCGGCGGGCTATGCCTGCGTGATCGGCGCGGGTCTCGTCGCGTTGTGGTTCCTATTCGGTCGGGGAGGGGACACGCAGCGGCGTTGGGGTTGGCCCATGGTCGCGGTTGCCGTGGTGGGTTTCGCTGGGGGAGCCATCGTGACCTATGCCAAATTCGGCACGCCGGTAGGCCTTCCCATGGCGGACCAGGTTTGGGCAAAGGTGAATGCTCACCGTCGTTACTTCCTGGCGGCGAACGGCGGCAAGGCGTTCAGCTTCGGCTTCCTTCCAAGCACGTTGACGGCCTATCTACAGCCGTTCGGGCTCCGCTTCACCTCCCTCTTCCCGTTTGTCTCGACGCCGACTGCTCCGGCAGCCGCCATCGGAGCCGTGTTGGACGAGACGTATCCCACCGCCAGCATCCCCCCTACGATGCCGTTGCTCTTCTTGTTGGCCTGCTGGGGCGCGATCACCGCGTTCCGGCCGAAGACGCTCGTGCCGTTCCGATTGACGCGGATCGTGCTCCTTACTGGAGCCGCCGGCGCGGCCGGCGTCCTGCTGTGGGGCTATATCTCCGAGCGGTACATGGCCGATTTCATGCCTTTTCTGATCGTGGCCGCCGGGGTGGGTCTCATCGACATATGGCGACGCTTCGAAGGTCGATCACCAAGAGCCAGAAGCACCCTCCTGGGAATCGTCGCTGTGTTTGCTGTCTACTGTGTGGCGGTCAACACGGCCATCGCCGCCTCACCCTCCGAGCAGATGACGCAGACGCAGGTCCAGAACTTCGTCTCCGCCGAGAAGTCCTTGAGCATCTCGTCGCTCGCCGACAGCGTGAAGCATGGATCCACACTGCCGAACTGGGCGCCCTACGGGCAGCTCTTCATGGTGGGCAACTGCTCCGGCCTCTACATGGCGTCGGGCATCGACGAGACGAATGTCCCTGGCCTCCAGATCGATCACTACACCTGGATTCCCGTCGAACAGGATCCGGCCTTCACCCACGGGATCTGGGTCATCTTCAACCACCCGGCGAAAGATTTCACCAAGCCGGTCACCTTGATGACCTACGGCGCATCGCGTCTCGTCCTCGAACCAGCCGGACCGGGCTACTTCAAGGTCAATCTCGAGCACTCCGGATCGTCGATCGGCTGGCCGTCGACCGCCTCGGTCCGCAAGCCCATCTCGGTGCTCCACGAGCCCTTCCAGCTGCAGGTCACCATCGACCCCAACTTGCACCAGATCGTGGTCCTTTGGTTCGGGACGTACTTCATCACACACTTCATCGCTGGCACCGGTCCGGCCGTGGTGAACGCCACCCAGACCTCGCCGGGTGAGCCACTTCCCGAGGTCTCCGTCGTCGAAAAGCCAGTGGCATCCAACCTGAACCTCTGCCAGAGTCTGCAGAGCGGCGCTTGAGCAATATCGTGCACCTCGTTCAGGGTCTGCATGGGCGGGGGACCGGTGCCCCGTGAGCGGTTCGTTGGGTCCCCTCGGGGAGTCCCCGAACAACCGTCGTGAGGGTGACCGAGCCGCAGCGTCCGGCGGAACCTTCTCCTGTGTCGTCGATGAACATCCGCGGTTCCATTTGGAGGCGCTCCGCTGGTTCGTGTCACTCACCCGCATTGCAGGAGTCGATCCTGATGATTTGGTGATCCATGTCGTGGGGTCGGACACTTCGGATGTCCTCGGCAATCTGCGGTCCCGCGGCGTGACGGTACGGTCCATCGACCGTTTCGATTCGAGGTCACCCCACTGCAACAAGGTGGCTGCTGCGCTGCGGATGGCCGAAGAGCAGCACGAGGGACTGGTCGTGCTGTGCGACACCGATGTGGCGGTGCTCGAGGACCCGCGCTCGCTCGTCCTTCCCCCGGGCTCTATCGGCGGAAAGGTGGTCGACACACCCGTCCCGCCACTCGACGTACTCCATGAGATCTTCGCGGTGGCCCAGGTGCCGGCGCCGCCGATCACGCCACTCCCGTGGGGTGACCATGACGCGACGTTTGTCGGGAACAGCAACGGCGGATTTTACGCTGGTCCCCGCGACCATCCTGCCCGTTCTGGCGCCCGCCTGGGAGACGTGGGCCCGATGGCTTCTCGAGCGGCGCGAACTGCTCCGCGACTGGACCTTCCACCTTGATCAGGTGGCAATGGTCTTGGCCTTGACTTCGGAAGGCATCGCGTCGGATCCGCTCGACGTCCGATGGAACACTCCGATCCACGATCTCACGAGGATTCCTGCCGACCCGCCAACTCCGGCGGTGATCCACTACCACCAGGAGATCGACGCTCGAGGGCGGATTCGCATAACGGGATTTTCGTCGATCGACCAGCAAATCGAACGGGTGAACGAGGCCATCGGCATGGAGTGGCAAGAGGACTTCCCGACAACGACGTTCTGGCGGTGGTGGAACCTCACCCATCCCGGGCTCGAACCGGCTACGGCTCCCGTGGTGCGCAGTCCCTCGACGGGCGCGAGCTCCTGTCGCTCGGTTCTCGGTGCTGTCTCTCCAGCTTCGGTCCTCGATGTCGGCTGTGGCGACGGCGAGGCGAGGCGAGGCCTGCCGATGCCGTGCTATGTGGGGATCGACGAGTCCCCTGAGGCGGTCCGCTTGGCCACGTTGGCCCGGCCCGAAGGCGAATTCTTCGCTGGCACCCTCGCCGACGTCCAGGTCCGAGCCGACCTCACGATTTGCCTCGACGCGTTGATCCATGAGCCCGATGGGAAGGCATACAGGGATCAGGTGTCGCGATTGTGGGACTCGGCTGATCGGGCGCTACTGATCTCTGGGTTCGAAGAGCCCTCCGGCGCGGTGTCACGCGGAGCCTCTTTCCACGGGCCGCTGTCCCATACCCTGCAGTCCGTCGCTCCCGAAGCCGAGTGCTACCCGGTGCGCGAGGAGCAAGGGATCACGACCTTCGTCGTCCTACGAGGGCTACCCGAGCCACATCCTCGCGACCTTCAGTTCGCCACGCTCTCGGCGGTCATCGGCCGTCATCCGGATCCCCTCACGCTGCTGGCCCTCCGGCTCGCGGGGCAACGCGCCTTCGGCTTCTTTCCGGACCATGTCCCACGGCTATGGGAGTACCCGGTCGCGGTTGATCTGATCATGGAGCACCTTCGGACTGGTAGCCGGCTGGTCGACGTCGGGGCTGGGATCACGCCTCTCGCTCCCTTCCTCACCGGTCGCGGGTACCTCGTCGACACCGTCGATCCCTCGGAGATCCATCGGGCATGGCCTCCGGCGGGGGACTGGAACGAGTGGGGTATCTGGATTATGCGGCGGCGGGACTTGCTCACCGATCATGGAACTGTCCCCTTGGGGAGCTCCCGGAGTCGTCCATGTTCGACGGCGTCGTGTCCATCAGCGTCATTGAGCACATTCCGGCGGTTGGCCGACGCGCCCTGCTGAAAGACATTGCCGCTCGGCTTCGCCCTGGTGGCCTGCTGATCCTGACGGTGGATCTCAAACGCGGGAGCACGGATCTGTGGAACCGGAACATGGGAAAGATCGTGGACAAACCTCGGAGGCACGGCACCTTCCGCGGCGTGATTGGCGAAGCGACTGCAGCGGGTTTTGAACTGGTGAAGACCGACGTCGTGCGAGAGTGGGGCGATGTCGAAGTGGACATCGGACTTGTCGTCATGCGCCGCGCCGAGCCCTCGGGGACGCCGTGGCGCCTCTCGCGAACCCTTCGGCGAACCAGACGCTCAGCAGACCCGAGCAGCCCCGTCGCCGTATGAGCGCGAGTCATGGTCTCCAAGACGATGAGATGGACGAGGACGTCGCCGGTCCGTGGCTCGTCGTCATCGGCATGCATCGCAGCGGGACTTCGGCCGTCGCCGGAGCCATCGCGGCGTTGGGATTCAACTCGGTGAACGCCGAGGACCGATTGTCACCCCACGACAGCAATCCCGAGCACTGGGAAAGCCTCTCAATCCTGTTGCACAACGACGCCATCCTGGCGCACTTCGGCGGCACCTGGGATGCACCCCCCTTGCTCCCACCCGGGTGGGAATCGGACGGGGGTCTCCCCGACAGGGCGACGGCATCGAGTGTGCTGACCGCCGCCTATCCTCATCCGGGTCCCTCGGTGTGGAAGGATCCCCGGGCCTGTCTGCTGCTCCCGTACTGGCGCGAAGTACTTCGTGCTCCAATGGCCGCGGTGCTCGTGTGGCGCGGACCTCTCGCCGTGGCCCGCTCCCTGCGAAAGAGGGACGGTTTGCCGGTTCCCTATGGAGTCGCGTTGTGGGAGCGGTACAACCGATCGGCCATCGCAAATCTCGCCCGGACCGACGTTTACGTGCTCGACTACGACGGCATGATTGAAGAACCGGCAACCTCGCTCGCGGGCCTTAGCGCATGGCTCCATTCGATCGGCACGTTTGAGGCTCAGCAGCCATGGGACCACGAGCGGGCTCTGGCGGTCGTGACCGCCAATCTGCGACACGAATCAGCTGGGACGAGCGTGGATGACGGTGTCATGCTCGAGGAACAGCGTCGGTTGGTTCAGCACTTGACCAATGTGGCCGGTGGTCACCGTTCGCTTCCACAGCTCACCGGCGATGAGTCTCCCTGGACGACAGCAATCCTCGACCCGCGCCGCGCCTTGAGCGTGCTGGAGTTGCGCAAAGTCCAACGCCAGTTGGAGCACAGTAACGCCGAACGCGATTGGTTCGCTTCGGCGCTCGAGGAGGAGCGCACCAATCTGGCCCGCCTGAAGGCTTCGTCGAGCTGGCTGATGACTGCTCCCCTGCGGTCCGTTGCCGCTCGCTTAGCCGCCTCTCGACACCGTCGCGTCGAGCCCTAGCCTCGCACGCGTCGAGAGAAGCGTTCAATCAGAGGGCGCGGGAAGTCCGTCGAGTTGTTGCTCGTTCCAGTTCTCGAGATTTGCAAGGGAGATACCTCGCGACGTTGAGAAAACGGCAAAGAGTACGACGAAATTGCCGAGTGCGATGAAAGAGAGGATCAGCAGACCCAGAATTGTGGCTGTCGCCCAACCTGGGATTGCGGTATTGGTGAAGATCCGAATACCGACAACCGTCAGCGAGAGTGTGATGCCCAATGCGAACATCGCCGAGAATGCGGTGAGAGCTCGCACCGCAATGCGGTCCATGAATGGCATGAGCATGCGGACGCCGTGCATGAACAGTCGAAGCATGTTCATGCGGGAGCGACCCTCGTACCTCTTTCCCCGAGGGCAGGGGACGGCGAGAACCGTCATGTCCAAACTGACGAGCGTCGACGAATAACAGAGGTCGAAGATACGGATGCGTCAACATTCGCTTCGCCAGCCATCCCCGGTAGACGGCAAAATTCCCACTGCGCACCGTCGTGCCCGTGAGGGTGTGGAACATGGCTCTGAAGAAGACATAGAGGATCCGGAACCGAAGTGATTCGCTTCGTTTCGTGCGGCGTGCGATGCACAATCTCCCGCGTTCATTTGGTGTGGCCAGGAGTGGCTCGGCCAGCCGCGCCAGATCCTCTGGACGATCCTCCCCGTCCGCATCCATGGTGACGATCAGATCCGAGTCGAGGACCTCTGGAAGGATCAGGCGGAGACCGAAGACCAGCGCTCGCTGGTGTCCCAGGTTGAACGGTGGTGTGATGACTCTCGTGTCGGAATACCCCTTCAGCTGGTCGATGTCGTTGTCGTAGCCAGCCGTATCGTCCACGACGACGAAGTGGACGTCAGACGCGGCGAGGGCCTCTTCGTTCCCGAGAGCATCCAAGATCCTCGTGCGCAAAATCATGAACGAAGCCACATCCCGGTAGCACGGGGAGACGATCCACAACCTCATAGAGCCACGCACCCGTGCACCTTGTAGAGAGTAGTAGAGGCTGCGTAATCAGTCCGCATTCGACCTGATCAAGACCTGAATTGCGGGTGGCGCAAGGACCGACCGGGTACGGACGTGGATGTCACGGATAGCGGCGACCGAGTATCTCGACTCTGACGTGTCTACCGCGCCGCGAGTCCTCAGCGGATCTCGTCGGGGCGGGGTGATCGCAGCGAGTCGGTGCTCGACGTTGAACCACGCCGTCACGCCACCAATGGCCCTGGGCGGACCAATCGCCGCAGTGACGGCACTGACGACGCGGCTGAGATTCCGATCAACGTCCGGATAGCCTGGGGGAGCCACCAAGACCGCCTGGACGTCGAACCTGTGCAGAAATGTCCGCAGGTCCCCACTCATGTTGCCCATCGGCGGGCTGCCCCCCAGATAGCCGCTGTCAAACAAAGCCTGTACCGATTTCGGTTCGAGTTGAGGGGTGCTGGAGACGCCTCCTTCGCCGGAGGGTGAGGGGAACCACCCGAATCCCCCGATCAATGTGAACCGCATGCCGCTGACAGCCTGATCGAGCATGGCGCTGTCGACCGGCCGGATGAGCAGAGCCAAAGGGGCGTTCGTTGCGCTGTCAGGGTAGGGAAAAGCCAACACGACACCGCCCGATGGGATCGAGTCCACCGCACTTGAGGTAAAGAACTCCGGGACGGGGGTCGGGGTGGTTGACTGCACAGACCTCGGAACCAACGGTGTAAGCACGGCCAACGCCAGAACCCCGGGCGCGGCGACACGCAGCACGCTGTTCTGTTTCGAGGAACTCCCGGGGGAGCGCCTCATCCGCTTCCACAGCTCGTCCAACCCGATCGCGAACATCGCTGCGGCGAACAGGTTGGTAAAGAGTGCAAATCGCCGGGCTTCGAACCCGCTCAGGGCGGGGAGATGCGTGAGTACGGAAAATGGGAGGCTCACCGACGTCTTGTGGCCGTTGATCGTGAGTGGAGATCCGAGGGACAGAACGAACGCGATCAGCGTCATCGCGCCGGCAAAGAGGATCTCCCTCCGGCTGCGGAGAAAAACTGCGAAACCTGAGAGGACGAGTACCAGAGGCAAGCCGAGATAGAGGGCGTTGTCAGAAGATGTTGTCAACACTCCAGGGACGAACCACTGGTGAGAGACGGTCGCGAGCGGATCGAGGAGGTCGGTGTTGAACGTCGACAAGAACGAGGTCGATTGCGGCGATCCCTTCACACTTTCAGGACCGGTAAAGGTGAACACCAACGGGTAAGCGAGCAAGACGCAGGCAACACCAAGGGCATAGACCCCGGCCCTTGCGGCGTAGCGCCAACGTTCAGCGAATCCGTCTCGGTCTACCACGAGGACGAGCGCGATGCCCAAGACGCCGATCACGATCGACCCGGCCAGAACTTCCACCCAGATGAAGAATTGCAACACACAGAGCAATCCGAGCGCGATCCCGGCGAGTTCCGGCCTCCATTTCTGACGGACGAACATCTCATGGAGAACCAGCATGATCAACGGTGGCAATGGCACAAAGATGAGAAAGAGGTCTGAACCGAACGTGGCTGTGTAGGCAGAGAAGCCGTAAAGGAGACCTCCGACAAATGCTGCGGGCCACCAACTGATCCAGCGCCGCAATACGAAACACATCGACGCCGCCGATGTCGCCAGTCCGAGGCGCAACAGGAGCTCGAAGGTGACGATCGGCCCAAAGGCATGGGTGATCGGAGAGAAGAGCACCCCGAGGGCCAGCATCGACCCGTTCACGCCGAAGTTCTGCCCGTAGGGATAATTCTGTCCTTGGGCAAGAAAGAGACTGTGCACGTTGGGAAACGCGTGTGCTGCCCAAGCGAGCCACCAGATTTCCTCCACCGAGTCGTTCCATTTGATGCCCGGCACCCGGCTTGAACCAAGGGGAGCAAATCCATAGGTCGCGCTCGCAAGAGCCACATAGAGCACGCAACAGACAACTCCGGGCCAGAGTCGACGGTACCCGCGATGGAGGCCGTCCTGGTCGCTGACGTCAGTCTGCCCGGGTACTTCGGGATCGTCGGACCCCGAAGGACGCTCCGACCGGGCCAACTCCAGCGGCATGCGCGAAATCTATGGCGTGAGCCCGTGCGTGTCTATGAGTTGACGAGTCTCTGAGGTGTCAACGATTACGTCGTGACAGTGATCGTTTCGACCGCTATTTCGGTTAGCCCCTCCGCCGGAACTTGTCACGATACGCAAGGAGTTTGCTGGCGAATTGGTCCGAAAGCCCAAGGTGGCGCTTGACCCAATCGTAGGCACGCAGCGCTCTGGTATCGGCAAAGATGAGTATCGCGTGCGCGCCGTCGCCGGGCCGAGACCGATACTCGGTGGAGCGCACCATCGGGTCCTCCTCGACACTGAAGTAGTAAAGGGCCAAAGATCGCCTCGCGACGCCTTCGGGACAGAGCATCGGCTCTGGATGTCCGTGGAATGACGTGGGATCGGTTGTGAAGATCAGCGCCCGATTCGCCACGGGGCTCACTTTCTCCACGCACTCCTTCATGTCGGCACTCCAGAGCTCGAGGTCACCTCCGTATTCGGGCTGCCAGTCCTCATTCAGGTAGAGCAGGAGGTTGGCCCGACGTTGCCAATTGCGATGGTGGGGATGGACGGTGAAGTCGGCGTGGATGTTGAGGAAGCCGCCTCTCTCCGACTGATGGAGTCCGCCACCTTCGAGAGATGGGTCGGCAATCAGGTCATCCTGGCCGAGGAGCTGGCCGACGAACTGCACGAAGCGGGGAGAGTTCAGCTCCTCCAAGATTTGCTGGAGTGTCGGTCCCCAGGTACTCGGATCCGTGTGGCTGAACTTGCGTTCATTCACATGCAAGTAGTTGGTCCACTGCTCGGAGTCGAGGGGTGGGAACTCCGCAATCGCAGCTTTGATGGCTGCCGGATCGAGGAAGTTGTCGATCACGATGTGCGGGTAGGGGGAGGCCGACTCGTACTCCGCGTGCAGGCGCTCGACATTCCGTTCCAAGTGATCGATGTCGAGTACGGGAGGAGGCGTCTCGGTTTGAGGGCTAACTGTCATTCTGCGTCCAGGCTCCTATCGGCACTGACCTTCGGGGTCATCGCGCCTTCCATCAAATCCCCACTGGTGTCTGCTGCCGATCGAAACTGTCCATGACCGCTCGGGTCAAGAACAGGACATAGCCATGCGAGAGGACTTCGCCGTGGCGTGTGAACAGATCTGTCCGGTCCAGTCGCCGGTGCAGCTTCTTCAATCCTCGATACGGAATGGTCGGAAGGACATGGTGTTCGAAGTGGTATTCCATTCTGGCTCCAACGAGGTGATTCTGCAGCCACCCGGCGCAGCTGGTCCGGGCGATCCAATTGACGGTGTTTGCTACTCGCAAGCCTGAGTCGAAATGTTCGGTGATCGTCTTCAGGCGAAGAATCATCGGGTACATGCAGATGATGGGGACGAGCCAGAAGACCACGTAGAACAACACCCCCCGCCGCACACCCTGAAAGAGGACGAACTGCCCGAGGATTATCAATTGCTGCGACAATTTTCCCGACCAAGAGCTGGGGCCTGGCCAACAGACTGGCCGGGGCGCCCGATACGTCGGAGGTACCGGACACCCGGCTCGTTGCCCTTCGGAAGGCCGTGATACCGAAGAGGTCTTGGAGCAGGAGGCTCGTCAGGGCACCACGTCGCGCGGGTACCAAATAGAAGACCCGATCCGGGTCTCGCTCCTGCCCGAGATAGCGATGGTGGAGGCGGTGGGTCGGACGGTATTCCTCCACCGAGTTGATGGTCCAAAAGGCGATACCCCAGTTGCTGATGCGGTCGTTTGCCAACCGGGACTTGGCCAGAAGCCCGTGTGAGCCCTCGTGGAGGATGACGCCGAACGCATTCATCCTGAGGCCCATGAGGAGGACAATCAGGATGCCGGCAGGGATCGACAGAGCCAGCGTCAGGCGTGGTAGCAGGTTGGCAGCCGTCAAGAGGACCGCTACCTCGACCCACAGAAGCCCGATGGCGGTGACCGTGTCGAGCAGCGATGGCTCGGCCAGCGTCTGGAGTTCGTTCGCGTCTACCAGCTGCGAAACCTGTTCCCGCCAGAGGCGCTCAGGGCTGGCTGATGCCTCTTTCCCACTCTGCATCGCCATCGTTCGAGGGCCCTCCCAGGGGTTGAATGTACAGTACGGACAGAACGGCAATCAATCGGGTGAAGGACCAGCATATGGAGCTGCCATCGGCCACCGAGTCAGCGTTTCTGGGTGCTCGGGACACGACGGAGTCGGACGACACCTCACTCGTTCGCTGCCCGATCTGCAGTTCACGCAAAACGTGGCTGTACAGGACCGACGTCACCGACCTCGAGTACTTCGTTCTTCCGCCACGTGACTTCGCCATGCAGAAGTGTGGAGCCTGCGCTTCTGAGTTTCTTGCACCTCGTCCCCGCGAGTCGGAGCTGCCCCCGTTCTATCCGAGCGACTATCACGCCTACAACGAGAACCACAGCGGTGTGGCTCGGTTGCTGGTGCAGCTCAGAGCCCGATCCCGGGCCCGCCTGTACGGCCGACTGATTCACGGTCGCTCGGGTCGCATCTTCGACGTCGGAACCGGCGACTGCCGACACTTCGACGAGCTCCGCCGATTCCTCGATCTGGAATGCGCGGGCGTCGAGATCCAGCCCGATGTCGCCGCCAAGGGCCGGGCTCGGGGCTACGACGTCATTGAGGGGTCGCTCGAGACTGCTGACCTGACCGGGCACGTCGGTCGATACGACATCGTCTCCATGAATCACGTTCTCGAACACGTGGTGCATCCACGCGTCATGCTCGAGCGGGCGTACGACCTTCTTCGACCTGGCGGGCATGTCATCGGCCAGTTGCCCACCGTCTCGTCGTGGGAGAGCAAGGTGTTTGGCCGAAATTGGGGTGGGTACCACTATCCGAGGCATCTGCAGATCCCATCGAAGATCGGTTTGTCCGGGCTCCTCGAAGAGGTCGGCTTTACGTCGGTGAAGGTCCGCTCGGCGCCCCATATCCAAACGACCATCTCTCTGCAGAACACCCTCGTCCGACGTGGGTGGCGCCCTCCGATGCACAACGGCAAGACACCGGCCTACGGTGCTCTGCTCGTCGCCGCCCTTCCATATGAATCGGTTGCATGGTTATGTGACGAGGGAGGCATCGTCAACTTCCAAGGCGGAGAAACCGTTTGGTGCCACGTCTCAATGAATGAGGCTCTCGCAAAGCGCTGGCCGTGATTGCTGTATCAACTCCGCCGTGAGAGCTTCACCTTGTGAACCAGTTCGAGTCGCACTCCGGATTGGTTCCGCAATCGGCAACGTGGTCGCGAATTTGCCTATCCCGTCAATGCTTGCCGCGACCTGATGTGTTTCGGGATCGGTCGTCACGCCGACCGTGTGGGATCCCGGATCGACGACGACCGAACGCGTGGAGAGGGGGCTCGTTCCGCGGTACACGCCCACCGTCATGAGCACCCGATTCGCCTCTCCGGTCGGCGCCGCGCTCAATCTGACGGTGTAGTTCCCTGCGCTCACGAGTGGGACCGATTCGACACCTGAAATGGGAGTATTCACGCTCACGTGGAAGGTATGCGCGAAGGGTTGGCCAAGGGTGACCGGATACCAGGTGGCGCGCTCGGTACTGCTGGGTGGGCACGGTCGCGAAGTCCTCCCCGGTGGATATGTACATGCCACTGCAGTTCCCAATGACGTATATCTGGCCAGCCGGACCGTACGGGGGAAGCGAGTTGCCCCGGACCACCTCCGCCTGCAGAGGATGCCCGGTGAGATCGCTAAAACTCTTTTGGGCCTCGACGTAGTTGACGACTTCGGTGTTGCTCCATTCACTCGGAATGGGAGTAACGGCCATACCTATGTTGGCGACGATGCTGAAGAGAGCCAGCGTCGTGACCAGGGCGATCGCCCCCAGACGGACGGATCGTCTTCGCCCTTCCAGCCGACGAAAGATGTCGGCCATGGCGACCGCACTGGCCAGCACGAGGAACGGCACGAAGTCGCCCAGGTATCTGGGTGCGATGTAGCCCCACAACATGAGTGCGGCACCGGCGCTCCCGGCCGCGAGGAGGAGGAGGCGGGTCCGCGCCACCTTCCCGATCGATTTGGGACGAAAGGCTGTCACAAGGCCCCAGATGCTGAGCAGGAAGAGCAGTGGCGTCGAGGCAACGAGGCTGGCCGTCCGATACAGCCTGTCGAAGAGCACCCCGTTTAATGCCGTAGGTGGTGTCGCGGGCAGAGTGACGTAGGGGAATACTCGACTGAAACCCAGACCATCTGGCCGAAAATACGTGACGATGTTGGTCGGTACGAAGATCGTCCCTTCCTCCGCATTGTGGTTGGCGGCGAGAAATTTGCGGCGGTACGCGTTGACGTGCGTCCAGACCTGATCGAAGTTCGAGACCCCGAATAGCACGCCGAACTTTGCGTAGTTCACGATGCAGCTGATGACAACGGGGATAACGCCGGCCGCGAGCACCGGAAGGAACCAGCGCCGATTGTCGTGACCACCAAGGCCGAGCAGGAACCAGATCGCGATGAAGCCGGCACCGACCGCACACGCCCACCCTGTGGTTGATCGGTCGAGATTGGCACACAAGATGAGCACGCCACTTGCGACCACTCGACCCCACGACGGCCGTTCGGCCACCCCGAGGAGAGCGAAGATGCTTCCTACGGTTAGGCAGATGCTCCAGGCGATGTCTTCGTTGAAGACGAAAGGGGTTGCCGCCAGCAGCATCCATATCGTCCCACCCATGATGGTGGCCAACAGGACTCCAAAGGCAGTCGCTTCGCCTCTGCCCATCGCTGAGTCACCACGAACGAGGTACCGGACACGCCACAACGTCAGCGCAGCGAACAACCCCGTCAGCAACCACGCTGCCAGCATGTACGGGGCGGTGAGCCGACCGTCCAGACTGCTGGTGAGTAGCAAGATCGGCATGCGGATGATCGAGGGGAACAGGCCGAAGTACGTGTAGGTCCGGCCGTCGTGGACGAAGCCCTCGAGGCCGAGCGATCCGCTGGGCATCGCCAGATGGCCGTGGAACATTTCGCGGGCCTGAACGTCGTAGAAGTTGTCTTGGTAGACGGAAAGACGTAACGGCTGAAAGGGGCCCCAGTCCGACCACAGAATCCAAAGGAACGGCACCGCTGTGGCCGCCACTGCGATGACGGCCGCCCAGGTGAACCGCCGCCGACCTGCGGCGAGCTCCGACTGCGCGAGGGCGTCGTCCGCCGTGCTGGCGCCCGCCGCACCCTCGTCCGTGTTGCTCGAGGGGTCGACGCCACCCCTCGGGGTAGCAGTCTGAAGTGAACCTGCCCCCACGCCGAGGGAGTGTAGCGAAACACGCTCGCTTCAATCATGCGCCCGTGTGGAGCTCTCAGGTGGGCTTCAAGATCTGGTCCAAGAGGAGCCAACGCGGTACTGAGGGGATGCAGCCCAGTCAGCGGTCCAGCTCGGCGGGGTAGCCTTTGACACCATGAAAGGACGCCTGGTCCAGCTGTGGCGACTCTCTCGCACGCCCGGGGGTCTCAAGGTCATCCGCTACACGCTGGTATCCGTGATCTCCGCGCTCACGTCCCTCGTCATCCTGACCATCGTGTACGGGGTACTTCGCTTGTGGGGTGAAGTCTTCAGCACCCTGTTCGCGAATGTCATGGCCGGTATCCCCTCGTACATTCTCAACCGCCGATGGGTATGGGGGAAGTCTGGCCGGTCTCATATCTGGAGAGAGATCGTTCCGTTCTGGGTCATGTCCATAACAGGGATCGGTTTCGCCCTCTACACGGCACACTTGGCACAGAACTTTGCCAATGAACACCATCTCCAGCACCTTGCTCGGACCGCCCTGGTCGTCGGGGCCAATATTGCCGCCTTCGGCATCTTGTGGCTTCTCAAGTTCCTCATTCTCAATCGATTGTTCGCAGAAATTGCCGACGCTGAGGTGGGAGCGGAGGTCTGAGGCGACGTCCCAGGATCGAGGTCTCCTCGACGTCTGTGGCGGCCTGTGTGCTCGCCGCAACTCGGAGATCGGCACGGGTGAAAGCATCCGCTACTAGGTGACCGGTTGACTGGAGGTCGACCGTACCGGCAGCGAAGTCTCGGTTTGATCGAGTGGCGGGCTTTGGTCCGTTGTCGATGTCCGCGGTCTGCGCCGCCGGGCTACGAAAGCTGCGGCAACCAGAACGACGACGGTGGATCCCGAGATCACGAGGCCCTCGGTGAACCGATTGGGCCAGTAATGCAGCTCTATGACGTGCCTTCCGGGAGGAATCTGCGCCTCGAGCATGATGGAGAGGTAAGAGGACAAGGCCAATGGGCGGCCGTCGATCGTCGCTTTCCATCCCGGAACAGCGGATACTCGCAGTCGGAGAACGCCGGGTGAGGATGAATTGGTGACGAGGTGGATCTGGGAAGGACCGGGCCATGTGACCGGCACCGCCTTGCCCGGCGCGTCGATCGACGGGGTGGTCCCCGACGGGGACGGCACGACCGTCGCGCATGGCAGCACCTGGGATTCGGTAGAGGTCCTCGTCGCCCACGCGCCTAACGAAGATGCCGCCCGAGGGGCCAGGAGCGCCGTGTGGCTCGAGGACGTACGAGATGCCGTAGCGGCGGGCAACTTTCGCGTTGGGGATGCCCGGCGCGAACTAGTAGTACTTCTCGACGCCAGGCCCGGTGCCGTTGACAGGCCTCCACTGGGTGAAATAGTCCATGGGGATTATGGGATCGTAGGCGGAAAATTCGTCGATTCCGTAGGGGACGTTGGCGTCAGGACCCAACCCCAATCCAAAGCCTCCGTAGCGTTTCGGCTGGTTCCCCAGGCCGACCAGCGACGAGCCGACGGCATGTTGCAAGGCAGTGACCGGAGGGAGTTCTGGGTATTCCGTCGAGCTCGATGATGGGATCGGCCCATCGTCACCTATCAGATATGCCGTTTGACACACCAGCAGCGCGCCCGCCGATTCCCAGGGTCACCCATCGAAGCGTCCCCAGAGACCATCTCTTGCCGATGAAGCGCCGCTCGACCACCAGCAGCGCGGCGAATGCGGCGAGGCCGACTGCGGTCGACACGACTGGCCACACGAAGCTGTCGTTCCGTACTCGGGCGGCGTAACCGGGGAGGTTGCCCCGGCCGAACAGCCAGACAAGAGCAAGCACGAGCGCAATCGCCCCGAAGGCGCCGAGAGCCCATCGGATCGAGCCTTGGCGTTCGCCCTTCCGCAACACCGTGTCAAGCCCCACGCCACCGAGCATTGCAACGCAGAACGCCACAGGAATCAGCGATCGAGGCCACCACGAGTGGCCGACCACCGGCAATCTGTTCAGGACATTGTCGAGAGTTTGGGAGACACTCGCCAAGCAGGGCGACCACCGCACCTGCCGCAAGACCCACCACCTCTGGCCCCGCCTCCGTCGCCGCCAGCGCACGGCGACCGCGACCACCGCGAGTGCCAGCGCAATGGCGCCGACGTACACCCACTGCTCTTCGAAATAGCCCTGCGAATTTACGAAACTGCCCCGGAGTGGTTGCCCCCAGAAGCTCTGGAATATAAGACCGAGCGCTTGAGAGGGTGGGTTCGCGTGAGATATTCGGGGCCACCGTTCGAACCGAAGCGTTCGCCAGTTGGAGCCCGGGAAGTAGCAGTGGCGCAGAGAGTGCCGTCCCTGCGATGCCTGCCGCGGCGAGATCGACGATGGGCCGGCGGATTGGACCGCCACTGCGAATAACGACGTGCCGCCACAGGAGTACAACAACGACGAAGACGACAAGCGGGAGAACGATGATCACCTCGATCTGAGGGTTTCCCGCGAACATCGAAAACGCGAACGCCACTGCGAAAAGCACGACGGCTCTGAAGCGGTGGCTGCCGCGGAGTATGAGAACGACCGCCGCGAACTGCCAGCCAGCCCACGACATCACCGATGTATCGGGCAGGCCCAGGTAGCCCCAGAACGGCCCACTCAGTACCCACGTCGTTCCAGCAAACGCGCATGCCACCGGGTGCAGCCGCAGCACTCGTCCAAAGAAGTATGCGCCCGTCCCGCCGACAGTGAGTGAGACCAGGACCTGTACCCACAGGACGAACCTCAGCGGTGTCAGGTAGCTCACCAGGGCAGGCAGGCTGAAAGCCCCCGAACCGAAGTTGAACGCCAGAGGCATCCCGAGGGCCTCGTTGTGTATCCACAGAGGAACGTGGCCGTGGTGCACTTGTATCCAAGCCGCTTGGATCCACGGGACGACCTCGTCGCTGATGTCCGCTGTTACCGCGTTGTGGATGGGAAGGCCGGGCTGCGACGTGAGCCCGTATTGTGAGAGGAGGTCGAAGGATCCGAGGTACTGCCCTCGAACGAGGGCCGGCACCAACGAGACGAATGCTGCCGCAAGGACCCAAAGGACTCCGAGAACGTCAGGCCAATAGGACCGCGGCACTTCACCAGCGGTGACGCTCTCCGCGCCCAGCTCATCGGCCACCATCGGTTCCTCCAATGAGCGGTCGTCCACCCCCACCACGGTGCCGTGATGGTAATGGGCAAGATCTATCCACGCAATCCAGATGATCGCGATCGCAGTCGCTCATTCCGTGCGAAGACCGCCCTCGAGACGCCGTTTGCGAGCTGCCGAAAGACGGAGCATTGACGTCAGAGGTCGAGCTCTTGCGTGCCCGACGCGCCCCCGACGGCAGAATCGATGAAGGCAATACCAGCGTGACGGATGCAAACTCGCAGGGTCATTTCGAGCGGCCGTTGACGGCGTGCCTTCCTCTGGAGCGGGCGAAATCCGCCAACGGGAACGCTGTGTAGGATTTTTCGATGAAGGGTGAGGACGGCGGAGCCGAATCGGGTGGGAGGAGCTTAAAGCTCGTCTTCCGCCTGGCCGGGCTCGTCTTCGTAGCGCTGTGCTTGGGCTTCTTCGTGCATTTGCTCGTGGAAGACTGGCCGGAGGCCTCGGTGGCCCTTCGGCACGCCACGTTGTGGTGGCTCGTCCCGGCAGCGGTCTGTGCTGTCGGCGGGATGTTCATCCTGGCGTGGCGTTGGGGTGGGGCGATCGTCGCGGTCGGAGGAGAACCTGCCGGCCTTCATCGTCTTGTGAGCGCTTTTTTCGTTGGGGAAGCGGGCAAATACATACCGGGTGCTGTCTGGGCAATGTTGGGGCGAAGCGAGCTTGCTCGACGCGAAGGCTACGAGCGAGCGATCGCCTATTCGAGCGTGGCCCTCTCGGTGATCGGTTGTTACTTGGCGGCAGCACTCACCGCTCTCGTGTTGGCCGTCATCTCTCTGATTGGCGGCGGCCTTGACATGCCTTGGTGGCCCGTCGTCCTGGTTGCGGTCATCGGCGCCACGGCAATCCATCCCTCGGTGAGTAGCCGACTCGTTGCGTTGGCGAGTCGCCTCCTTGGACGGACCATGACGATCGAGATCCCGAGCTGGACTCGTTGTTTGCGCCTTACTGGTACGTACATCCCGGTGTGGATCTTGATCGGAGCTGCCACAACGCTCGTCACGAAGTCGTTGGTGGCGAATCCACCGATCGCCCGTGTGGCTCTCGCTGCGGTCGTGAGTTGGATTATCGGGTTCATCACTCCGTCACCGGGGGGGATCGGGGTACGCGAAGCCGTCTTCGTGGCAATCGCCGGTGTGGCTGCCGGCCCGGCCGCCGCGGCTGCGATTTTGGCCCGGGTGCTGTTTGTCCTCGTTGACGGCTCCGGCGCCGCGGTAGGTTGGTTAATACTTCGGGGAACTGAGCCGACATTTGCCTTCGAAGCGACAAGGAAGCCGGCGAATTTGAGCGTAGAAAGTGTCAATCGAGGTTCCGGTGGCGACGTGGGGGTAGCTGCCGGGGAGGTTGGTGGAGCGCGTGAGGGTGCGGCGCGGAAACCGGCCACGATCTCCATGATCGTGCCCGCCCTCAATGAGGCGGAGAACCTCGTCGAGACGATTCCACAGGCCATTTCGGTGCTGGAGAAAATGGATGTTGACTACGAGGTCCTCGTTATCGACGATGGAAGCACAGATGGGACCCCACAAGTCATGCGGCAGCTTCGCGTGGAGTATCCCCATCTGAGAAGCGTTCGTCTTCGCCGCAATGCGGGCAAGGCGGCCGCGCTCTCTATCGGTTTCGACCTTGCACAGAATGACGTTTTCGTGATGATGGACGCGGACGGACAGGATGAGCCCAGCGAAATTCCGGCGTTGATCGCCAAGCTTGACGAGGGCTTCGATTTGGTCACTGGGCGTCGTGCGACCCGCCACGATCGGTTCCTAAAGCGGCACACCTCCCAGCTCTACAACGCCACAACGGCATGGGTGAGCGGTGTCCCGGGTCGCGACTTCAACAGCGGACTCAAGGTGCTTCGTCGCGAGGTCGCCGAGTCAGTCGACATCTATGGAGAGCTCCATCGATATCTGCCCGTCCTCGCCGACTGGGCTGGGTTCTCCGTGACCGAGGTGGAGGTGGAGCACCACTCGCGGTTGCATGGCAAGACCAAGTACGGGATTGCACGGTTCTGGCGAGGCTTGTTCGACCTGGGCACGGTCAAATTCATCACCTCCTACAATCGTCGACCCTTCCACCTGTTCGGCGGGGTGGGGCTCTTGTCGGCGTTTATAGGGACTGCATTGTTGATCTGGATGTTCATCCGCCATGTCATGGGTCTGCCCGTTGGCAACCATCCCGCTCTCATCACGGGAGTCCTTTTTGAAGTGGTGGCTGTCCAGCTGTTGTCGTTCGGACTGATCGGCGAACTCCTCGTCTATCTGATCACAACCCGGGGTCACGGAAGCCCGCTACCGCCGAGCGAGGTTTCCGAACCATGAGATTCCCGACTCTTTGTTAGACGTGCGTCGCGACACCGATGATCCAGGGGAAGGATCGATGGATTGTGACCAGTTCGAACGAAGCGCCGAGAAGGACACGTAACGTCGAAGGTTGAAATTGCTGGACGTGTTCCGGATTGTTACCCCACTGCCTCACGTCCTTTCCTCGGCAGAGATTTCCCAAGCGAAAATATGGCTCCCAGGGCACGGACACGACACAGTGGCCGCGACAGATGCGGGCGAGCTCTGCGACTGCACGTTCGGGCGCCTCGAGGTGCTCGAGAACCTCGAGGCAGGTGACGACGTCGGAGCTTTGATCGACTAGCGGCAGCATTCCGGCATCTGCCCGGACGCCCTCGAGGGATGGGAGACGCTCGAGGGCCATCGAGAGCTTGTCATGTCGATATTCGACACCCACCAACGAGCCGGCCTTGACGCGCATCGCCTCCAGGGCCAAACCCTCGCCGATTCCGACGTCCACCCACGTGCCGTTGGTCGAGCCAGCGACCGATCGAAGCTTACCCAGCAGACGGTCAATCAGTTTTCTCACTACGGGGTTGTGGCTCGTGTACTTCGCCTCGTCCTCGCCGGCGGCGTGCACAACGGCACCAGGAGGTAAGCCGATCGGCCCCGGTCCCGTGGTACTCATGGCCGCATCGTACTGGGGGGATTGAGGACCAGGCGAGAGCGTGCCCGTTTGCTGTCGCGCCCTGACGTTCGAAGATGTCAGATAGATTCGCACCCCATTCGCTAGGTGAGAAATAGGAGCACCAACACGATGGGCGACACGACAATCGCGGGTCGAACAGGGTCGTTGGAAGGCGCTCCGTGTTGTGGACCTGTGCCACATCGACAGTGATGCCAGCCGTCGTTGAGAGCGACAAGGTCGCGAATGAGGCGGGGACACCGCCCGGTGATCGTCGGTTCCGGCCCGACGTTCAAGGTCTTCGTGCGATTGCCATCCTCCTCGTCGTTCTCTTTCACGCTGATGTACCCGGAATCCGTGGTGGCTATGTGGGAGTCGACGTCTTTTTCGTCATCTCCGGCTTTGTCATTACCGGTGTCCTGCTGAGGGAACGCGAGACACGGCGACAGACGTCGATCCTGAACTTCTATAGCCGGCGTGCTCGGAGGATCATCCCCGCAGCGAGCCTGGTGATCATCGTGACCGTCATTGCCGCATTTCATTATCTGGGTTCGCTCACTGGACACGAGACCGCCATCGACGGCCAATGGGCGGCCGTGTTTCTCGCCAACTTCCACTTCGCCGCATCCCAGACCAACTATCTCGCGTCGCAGCAGCCGCCCTCGGCACTACAGAACTACTGGTCGCTTGCAGTGGAGGAGCAGTTCTACATCGTCTATCCGACGCTCTTCCTGGTCGCCGCCAGCGTGCTGACGAAGATTTCCTTGCGCCTGCGGCTGACGATCTTGCTCGTCGCAGTGATCGTTGCGTCGTACGCGTTTTCAATCGTCTTTACGTCTGCCAATCCCTCCGAGCGCGTTCTTTTCTCCGCTCACTCGCGCCTGGGAGCTTGCTCTAGGAGGGCTTATCGCGGTGAGCGGCGATACCCTCCGACGCCTGCCGCAGCGGCTGGCTGCAACTTCGTCGTGGGTCGGGCTCGGCGCCGTCGCGGTGTCGAGCGTCATGTTGACCTCGGCGAGCGTGTATCCCGGCGCACTGGTGGCCTTCCCGGTTCTCGGCGCCGGACTCGTCATCGCGGGAGGTGCGGCCGAACCGGAGCATGGAGTCGAATGGCTCTTGCGCCGGAAGCCGTTCCAGTGGCTCGGCCTCATATCGTTTTCCCTGTATCTGTGGCACTGGCCGATCCTCATCATTGTCACGCAGCACCGTGGCGCGACGACCCTTCCGGTGTGGGAGAACCTGGTGTTGTTAGTCCTGGCGGCGTTGGCGGCAATCGTCACCTACCGTCTCCTCGAAAATCCGATACGCCACTCCAGAGCGCTCGTGCAGCGTCGATGGGCCAGTGTCGTGATGGGCCTGTGTCTCATCGCCGGGACGTTGGTGGTGACGACCTATGAGGAGCAGAGACCTGCGCTGAGCCTTGGAAACTTGGGGACCGTCGCATCTGCGACGGCGGGTTCGCCATGCGAGCCGCCGTCCATGCAGGTGGTGTCGGGTTTGAGGTCCGAGTTTGATGCTCAACATCCCCGAACGAAACAGCAGTCGACACAGGACGAGCCCGTGGTTGAAATCGGTGATTCCACGTCGTGCACGCTTCTTCCCGGGCTCGAGGCAGTGGGGCCGAGTTACGGATTGGAATTCCAGGACGGAGCCGTCATTGGGTGTGGCGTCGTCAGCGGCGAGATTGCACCGTATTACAACGCCAGCGGTGTGAACATAAGCGATCAGACCAAGATATGCCAGAGTCTGGCGAATCGCATCGAGAGTCAGGCAATCGAGCGCTATCGCCCGAGCGTGATCGTGTGGGGCAGCACGGAAGAGCATGGTTCCATCGTCGACCAAACTGGATCTGGGAGCAGAGTCCTCGATGTCGGGACTTCAGCGTGGAACTCCGTCATGTTGCAGCGAATGGACGACCGAGTGGCGGAATTCCTCGCTACGGGAGCAAAGGTCATCCTTTTGTCGGAACCTCCGCCTCTGCACAGTGGCACGAGCATGGACGCCATTGACGTCGACTACGAGCATATGAACGCGCTCCTCAAAGAGGTCGCGGCGCGCCATCCGCATCAAGTCGCTGTGGTCAACCTTGCGGCCCGGGTGTGTCCTCCTGGGCCGCCGTGTCCCCTCGTGGTGGCCGGACCCCACCCGAAGCCAACGAGCGTGGGACAGGCGATCGCCCAGGGAATCCGGCCTGATCTGCTCCACTACTCGACGACCTCGTCGCTTTGGGTCGCCAAGTGGTTGGTGCCCCGGATCGCGGCCGCGGCGAGGAATCTCTCATGAGCGCAACCTGTGAGTATGACCCCTGGGCGGGGCAAAGGCGGCCTTACCCTGGCTGGTCGAGGCCCAGAGGAAAGAGCCAGATTCCAACTGGACCCAATGGCATAGTTGGGGGGTGGGAAGTGACACCTGGTACGAAATCTTGGGGGTGCCGCCCGCGGCCAGCACCGAGGAGATCAGGGCCCGGTATCGCAACCTGATCCTGAGGATCCATCCAGACGTCGACGGCCCGGTGGCCCTCTTCCGGCAGGTCCAGCAGGCATACGAGGTGCTGTCAGATCCTGTGCGGAGGGCTTCTTACGATCAACTCCTCCACGCTCGTGTCGGCGCAGTCAGCATGGATGGAGATGCCGGAGCGGTTCACCGTGGTCCTAGTTACGGTTCGCCCCGCCCCGCCAGGTCCTCAGCAAGTGCCCAAAGGGCGATGTCAAAGAAGCGACGTGCCTTCGCGTTCTCGCCGAGTCGGCATCCTGCCGGGCCGATCGCGCTCGTGGGCGTGATCCTGCTCGTGTTCGGTGCCGCGTTCGCACAGCTCGGAACCGCCCTGATCTTGTTGGGCCTGGCTGCCCTCGTGGTCGCGGGGGTGGCGGGACTCGGTGCTCGTGGGGCGAAAGAGCGGGAGGCGTACCGGCGCTCCGGCATAACGGCCGTTGACGCCATGACGGGACGACAGTTCGGGGTTCTACTCGAGCACTTTTTCGTCAACAAGGGCTATCGAGTTGCTCGGATCGGTGGTCGCCGCGGGGATTCCGGAGCTCGGCTGCTTCTCAATAATGCCCACGGGCGCGTCATTGTCGACGCGAGGCGCCTGACGAACGTGGTGCACCCCGACGCCGTGCAGGAGGCGATCGCGGCGAGGGACCACTACGGGGCAACCCGAGCGCTGGTGGTCACGTCATCGGACTACTCTCACGATGCGGTCACGATCGCGAACTCCCACGGTGTCACGTTGTGGAACAGGGCGACGCTGACGGCAGAACTCACCAGCTTTCGTGGCGGGCTCGCTCAACCTGGTGTCAAGCGGCTCTCCTCTGAGCTCCAGGCGGGGTCTCGCATCTGTCTCGGCTTCTTCGCCGTGCTGTCCGTGGCATTGGTTGCAATGAGTGCGAAGGCCAGAGGAGTGGTACCGGCCAAACGTCAGCACCACTGACGTCCATCAGCTCCCCGAAGGGGCACTGCATTCCAGCGAAACCAGGACGGACGGCGCGTCGCGTCCCAGCCCGAAACCTTCTATGGGCTTCCTGTTAAGCGAACCGCGCGCCTGACGACGGACAATCGCCACCATCAGGAAACCAGCGGTATGAACCACGAGTGCCTGCCTCCACAGTGCGACGCGGCGCGGGCATGAGGCATGTCGTCGCCGTACCCCCGAAACCCCCGGCGCGGGGGAGGGGCGTCGGTTAGTCGGTTTGGGTGCCGTGAAGCTCGACGCGGACGCCGATATGTGGGTACACGCGCACCATCAACATGCTCGGTGGTTTCATGCCGAATTCACGGATGTCGAAGACGTAGTCGCCACTCAATTCGACCTCGCCCGTGCGCGCCCTGATCTGCATCTGGTGCTCGAACGTTCGAATTTTCCCGTGGAACGTGACGTCTCCTGACACCAGATAATTCGGTTGAGGACCGTTGGCCACGATCCCGGCGACTCGGCCCTCAATGGTGGGATAGCGCCGCGCGTCAATACGCCGTCGCAGCTCACGGTCGTAAAGCTGATTGCCCGACGTGAGCCTCTCGACAGCAAGTTCCAACTCACCAGCGATCGGTGTGCTGAGGTCCAACGACCCGTCCGGGCCAAAGGAAGCTTCGAACCACCCGGTGATGCCGCGGGTTTCGGTGTTGATCGGGTGCAGGCTCGAGCGACCACTCACCCAGACACATGAGCGCTCCGAGTCAAAGGCGTAGCGAACGAGCGTCATCGCGTCCTTCTGCCCCAACGGGCGCTTAGCAGTTCGACCCGACCCCACATTCCCGCTCGCATACTGACATAGAGTCGGGTCATGGCTCGACTCGCGATCCCTCCGGGCGACGGTGGGGACGCCGTGCAGATCTGGGCGCTCCAGCCCGAGCTGGGTGCCGCGGCAACGCGGCTCGTGGACGCTGCGTACAACAAGAGCATTCTCTCCGTTCGCGTTCGAGAGGCGGCCCGGATGCGCATTGCCCAACTGAACGACTGCACGGTCTGCCTCGTTTTTCGAGCAGACAAGGTCCGGGCCCAGGGGCTGGGCGAGGAGTTCTACTCCAGCGTAGGGTCGGTCGATGACTCGACATTGTCGGAGCAAGAACAGCTCGCCGTCGAGTACGCCGAGCTGTTTGCGACAGACCACACCCGTATCGACGATGCATTCATTGAGCGCCTGCGTGGTTCGTTCAGCGACGCCGAGGTCTTCGATCTCACCATCTGCCTGTCGGCGTTTCTCGGCTTGGGTCGGACCCTGCGGGCTCTCGGGATCACGGAGACGTCGCTCACCGACGTCTGACCGCTTCCCGGCGGACCGATCGCTCAGGCCTTCGGCTCCGTCGGCGGGTCGAACAGCGCGTCCCGCTCGCGGATGGCCTGCCGCAGTCCCACCTCGGTGATCCGGTCCGAGAAAGCCAATGCGTCGGGCGCCTGGTGCCCAATCGCGTCGTTCAGTGCCGCGAAGCGCTGGAGCTGGGAGCGCCCCATCAACTCGACGCCCATGTTCACCACCCGCTTGTTGGCCACGAGCAGGTCGCGCCCCACCAGGGCGATTCTCTCGGCCAAGTCGAGCACGACCGTGTCCAGCTCGTCAGCTGGCGCGGTCGCCACCACGAGGCCGAGGTCGTGGGCCTGACTACCCGTGATCGTGTCTCCGGTGAAGAGGAGCCGCTTCGTCCACTGCGGGCCGAGGTGGTAGAGCCACATGTTGGTCGGGGGAACTCCCATGGATCGCACCGGCGGGAAGCCGATACGGGCGTCGGCGGCAGCGACGACGAGGTCGCAGTGCAGGGCGAGGTCGGTGCCTCCGGCAAGGCAATTCCCTTGCACCTGTGCGATGACCGGCAGTGCGCAGTCCCAGACCCGGCTCCAGCCCTTGGACAGCGCCAGCATCGCGGAGACGTCGCTCTCCAGCGCATGGTGGGGCTTGAAGTCGCCGGGATCGGTGTCCTCGGCGATGAAGCCATAGCCGGAAGAGAACGAGCGACCCGTGCTTCGGATGACGACCACGCTGGCGTCCGAGTCGGACTCCGCCTCCTCTAGCGCACCGAGGAGCTCTCGGACGCAGCGCGGCGTGAGAGGGTTGTGCTGGTCGGGCCGATTCAGCGTGATCCGACGGACGCGCCCGATCTCCTCGACGGTCACTGTGCTGTAACTGGTGGTCACCTTCCGCTTTCCGGTTCGGCTCCTTCAACGAGGTGGGACTTCTGCACCTTGCCGCTCTCGTTCCGCGGCAGCGCGTCGACAACGGTAATGCGCCGGGGGACCTTGTAGTCGGCCAACCGACCGAGGAGGAATGCCCGGAGTTGGTCCGCTGAGACGGGGTGCCGCAGCACGACCCAGGCCGCGACGTCCTCACCGAGGACCGGATGCGTGACGCCGGCGACCGCAGCTTCGGTGACTGCTGGATGCTCGTAGAACGCCGCCTCGACCTCGCCCGGAACCACGTTGTGACCGCCACGGATGATCATCTCTTTTCGACGACCCACGATCCAGAGGAATCCTTCCGCGTCGACGTAGCCGAGGTCGCCGCTGTGCAGCCATCTGTCGACCCACGTCTGTCCCGTCGATGCGTCGTTGTCGAGGTACGAACGGGCGGGGCGGTTTCCGGCGATCGTGACCTCACCGACGTTCTCGGTGGGCACTGTCCGCTCATCGGGGTCGACGATGCGGAGTTCGACGCCGGGCAGCGGGACGCCCACGGATCCGAGGTGACGGCCTCGGTCTCCCATCGGCATGGCGGTGACCGCACCGAACTCGGTCATGCCATAGCCGCACAGGACGTCCGCGTTGGGCAACCGTGACCCGAAGCGACGGAGTGTGGCGGACGCAATGGGTGCGCTCCCGACGGTTATCGCGGCCAAGCTGGAGAGGTCGGCCTTGTCGAAACGCTCGCTCGCAACGATGAGCTCCACCATGGCCGGAACGACGAAGGCGGAGACCGGGCGGTCCTGTTCGACCACCCGTATCCAATGATCCGCGTCGAAGCGCGGGAGGTACCAGCCGCTGAGGCCGCCCCGGAGGGGGCCACTCACGAGCAGCGATCCACTGGTGGTGGCAAAGGGCGAAGAAGTTAGGAAGCCAAGGCCGAGCCAGCTGGACGGGACGCGGTCGCTGCTGGACAGCCCCGCATGGGCAATCACCACGCCCTTGGGAGCTCCGGTGGTGCCTGAGGTGAACATGATGTCGGCGACGTCGTCTGGTCCGGGCGTCGCCGGAAGGTCCGAGTCGTCGGCCACCAGCAGGTCGCTCCACGTGCCCGCGCCTCCTGGCGTCGTGGTCACGACGCGCGGAACTGCCGCTCGGACACCAGGGCCTGCCTGGCTGCAGAGAGCGACGGACACGTCCGCGTATTGCAAAATGCGCGGCAGCTCCGCCGGACCAAGCCGTGAAAGCAGCGGGACGGCCACGGCCCCTGCCTTGTGAATGCCGAGATACGACACCAGCCACTCGAGAGGTTCGTCGTTCCCGATGACCAGCCCGACGCGGTCCCCCCGGCCCACTCCCCATTCGTGGAGTCCGCGGGCAAAGCTGTTGGATTGCCTGTGCCACGTCTCGAGAGTGAGATCTGCCCCGTCGGCGAGGTTTCGCCAGGCCACCGCATCCGGGAAGGACCAGCGCGAGCTCGGCGATCAGCTCCGTCTGGAGCAGGGTCACGCCGGTGGAGTGAGGTGGACGAACGCGGTCGGTGGCATCAATACGCTGGGCCTCCCTCCAGGATGATGCGCGGATTGTCCACGAGCATCTTCGTGATGTCACCCTCGCCGATGCCGCGGGCGCGCATCTCCGGGAGCACGGTGTCGCTGATGTAGGTCCAGCGCCAGCTGCTGGACGCATCCATCACCGAACGAGGGAACCAGTCGACGAAACACATGGCATCGTGCGAGAGCACGATGCGATCTGCATAGCCACGCTCACACAGTCGGGCGACCGCGTCGACGCGCTCTTCCAATGTGATCCCCGGGAGTCCGAAATGATCGAAGCCGAGAAACGACCCGTTGTCGATGAGCTGCAGGTGGTATTCGGTGTTGACGGTTCCTCCGCTGTGGCCGATGACGACTCTGGTCAAGTCGACACCCTCTTCCTTGAAGATCCGCTGCTGCTCGAGGCCCCACGGCTCTGGAGGCGTGGGCGTGTGGGTCGTGATCGGCACGCCCGTGGCGCGATGCGCCTTCGCGACGGCCCGCAGGACCCGCTCGACACCAGACGTGATACCCGGACGGTCGGATGCGCACTTGAGGATCGATGCTCGCACGCCGGTCTCACCGATGCCTTCCGTGATCTCGCGCACGAAGAGCTCTACCATCGGCTCGGGTCCGCCCAGAATCGTCCCCGGCCCTTGGAAATGGAAGTACATCGGGACGTCGTTGTAGGTGTAGACGCCGGTGGCAACGACGACGTTGATCTCGGGTACCTCGTGGGCGATCGCCGCGATGCGCGGGATATAGCGGCCCAGACCGACGACCGTGAGGTCGACGAGGGTATCGATGCCATTGGCCTTGAGCTCGCGCAGCTTGCTCACTGCCTGCGCCTGCTCGGCGGCCTCGTCCCATTCGCTCGACGGCTTTTCGATCTCTGGGCTCAGCACGAAAATGTGCTCGTGCATAAGGGTGCGGCCGAGGTTGTCTCCGTCAATGGGGCCACGAACCGTGTTGACCTGGGACATCGCCCCTCCCCTTCCCGGCTGTTCTTGGTCGGGCGATCGTAGCGGCGACGATTCTCCGCCGCCGTTCTGGGGCATAATTGTCTCAGCACGCCCACAGCGAGGACTGCGGCTGCTGCGAGTTGACGATGGTGGGATTTGGGGCGTCCCTACAGAGAGGTCCCCCAATTCGATGCCTGGTAGTCACACGCCATACGGGTCCCGCGATCGGGAGAAGGCGGCGTCACGCTTGCGGTCGCTGACGCGGGGTGCGGTCATTGCTGCGACGGGCGTCACGGTCGCCATCGGGATCGCGGCCTCGCGCGAACACTCCGGCGGAGGGACGACCGGTACGGCCGGTGCAGACGAGCGGGTCCACCGGTTCGGGCTCGGTCTCGACCACGTCCACGACGGCGTCGGGTTCGGCAGGCTCCTCCTCGTCGACGTCGAACACGTCAGGATCGTCGTCGACATCCTCTTCGAGCAACGGCGGCAGCGTGACTCGCACCACGACTGCGCCGAGTGTGAGCCAGAACACGCCGTCGGTGACGTCGGGCGGTACGTCACGATGACCAGTACCACGGCGAGTTCCGACCAGCTCCTCACCGCCCGCTCCTTTCGCGCCATCGGCACGACGGCCACGGTCGTCGTCCGGGACCCCGCCGTGGCGGACACCGCCGAGCGCGAGCTTGCCGCCGAGCTTGCGTCGATCGACGCTGCGTGCAGTCGCTTCCGCGAGGACTCCGAGCTGCAACGCGTCCATCGCGAATCGGGGCGTCCTGTGCAAGTCGGTGACGTGCTCTATGAAGCGCTCGAGGTCGCAGTCAAGGCGGCGGCTCGCACGGGCGGCGCCGTGGACCCGACCGTGGGGAACGCACTCGACGCGCTCGGCTATGACGCCGACCTCGACGAGGTGCTGTCCCGGGATGCTGCACCGCCTCGTTCGCTGGGCTCCGTCGTCGGGTACGCACACGTGCAGCTCAATCCCGCTGACCGGTCCGTTCGCATCCCGCGTGGTGTCCGGCTCGACCTCGGCTCTACCGCGAAGGCGCTGGCCGCCGACCGTGCTGCGGCCCGAGTGGCACGGGCTGTCGACGGTGGTGCACTGGTGAGCCTGGGCGGTGACGTGGCGGTCGCCGGATCGGCTCCGGTCGATGGCTGGTCGATCGGCATCGCCCGGGAATCGAGCACGCCGGCGGCGCTCGTCGACCAGGTCGTGGCCATTGCCCAGGGAGGACTGGCCAGTTCGGCCACCTCGGCTCGCGTGTGGCACGCCGGTGGGCGCGACGTCCACCACATCGTCGACCCGCGCACCGGGGACTCCGCCGAGCCCTACTGGACGCTCGTGTCGGCGACCGGCGCGAGCTGTGTCGATGCCAACATCGTGACGACTGCGGCCGTGGTGTGGGGCGAGGAGGCTCTCGACCGGCTCGCCGGATTCGATCAGTCGGTTCGGCTCGTGCGATCCGACGGGGAGGTCTTCGTCCTCAACGGCTGGCCTCTTGGAGGGACGACATGAGCTCGACGACACTGTGGTACATCACCCGTGCGACCGGGTTGACGGCCCTGATCCTGCTCACCTTGACCATGGTGCTCGGCCTCCTGACGACGACGCGCGCCAAGGCGCGGAACTGGCCTGGCTTTGCCCAGCAGGAGATCCACCGCCGCATCTCGATCCTCGCGGTGGTCTTTCTGGCCATTCACGTTGTCACCAGCGTGCTCGACACGTACGTCAATATCAGCTGGGCTGCCATCGTCGTCCCGTTCACGTCGGCCTACGGTGCCTTCTGGGTCGGTGTCGGTGCCATCGCGCTCGATCTGATGATCGCCGTGTTCGTGACGAGCCTGCTCCGTTCGCGGATGCGGCCGGGGATGTGGCGGGCCGTGCACTGGCTCGCCTATCTCAGCTGGCCCGTCGCGCTGGCGCACACGTTCGGAATGGGGACCGATGCGGGGGAAACGTGGGTGATCCTGCTCGGCGTTGCGTGCGGGCTCGCCGTCGCTGCCGCGCTGGCATGGCGGGTTCGCCAGGCGTCGCTGCAGGCATCGGTGCGTCGTCTGCACGCCACGGTTCCCGACGTCCCGGTGAAGCACGTGGACCTCAGAGCCCGCGACCGGGTGGGTGCACGCCGTGGTTAGTGCGAGTGAGACCCTGCCGGCCACCGGCAACTATCGCGTGCTGGGCCATCCCACCGATCTTGCCGGCCACGTGGCGACGCTCGGGCCCGTGCCCGTACCGGCGGGCAAGGCTGCCCGCGGCTGGCGCGAGGCGTTCGTGTCGGTGCTCGAAGCATCCGGACTCGCTGGCCGTGGAGGCGCCGGGTTCCCGGCGGCGATCAAGCTCGCCGTGGCGCGGGCGGCAGGTCCCGGCTGCACCATTCTCGTCAATGCGATGGAGGGTGAGCCGGCGAGCGACAAGGACAAGCTGCTCCTCCTCCGATCGCCCCACCTGGTGCTCGACGGTGCCCAGCTACTGGCCGCGGCGAGCGGGGCGAGGCGGATCGCCGTCTGCGTACCGCAGGGAAGGGACCACGTCGCGACCTCGGTGCGCAGCGCCATGGCCGAGCGAGCCGCCGCACGGTACCCGGCTGCCGCTCCCGAGGAGCTCCTGCGGCCACCCGACCGTTACATCGCGGGAGAGGAGTCGGCCCTGACGAGTTGGGTCGAGAGCGGGAGTTCCCTCCCGTCGTTCCGGCCGGACAAGGGGACGGCGCTGCGTATCGGGCGCACCCGCGCCCTCGTGCACAACGCGGAGACGCTCGCCCACGTCGCCATGATCGCCCGGACGGGTGCAGATGCATTTCGAGCCCGTGGCCTCGTCGAAGACCCCGGCACCTCCCTGGTCACGATCGGCGGCGCCGTCGCCCACCCGGGCGTCGTCGAGGTCGACCGGGGGACGCCCCTCATCGACATCGCCGATCGCGCCACGCCGCTGAACCCGCCGCAGGCGCTCCTCGTCGGCGGGTACGGCGGGGCCTGGGTGGGCGCGGAGCATTTCACGACGCCGTACGCGTCGCTGTCCTTGCGCGCCGTGGGCGCGACTGCGGGAGTCGGCATCGTCATCGTGCTCGGTCCGGATGCCTGCGGGCTCTCGGAGTCGGCGCGCGTCGCGGACTACTTGGCGGGCCAGAGCGCGGGGCAGTGCGGGCCTTGCCTCTACGGGCTGCCCGCCATCGCCGACGACCTGACCCGACTGGCGCGCGGCCAGGTCGACTCCGGTCTCGTGCGTCGTCTGGAGCGCCGCTTGTACGAGGTCGCAGGCCGTGGCGCGTGCCGTCACCCCGACGGGGCTGTCAACTTGGTCCGGAGTGCGCTCCAGGTCTTTGCGCCCGATGTGCAGGCCCACCTGCAGGGAACGCCGTGCGCGCATTGGCGCCGTACGACGCAGTTGCGCTTCCCCACCGCGCCGAGGACGGCTTGAGCATGTTGCGCATTCTCATCGACCCGGTTGCCTGCGACGCCTATGGCTACTGCGCCGAGTTGCTGCCCGAGGCGATCACTCTCGACGAGTGGGGCTACCCCATGGTCGACGGCAGGCCGCTGGCGCCGGAGCTGGCGGATGTCGCACGACGAGCCGCCCGGGACTGCCCACGCCGTGCCATCACCCTCCGGGAGCGCAAGAGCGGGCATTAGCAGCGGGCCACAATGGCCTGCATGATCACGGGCGACCCGCCGCCGCACCCGCCCGACGGCCTCGTCGTGCGGCTCTGCCTCGACGGCGATCTCGCTCGGGTCGTCGAGCTGCTGACCCTCGGCGCGCTGCCCGGCGCACCGGGAGACCGCGAGGACCCCGAAACCCTGGACCCCTACCGCCTGGCGCGACGGGAGGCCGGGCACAACGGCGGCGCCGTCCTCGTCGCCGAGCTCGGTCGAGCGGTCGTCGGCGTGTGTCAGCTGATCGTCTTCCGGCACCTGCAGGCGAGGGGCGGGCTCTGCGCCGAGATCGAGTCCGTCCACGTCCATCCTGATCATCGGGGGAGCGGGGTGGGCAGCGCGCTCGTGCGCGCCGCCGTCGATCGTGCCCGGGACCTGGGGTGTTACCGCGTGCAGCTGACCTCGAACGTGCGTCGTCCCGGTGCCCACCGTTTCTACGAGCGGCTCGGGTTCTCCCCCTCCCATGTGGGGTTCAAGTTGTCCTTGGTGTGAACGACCCAGCCGACCTCTTGCCTCTCGGTCTGTAATCGTGTAATCTCGTAATATGCCTGAAGACACGAACGAGGGCCGGCGGGGCCCGCAGCGAGGCCGGCGCCGGACCTCGGCGCCACCCCCCTCCGGACCCGAGCAGGAGCGCCTGATCGGGGCCTGGTTCAGCGGACGGGTGCCTGGCGCCTGGTTCGAAGACAGCCCCACGATCGCCATCGACGACGACGAGATCCAGGTCATCGGAGCCCTGGCGTCGCCCCAGCTGCCCGAGGGCGCGGCCGAGGACGAGGTGCGGGTCGCCGAGCAGGCCCGTATCAGCGGATTTCGCGAGGAGAGCCGCGCCATGCGGATGCGCATCGCGGACGAGGCCCAGCCCGCCTTCCGGCGCACCGTGTCGTGGGGAGCCGTCTGCGGCGGCTCGACGGTCCTCTTCACGACCGCCGGCGTGCCCGTGATGACCAGGCTGCGCATGGGTGACCGTCGCGTCCTCGACACGCTGATCAATGCCGGCGTGGCCCGGAGCCGGAGCGAGGCCCTCGCCTGGTGCGTCCGCCTGGTTGCCGACCACGAGTCGGACTGGATCACGGAGTTGCGCCGGGCCATGGCCGCGGTCGAGGAAGTGCGAAACCGCGGGCCGTGCGGGGGAAGCCTCCGCCTGACGGTCAGCGCGCCCGCGCTCGACGCGCCGCGTGGTGCCCCGCGTGGGACCATGCGCCCATGGACCACAACCACTTCCAGGGCATCCAAGACGAGCTGCGCGAGCCGTCCCGGGCGCTCCGCGACGCCATCCCCGACGTGATGAGCGGCTATGCCGCGCTGCGCTCGGCCGCGTTCAGCGAGGGAGCCCTGATGGTCAAGACCAAGGAGCTGATCGCGCTTGCCATATCCATCACGCGCGAGTGCGACGGCTGCGTCGTCGCGCACGCACGGGGCTGCGCACGGCGCGGGGCCACCACCGAGGAGGTCGCCGAGATGATCGGCGTCGCCGTTTCCATGAACGGCGGGCCCGGGACCGTCTGGGGCGCCCGGGCGCTGGCCGCGTTCAACGAATTCTCGGCGCCGTCATGACGCCGGCCGCTGCCTTCAGCCGGGGACGGGCGTGAAGGTGCAGTCCATGTGCTTGATCCCGTTGATGAAGGGGGAGAGCAGCCGGTCCGGCGCGCCGGTCGCCTGAATATCGGGTAGGCGCTCGAACAGGCGACGGAACATGACGTCGATCTCTTCGCGGGCCAGATGCGCGCCCAGGCAGAAATGCGGGCCCGCAGCCCCGAAGCCGATGTGGGGGTTGGGGGCGCGGCGGACGTCGAAGCGGTAGGGATCCTCGAACACCGCCTCATCCCGGTTCGCCGAGTTGTAGAACATGATCACCTTGTCGCCCTCGTGCATCTCGGTCTCACCGAGCACCGTGTCACTCGCCACGGTCCGGCGCATCCAGATGACCGGCGAGGCCCAGCGCACGATCTCGTCGACGCCGGTCGCCGCGATCCCGGCCGGGTCGGCCGACCACAGTGCCCGCTGCTCGGGGTGCTCGGTGAGTGCCAGCAGCCCGTGGCTGATGGCGTTGCGAGTCGTCTCGTTGCCGGCCACCACCAGCAGGATGAAGAAGGACGCCACTTCGCTGTCCGTCAGTGCCTCGCCGTCGACGTTCGTGTTGACCAGCGCGGAGGTGATGTCCTCCGTCGGATGCTTCTTGCGGTCCGCGGCCAGGTCGGTCATCAACAGGTTCAGCTGCTGGGCCGCCGTCATGAAGGCCAGCATGGGGTCGGTCCCCTCGGGCACGTACTCAGGGTCGCCGTTGGAAAGGATGACGTTGGACGCGTTGAAGACCGTGTCGTACTCCGATGGCCCGATCCCCATCATGTCGCAGATGATCTCGAGCGGGAGGCGTGACGACACCTCGGTGACGAAATCGCACCCGCCCATGCCCGCCACGCGGTCGATGACGCTGTTGGCGACGAAATCGATGCGCTCCTCGATCTGCTTGATCCGGCGCGGGTTGAAGGCGGCCGAGACGATGCGGCGCAACCGGGCGTGGCGAGGGTTGTCCATGTTGATCATGGACCCGAAGAAGTCGAGCATCTCGTTGGGCATGTCGATGATGGAGGTCGCTCCCTTCCCGGACTGGAAGATCTCGGGATGCCGGCTGGCCTCTGCAATGTCGGCGTAGCGCGTCAACCCGTAGTACCCGTGCCCCTCGGGGATCACATAGGTCAGGGCCTCGGGGATCTCGGGCTCGTCGAAGAAGGGCATCGGCCGCTCGCGCCGGAGCGTCTGGAAGGCGCCTTCGCGCTCGTCCCAGGGTCGCGCCCAGAACTCCATGTCCGAGAGGTCGATCTCGTCGGCCGACAGGACCGCGTGTGGCTCCATGTCGCCCACCATACCCAGCTCTCTACACTGCGGGCATGTGCGACACGCTGTGCGCGCCGGGCCCACGGGGCATGGTGTTCGCCAAGAACTCGGACCGGCCTCCGGGCGAGGTCCAGGTGGCCTGGCCGTTCGGCCGGCGCAGCTCGGCGGGATGCACGTTGCGCACCCAGTACCTCTCGATCGGCGACACCGGCGCGCACGCCACGTTCCTGTCGTGCCCCACGTGGTGCTGGGGCGCCGAGCACGGCGTCAACGAGCACGGCGTCGCCATCGGCAATGAGCGTGTCCCGACGACCCACGACGCCGCGTCTGCGCCGCCGGCCCTGATCGGCATGGACTTGGTCCGCCTCGGACTCGAGCGGGCTCGCACTGCCGACGAGGCCGTCGACGCCATCGTCGGCCTGCTCGACACCTGCGGCCAGGGCGGCATCGCGGACGTCGCGCGCCAGGAGGCCTACGACTCCTCGTTCCTTATCGCCGATCCCACTGGCGCCGTCGTGGTCGAGACTGCCGGATCGGCGTATGCCGTCGCGTCGGCGAGCGGTGCGACGGCCGTGTCCAATCGTTTGACCATCGGCACCGAGTGGACCCGCGGCTCGCGCCACCTCGCTCCGGGCGACGACTTCGACCGCTTCCGTGACGACGCCACCGGACACGCGCTTCGCCGACGTCCGCCTGGCGGCCAGCCGGCGCTTCCTGGCCTCGAGCCCTCCCGGCGCGCTCACGGCGGCCGCCACGGCAGGCCATCTGCGCGACCACGGCGCCGGCCCCTGGGGCGCTCCCGGCACGCCGGGCCCGGTCCACCCGATGCCGTCCGGCGTCGCCGACGATGTCAGTAGCTGGAGCGTGTGCATGCACGTGCACGGGCGCGTTGTCACCGCCGCCTCCATGATCGCCGAGCTGCCGGCACACATCGCGGAGGGGGAACCGCTCCGCGCCTATGTGGCGGCTGGCAGCCCGTGCACGAGCATCTACGTCCCCGCCTTCTTGGGATCGGCGGCGGGGCCACCGCCCTTCGTCCCCTTCGAGCTGTCGGGCGAGGAGCTCTGGCACGCCGCGGACTCGCTGCGCCGGCACGTGGAGGCCGATCCCGATCCCGGCGCGCTGCACGCCGTCCGTGCCGTGCTCCAGGAGGTCGAGGACGAGCTCTGGGCAGAGGCCGACGAGGTGCTCGAGTCTCCGCATCAGTGGGCGAGTGCCGGCGCCTCGTGGGGTCCTCGCGCGCTGCAGGCGCTGCGCTCGTGCATCCCCTAATCGCGCCCGGCGCGGCGATACGCTGCGAAAACACGCAGTGCACTCCTACTCGCCATGGAGGACGTCATGACGGTTCTTCTCACCGACGACGACATCGCGGTCGGCGATGTCGTCAGCGAACAAGTCGAAAAGCTGTGGGGCTGGTACCTGGCCTGGGGCATCGTCTCCATGATCTTCGGCTTCTTCGTGATCAGCTACCGGCACGCCAGCGTCTACGCCATCATCTACCTGGCCAGTGGCTTCTTCATCCTCGGCGGTCTCTTCGAGATCGTCGGTGCGATCCGCATGGCACGCCAGCGCTGGCTGCACCTCGTCTTCGGCGTCATCTGGGTCGGGGCAGGCATCGTGGGCTTCGTGTGGCCGCACATCACGATCTTCATCGTCGCCGTCCTCGTCGGCTGGGGGTTCTTGGTGCTCGGCATCTTCGACATCGTCGACTCCGTCCGCAACCACTACATGCCGTACTGGTGGGCGTATCTCATCCGCGGCGTCATCGCGGTCGCCCTTGGGTTCCTCTGTATCCGCCACCCCGGGGCGCCGCTGACGGCGTTGGTCGTGCTCATCGGGATCCTGGCCATCGTCTTCGGTGCAGTCGAGATCCTCGGCGCCTTCTCGGCCCGCCATGCCACCAAGCATTGGGAGGCCTACAAGTCGCAGCTCAGCTGAGCGCGGCGGGGGGAGCGGGCGTGCGGCTGGCCAGCTTCTCCCTGTCCGACGGCCTGGTCCGTCCCGGCTTGGTCGAAGGAGACGAGATCGTCGACCTGAGCGACCCGGCGACGGGACTTCCCGCCACCATGCGCGGACTGCTGGCTCTCGGACCCGATGGCCTCGAGCGGGTCCGTGTCGCGTCCAGGCTCGGCGCCGCCCGCCATGCCATCGAGGGGGTCCGCCGGCACGCGCCGGTGCCCGACCCGCCGGCCATTCTTGCCATCGGCATGAACTACCGGGCGCACGTGGCCGAAATGGGCCGCGAGCCTCCCGAATGGCAGTACTGGTTCAACAAACAGCGGACGGCGATCGCGGGACCGGGCGACCCGATCGTGGTGCCGGTGGTCTCCGACTCGGTCGACTACGAGGGCGAGCTGGCCATGGTGATCGGTCGCCGTTGCCAGCACGTCCCGGCAGCACGGGCTCTCGAGGTGGTCGCCGGGCTTCACCGTCATCAACGACGTGAGTGCGCGCGACTGGCAGTGGCGCACGCCCACCTTCACCATGGGCAAGTCGTTCGACACCCACGCGCCGTGCGGTCCCGAGCTCGTGACGGGCGACGAGCTGGGCGACCCCGAGACGCTGGCCATCCGGACCTGGGTCAACGACGAGCTGCGCCAGGACTCGACGACGGCCGACATGATCTTCGGCTGCGCCGCCATGATCGAGTACCTGACCACGGCCTTCCCCCTCGAGCCGGGCACCATCATCGCCACCGGCACACCGGCCGGCGTGGGGGCCGGGTTTCGACCCGCCCCGGTTCCTCTCCGGCGGCGACGAGGTTCGCATCGCCATCGAGGGCATCGGCGAGCTGTCCAATCCGGTGGTGCAGGGCGAGGTGCCCCAGCCGGTCGGCCTGGACTGAGCACCCCCGCCCCACCTCGACCCGGTCGCAGTGACCTCGGAACCGGCCTGAACCCGACCCGAAGGCGCGCCGGGGTCACGCCGGTCCCTGGGCACGGCACAATGGTGGGGTGACCGAGACGCAGACCGAGCTCAGCGACGAGGAGCGTGCCGACCGCCTGCAGAAGCTGCAGGGGATCATGGACCTCATGCGCCCGGCCGTGCAGGCCGACGGCGGGGACCTCGTCCTGGTGCGTGCCGACGTCGAGACCGGCGTTGTCGAAGTCCAGCTCCAGGGTGCCTGCAGCTCCTGCGCCATCAGCTCGGCCACTCTCTCCGGTGGGGTCGAGCGGATCCTGCACGAGCGGTTGCCCTGGGTGACCGAGGTCATCGGCGGGGTCGACGAGTCGCTGAGCTTCGACGAGAGCGCCGCGCTCGGCTCGGGCGGCTACGTCCCGAGCCTCTGAGTCACCGCCCGGCCACCACCACCCCAGCCGGACCACCCCACCCGGGCCACGTCCCCGATGCCAGGCCGGCTGGCCCGGAATCTCGGGTTGCGCGATTGATTAGTTAACTCAACTAACTATAATGGTGCCATGCAGAGCACCCAGGCCGAGCTGACCCACGAAGAGGTGGCGGGGAGGCTGCGCATCGCCGTCAACCGGCTGCAGCGGCGGCTGCGCCAGGAGTCGCTCGGAGGACTCTCGCCGGCCCAGGCCTCCGCACTCGGCACGGTCAACCGGCTGGGCAGCCCGACGCTGGGCGAGCTGGCCGCCATGGAACAGGTGCAGCCGCCGTCCATGACGAGGATCGTGGCCAATCTCGCCGAAGCGGGCATGGTGACCCGCGTCGCCGACCCCAACGACCGGCGCAGCGCCCGCGTGCGCGTGACGCCGGCGGGCGAGCGCGCGCTCGAGCGCATGCGGACCCGCAAGAACGCCTTCTTGCTCCGACGCCTGGGCGAGCTCGAGCGCGGACGAGCAGCGACAGGCGACCGAGCTCGTCGCACTCCTCGAGCACCTCTTGGCGGAACCGTGAGGCGTCGCTTCAGGGAGGCCGGGCGGCGCACGTTCCGAGCCATCTCGGTCCGGAACTACCGCCTTTACTTCACCGGCCAGGTCATCTCGGTGTCGGGCACCTGGATGCAGACGGTCGCGCAGACCTATCTGATTCTCTTCGCCCTGCACGGCACCGGCCTCGACGTCGCCATCGCCACGAGCCTGCAGTTCGTGCCGCTCCTCCTGCTCGGCCCCTTCGGCGGCCTGATCGCCGACCGGCTCGACAAGCGCAAGGTGCTCTACCTCACCCAGGGCACGGCGGGCACGCTGGCGCTCGTCCTGGGCCTCTTGAGCGTCACCCATTCGGTCACGCTCTGGGAGGTCTACGCGCTGGCCGGAGGGCTCGGCATCGTCAACCTCTTCGACAATCCGGCCCGCCAGACCTTCGTCTCCGAGATGGTCGGCCTCGACCTGTTGCCCAACGCCGTCAGCCTCAACAGCGTGCTGATGAACTCTGCCCGGGTGATCGGCCCCGCCATCGGCGGCGTGCTCATCCTCACGGTCGGGGTGTCGACCTGCTTCTTCTTGAACGCGGCGTCCTTTGCCGCCGTCATCACCGCCCTCGCCATGATGCGGGCGGCCGAGCTCTACCGGCGACCGGGCGTCGCGCGCGCCAAAGGGCAGGTGCGCGAAGGCCTCCGCTACGTCTGGTCCACGCCGGACCTCAAGATCCCGCTGATCTCCATGGCGGTGGTCGGGATCTTCGCCTTCAACTTCACGGTGACGCTGCCGCTGCTGGCGAAGTTCACCTTCGACGGCGGTGCAGGCCTCTACAGCTGGTTCATGGTGGCGATGGGCGCCGGCGCCGTCGCCGGTGGACTGGCCACCGCGTTCCGCAGCCGGCCCTCGACGCGCCTGCTCGCCTTCATCGGGGTGATCTTCGGCGCCGCCATCCTCGCCGTCGCGCTCTCACCCAGCCGCATCTGGGCCCTCGCCCTTTTGGTGCCGATGGGGGCGGCCAGCATCTCGTTCGTGGCGACCAACAACGCCACCTTGCAGCTGCGCGCCGACCCGGCCATGCGGGGCCGGGTGATGGCCCTGAACGCCATCGCGTTCCTGGGCAGCACGCCGATCGGTGCGCCGCTCCTCGGCTACATCAGCGACACGACCAACCCCCGGGTCGCCCTCGCCATCGGGGGTGTGGCAACGCTGGTGGCCACCATTCCGCTCTTCGTGCTCGGTGCCAAGCAGCGCCGGCGCGGCACCGAGGGCCTCGTGATGGGCCCCGACGCTGAGCCCGTCGCCACGATCGCCGAGGGTGAGCCGGCCGGCAACGTGGTGGCGCTGCCCTTGAGCGGGCTTGCCCTCGAGGCGCGCCAGCGCCGAACCAGCTGACGGCCCTTCGCCGCCGGTGGTCTCAGGCGGGGTGGACCACCTTGTCGGCGATCGGGTGCAACAGCGAGCCGAACTCGGCGAGCAGGCGGATCAAGAGGTCGTCGACCGAAATGATTCCGGCGAGTTCCGCGTCTTCGAGGACGGGCAGCCGTCGAGCCGACGCGGTCTTGAAGATCCCGAATGCTTCGAAGACGTCGGCTGAACCTTGAATGGTCAACGGGTCGGGCGACATGACCGACGCCACGTCGGACGCCGGAGCCTTGCCTTCGCCGATCCCGCGCACCGCGATGTCACGGTCGGTGACGATCCCGACGAGCCGGCCGCCGTCGACCACCAGGAGCGACCCCACCCGGTGGCTGCCCAGGAGTTGGGCCGCCTCCTCGAGGGAACAGCCGGGCGGCACGGTCACCGGTGCGGCTCTCAGGCACTCTCTCACCAGCATCCGTGTTCACCCCGTTCGCGCCCGACGGTCTCCGCCTGCCGGACCGCACTCGCCGGCTCGGATTGTGACTCCCTCGTCCTCATCGCCGGTCCACGCTAGATCAGCCTGCCTCGTGCAGGCTGATCCGGTCCCATTCGGTGAAAAGGGTGACGGTGGGGGAGCGGGCTTCGGGCGATCCGGTGGCGCGCCGAGGCTCTCACGGGGTCGTGTCGAGCAGGCCGCGCCGCGGGCCACCGCCACCATTTCGAGCTGGCTGTGTACGCCCAGCTTGCGGTAGAGGTTCTTCACGTATCCCCGCGCCGTGTTCACGCTGATCCCGAGCCGGGCCGACGCCCGTTGGAGATCGACGCCGCTGGCCAGGAGGCCGAGGACGTCCAGCTCCCGGCTGGTCAGGGGTGACGCGCCGCCGCCGGTGCGCCGGAAGGGTGCGCCCGGTGCGGCGGCGCAGAGGGACAGCAGGCTCGCCCGGTCGAGGGAGAAGGCCTGCGGGTGGAGGGCGGGGATCGTCTCGACGACGACGCCCAGGCTGACGGACTTGGGCAGGAGCCCGCACGCCCCGGCGTCTGCGACCTCGCGGACCAGCGATGGGCCGAGCGGCAGGCCGGTCAGGACGAGCACCCGGGTCTCGGGATGGTGCTCGAGGAGGTGTCGCGTCGAGCGCACCGGATCGGCCCGCTCGGGTTGGACGTCCATCACCGCGACCTCGGGCCGCGTTCCACCGGCGAGCCGTCAGCGCCTGCTCGACGTTGCGTGCCGTCCCTATGCAGGTGAGATCGCCGGTCGCCTCAATGGCGAGCGCGAGCGATTCCGCGAAGACCGAGTGCCCGTCGACCACCATGACCTTCAATGGCCCGTCGGCCATCCGCCATCACTTCCCCGCGCCGGTGCGGGCCACCCCGCGCCAGCTTGCGTGCACCCTATGCGACGGCGATTTCGTCTGCGAAACAAACCGCAGTTCGAATGCAGCAATATCGCGCTACGCCGGCTTGGGCTCCTTGGGCAGGCCGAGCACGCGCTCGCCGACGATGTTGCGCTGGATCTCGGCCGAGCCGCCCCAGATCGTCTCCGAGCGGGAGAAGAAGAAGAGCGGACTGCAGGTTGTTGACGGGATAGCTGGCGGCGGCGACGCGGCCCCCGGAGGTGTCCTCACCGCTGGCGTCGCCGAGCAGGATCTGGCCCTCCATGCCCAGGATGTCCATGGCGAGCAGCATCGTCTCCTGGTGCGCCTCGGACCAGAACATCTTGTTGCAGGCGCCCGAGCGCGGCCGTCGTGTGCGTGCCGTTGAGCGCGTCGGTCAGCGTCCGGTACCCGTTGATCTCCATGATCTTGATCTTCGACCACGACCGGGCCAGCCGCTGGCGGGTCAGTCGGATCGCGGTCACGGCCGCTTCGCGCGCGCCAGCTCGAGGATCTCGTCGAACTCCTTCTGGAAGCGGCGGTGCCCGGTGGTCGACGACGTGCCACGCTCGAACCCGAGCGTGGTCATGGCGACCTTCCACCCGTTGTTCACGCCGCCGATGACGTTGTCCTTGGGGCAGCGCACGTTGGTGAAGAAGACCTCGTTGAACTCGGCCGAGCCGTCGATCTGCTCGATCGGGCCGCACCTCGACGCCGGGCTGCTTCATCGGCACGAGGAGGTAGGAGATGCCGGCGTGCTTGGGCACGTCCGGGTCGGTGCGGGCCAGGAGGAAGATGTAGTCGGCGTACTGCGCCTGGGTCGTCCACACCTTCTGCCCGTTGATCACCCATTCGTCACCGTCGAGCTCGGCCCGTGTCTTGAGGCCGGCCAGGTCCGAGCCGGCGTCGGGCTCGCTGAAGCCCTGGCACCACGCGATCTCCCCTTTGAGGATGCCCGGGATGAACTGCTTCTTCTGCTCCTCGGTGCCCCACTGCAGGATGGTCGGGCCGACCAGCGTGTCGCCGAAGAAGTCGGCGCGCAGCGGGGCGCCCGCCCGGGCGAACTCCTCGTTGAGCACCACCTGCTGCAGCAGGCTCAGCCCCTTTCCGCCGTACTCGGTGGGCCAGCTGGCGCAGATCCACCCGCCGGCGAAGAGCTTCTGCCGTCCACTCGTCGTTGAACGCCTTGCGCTCTTCGGGCGTCATGGAGAACCCCGGCTCGCCCCAGCCTTGCGGGCAGGTTCTCGCTGAGCCAGCCCGCGATCTCGACCCGGAACTCCTCGGCTTCGGCTGGGTAGGCGAGGTCCATGCCACGCACGGTACCCGCCCCGCTGCGACGGACACGACCGGGTGTCGCACGGTCAGGCGGTGGTGCCGCCCCCGCCGGTAAGATGCAGCGGTTGCAGAGCGCGGTCGACCACCCGCGGTGCGGGACGACGGAGAAGGAGGTGTGGCCATGGCGAGGGGCGAACCCCCCAGTAGCACAGCCGGCGCATGCCCACTCCGTGCCATCGGCTGAACTCGCACCACGAGCGTCGCCGTGAGCCCCGGACGCGGGACTCGCACGGAGGCAGGCGCCGGTCGTTGAGACCCCTGGCGTGCGCGCGACCGCGCCCGCCGTCCCGACCGATCAGACCGCAATCCGCTCGGACGAGCCACAGGAGGTAGCTCCATGGCCACGCCACCGCCGACCGGCGCGACCGACCCGGCGCGCCTGCTCCCTCGCCGATCCCGTGACCCGGATCGGCACCCGCACCAGCGCCGCCGCCGCACCCGCCGCATCCTCGCGTCCGAGGGCGTCTTCGACTCCATCGTGTCGCTGGCCGGCATGCTCGGTCGCCCGGTCCGCAACCAGACCGGTCAGGAGATCGGCCGCCTCGATGACGTCGTGGCGCGCTGGGCCGACGGGCAGATCTACCCGCCGGTGAGCGGGCTCGTCATCCGGGTCGGGCGCCGTCTGGCCTTCGTGCCGGCGTCCGCCATCGACCGCATCGGGCACGCCGAGGTGTTGCTGCGCTCGTCGCGCCTCGACCTGCGCGACGTCATGCGCCGCCCCGGCGAGGTGCTGCTGGCCAAGGACGTGCTCGACCACCAGCTCGTCGACGTCGAGGGCGTGCAGGTCATCCGCGCCGCCGACCTCTACCTGGCCGAGGTCATCGGGCGCATCCGCCTGGTGGGTGCCGACGTGTCCAACGCCACCCTCCTGCGCCGGCTCGGTCCGCGTCGCTGGCGGCCGCGTCCCGACGCCCGACCGCGTCATCGACTGGGCCGCCATCCAGCCCTTCAGCGAGTCGGTGCGGTGAGTCCACCATGGTCCCCAACGGCGGTGCCAGCCACGTGCGCCTCAAGACCACCAACGAGGGCCTGCACCGGCTGCGCCCCGGCGAGCTGGCCGACCTGTTGGAGGACCTGCGCCGCGACGAGCGCCAGGAGCTCCTGGCTGCGCTCAGCCCCGACGAGGCGGCCGACGCGCTCGAGGAGATGCAGCCCGAGGACCTCGAGCAGCTGCTGCGCGAGTCGGACCCGGTGGAGGCGGCGCGCCTGCTGGCCGCCATGGAGCCCGACGAGGCGGTCGACGCGCTCCGCGACCTGCCGCTGGCCGTCCGGGCCGAGGTGCTCCGGCACATCCCGCCCAAGACGGCGCTCGCCCTGCGCGAGCTGCTCGGCTACGACGAGAACGAGGCCGGCGGCATCATGACCACCGCACTGGTCACCGCCAAGTCCGGGGAAAAGGTCAAGAAGGTCGCGGACCGGCTGTCCGAGGCTCGTGCGCACGACGTCGACCTCGATGCCGTCGCCGTCGTCGACAGCGACGGGCGGCTCCTCGGCGACGTGACCGTGCTCGACATCCTGCTCGCCCTGCGCGCCGACACCGAGACCCGCATGTCCGCCCTGCTTGGGGGACGAGGACGTGGTGACCGTCAGCCCCCACGAATCGGCCAAGGAGGTGGCGGGGCAGCTGGTCGAGGGCGCGGCGCCACTCCATGGTGGTGGTCGACGACGACCGGCTGCCCGATCGGTCGCATCCTGGCCGACGACGTCCTCGATGCACTGGTGCCCACCAAGGGCCGCTTCCACTTCCCACGCCTGTTGTCATGAGGGTGCAGGCCCCGCGGCGGCGGTGGCTCATCTATCTGGCCGCTGCGGGTCCCGGGCTGATCGCGGCAGCCGCCGGCAACGACGCCGGCGGCATCGTGACCTACTCCTCGGCGGGCGCGCAGTTCGTCTACCGCACGCTCTTCCTCATGGTGCTGATCACGATCGCGTACGTGATCGTCCAAGAGATGGTGGCCCGCCTGGCCGTCCACACCGGCAAGGGCCTGGCCGCCCTCATCCGCGAGGAGTTCGACCTCCGCCTGACCGCCTTCGCCATCACCGCGTTCGCCATCGCCAACGTCGGGCTGATGGTGACCGAGTTCGGCGGCATCGCCACCGCCTTCGAGCTCTTCGGGGTCTCGCGCTATTTCTCGGTTCCGATCGCCGCCGTGGCCATCTGGTCGCTCGTGCTCTTCGGCACCTACCGCTACGCCGAGCGCGTCTTCCTGCTCCTCACCCTCGTCTTCATCGCCTACCCGATCGCCGCCGTGCTGGCCCACCCCGACTGGAAGCAGGTGGCCGCCAACACGGTGTGGCCCCACTTCGTCGCCTCCAAGTCGTTCCTGTTGCTCTCGGTGGCGCTGATCGGGACCACCATCACGCCGTACATCCAGCTCTACGAGGCGGGCGCCGTGGTCGACAAGGGGGTCAAGCCCGAGCGAGTACCGCTTCCAGCGCGTCGACGCGATCACCGGCGCCATCCTCGCCGCGTTCGTGGCCATGTCGATCATCGTGGCCACCGGCGCCACCATCGGCGGGACCGGCGTCTTGACCTCGGCCACCACGGCCGCCGAGGGGCTCAAGCCCGTCGCCGGCGCGGCGGCCGAGACGCTGTTCGGCCTCGGGCTGCTCGGCGCCTCCGCCCTGGCCGCCGCCGTGGTGCCGCTGTCGACCTCCTACGCGGTGGCCGAGGCCATCGGGGTCGAGCGCTCCGTCTCCTCGAGCTTCCGCCAGGCCCCTGTCTTCCTCGGGATCTTCACCTTCCAGATCCTCGTCGGCGCCGCCGTGGTCCTGGTCCCGGGCAACCTCATCACCCTGATCCTCAACACCCAGGTCCTCGAGGGGGTCATCACCCCCATGACGCTGATCCTGATCCTGATCCTGGCCAACCGCCGCTCGCTGCTCGGGTCGGCCGCCAACGGCCCCTTCGCCCGCTGGGCCGGCGGGATCTCGATCATCGCGGTGGCGGCCGTCGCCTCGGTCTACGTGCTCTTGACCGTCTTCGGCTGGTTCGGCTTCGGGTGAGGCGGCCAGTGGGCCCTGTGCTGGGCCGTTTGCGCCGGACCAGGGCGTTCGGGGAGGCTATGCGGCCATGGCGAGTCGAATCGGGTCATCCCTTGCCTAAAACGCCTCGCCAGAAGTGGATCGAAACCAAGGAATCCTGGGAGCGGTCCCGTCACATCGAGGTGCCCGCCCCGATCCCCGCCGCCCCGCCTCGTCCCGGGGGCGTCCGCGTCGCCTTCCTCACCTACCGGGGCAACCCGCGCTGTGGCGGCCAGGGCGTCTACACGCGCCACCTGACCCGCGAGCTGCTCGCCCTCGGGCACTCGGTCGAGGTCTTCTCGGGGCCGCCCTGGCCCGAGCTCGATGACGGCGTCGGCTTCACTCCGGTGCCGGGTCTCGACCTCTACCGCGATCCCGACCCCTTCCGTGTCCCGCACCGCCGCGAGTTCACCTCGCGCGAGGACTGGACCGAGTTCGCCATCATGTGCACGGCCGGCTTCGGCGAGCCCCTGGCTTTCTCGCAACGCGTCCGCGAGATGCTGGCCGACGCGGCGCCACGAGTTCGACGTCGTCCACGACAACCAGTGCCTGGGCAACGGGATGCTCGGCATGGTCGAGGACGGCTGGCCCCTGCTCACGACGCTGCACCACCCGATCACGGTCGATCGCCAGCTCGCCCTCTCGCACACGGCCAACCCCTGGCAGCGCTTCACGACGCGGCGCTGGTTCGGCTTTCTCGGCATGCAGCTGCGCGTGGCGCGTGCGCTGCCGGCGGTCATCACGGTCTCGCAGAACTCCCGCCAGGACATCGTGGCGCAGATGGGCGTGGCGCCCGAGCGCATGACGGTGGTGCCTGTCGGCGTCGATCACACCGTCTTCCGGCCCTTCGACGACGTGACGCCGGTCCCGGGCCGGATCATGGTGACCTCGAGCAGCGACGTGCCCATGAAGGGTTTGGTGCCCCTGCTCGAGGCCGTGGCCAAGCTGCGCACCGAGCGCGACGTGGAGCTGACAGTGATCGGCCGGCCCACCGAGGGTGGCCGGGTCGACCGCGCCATCGCACGCCTCGGACTGGCCGATGCCGTCCACTGCGTGAGCGGCATCAGTGACGAGGCGCTGGCCCGTCTCTACGGCGAGGCCGAGGTGGCGGTGGTGCCCTCGCTCTACGAGGGGTTCTCCCTGCCGGCGATCGAGGCCATGTCCTGCGGCGTCGCGGTGGTGGCGACGACCGGAGGCGCCCTGCCCGAGGTCGTGGGCAAGGACGGGGAGACCGGCGTGCTGGTCCCGCCCGACGATCCCGGCGCGCTGGCTGTTGCCATCGGCCGCCTGCTCGACGATCCTGCCCTGCGCGCCCGCCTCGGTGCCGCCGGCCGCGCCCGGGTGGTCAGCCGTTTCACCTGGCAGGTCACCGCGGCGGGGACCGCTGACTGCTACCAGGCCATGCTCGAGGGACGTCCCTTGCCCGGCGCGCCGGTCATCGGGGACGCCCGGTCCACCCCTCGGTCCACCCCGCCCGCCGCGGTCTCGGAGGGGGCGGCCTGATGCTGACCGTCGACTACGACCGTCTGGGCGTCGGCCCGGGCGACCGTCTCTTGGATCTCGGCTGCGGCTTCGGCCGCCACGCCTTCGAGGCCGCACGCCGCGGCGCCTCCGTGGTTGCCCTCGACGCCGGGGCCGACGAAGTCGCCCAGGTGCGCGGGACGCTCGGCGCCATGGTCGAGCAGGGCGAGCTCGCTCCGGGCCATCCGGCCACCGCGGTGCAAGGCGACGCCCTGGCATTGCCGTTCCCCACGGGCACGCTTCGACCGCGTCATCGCCTCCGAGGTCCTCGAGCACATCCCTGACGACAGCGCCGCCATGTGCGAGCTCGCCCGCGTGCTCCGCCCTGGCGGCACCATGGCGGTGACGGTGCCGCGCTGCATGCCCGAGGCCGTCAACTGGGCGCTTTCTGACGAGTACCACGACACGCCCGGCGGCCACGTGCGCATCTACCGCCGCTCGACGCTCGAACGCCGGCTTGCCTCGGCGGGACTCGAGCCCACCGGCCACCACCACGCGCACGGCCTGCATTCGCCGTATTGGTGGCTGCGCTGCCTCGTCGGGCCCTCCAACGAGTCGCACCCGGCCGTGGCGGCGTACCACAAGGTCCTGGTCTGGGACATCGTCAAGGCGCCGATCGTGACCCGCACCGCCGACCGGGTGTTGAGCCCGGTCATCGGCAAGAGCCTGGTGGTGTACCTGACCAAGCCCGAGATCAGCGTGGCCGGTCTGCCCGACGCCCGGCCCAGCGTGCCGCGCGGGGTGCCGGGTCGGCGGGGACCCACGACACCGAGGCAGGGGGCGGCGGCATGACGACCGAGGAGATGCGCTCCATCGAGGTACCGCTGCCGGCGGTGCCCGGGATCCTCACGAGCGCCGAGGTGCTCGACACCGGACACGCCATCGCCGCCGTGCAGCGTCCCGACGGCATGATCCCGTGGTTCGAAGGCGGCCACTGCGACCCCTGGAACCACGTCGAGGCGGCCATGGCGCTCTCGGTGTGCGGCCTGGTCGAAGAGGCGGTGGACGCCTACCGCTGGCTGGCCCGGCGTCAGCTGCCCGACGGGAGTTGGTTCAACTACTACCAGGGCGACGGCGTCAAGGACCCGAGGCTCGATACCAACGTGTGCGCCTACCTGGCCGCCGGCGCCTGGCACCACCACCTGATCACCGGTGACGTCGAACTGCTCGGCGAGCTGTGGCCGACGCATTGAGGGCGGGATCGACTTCATCTTGCGCTGGCAGCAACCCGACGGCTCGGTGCTGTGGTCACTCGACTCGGCCGGACGCCCCGAGGCCTATGCGCTGCTGACCGGGTCCTCGTCGATCTACCACTCGCTGCGCTGCGCGGTGGCCATTGCCGAGTGCCTGGCCAAGGACCGGCCCGACTGGGAGCTGGCCGCCGGCCGGCTGGGCCACGCCGTGGCGCACCACCCCGGCGCCTTCGCACCCAAGGTCGAGTTCGCCATGGACTGGTACTACCCCATGCTCTCGGGCGCCCTCGAGGGTGAGCCGGCACGCCGGCGCATGGCCGATGGATGGTCGACCTTCGTCATGGAGGGACTCGGGGTGCGCTGCGTGTCCACCGGCGACTGGGTCACCGCCGCCGAGACGGCCGAATGCGTGCTGGCCCTCGACGCGCTCGGCATGGCCGGACCGGCCCTGGACCTCTTCGCGGCCGGCCAGGGGCTGCGCCTGGGGGACGGGTCGTACTGGACCGGCATGGTGTTCCCCGAGCGCGAGACCTTCCCCAAGCACGAGCGCACCACCTACACCTTCGCCGCCATGGTGCTCGCCGCCGACGCGCTCTCCAACACGACGCCGGCCGCCGGCCTGTTCCGCGGCGAGGGCCTGCCCGCTCCGCTCGATCTGGCCGAGCCCCACTGCGGCGACGCCACCGAGGGATGCACGGTGTCGGACCCGCACCGGCGGCACTCGTTGCGTTCCGTGCGCCCCACCCACACCCCGCGCTCCTAGCTCGCTTCTTCAGCCGACGTCCGCCAGCCGCCTGCCGGCGCTGCCGACGTTGCCGACGTTGCCGACGTCAACCAGCGTCAGGTGCGGGGTGGACCCACCCGGCGCAGGACCCGCAGACTCCCGCATTCGCCGTCGTCGACGAACTCGGCCGAGTCGAGCGCGGCCAGGTAGAGCTCGTAGGGGGGGCGGCCGCCGTCGGCGGGGTCGGGGAACACATCGTGGATCGCCAGCCAGCCTCCGACCGCCACGTGCGGCGACCAGCCGCGGAAATCGGCCCAGGCGGGTTCGTCGCCGTGCCCGCCGTCGATGAAACAGAAGGCGAGCGGCCGGTCCCAGCGTGCCGCCAGGGTGGGGGAGTCACCCACGATCCCCATCACCGACCCTTCGAGCGACGCGCCCGTGATCGTGCGGCGCCAGTGCGGCAAGGTGTCGATGCGGCCCGCATCGGGGTCGACCAGGTCGGCCTCGTGGTAGTCCCACCCGGGCTGGTTCTCCTCCGAGCCGCGGTGGTGGTCGATGGAGAGCACGACCGCGCCGGTGGCCTCCGCCGCCGCGCCGATGTAGACGGTCGACTTCCCGCACCAGGCACCGATCTCGAGGAAGGTCGGCGGCGTGGCGTCGGGCACCTCCGCTCGTCCGGCGCGCAATGCGGCCTCGTAGAGCGCCTCGCCCTCGTCGTCGGGCATGAAGCCCCGGGTCTGGCGCGCCGAGCGGAGCAGGGCTTCGGTGCGCTCGCTCCGGCCGGCGCCCTCGGCCGGCGTCGGCGTCATCAGGTGGTCGAGCCGCTTGCCGCGGCGCGCAGCGACGTGGCCAGGCGGCCACGCTCACGGGCGGCGAAGGCGACGTTGACGCGCAGCCGCTCAATCGACTGGGCGACCCGGCGTGGACCTGACGACAGCGGGTGCTCGTCGAGGAATGCGATCGCACCCTCGGCGAATTCCGCGTCGGCGCACAGTGCGGGGATCGCCTCGACGATGCGGGGCGGCGCGTTCTTCGGGAAGCGTTCGAGGATGGCGTCCCACGACTCGGTCACGCGCGTCCACACGGCCTGGTTGCCCACGCGGTTCGCCAAGAGGGCGCCAATGACCATGAAGCCGTTCTGGCTGCGCACCTCGGTCATGGCCAGGTCGAAGGTCCGCAGGCACAGGTCGACGTCGGGGAAGACGGCGAGCGAGCCGAGCGAGCGCATCTCTTCTTGGGGCGTGGACGCGTTGCGGTAGCGCTCGAGCAACGCGTCGTAGTCACCGGGACGGAGAAGCTCGGCCACCACGGCGAGGGTGGCGGTTTCAATATCGGCGGGGATGGGCGCGCCCGAGCCTCCACCGAGCGGCGAGGCATCGAAGCGGCGCGCTGCCTCGGCCCGCACGTCGGCGTCGGCGCCCACCGTGCCCATCAGGCTGATGGCCAAGGCGCGCAGGGACGGCGTCCGCTCGCCCTCGCCGAGCGTCGCGTCGAAGCCCAGATGGGCGTAGGTGGGACCGACCAGGGCGGCCACCGCCTCGTGCAACGGCCCTCGGTCGGCGTCTCCGGCGATGCGATTGGTCAGCCCCAGTGCCGCGGCCACCGCCGCCCAGGGCGCAGGGTCGGGCTCGAGGCCGAGCCGTGAGGCCAGGACCAAGAACTCCTCGAGGCTCGAGTGCGCCGCCAGCGTCGTGGCCCAGGTGTCGGCGAGCAGGTTGGCCCGCTCGAGTGCCGTGAGCTCGCTCATGCGGTCGGCGAGCGCCAGCCGGTGTCCCGGCTCGTAGCCGACACGGAACATGCCCCACCCGTCGGCGTTGACGACGGCCAGGCCCTCGGTGGCCTCCTCGAGATGGACGGGCTCGGTGCCGAGCACGTGGTAGCGCACCGGTGCGCCGGGCGTGCCCGACTCGGGGAGCGCCCGCACCGCGACGGGGACCCGCCACTCGGATCCGATCGACGAGGTCGTGCCGGCCGGCACCGGGCCGAGCGCGAACGGCTGCTGGGTCAGTGTGTCGGCGGCGAGCGAGACCAGCGGGTGGCCGCCCTGGAGGATGAATGTGTCCATGACGTCGCGCACGGGCGCGCCACTCGCGTCTTCGAGTGCGTTCCACAGATCGGTCGTGACGGTGTTGGCGTAGGCGTGGGTCTTCAGGTACGTGCGGACGCCGTCGCGAAAGACGTCGGCACCGATGTACTGCTCGAGCATGCGCAGGACGCCGCAGCCCTTCTCGTAGGTCAGCAGGTCGAACATGCCCTCCGCCTCCTTGGGCGGTCCGACCGGGTACTCGATCGGGCGGGTCGAGTGCACGCCGTCGACGGCGAGGGCGGCCTCACGCGAGGGCGCGAAGCCGACCCAGCGCTCCCAGGAGGGGCGGAAGGCGTCGACGCAGAGCGTCTCCATGAAGGTGGCGAAGGCCTCGTTGAGCCAGATGCCCTCCCACCAGCGCATGGTGACCAGGTCGCCGAACCACATGTGCGCCAGCTCGTGCGCGATGACGTCGGCCACTCGCTCGAGCTCGGTGCGCGCCGCCTCGTCCTTGTCGATCAGGAGCGCAGTGTCTCGGAAGGTGATGCAGCCGAGATTCTCCATGGCGCCGGCGGCGAAGTCGGGGATGGCCACGAGGTCGACCTTGTCGCCGGGGTAGGGGATGTTGAAGTAGTCGGCGAAGAAGCGCAGCGCGAAGGCGCCGATGTCCAACGCGAAGTCGGCCAGCCCCACCTTCCCGGGCGTGCACACGACACGCAGCGGCACGCCGTCGACATCGACTGTCTTGCTGGTCTCGAGCTTGCCCACCACGAAGGCCACGAGGTAGGTCGACATCTTCATGGTCGGGGAGAACCGGATGCGGCGCTTGTCGCCGACGGGGTCGATGCCGACGACGGGCGAGTTCGAGATGGCGTCGGCGTCGGGCTCGACGATCAGCGCGACCTCGAAGACCGCTTTGCGGTCCGGCTCGTCGAAGCACGGGAAGCAGCGCCGGGCGTCGACGGACTCGAATTGCGTGGTGGCAATGGTCTGCACCTCGCCGTCGGGCCCGGTGTAGGTCGAGCGGTAGAAGCCGCGCAGCTTGTCGTTGAGGGTGCCGCTGAACCGGCAGCTCAGGGTGCACCGCCCTGCGGCCAGCGCCGCGGAGGGCTGGAAGATCACCTGCTCGAGCTCGTCGTCGAAACTCACGGTGCAATGCGCGGTGGAGCCGTCGGCCATGAGGATGTCGACGTCGCTGATCGCCAGCTCAGCCGCATTGAGCACGATCTGCTCCACCGCCTCGTGGACGATGATGTCGATGGCGACGGTGCCCGAGAAGGTGGCCGATGCGATATTCGGCTCGATCTCGATGCGATACGTCTCCGGCTCGACCGTGCGAGGGAGGCGAAACGCCTCCGAGCCGTGCGCGACTGCAGACGTGGAACCTGGCATCCGGTGAAGGCTACCCGCCTCGCTGCGGGTAGTTTCTCGCTCCGTGCCTGACGCTGACGCTTCCATCGCCCGCGACGCCGCTCCAACCCCCCGGGAGAGCGGCCACGACCTCGACGTCGTGGCCATCGGATCGCCCCTGCTCGACGTGATCGAGATGGCGACCAACGACCAGCTAGCCGAGCTCGGCCTGGAGAAGGGCTCCATGACGCTCATCGACCTGCCGACGGCGCACGCCGTGCAGGAGAAGTTGCGCGCTCCGCGTTACGTGTCGGGGGGCTCGGTGGCGAACACGACAGCGGGGATCGCCGAGCTCGGCGGCAAGGCCGGGTTCGTCGGTGCCGTGGCCGACGACGAAGTCGGACGCACCTACACCGAGCACCTGCGTGCGTCGGGGGTCGAGTTCGAGCCCCATATGAGCGAGACCGCAGCCGGCGACGGTCTCGGGACGGGTCGCTGCATGGTGCTCATCACCGACGACGCCGACCGGACCATGGGGACCTACCTGGGTGCGGCGTCCACGCTTTCGCCCCAGGGCGTGCCCACGTCGTTCGTGGCTCGTGGGTCTGTCGTGCTGCTCGAGGGCTACCTCTGGGACGTGCCGGCCGCCAAGGAGGCGATGCGCCATTCCGCCGCCACCGCGCACGAGTCGGAGGGCTCGGTGGCCCTTTCCCTGTCGGACCCCTTCTGCGTCGGCCGCCACCAGCGCGAATTCCTCGACCTTCTCCTCGACGACGTCGACATCCTGCTCGGGAACGAGGAAGAGGTCACCATGCTCTTTGGTGCGTCCTCGGCCAAGGCGGCCATCGCGGCGGCCGAAGAGACCGGACTTCTCGTCGTCATGACCCGCGGCGCCGAGGGCGCGGTGGTGCTGACGGCTCGCGGTCCCGAAGAGGTGCCGGCCGCCCCGGTGGCCGCCGTGGTCGACACGACAGGTGCTGGCGACCTCTTCGCGGCCGGTTTCCTGTTCGGCATGACCCACGGCCTGAGCCCCGTCGAGAGCACCCGGTTCGGCGGGATCTGCGCCGCCGAGATCATCTCCCACACCGGGGCCCGCCCCGAAGCCGACCTGAAGGCGTTGGCGGCCGGCGCCGGGTTGGCCACGGGGTGACCGGCACCCCATGAGCCTCGCCCCGTGAGCCTTTCCATCGGCATCGTGGGCCTGCCCAACGTGGGCAAGTCCACGCTGTTCAACGCGCTGACCAACAACGAGGTCCTGGCGGCCAACTATCCCTTTGCCACGATCGAACCCAACGTCGGGGTGGTGGCCGTGCCCGACTCCCGCCTGGCCGCCCTCGCCGCGCTCTACGACGGCGCGCCGATCGTGCCCGCGACCGTGACCTTCGTCGACATCGCGGGGCTGGTGCGTGGCGCCTCGCAGGGGGAGGGCCTGGGCAACCAGTTCCTGGCGGCCATCCGCGAGACCGACGCCATCTGCCAGGTCGTGCGCGCCTTCCACGACGACGACGTGGTGCACGTCGACGCGCGGGTCGACCCGGCCGGTGACATCGAGACGGTCAACACCGAGCTGATCCTGGCCGATCTCCAGACCGTCGAGCAGCGGCTGCCCAAGCTGGTTCGAGAGGCGAAGGGCAGGCCCGAGCTCAAGGCCACCGTCGAGGCCATGGCCACCGCCGAACGGCTGCTCGGCGAGGGACGAACGATCTCGAGCGCGGCAGCGGCCGGCGAGCTCGACCTCGCCTTGCTGCACGACCTGCACCTGCTCACGGCCAAGTCGTTCATCTACGTCTTCAACGTGGACGAGGGGGCGCTCGGCGATGCCGCCGTCGCCGAGCGCCTGGCGGCCAGCGTGGCGCCCGCGTCCGCCGTCGTCGTGTGTGCGCAGATCGAGGCGGAGGTGGCCGGCCTCGACTCCGAGGACGCGCACGAGCTTCTCCGCAGCTACGGCCAAGAGGAGTCAGGCCTCGAGCAGCTGGTGCACGTCGGCTTCGCCACGCTCGGGCTCCAGACCTTCTTGACCGCGGGACCCAAAGAGGCGCGGGCGTGGACGATCCACATCGGCGACACGGCGCCCAAGGCGGCCGGGGTGATCCACACCGATTTCGAGCGGGGATTCATCAAGGCTGAAGTCATCAGCTTCGAGGACCTGATGGCCGCGGGCTCGGTGGCGGCCGCACGCACCGCCGGCAAGGCGCGCATGGAGGGGAAGGACTACGTCATGCGCGACGGCGACGTGGTGGAGTTCCGCTTCAACACCTGATCTGCGACAAAAGTCGCAGCTCAGAGCCCTAAATGGGTGCTGAAGTCCGCGTAGAGTCCGCGGGAATGAGCTGCAAGGTCGAAAGGACGAGGCCCTCGGCGGCGTTTCGAGTCCGGTCCTCGGCGGTCGGCCAAAGGTGGCTGTAGGTGTTCAGTGTCGTTGTGGCCTTCGCGTGGCCGAGCGCCCGCTGCACGGTCACAACATCGCAACCGGCGGCGATGAGCCCGCTGGCATAGAAGTGGCGCATGTCGTGAAGCCGGATTCCGTCTCCGACGCCGGCCCTCTTGCGGAGCATTCGCCAACGGTGATTCACGGTGTTCGGCTGCGGCGGCTCGTTTGCCTCTCCGGTGAAGATCCACACACCAGCGGCGCCCTTCTGACGGCCGGACAGATGCTCCGAAAGCATCCCGATGAGCGATGGGGCAAGGAACACCTGGCGTTCGCTGCCGTACTTCGGCGGTCGGATCTCATAGCCGCCGGGCACGCTGCTGAACCTGGCGCGAGACGTTCAGCGTCCGCCGCAGGAAGTCAACGTCGCCCACCTGGACGCCAGCTGCTTCGCTCGGGCGTAGTCCGGCGAACGCACAGAGCCCGACGAACGCCCGCAGTGCCACGTCGGCGGCGTCCAGTAGCGCCTTGACCTCGGCGGCCGTAGGGAGAGACATGGCGGCCTCATGGCGGCGTTTACGAGGCAGCGTCACGCCCGCGCTCGGGTCGACAGGGATAACCCGATCTGCGACGGCTCCGCGTAGGACGGCCCGGACGTTGTTGGCGCGAGTGGCAATCGTCGACGCAGCCAGCCCCGTGAGGACATCGACTTCACCCAGCCCTCGACGTGAGAACGCCGCAGTGACCGGAGCGGAACGCCCCCGAACGTGACAGATCGAGCTGTGATGTCCATCGATCGGCGAGTGCCTGCGACCCACACCTGACGGCGGCTCCACTGGCCGTAGAAGTCCGTGAACGTGATCCGGCCGGCCTTCGGGTCCACGTACTGGCCGATAACGACTGCGGCCGTCACCTGATCGAGCCAGCTCTGGCCGTCGACCTTGCGCTCGAAGTGCTGGGAGTGCTCGCGCCCGGCCTCGTCGCGGTATCGGGCACGCCAGCGGCCATCGGGGCGCTTCGAAATGCTCGCCATCGGTCAGTCCTCTCTGCTCAGTTGCCGGCGGCGCTCGGCGACGTACTGCTCCAGTAGTCCGAGTTCGGCCGCGGCGGCCAGACGTTCCGGGGACGGGGGCTGCTCTGTCTGCCCGTGAGCCGCCAGGTGCGCCCTGGCTCTTTCGTCGAATGCCGAGGAATCGAAGAGTGCAGCAATCGGGACTCCGAGCACCACGGCAAGCACAGCCGCCTCGTCGACTCTGGCCGCCCTCTCGTGTCGCTCGATCTTTGCAACGGTCGTTTGATGCCAGTTCAGGGGATAGGCGCGTACTGCACCATTTCGGCCAGCTTCGCCTGGCTGAGGCCCCTTTCCCTCCGGAGCAGGCGCAGATTCTCGCCAAATGCCGCCATAAGCAGCACCGCGGCATGAGCCTGATTGTGCTGGTCAGGGAGGGTTTTGTCATCTGGCATGGGTTATCCTATAACAGGTTGGAAAAACATGCTGAAATCGCTTGTCATCGTTGGTCTGCATGTTATCCTGTAGAAGGTTCAAATGTCAACCCCCTGCAGGGTGAAAGGCCGAAGAGATGAGCGACTTCCTTACTACCGAAGAGCTGGGCGCCAGATACCACGAGCGCCCACTGCGACCGTCCGCTACTGGCGCCACATCGGATACGGCCCGCAGGGCGTGAAGGTAGGACGTCGGGTGCTCTATCCGTGGCGGCCGTCGAGCGTTGGGAGGCCGATCAGGCGGCGAAGCAGCGGGTGCCGTCGTGACGATCGTCGCCAGGACTAATCCAGACTCTGCCGGGTACGGCGAGCGACAGAGCGCGGCGGTCGAAGTCGTCGAGCCCCTCTCCGCCACTGAGTCCGAGGCCCTCGGCTACTACGAGCGGGCCATCAACGAGGCGTTCCGGAGCTTCCGTGAAATGGGCGTCGCGTTACAGAGGATCAGAGATTTGCGCCTGTACCGAGAGACGCACGCCACGTTCGAGGACTACTGCCAGGGTCGCTGGCGCATTGGACGCAACTACGCCAACAAGGTCATCACGGCTGCCGGTATCGCCGATGCCGTGGGTACAGCTGTACCCGTCCCCAATGAAGCGGTCGCTCGCGAACTGGCGCGGTTCCCCGAGAACCTACGCCAGACGGTATGGGACGAGTTGACGGCCGGCGGCGATGTGCCGACCGCTGCCGCCATCCGCGACGGGTACACCATCACGAAGGTGCCGTGGCGCGAACTCTTTGGCGTCGTGGACGTCACCGAGCCCGAGCCGCCGACGACAGCAGCCGCCGAAAAGTGTCGTCAGTTCGTCCGCATGTTGCGAACTGCGTTAGACGTTCGCGATCAGGCCCCGTTCGAATCTCTGACCACCGAACACGCTCGAGACATCCACGACGCGCTCTCCGCAGCCATAGCCGACATCCAAGAGTCAATCAGGCGAATCCCTAGAGGGGAAGCATGACTGCAGCGTGACCGTCTGACACAAGTTCGCCGGCCGGGGATGGCTACTCGGTCGGTTCCGTCGCTGCAGGGTGCGGGAGTTCAACTCCTGGCTCTCCCGGCCCTGCAGCGACACCAACCACCTGAAAGCTAAGGAGCAGAGCATGACGACCACGGAACACGAAATCAGCAGCAGCGAACGCTGGGAGAAGCGGATGCACGAGCAGGGAAGGGTCGTAAACCGCATTCGCGGCGAGCTGGACTTCGACCACCTGATCGGCAGCAGCCTCTACGTGCCCGACCCGCTAAAGGTGAAGCGCGAGCCCCTCGCCGAGCGGGGGCCGTTCAAGATAAGCGGCGGCGGCGTCTGCGTCATCTATGGACTTACCCAGGGCGGCAAGAGCATGTTTGCCGTCGACCTCGCCTGCACGCTGGCGACGGGCGCGCCGTGGCTCGGCACGGGCAGTGTGGCGCCGGACAAGAGCGTTCTCTATCTGCAGCTCGAAGGTGAATACGAACAGGTCGCCGAGCGGATAATCGCTTGGGAGTCTCGCCACGGATTAGAGGCAGGCGACGATCTCACGCACCTGCGAACGGCCGATTTCAACTGGGCAGACAAAGAGGTTGCATCCGAGGTCAAGTCGCTGGCTGAGGCCGCTTACGCCGACACGATCTTTATCGACACTCTCGACGCCGGGCGACTCAGCGGCGCCAACATGGCCGACGACGAAATCGGTCGGATCTTCGCCCAAGTGCTGCCGACCATCACAGACGCCGGCTATCGGGTCTTCGTCATCGCGCACTCGAACGCGAAGGATGATTCGCTGGCCGGGCTCTCTCGCCAGGTGAACGCCGTCGAGAACACGCTGCACATCAAGAGGCGCGGCGATCACCGCGTCGTCGTCCTCGAAAAGAACAAGGAAGTCCCAGGGAACCCGGAAATCGAGTTCGACATCGTCGATTCCAGCTTCGTGACTGCCATCGGCCCGGTGGGAGTGATCGAGCCAGTCAGCGAGGACGAGCCGGGCGCTACGGGCGCTGGCGGTTGGCTCGTCGACTACCTCGATGGCCGCGGCGGAACGGCACCGTCGAAGGACGTCAAAGAGGCTGCCGACGCTGCCGGCATCGGCGAGCGAGCCCTACGGAACGCCCGCGGGCGCCTCGTGAACGTCAAGGAAATCGGCGGGGGGCGCACCGTCTGGCAACTCCGCGAGGGGTCATGAGGGGGTCATGACGCCTCGAAGAAATCCCAGTTCGCAGGCTGGTTTCAGCCATGACCTCTCCCCCTCCCCTTTAAGGGGGGGAGGGGGTCATGGCCCTTAGCCCGACATTTGCCGTGACAACCATCACGACCCCAATGGAAAGGAACACATGACCCGTATCACCTACATCGACAACCGCACCGGATGGGTGCTCGAAACAGCGCGCATCTTCTCCAATCCCCGATTCGTCCCCGTTCCTCGAGACGTACTCGCCGACGCCGGGATCGGCCGTCGCATCACTCCTAGGAAGGCAGCCTGACGATGCCCGAACCAATACGAGTGCCGCAGAAAGACGCAGCCTGGGTACGGCGAGCCACGCCCCAGGAGATCCACGAGGCGCTGTACCGAAACGAGCTGGCCGTCCTTCTAGGCGGCACGGCGCCGATCGACACCGCGGCGATGGCGCGCGCCAACACTGCGCCCGTCGAGCCCGAGGACACGTCCCAGATCACCCGCGAGGCGCTCAAGAACATGAACCCCGCCGAGATCGTCAAAGCGCAGTCCGAGGGACTGCTGAACGACGTTTTAGGCATCCCCGCAACACAAACGAATGGAGAACAACATGCCTAGATACTGGGCTCAAATGCAGCGGCCGGACGACGATGTCTTGACTGAGGAAATGCGCGCCGTCGTCCGTGACGAGCTGGAACCGGCGCGCGCACGTTCCGCCGAACTCGAGAGGGAAGCGGCGACGGCACGAGGGGATCTCAAAGAGGCCCGAGCGAAAGATGAGGGACGGCTACGGAATGCCGTTACGTCTGGCAAGAGTGTGAAAGACGTCCATGCGACGGAGAACGCGGTCAAGGCCAAGCATGAAACCACGTTGGCTATGGCTCGAGCTGGTCGTGAGGCAGTCACGGAGGCCGAGAACAGGATTTGGGGTCTCGTGAATCGAGACATCGGCGCGATTTATGAAAATGGCATTCAGGCGCTCGAAGCCGTCGCCGCTGAGCACGCAGAAAGCTTGAGCGAAACGGTGCGCCTGGCACGCGAGCGGGAGCGCCTGCTCGAACAGGTCACCATCGCCGGGGCCGGTCGAAGCGAGCAACTGTGGGACCAGGAACGCCAGCGCCGTCTGGATCTTGGCGAGCACTCTGTTCCCGACAAGGTGACGTTCTCGGTACCTCGGCCGCTCGTCGACCAGCCTGTCGGACGGACTCGCTACAGGGCGGCCGACTTGTACGACGAACTCCTGGCTCACGACGTCGGGATCAAGTGGCCGGCGAAGCGGCGCACTGAGAGTGCTTCTAGCTTCGAAGCGAAGGCGGACACCGCTGGCGGTCACAGTACGCAGGTCCATGTATGACAAGGTCGCCTGTGTCGTGTTGCTGTTCACGGCACTGGTACGCGGTATGCGGGCACGGTTTTTCAGTTGGGCCGTGTCGCTGCATGCTGCGAGTAGGTGGGCGCGGCCAGCACTGGTGGATGGCTACACCAGTGCTGGCCCGCTCGCCGACTATTCGACGAAACGAAAGGTGGACATAATGTCTTGGTCAACCCGGCCTAGCCCCTCAAGCGCCCGACCGCGACCGTGTGGTTGGGCCAAGTTGAGATTGGCCGTTCTCGCACGCGATGGCCACATCTGCCATTGGTGCCACGGCGCTGCGACTCAGGTGGATCACGTCGTGGCCGTCGCCGAAGGCGGCAGCGATGATCCGTCGAACTTGGTTGCGTCGTGCCGGCGCTGCAATGCGCTCCGTTCCAGCAAGCAGGGCAGCCGCGCCCGACCACGGCAGAAGCGAGAGCCCGAGCGTCCACCAGGGCTTATTGACTGACGAGGATCGCCGAGGGTGGGGGGTGGTTACCCCACGGCCCATCGCACCCGCCGCCCGTACCGTTTAGCGAGGGAGATCCCGCCCAGGTTTTGAAGTTTTCGGGTGGTGGAGGGCAAAAGTCCCAAACCCGTATGGATTGGCAGCCGCTAAACGGTACGGGCGTGGATCGGGACTGCTCGGGGGTTACCACCGGGGGTCTAAATGCGATGTAGGCACCCTCCAAAGCATCCCCTACCTGCTCTAACGTCCGACGGCCCATTAAAAAACCTGGGGATGATGCGCACGCAGTTTGAGCAGCTACACGCCTCTGGGATTCCACTCAACCAAGCCCATCGTCGGCATGACCCCTACCGCGGATGCCAACGGTTACTGGCTCGTGGCGAGTGACGGAGGGATTTTCGCCTTCGGGGACGCCGGCTACCGGCTCGACCGGGAATATCCGTCTCAACGAACCCATCCCCGGGATGTCTGTGAGCGGGGACGGGCAGGGCTACACCCTCGTCGCCAACGATGGTGGCGTTTTCTCATTCGGCGACGCAGCTTTCTACGGGTCGATTCCAGGTGTCCTCGGCCCGGGCAAAAGCCTCAACAAGCCCATCGAGGGCATCGTCACCACCCCAGACGGTGGCGGATACTGGTTGGTCGCTTCGGATGGCGGCATCTTCACGTTCGGCGATGCTCCCTTCCTCGGATCTTTGGGCGGTCAGAACCTGGCCTCTCCGATCGCCGGCATGTTCGCCAACGGGAACGGCTACACGCTTGTCGCTCAGGACGGGACTCTGTATCCGTTCACCTGAGTCCGAATCAAGCGGTGTACCTGATGGCGAAACCGCATCCACCGAAACCTGACCTCCTAGGATCAGCGTGGCTCGCGACAATGTCGGTAGAGTCTCCGTCGTGTTCATGGAGGACAAGCCTCAAGGCAGCCTGTGGCTGTTCTATGTAGCCCTTTGTGTGTCGGGTGCAGGCGCGCTGCTCATCGTCTTTCTCGCGGTGACCGGCCACGGCGCCTGGTCATAGCTACAACTCGGTGCCAAATAACGGGGGCATGGACCATGTGAAGGAGTCACGGACAACTAAGCACCTCTCATCTAGACCCATGTCCTCGCACCACGTCCCAGGCCGCGGATGGAGTCATCGCCATCCGTTCTTTATGCTCTGGGCGATTACATCTGCTGTCCTCTTTGGACTCTGTGCAGTCTGGTCGTTTGCTACGCCCATCAACGCTACGGACGACGAAGGATCACAGATCATTCGGGCGGTGTCGGTTGTGCGTGGAGAACTCTTCGGGACGACGCTTACCGCAGCATCGGCGCGGAAGTTTCCAACTCAAGCATTTCCCCTTGCCGTCTGTGAGGCCTTTTTTCTCGAAGGAGGTTCCAGCAAGCAAGCCGCCACAAACCGTTGTGTTGAGGTATACACCGTTGTCACCGTGCCGCACCGCTTCTCGAATTGGCCGTTTCCTTCGAATTGCAACACTAACTTCGAAGTTCCAGATTCTTGTCCTACTCATCTCCGCGGCGCAGACGAACCTGCGCAAGCCATCACGTACGACGGACACTTTCCGCCCCTTTACTACGCCATCGTTGGATTGCCTTCGCTCGTTACACAGACAGATGCCGCGGTTTACGCGATGCGGCTTGTTAGTGGGGCGCTCACTGCAATTCTTGTGGGCCTATCCTTTGCCCTGGCAGCCTTCTGGTCGACGCGGAAGTTGCTCGTCTTAGGAGTTGCAGTCGCAGCTACTCCCATGGTCTTCGTCTTCGGGTCGACAATCAATCCCAGTGCTCTTGAAATGTCAGCGGCTCTTTGCGCATGGACCAGTGCTCTGTTACTTGTGCTTGAGTATTCTGACCGACCCCCCATCAGTTTGATCGTCGCCTGCACGGCGGCCTCGATAGCATTAGTCTTGAGTCGCCCTGTTTCCGCTCTCTGGTTAGCAATTATTGCGGGCTTCTGCGCGGCTTTGCGGCCCGCAGCGATTCGATCACTACTTCAAGACCGTCGCGCTTGCATCGGCTCTGGTGCTGTCGCGGTCGCAACAGTCGTGGCTGTGGTCTATGTGCTCTTGGATCACTCGCTCAAGCTCGGACCCGCTACCCCGCCAGTGTCAGCAACCACGTCAGGGCTGACCATTCTGGAGAAGTCTCTTGGCAGCGCGAGTGCTTGGTTCGACCAATTCGCCGGCGCGTTCGGTTTGGGAGGCCCAAACGCGATCCCGCCACTGGTCGGCATCGTGATGCTCGCCTTTGCCATTAGCGCCGTGTTTCTTGTGGGAGTTGTGACAGCCAAGCGGCGGCGTGTCGTGGTGCTTGGTTTATTTCTCCTTGTTGCGTGCCTTTTGCCGGTGCTCATTGAATCCTCGCAGGTCAGGTACGACGGCTTTGACTGGTTTGGTCGGGTCAGCTTTCCGCTGTATAGCGGCGTCATCGTCATGGCAGCTGCAATTGCCGAGATTCCGGCCCTTCCTCCTCCAGCACACCGCTCTCCCATCGAAGGAGCGCAACAACGATTTATCGTCATCGTGGCCTGCTTGGTTGGTGGTTCTCAGTTCTTAGACGTGCTCTGGGCTATTCGGCGTTACGCCGTCGGTCTGTCTGGTCCATTGAATATCTTTGCCCACGTCCGTGGCGGATTCACACCGCCGGTTCCAATCGCCCTACTCGTGGTCGCCGCGCTTGTCTTCTGCGGTGCGTTTACATGGTTGATCATTAGTGCCGCTATGGCGTCCCCTAGCACCCATGAGGGCGCGCTCACAATGATGAATAGAACTGACGATGTGATGCAAGGAACCGGCTCAGAAGCCCGAGCCAGCGGAAAGACGTGATCGACCATGAGCGGCTTATCCGGCAGAGCATTCTCAATCACGCCCGAAGAGTACGACGCAACTCTTGATTCCCAGCGGCTTTAGCCCATTGCCTCCCGCATGGCGTCGATAGCGGCACCTGCGCCAGCGGAAGCACGCAGAGCCCCGTCGACGCCGATCTCGCTGGCGCACTGGTCGAGCATGTGCCGCATTTCGTCGGGTGAGGCCGGCGCCGGTGGCGTCTGTGGTGCCGTAAGGACGTCGAGAAGTACGGCAGGGCCACCGGCAGGCTGTAGTTCTAGAAGTCCGCGAAAAGTCCGCGAGACCTTCAAAAGCGTTCAATGATCGCTCAACCCTCAACGGAAAGAAGTGCCAGGTTGACGACGTTTGCCAACATTGACCAACGTTTGTAAATCCCCTGCACGGAGTTCCGCTTCAACACCTGATCGCGACACCCGCCGCCGCCCCAGACGGCCGCGCCCGCTCTGGGCGGTTCACAAGTTGATCGCGTGCGACCTGGGGCTTTTGGGTCCCCCTGGAGGTCCGCCGCTGGGCGTGTCAGAGTCGTTCCGGACGGGGTGCGAAGAGGAAGAGCCAAGGCGGATGCGCAAAGTGCACCATCCGAAGATCGTCCAGCGGGCCGACCGTCGATGGCGGGTTGTCTGTGAGGACTGCGCGCGTTCTCGTGAGAACCCGACGCCCGACGAGATCGACGCTCCTGTCGAATCCTTCCAGAAGGCCCTCGTGCTCTGGAGGACGCATTACGAGAGTCGCGGTCCGGTTCGACGGGGCCCGTGAGCCGCGTCGATCAGATCGCTCAGCCGTTGGCCTCGGGCGTGGTGACGGTGAACGACGTCGTGACCTGCTGCCCCTTGGCGTCGAGGACGTACCAGAGTCCACCGTCCTGGTCGATGGCCTGCCCGGTCACCATCCCGGGCGTGATGTCCATGTTGTAGGTGTAGAGCGGGTGGCCGCCGTAGGAGAGCTGGGTCGACCCGCCGGGCCGGCGCAGCGTGCCCACCAGAGAGGGGTCGACGCCCTTGCCCACCTGTACCGGTCCGGACTTGAGCAGGGGCGGCCACTGCAGGACACAGCCGTCGTTGAGGCAGGCGCTGTGCGTCGGGGTGTCGGGGACGAAGTCGTAGAGCGTGTTCCCGGCGCCCGTGGCCAGGATCGGGCCCTCCGGCGAGTGCTGCAGTGTGAGAGTGAGCGACGGGTTGGTGGTCGGTGGGGACGGACAAGTCCGTCACGCTCGAGTTGCCACAGGCGCTCAGCGACCAGGGCCAGGCCGACGAGGGCTGCCGGGACGACGAGGGTGGTGCGACGCAGCCCCGCGCGGATCACGAGCCGGCGGCTGGGACGTTGGTGCCGAGCAACCAGCTGATGGAGGCCAGCGCATCGGCCGTGGTCCAGTTCGGCTCCTGGGGGTGGTCGAGGTCGTGCACGCCGCCCTCGTCGAGCAGCCCGGTCAGCTTCTTGTTGAGCTGACCCTCCATGTTCGGCGCAGTGGCATCGACGAAGCGCTCACGGCCCGCGCCGTTGATCAGGATGTAGCCGTCGGTGTGCTCGACGTCGTAGGTGAGCGGCTGGCCGGTCCACCAGTCGTCCTTGGGCGGCTGCTCCTCGGCGATCTTCTGGTACTCGACGCCGAAGGGCTTCCAGAAGGCGGCGATCTGCGCGGGGGTGCCGGTCCAGAGGTCCCAGTCGGCCCCGAACTCCTTCTGGTAGGCGGCGAGGCGGGCCACCGTGTCGCGATCGGGGTCGACCGTCGCCTCGACGAAGACGACCCGGTCGGCCTGACCGGCGGCGCGCAGGTCGCGCTCGAGCGCGATGAACTCGCCGGTGATGAGCGGGCACTCGTCCTGGCACAGGGACAAGAAGGGCGCCAGCACGACCAGCTTGCCGCGCAAGGAGGCCAAGGAGACGGCCTCGCCGTGCTGGTTGAGCAGTGCGGCATCCTGAGGCGTCGGCCGGTCGAGGACGAGGCCCTGGGACGGCGGTGGCGCCGCGGGCGCGGACGAGCCGCAGGCGGCGAGCACTGCAGCGAACGCGGCGAGCAGAGTGATGACGATGCCCCGGCGGGGCGGCGCGAGGGTCAGCTGTCGTCCTCCCCAGGGGGCAAGAACGTGAAGGGGAGGTCGGCCAGGGCGATCAGTGTCGAGGCGATCCAGCGGGCGAGGTCGTCGAAGACCGGTGCAATGGTCGAGGTGTCCTCGAGCTGCTGCTCGCTGAAGCGGATCGAGCCCTCGTAGGTCGCCTCGGCCGCCCAGCGGTCGGCCCCGTCCCGCTCGGTCACGTCGGCGTCGGTGCGGACCTGCTCAATGGTGGTCGCGGTGCGGACGAGGTCCATCGGCCCGGCCAGGGGACCCAGCGCCGGGAGGGCCGCCATCACCTTCTCGGTGTCGGGAGCCTCGGCCATGCGCTGCACGCGGAACGCGACCTCAATGACCACCTCGGGCAGCTCGTCGGGGGGCTCGCCGATCGACCAGCTCCGGTAGGAGGTCTGGCTCCACGTGGGCCAGTCGACCGAGACGTCGGCGCGCACCCGGGGCGGCTGCTCCTCGCCGGGGAGGCTGTAGGAGGTCTCCCAGGAGACGTCGCCCAGGAACACGTCGACCTGGAAGCGCTCCTCGACTGCCTGGCGTTGCAGCAGGGCCCGGTCGAACGAGGCGCGGATGGCGCCGATGACGTCGACGAGGAGGTGGTCGAACACGTCGGATGAGGATAGGCCCAGCGGGGGAGGTGCTGGCTTCGCCCCTGGCCAGCGAGGTGGCTGTTACCGTCGGACCGGTGACCGACGGTTCGCTGTGGCTCGAGCGCAGGGTGATCGCCTACGCCCACCAGGGCGGGGCATGGGAGTCACCGTCCTCGACGCTCCATGCCATCGCCCACGCCCTCGAGGTGGGCGCGACGGCCGTCGAGCTCGACGTGCACGCGACCGCCGACGGCGAACTGGTGGTGTGTCACGACGCCACGGTGGACCGGACCACGGCGGCCCAGGGGACCATCGCCTCGCACACGCTGGCCGAGCTGCGCCAGATGGACTTCTCGTACTGGTGGATCCCCGGCGCCGACGTGACGCCGGGTCGCCCGGCGGCGGAGTACCCGTTCCGGGGCCGGGCTCCTGGGGACCCTGCCTTCGGGATCGCCACTCTGCGCGAGGTGCTCGAGCACTTCCCCGGAGTGGTGCTCAACCTCGACATCAAGCAGACGGCACCGGTGGTCGCGCCCTACGAGGAGTCGTTGGCCCGCCTCCTGGCCGAATTCGAGCGGAGCGACGACGTGATCGTGGCGTCGTTCCTCGACCCGGCCACCGACGCCTTCCGCCGGTACGCACCCGGCGTGCCGACTTCGGCGGGCACGATGGCCACGGCCGAAGCCTGGCAGGCGGTGCAGGCGGGTGAGGTCGTGCCCGAGATGCCGGCGGTGGCCTTTCAGGTGCCCGAGCGCCAGGGCGATCTCGTGATCGTGGATCAGCGCTTCGTGGACGCGGCCCACCGGGCCGGCAAGGCGGTGCACGTGTGGACGGTCAACGACACCGAGTCGATGGAGCGACTGCTCGAGCTCGGCGTGGACGGGATCATTTCGGACCTGCCGACCACGCTGTGCGGTGTGCTCGAGGCGCGGGGCGTCGCCTGGGACGCGAGGTGAGGAAGGGAGCCGGTCGTGCTCAGCCGCGGCCGCAGTTCGGCTTCTTGCCGTGATTGGCCTTCTTCTTGGTGCGCAGCTTGCGCTTGACGGTTCGCTTCGACATGAGGCAAAGAGTCTAGACCAGTGGCGGAGGCCGGTAGCCTCGGTCCGATGCGGTCCGGCTGGCTGCTGCGGGACGGGGACGTGGTGTGCGCGCTCGAAATGGCCGAGTCGGCCGCCGAGCGCGGCGCGCTGCGCGGGCGCAACGGGTGCGAGGGCGCCCTCCACCTCGAGGGAGTCCGGACGGTGCACACGGTGGGCATGCGCTTCGCCATCGACGTGGCCTTCCTCTCGGGCGACCGGACCGTCGTGCGGGTGACCCGGCTCAAGCCCTGGCGCATCGCCATGGGCGGGCGCACGGCGCGCAGCGCGGTCGAGGCCGAGGCGGGTGCGCTCGAGCGCTGGGGGGTGCGCGTGGGCGACCAGCTCGAGGTGCGCGAGGTGCCCCGCGGCGCCGTCAGCGACGGGCGGTGACCGAGGCAGGGCGGGGGCAGCTCGTCCTGGTCGCCACCCCGATCGGAAACCTGGGCGACCTCTCGCCCCGGGCGCGTGCGGTGCTCGAGACGGCTGATCTGATCTGCTGCGAGGACACGCGGCGCACCCGGGCCCTGCTCTCCGCGTCTGGGATCCCCGCGGGTGGCGCCAGGGGCGACCGTCTGCTCTCGTTGCACGGGCACAACGAGGAGGCCCGCCTGGCTCGCGTCGCCGCTGCGGTCGCCGGAGGGGCGACGGTGGCGGTGGTCAGCGACGCCGGCACGCCGGGGATCTCGGACCCGGGTGCTTGGCTGGCTGCCCAGCTCGCCGATGCGGGCGAGACGGTCAGCGCCGTCCCGGGGCCTTCGTCGGTGCTCGGTGCGCTCGTCGTCAGCGGCTTGCCCTGCGACCGCTTCGGTGTCGAAGGCTTCTTGCCCCGCAAGGGAGCGGCGCGCCGGCACCGTGTCGCCGCACTCCTGTCCGACGAGCGCACGACCGTCGTGCTCGAAGCGCCGGGCCGGGTCGGCGCCACGCTGGCCGAGCTCGCCGCGGCCGAGCCGCAGCGCCGGGTGGCCGTGGTGCGCGAGCTGACCAAACTCCACGAGGAGGTGTGGCGCGGCTCGCTCGCCGATGCGGCAACAGCCTTCGCGGCACGCGATGTGCGCGGCGAGATCGTGCTCGTCATTGCAGGTGCGCCTGCGCCCGATCCGGCTGGCGACGACGAGGTGGATGCTGCGGTGCGTGGCGCGCTCGACCACCGACCCCGACGCCGGCCTGCGCCAGGTGGCCGACCGCGTGGCCATGGCCCTCGGCGTGCCGCGGCGCCGCGCCTACGAGGCGGCGCTGCGTGCTCGTGAGGCGCGGGGGTCCGGCCCCGCGTGAGGCCGCCGGTACGCTACCGGCCGTGCCCCCCTACTACCTGACGACGCCGATCTACTACGTCAACGACGCGCCGCACGTGGGCACGGCCTATACGACGGTGAACGCCGACGCGCTGGCGCGCTGGCATCGGCTGCTGGGCGACGACGTCTGGTTCATGACCGGCACCGACGAGCACGGGGCCAAGATCGTCGAGGCCGCCGAGGCGAACGGCACCACGCCGCAGGACTGGACGGACCGGACCTCGGCCCGCTTCGTGGAGGCCTGGCAGCGGCTCGACATCTCCTACGACGACTTCATCCGGACCACCGAGCCCCGGCACTACGCCGTAGTGCAGCAGTTCCTCCAACGCATTTTCGACAACGGCTTCATTGAGCTGGCCCCCTATTCGGGCCTCTACTGCGTGTCCTGCGAGGACTACTACCTCGAGGACCAGCTGGTGGACGGGTTGTGCCCGGTGCACGGCCGCCCGGTCGTCGAGATGCAAGAGGACAACTACTTCTTCAAGCTGAGCGAGTTCGAGGGCCGGCTCCTCGAGTACTACGACAACCACCCCGACTTCGTCCGCCCCGTGTCCAAGCGCAACGAGGCCCTGGGGTTCATCCGCGGCGGCCTGCGCGACGTGTCCATCACGCGGACCTCCTTCACCTGGGGCGTCCCGGTGCCCTGGGACAGCGGGCACGTCTTCTACGTCTGGTACGACGCGCTCGATCAACTACCTCACGGTGGCCGGCTTCGGTCACGACGACGCGGTGTTCGCCGCCCGCTGGGGCGCGGCGCACCACCTGATCGGCAAGGACATCTTGAAGTTCCACTGCGTGTGGTGGCCCGCCATGTGCATGGCGGCGGGGATCGAGCCGCCCGCGGAGATCTTCGTCCACGGCTACTTGCTGATGGGCGGGCAGAAGCTCGGCAAGACGATGATCGCGGCGGGATTGGCGGGTGAGGGCGACGACGCCACGCCGCTGCGGATCGGCGACGTCTCGCCGCTCGCACTCGCCGACGATTTCGGTGTCGACCCGCTGCGCTACCACCTCCTGCGCGACGTGCCGCTGGGCGGGGACGGGGACTTCTCCTACGAGGGGATCGTCGCCCGCTACAACGCAGACCTGGCCAACAATCTCGGGAACCTGGTGTCGCGTGTGACGACCGTCGTGCACTCGAAGTGCGGTGGTGTCGGGCCGGCCTGCGCGCCTGAGAGCACCCTCGCGGCCGTGGCGTCGGGGGTGCTCGACGCCGCCACGGCGGCCTGGGCCCGCTGGGCGCCGCACGAGGCGCTCGAGGAGACGTGGCGCCTCATCGGTGCGGCCAACGCGGAGCTCGAGTCCGCCGAGCCGTGGAAGATGGACCCGGGCCCGGCCGTCGACGCCGTGCTCGGCGACGCGCTCGAGGTGTTGCGCATCGTGGCCGTCCTGGTCGCGCCCGCCATGCCGTCGACCGCGGCCGAGGTCTGGCGACGGATCGGGGTGGTGGGTGACCCGCGGGCGGCACGCCTGCCCGAGGCCGCGGGCTGGGGCGGCTACGCCGGCGGCACCGCCGTGGTGAAGGGCGACCCGCTCTTTCCCCGGCGCAAAGCCTGAGATGGGCTGGTTCGACTCGCACTGCCACGTGCAGGAGGAGTTCTTGGAGGGCGACGAGGCGCAGGGGGCGGCCGGGCTCGGCCCTCTCATGGCCCGGGCGGAGGAGGAGGGCATCGACCGCCTGGTCTGCATCGGCACCGGCGTGACCACCTCCGAGCAGGCGGTGGCCGTGGCCCGGGCGACCGTCGCCGCGGGGAGCACGCCCCGGGCGTGGGCGTCCGTCGGGCTCCACCCCCATGAGGCCAGCGAAGGGGTGGAGGCGGTTGCCGACGTGTTGACGCGCGCGCTGGACGCCGGCGACGGCACCGTGGTCGCGGTGGGCGAGTGCGGGCTCGACTACTACTACGAGCACTCACCGCGCGACGCGCAGCGAGCGGCCTTCGCCGCGCAGATCGCGCTCGGCGCACGCGCACAGGCTGGCGCTCGTGATCCACGCGCGCGACGCATGGTCGGATCTCTTCGACGTCCTCGAGGCGGAAGGCGTACCCGAGCGAACGGTGCTGCACTGCTTCACCGGTGGTCGCACCGAGGTCGACCGTTGCCTCAGATGCGGGCATGTTCGTCTCGTTCAGCGGCATCGTCACGTTCAAGAACGCGAACGACGTGCGCGAGGCCGTGGCGCGCTGTCCACTCGACCGGTTGCTGATCGAAACGGACAGCCCGTTCCTCGCACCGGTGCCCCACCGGGGCCGCACGAACGAGCCGTCGTACCTTCCCTTCGTGGGCGAGACCATCGCCGCCGTCAAGCAGTGCTCGGTCGACGACGTGAGGGACCGCACGGCTGCGACGACCGCCATGGTGTTTTCCACAGGCGGCTAATTCACGCGTTGTTGTGCGTAATACGAGAACCTTGTGACCAGGGTGTTTGAGGTTCTTTTTCGCGAAAAGTGTGCCGCTGACCAGGGAGTTTACCTAAATATCACGCGTCGACACGGTCCATGACCTGGGAAAAGAGCGCGCGAAAAGGTTTCGTGAGATTTCTGGTTTGCGGGCTCTGTGATTGGTTATCTAAGTTCTCCAGAAACCCCTCGCCACCCGTATGTCGGCGCGGGTGCACTGTGTCCCCGGAGAAGGGTGGAGCCCTGCGGAACCAGAGCACTGGGGGGAGGCGCCTCGGCGTCGCTGCAATCACTTGCGGCGTACTCTTCGGCGCGCCTCTCCTGTTGTTGCAGAACCAATCGGCCACGGCGTCGCGCGCCAAATCGGCGGCGAGCCCGGCCCACGCCTCACACGCGGGGCACGCGCGCAGCGCTCACGGATCACGTCGTGACGGTGTGAACCTGCAGTCGCAGACGGTCGCGTATCAAGCGCCCGCGTCGTCGACCACGTCGTCGACGACCGCGACGACGGCGCCGCCGCATCGACCACCACGACGACGGCACCGCAGCCCACCACGACGACGACGGCGCCGCCCCCGCCCCCACCGCCTCCCCCCACGACGACCACGACAGCGCCGCCGCCCCCGACGTCGAGTGAGCAGGGCCAGGCGACGTGGTACTCCGAGGCGCCCGACGGCTACTGCGCCAGCCCGACGCTCTCGTTCGGCACGGTGCTGACCGTGACCAACGACGCCAGCGGTGCGACGACGTCGTGCACCGTCGACGACCGTGAGGCTGCGGGCTACCCGCGGGTCGTCGACATGTCGCCCGAGGGCTTCTCCCAGATCGCCAGCACGAGCCAAGGAGTGGTGGAAGTCACAATCTCCTGGTGACCCATTCCGGTGCCGACATCGCCCAGCTGTTGTCGGCGCACGGGCTGCATCCCAGCCGGGCCCTCGGGCAGAACTTCGTCGCCGACCCGAACACGGTCCGGCGTATCGCCCGGCTCTCGGGCGCGGGCCCCGGGACCCAGGTGCTCGAGATCGGTGCCGGGCTCGGTTCTCTCACGCTCGCCTTGGCCGAGAGCGGGGCTCGGGTCGTGGCGGTGGAGACGGACCGCCATCTGGTGCCGGTCCTGCGTTCCGTGGTCGAGCCCGCAGGCGTCGAGGTCGTCGAAGGGGACGCCCTGGCCCTGGACCTGGCCGCGCTGCTGGCCGAACGGGGCCCCGCGCCTTGGCACCTGGTGGCCAACCTGCCCTACAACGTCGCCACCCCTCTGGTGCTGCGGACCCTGGTCGAGGTCCCGGCCGTCGCGCATCTGCTGGTCATGGTCCAACGGGAGGTGGGCGAGCGCATGGCCGCCGGCCCGGGACAGGCCGCCTACGGCGCCGTCTCGGTGCGCGTGGCCTACTTCGCCCGCTCCGAGGTCGCCGGCCGCGTGCCGGCCTCGGTCTTCATCCCCCGACCCCGGGTCGAGTCGGTCCTGGTCCGCCTGGACCGCCTGCCCGAGCCTGCGGTCGACCCCGCCCTCGTCTCCTACGAGCGGCTCGACGCCGTGGTGCGGGCCGGCTTCTCCCAGCGGCGCAAGATGCTGCGACGCTCCCTGGCCGGCGTCGTGGACCCCGCAGCCTTCGAGCGGGCCGGCGTGCGCCCCGATGCCCGCGCCGAGGAACTGGGTGTCGCCGACTGGGGCAGGCTGGCAGCGCTATGACCCGGCTCGTCGCCCCCGCCAAGCTGACCGTGTCCCTGCGGGTGCGCGGCGTGCGGCCCGACGGGTACCACGAGCTCGAGGCCGAGATGCTGACCGTGAGCCTGGCCGACGAGCTCCTCGTGGACGAGGCCGGCTCGGGGCTGGTTCTCGAGGCCGAGCCGGGCACGCGGGCGAACGGGCTGGGCGGTGCCGAGGAGAACCTGGTCACCCGGGCGCTGGGCCTGTGCGGACGCCAGGCCTCGGTCCGCCTGACCAAACGCATCCCCCTCGGGGGCGGGCTCGGGGGCGGCTCGGCGGACGCCGCTGCCATTTTGCGCTGGGCGGGCCGCAGCGACCCCGCGACGGCGGCGGCGCTCGGCGCGGACGTGCCCTTCTGCGTGGTGGGCGGCCGGGCGCGGGTGACAGGCGTGGGGGAGCGCGTCGAGCCCTTGGCGTTCGAAGCCCATGACTACCTGTTGGTGCTGCCGCCCTTCGGCGTCGACACCGCAGCCGTGTACCGGGCCTGGGACGAGCAACCATCCCACGAGGGGCCCAACGAGCTCGCCGCCGCCGCTCTGGCGGTCGAGCCCCGCCTGGCGGCCTGGCGGGACGCCCTGGGCGATCTCGCCGGCGTCGAGCCGACCCTGGCGGGGAGTGGCTCCACCTGGTTCGTCGAGGGGGGTCCGGCGGATGCGGGCACGGCCCCGGACGACGTGCTGAGGACGGGGGGCGAGGCGGGCCGCCTCGTGCGGGCGCGCGCGGTCGCCGCAGGCTGGGAAGGGGACTGAGGGATCGGAAGGCGCTGGGGGGCGTCTCCGGGAGCCGGCGCGCGGGCCCCGGCGGTTGATTCGTGCGCTACTTGCCCGCCCGGCGCTGCCAGCGGGTGGCCTTCAGCATCTTCTTGTGCTTCTTCTTGCGCATCCGCTTGCGGCGCTTTTTGATCAGTGATCCCATGTCCTGCGGCAGGCTAGCGGTCCGGGGGGACGACTGCCAGGTCGCTCCCAGCACGAGGAGGCACCGGTGGGCTTCGAGATCGTCCGGCTCGACCATGTGCAGCTGGCCATGCCACCGCGCCGGGAAGCGGAGGCAGAGGCCTTCTACGCAGGCCTTCTCGGCTTCACGCGGGTGCCCAAGCCCGAGCCCCTCGCCGCGCGCGGTGGCTGCTGGTTCACCAGGGGTGCGGTCGCCGTGCACCTCGGCGTCGAAGAGGGGTTCCGGCCGGCCCGCAAGGCCCATCCGGCGCTGGTCGTGCGCGACCTCCCCGCCCTCGAGGCGGCACTGGCGGCGGCCGGGGTCGAGGTGCGGCCCAACCCCGACGCCGATCCGGGACAGGGGGCCTACGTGGACGACCCGTTCGGCAATCGGATCGAGCTGATCGCCGAGGGCGCGCCGGACTGAAGGTCTGGACGGAACAGGGCCGGCGGCGCGGCGTGGCGACGTGGGGTACTCGCGGGGGTGGAGGCACCAGCGGAGGCGGCGTCCGTTGCGACCGCCCCCGCCGGTGGGACCGGTAGGCAAAGTGGCGAACTTTCGAACCACCGGGGGGTGCTTTCAGTCTGCGCCCGCTGGCTGGGTGTGACGTTGGCTTTCCCTAAGAAGCAATGAAGAAATAGAAACCCAGAGACCGGTGGCGCCGGGGCGAGCCCGCTCAGCCGTCCGACGCAGGATCGGAGGGGTCGGCGAGCCCGTGCTCGGGTGCCTCGGCGAGGGAGGGGTGGGGTGCGGGCACCGCGGGCAGGCGCAACGACATGCGAGCACCGCCGGAGGGGTCGTTCTCGGCCACGATCGTCCCACCCTCTCCCTTGACCACCTGGGCCACGATGGCGAGGCCGAGGCCGGAGCCGGGCAGCCCGCGGGCGGCGGAGGATCGATAGAAGCGATCGAAGATGTGCGGCAGGTCGGCCTCGGCGATGCCCGGTCCGTGGTCGTGCACCACCACGGATCCCTCTCGGGTCGTGACCGACACCGATTGGCCACGCGGGCTCCACTTGCGCGCGTTGTCGAGCAGGTTGCCCACGGCGCGGCTGAGACGGTCGGGGTGCACCTCGACCCAGGACGGTTCGGCGTCCAGCTCGAAGGTCACCTCCTTGGTGCGCCCGTGCGTGTTCTGCACGCCGACCGCTTCGCTGCACGAGCAGGTCGAGTCGGATCACCTCTTGTGCCGTTGGCTGCTGGTCCCCCCGGGCGAGCTCGGCCAGGTCCGCCACGAGGTCCGTCAGCTCCTGGAGCTGCACCAGCACGTCGTCGACGAGCACGTTGCGGTCCTCCTCGCTCAGCTCGTCGACCCGGCGGATCACCTCGAGGTTGGTCCGCAAGCTGGTGAGCGGGGTGCGCAGCTCGTGGGAGGCATCGAGGACGAGCTGGCTCTGGGCGCGGCGCGACGACTCGAGCGCCTCGAGCAGACGGTTGAAGGTGCGGCGGAGGCGGCCCAACTCGTCGGGCCCGCCGGGCGACAGGCGGCGCGAGACATCGGTTGTCTCGGCCACGTCCTCGACGCTGTCGGTGAGGGAATTGAGGGGACGCAGCGCGGTGCGGGCCACCAGCCAGCCGAGAAATGCAGCGAGCAGGAGGCCGAGGAGGGCCACGGCACCGAGGAGCAGCGCGAGCGTCTTGAGCTCGGAGTGGGCGTCGAAGAGGGTGGCGATCTGCAAGGCGCCGCCGGCGACCAGGTAACCCGATTCGACGGGGGTGTAGGGGGGCAGGTGTTCGACGTACTCGCGCAGCTGGTTCCCGTCGACCGTGACCGTGGTGAAGAACGCAGGGGCGACGCCCTGGGCGACCAGTCGCACCTGGCCGGTGACCGGCAGCCCGCCCCCGACGATCGGCGTACCGGTGTTGTCGATCACCTGACCGGGGGTAGCCGTCGTGGCCACCGTCTGCTGGCCGGCGACGATCCGCTGGGCGGCGGCGGTCAGCGAGTTGTCGGCCGCCCGCAGCAGCGTGTCGCGGGCGACGAGGTACGAAGCGAGGGACGCCGCGAGCACCGCGACGGCGACGGCGACGGTCGTGGCCAGCACCAGGCGGGTCCGAAAGGTCATGCGTCCCGCAGCACGTAGCCGACGCCGCGCACCGTCTGGATGCAGCGGGGCTCGTTCACCCTCCTCGAGTTTGCGGCGCAGGTACCCGACGTAGACGGCGAGCGAGTTGGTGCCCGAGTCGAAGTCGAAGCCCCAGACCCGGTTGAGCAGCACCTCACGGGTGAGTACCTGGCGCGGGTGGCGCAGGAACATCTCGAGCAGGTCGAACTCAATGCGGGTCAAGGTGAACGTGCGCTCGCCGCGCTGGCCTTCGCGGGTGGACAGGTTCAAGGCGAGGTCCCCGACGCGAAGCAGCCCCCCGTCACCGTCGAAGCGGCGCCGCAGCAGCGCGCGGAGGCGGGCCAGCAGCTCGGCCAGCGCGAACGGCTTGACGAGGTAGTCGTCGGCCCCTGCATCGAGCCCCTGTACCCGGTCGTCGACGGCGTCGCGCGCCGTGACGATGAGGACCGGGGTGTCGTCCCCCGCGGCACGCATGCGGCGGCACACGGTGAGGCCGTCCAGATCGGGCAGACCCGAGGTCGAGCACGAGCGCGTCCGGCGGTGTCTGCGCCAGCGCTTCGAGCGCCTCGCCACCCGAGGGCACGGTGGTCACCTCGTAGCCCTCGAGGCGGAGGGCCCGGTCTATCGATCGGCGGACAGCGAGGTCGTCGTCCACGACCAGGATGCGCACGAGCACAGAACCTACCGCCGGGTTTCCTCCGGGCACGGCCGCGGCATGCCTAACCTTGACTGGGCACTCGCCTCGGTCCGGGGTAGTTCAATCGGCAGAACGTCGGCCTTTGGAGCCGGATGTTGGAGGTTCGAGCCCTCCCCCCGGAGCGCCGAACCCGCGTTCTAGCGAGCCGACGGCTTTCGGAGCACAGCCGATGACTGGCCGAAGGTTCCAAACTCCTCGTACTCGACGCCATTCAGGACAGCCGTCTGGCTGAGAGGGATATAGGGGGCGTCACCCCGAAAGATGTCGATGACGTCGAAATCGAGGTGCTGCGCCCAGGCCTCGATCCCGTCCACGCTCATGAACTGGTTGAGCACGGTCGTCCCGGCGCCCAGTGCCGCGACGTTCGACTCCAATACCGCCCAGTGGGAGGGTACGCGGAACTCGAGGAACGAGAACACCAGTTTTCCCCCGCCTCGAAGAACCCGACGACAGTCCTGCATGTAGACGAAGGACTGTTCGTGGAGGAGGTGCGTGAAGACGGAGAAGGCGCAGACCATGTCGACGGAGTCGTCTTCAGCAGGGACCTCCAGGCCTGTGACCCGTTGGAACCGCATATTCGGTGCGCTCGCCAGCACGGACGCGCGGTCCAGCAGAAGCTGCACCACGTCGATGCCCAGATACGGACCCGTGAGCCACCCCTGGAGGTGAGCGGCGAGGCGGCCCGATCCACACCCGACCTCGACCAGGGAGGCCTCGGGGACGAGGCCGTGGGCAACGAGCAGATCCCTTTGCATGGCCCCGATCGTCACGAACTCCTCGGCTGAGCTGCTCCCTATGGCCTGCTCGAGGGCTCGATCCTGCTCAGAACTGCCCTCGAGCAAGTCCCTCGTGTGAGCTTCGTACGTGGACACGAAATCGAACCTGTCGCCACCAGGTTCATCGCTTGTGGAGCCCTCGTCTGACATCGGCCCAAAGATACGCGCTTTCCACCCTTCCGCTCGGGAGCGCCGATCTCGGATTCCCGCATGTCCGGAGTCGGCGGGCGTGCGCCGTCAGCGGCCGGCGGACTTGTCCTGCTCGGCCAGCTGCGCCAGGTACTCGTTGTACGCAGCGAGCTCGGCGTCCTCGCCGTCGGGTTGCTCTCCTGCGCTGTTGTCCGGTGTTGTCGCGCCCGCCGCAGGGGACGACGAGCCGTTTCGACCGCCGGACACATCGGTCGCGTCGGCGGAGACCGGCGCGGACTTCCGAGGTGTCCTCGTGCAGGAGGCGCCACCACATGTAGACCGCGTACACGGCGAAGAGCGGCCACTCGAACACGTAGGCCCACGAGAGGCTGTTCCCGCCGAGCGCGCGCGCGATCTGCCAGATGCACAGCGCAAAGAAGGCCGGGACGACGATGAGGATGACCGCGTGCAGTTTGAAGGCGCGGCGCGAGAACCAGACGTTCCTGTCCATCAGCCTTCGGGGAACAGGAACTCGCGGATGATGGTCGCCAGCTCGAGCGGGCGGTCGCCTTGGACGCTGTGGCCGGCCCCCTCGACGCCGACGACGGTGGCCGAGGGCTGCCGACGGAGCAGCTCGGCGACGTCCTCGTCGTCGACGACGGACCAGGCCAGGCCGCGAACCAGCATGACCGGCATGGTCAGGCCCGACACCGCGTCCCAGAGGTCGCCGAACTCGGGGTGCGCAACGGGTCCCGAGGGCTCGGTGCGGAAGCGGGCGTAGCGCCAGACCCAACTCCCGTCGTCGCGCTGGACCGCGTTGTGCAGGATGCCCCGGCGCAGCGAGGACTCCGAGCGGCCCGGGTTGTGCTCAATGGTGCGCGCCAGCAGATCGTCGAAGCTGTCGAAGCTGGTCGGGCCGTTGATGAAATTGGTGATGGGTGCCGCCTTCTCGGCGTTGACGCCGGGCGTGACGTCGACGAGCACGAGCGCGCGGACGAGATCGGGGGCGCGGGCGGCCAGCGCCAGCGACGAGATGCCACCGAGCGACATGCCCACCACGCCCCGCGCACCGGGGGCCAGTTCGGCAATCACGGTGGCCAGGTCCCGTCCGTTGCTGACAGCGGAGACGGAGCCGTCGGGACCCCCGTCGGAGTGGCCGTGACCGGGGAGATCGATGGCCAGCAGCGGCCGGTCCAGGGCGAGGGCGACGGTGTCCCAGGTGTGGGCGTTCTGCGCGCCGCCATGGACCAGGACCAGCTCGGGCGGCCCGGTGCGTGCACCCCACAGGAGGCTCGACACCGTACGGCCGGGGTCCACCTCGACGTCGACGCGCTGCACGTCGGGAGGACCGCCGTAGGGGATGTCGAACTCGGCGGCGTTCTCGTGGAACAGGCCGAACTCGTCGTAGGGGATCAGCTCGCGGCACGCTGCGAGTTTCCCATACGCACGCCGGAGTTCCCGGCGGGCTAAGAATGCGGCCATGTCCGACCGCCGCCTCTCCGCCGTGGTCCTGGCCGCCGGAGAAGGCACCCGGATGCACTCGGAGCGGCCGAAGCCCTTGCACCTCCTGTGTGGTCGCCCGATGATCCTCCACGTGCTCGACGCCATGGCGGAAATCGACGTTCGCCGGGTCGTGGTCGTGGTCGGTCACCGTGGAGAGTGGGTCACCAAGACCCTGGTCCAGCACGCGCCGCCGAGCATGCAGATCGAGTTCGTCGAGCAGCTCAGCCGCACCGGGACCGGCGACGCGCTGGCGGTCGGGCTGACCGGCCTGCCCGATGACGACGACGAGATCGAAGACGTCGTGGTGCTGCCGGGCGACACGCCGCTCTTACGGCCCCAGACCCTGGCCGTGCTGGTGCGGGCCCATCGGGCCGAGGACGCCGGGGCCACGCTGCTCACCGCCGTCGTGGAGAACCCCATGGGCTACGGCCGCGTCGTGCACGGCAAGGACGGCGCCGTTGCCCGGGTGGTCGAAGAGGCCGACGCCACCATGGAGGAGAAGGCCATCGACGAGGTCAACACGTCCATCTACTGCTTCCGGCGCAGCATCTTGGCCCCGACGCTGCGCCGGCTCAGCCCGGCCAACGCCCAGGGCGAGTACTACCTGACCGATGCCATCAGCGTGCTGAGCAGCGCCGGCTACACGGTGCGATCGCTGGTGCTCCCCGACGCCATCGAGGCGGCCGGGGTCAACGACCGGGCGCAGCTGGCCATCGCCGAGGCCGAGCTCCGGGACCGCATCAACGAGCGCTGGATGCGCCGGGGCGTGACCATGTGGGATCCCGAGCGCACCTACGTCGACGCCGAGGTCACCCTGGAGGCAGATGTCTCCCTGCTGCCGGGCGTCATCCTGCGCGGCGAATGCCGGATCGGGGCCGGCGCGGAGATCGGCCCCAACGCCGTGCTGACCGACACCACGGTCGGCGAGGGTGCGGTGGTGAACGCGTCGGTCTGTACGTGGGCGACCATCGGTGACGGGGCTCGGGTCGGGCCCTTCAGCGTGCTCGAGGCCGGGGCCGAGGTGGCGGCTGGCGACGAGGTGGCCCCGCACGGCGTCGTGGCCGGTCCCGGAGCCTGAAGCCGGGAACCCGAGGCCGGGATCCTGCGTCCGGAGTCCAGAGGGCGGGGGCAGGGAGCGATCCGGTGCCCGAGCCGGCTTCGCCCGCAGACGCGGCGAGCGGCGGCGCAGTAGCGTTGGTTGGCGTGGAGCTGATCCCGCGGCGACGTCTCGAGCTCGTTTCTGGCCGGGCCCATCCGACCCTGGCCCAGAACATCGCCCGCCACCTGGGGGTCGAGCTCGGACAGGCCAACCTCCGCGAGTTCGCCAACGGCGAGATCTACTGCAAGTACGACATCTCCATCCGCGGCTGCGACGTCTTCATCATTCAGACCCACGCCAGCCCGGTGAACGACTCGCTGATGGAGCAGCTGATCATGATCGACGCCGCCAAGCGCGCGTCGGCCAAGCGCATCACGGCCGTCTGCCCCTACTACGGGTACTCGCGCCAGGACCGCAAGTCGACCGGGCGCGAGCCGATCACCGCCAAGTTGGTGGCCGACATGCTCTCGGCGGCCGGGGCCGACCGCGTGGTCAGCGTCGACCTGCACTCGGGACAGATCCAGGGCTTCTTCGACACACCCTTCGACCACCTGGTGGCCGCGCCCGTGCTCGAGGGCTACATGAAGGAGAACTTCGGCGACGACGTCGTGGTCGTGGCCCCCGACGCCGGCCGGGTCAAGGTGGCCGAGCGCTACAGCCAGCACCTCGGCTGTGACCTCGCCCTGATCCACAAGACGCGGCCGCGCGGCACCTACAACGAGGTCCAGGCCCGCCACGTCATCGGCGAGGTCGAGGGCCGCCACTGCGTGCTCATCGACGACATGATCGACACGGCCGGGACGATCTGTGCCGCGGCCGAGCTGCTGGCCGAGGCCGGGGCGTCGGAGATCTGCGCCATGGCGACCCACGGGGTGCTCTCGGATCCGGCGGTCGACCGCCTGAAGGCGTCGTCGATCTCGCGGGTCGTGGTGACCGACACCCTGCCGGTGAGCGAGGCGCACACCTTCGACAAGCTCGAGGTGCTCTCGGTGGCCAAGATCATCGCCGACGCCATTGACGCCGTCTTCGAGGACACGTCGGTCTCGGAGATCTTCGGCGGGGACAACCTGGCCTAGAACCCGTGGGGCGGGGCCGCCCGGGCGGGCGCCCTTGCGTCCCATCTGGACCGATTCCGTCCGGCCCGATCCGCCCGACGGCGGCGCACCCGTTGGGCCAGGCCCGTTCGGCGCGGCTACGCTGGTGGGCCGTTCGCCGGAGGCTGCCGCCGTCCGCGCACGCCGCTCGTGTCACCCGAGGAGATCCGTTATGGCCGAAGTCGTACTCGCTGCCGAGGTTGGGCGCCCCCTGGGCTCGCGCGCCGTGCGCCGGCTGCGGCGTGAGGGGAAGATCCCCGGCGTCATCTACGGCCACGGCACCGACCCGGTGCCGGTCGCGGTCGGCGCCCGCGAGCTGCGGGTCGCCCTCAACAGCGAGGCCGGGGCCAACCAACTCCTCTCGCTCGACACCGGCTCGGACACCTTCTTGACGATCGCCCGTGACATGCAGCGCCACCCGGTGGCGCAGACTGTCACCCACGTCGACTTCATCATCGTCCGGCGCGACGAGGTCATCGCCGCCGACGTCCCCATCACCTTGGTCGGAGAGGCCTTGGAGGTGCACCACGGGGACGGGCTGGTGGAGCAGCAGATGTTCACCCTGCCCATCAATGCACTCCCCACCGCCATCCCGACCGCCATCGAGGCGGACGTGAGCGAGTTGACCATCGGCGGGCAGGTCCGGGTCTCCGACCTCGCGTTGCCGGCGGGTGTCACGACCGAGATCGACCCCGAGACCGCCGTCGTCATCGGCCAGCCGCCGCGCGTCGTGGTGGAAGAGGAGGCCGTCGAGGGCGAGGCCGCCGAAGGCGCAGAAGGAGAGGCTGCTTCCGACGCGAGCGCGGAGGCATCCGAGGCCACGTCCGAAGAGGGCTAGGCCCTGCGCCGCCCCTTCGCCCGGCCCGAGCGCCGGGGCACCCCGGCGGACCTGCTCGTCGTCGGGCTGGGCAACCCGGGGACCGAGTTCGCCGGGAGCCTGCACAACGCGGGGTCCGACACGGTCGAGCTGCTGGCCGAGCGGCACGGTGCGTCTCTGCGGGCGGAGAAAGGCGTGGCCGCCCGTGCGGCGGTGGTGAGCGTGGGGGAGCGGCGCGTGGCGCTCGCGCGTCCCGACGACCTACATGAACGAGTCGGGGTCCGCGGTGCGCGCGCTGGCCAGGCGATTCGGGGTCACCGACCCGGCGGCGATCGTGATCGTGCATGACGAGCTCGACCTGCCCCCCGGGACGGTGCGGCTCAAGGCGGGCGGCGGCCTGGCCGGGCACAACGGGCTGCGATCGGTCCAGTCACACCTGCACTCGTCGGACTTCCTACGGGTGCGCATCGGCGTCGGCAAGCCACCCAGCGCGGCCCAGGGCGCGTCGCACGTTCTGCGGCGACCCCCCAAGGCCGTGCGAGAGCTCCTCGAGGGGGCCGTGACGGTCGCCGCCGACGCAGTGGAACGCATCGCCACCGACGGCATCGACGCAGCCATGGCGTGGTGTCACGCGCTGCCGACATAGTCGCGACGTGACGACCGCCCACCGGCCCCTCCGCTCACCCGGCTCGTCCGCCGCCGCCGGTGCGCTGGCCGCGGTGCCGCGCCTCTTGCGCAGCGATCCCGTGCTGGCCGCCGTGGTCGGTGCGGCCGACGCGACCGTCGCCGTTCCCGAGGCGGCGCAGGCCGTCGTCGTCGCCGCCCTGGCGGCCTTCACCGAGCGCGCACCGCTGGTCGTGGTGACCGCGACAGGGCTCGATGCGGAACGACTGGGCGACGACCTCTCCTGCCTCATCGACGCGACGGGCTTAGGGAGCAGTACGCCGGCGCCGGCGACGGGCGAATCCAGCGTCGCCGGCGCGGTCCGCGGTCCCGTCGTGGTGCTGCCGGCGTGGGAGACGCTTCCCTTCGAGCGCGTCAGCCCGGAGGTCGAGACGATGGGCCGGCGCCTGGCCGTGCTCGACGCGCTGGCGGGTGGTGACGCCGAACGCGACGACCTCGGGGTGCCGGCGCCGAGGGTGATCGTCACCCCGGTGCGCGCGCTGCTCCAACGGCTCGGCCCGTTGGGCGCGACGGCTCCGGTCGTGGTGCGGCCGGGGCAGCAGCTCGAGCTCGATGCGCTGCTGCCCGAGTTGGTGGCGCGCGGCTACCGGCGTGAGCACCAGGTCGAGCACCGCGGCGAGTTCGCCGTACGCGGTGGCATCGTCGACATCTTTCCCTCCACTGCGGACGAGCCGGTGCGCATCGACCTGTGGGGCGACGAGGTGGACCGCCTCACGGCGTTCTCCATCAGCGACCAGCGCTCGTCGGGCGACTTGGACGCGGTCGCCCTCTACGGCTGCCGGGAGCTCGTGCTGACCGAGGAGATGCGGACCGCAGCCGAGGGCCTCGGAGCCCGCCGCCCCTGGGGCATGTCGGTGTGGGACCGGTTGGCGCGCGGCGACCAGTTCGACGGCATGGAGTCGTGGCTGCCGTTCTTGGAGGCCACCGAGCGTGTCCTGCCGGACCTGCTGCCGGCGGCCGGCCAGGTGATCCTCATCGAACCCAAGCGCATCCGGGACAGGGGCGCGCAGCTGCTCGACGAGGAGGCGGCGCTGGCTGAGACGCTGGCCGCCACGTGGGGGGCCAAGGGCGACGAGGACGCCTTCCCCCGCCTGCACGTCGCCTTCGAGCGCCTGCTGCGGGACTGCCCCGCTGCGGTGACGACAATGCCGTCGGTCCCCGAAGGGCCGTCGGTTCCTGTACTCGGGGTGCAACGATTCGAACCGGTGGCGGGTGACCCGGCCCGCCTGGCCGCTGGGGTGACCCGGCTGGTCGGCCAGGGGTTCTCCGTCACCCTGTGCGCCGCCACCGCGTCCGGCGCGGCCCGGCTCGCCGCCACCCTGGCCGAACAGGGCGTCCACGCCCCGGTGCTCGACGCCACTCCGGCGAGACCGGGCGCCGTGGTCGTGCCGGCACCGGTGACCAACGGCTTCATCCTGCCCGACGCCAAGGTCGCGGTCCTCTCCGAGACCGACGTCACCGGGCGGCGCATGCCGCACCGGCGGGCCCGGCCGCGGGCGCGGGCGGCGGACGGCTTCTTCGACGACCTCGAAGTGGGGAGCTTCGTCGTCCACCGCCAGCACGGCGTGGCGCGCTTCGAGGGGGTGACGTCGCGCACCATGGGCGGCACCACCCGCGACTACCTGATCCTGCAGTACCGCGGCTCGGACCGCCTCTACCTCCCGGTCGAGCAGATCGAAGCGATCACCCCCTACAGCGGCGGCGAGTCGCCGACGCTCTCGAAGATGGGTGGCGCGGACTGGCAGCGAACCCGGGCCAAGGCGAGGGCGGCGGCCGGTGAGGTCGCCGCGGAGCTGGTCCAGCTCTACCGCCGCCGCCTCGCCGTCGAGGGTCATGCCTTCGCGCCCGACACGCCCTGGCAGAGCGAGATGGACTCGTCCTTCCCCTTCGTCGAGACCGACGACCAGCTCAAGGCGATTGCCGAGGTCAAGGCCGACATGGAAGAGCCGCGCCCGATGGACCGGCTCGTGTGCGGGGACGTCGGCTTCGGCAAGACCGAAGTCGCCGTCCGGGCGGTCTTCAAGGCGGTGCAGGACGGCACGCAGGCGGCGGTTCTCGTCCCGACCACCCTGCTGGCGAGCCAGCACGCGCAGACCTTCGCTGACCGCTACGCGCCCTACCCGGTCCGCGTCGAGCTGCTCAGCCGATTCTTGTCGCCGGCGCAGCAGAAGGCGGTCGTCGACGGGTTGTCGGACGGAACCGTCGATGTGGTCATCGGCACGCATCGCCTCTTGGCCCAAGACGTCGTCTTCAAGCAGCTCGGCCTTCTCGTCGTGGACGAGGAGCAGCGTTTCGGAGTCACCCACAAGGAAGCCGTGAAGCGAATGGCCGAGGGTGTCGACGTCTTGACGCTGACCGCCAGCCCCATCCCGCGCACACTGGAGATGGCACTGACAGGGATCCGGGACCTCAGCATGGTCAACACCCCGCCGGCCGATCGGCGGCCCATCTTGACCTACGTCGGCGAACACGATCCCTCCGCGGTCAGTGAGGCGTTGCGACGTGAGCTCCTGCGCGAGGGCCAGGCCTTCTACGTCCACAACCGGGTCTCGGACATCGACCGCGTCGCACGCGAGCTCCGTGACCTCGTGCCCGAGGCGCGGATCGCCATCGCGCACGGGCAGATGGACGAGGGAAGCCTCGAGACGGTCGTGCTCGACTTCTGGGAGCGTCGCTACGACGTCCTGGTGTGCACCACCATCATCGAGTCGGGCATCGACATGCCCTCGGTCAACACGCTGATCGTCGACCGGGCGGACCTTCTCGGGCTGGGTCAGCTGCATCAGATCCGCGGCCGCGTGGGACGCGGCGGCCAGCGCGCCTACGCCTACCTGTTCCACCCGGCCGACCGGGTGCTCTCCGAGCAGGCCTACGAGCGGCTCCGCACCATCGGCGAGCACACCGAGCTCGGATCTGGGTTCAAGATCGCCATGCGTGACCTCGAGATCCGGGGTGCCGGCAACATCTTGGGTTCCGATCAATCAGGCCACATCGCCGCCGTCGGCTACGACCTCTACGTCCAGCTCGTGGCCGAGGCGGTGGCCGAAGCCAGGGGGGAGGCCCGGCCCACGCCACCGAGCGTGTCCATCGACGTGCCCGGGGACGCCCACCTGCCCAAGGACTACGTGGCCGCCGAGGACGCCCGGCTCGAGGCGTACCGGCGCCTGGCCTCGGCGGCCACCCTCGCCGACGTCGACGACATCGGCGCCGAGTGGGTGGACCGCTACGGGCCGCTGCCGGCGGCGGCGTTGGGCCTGTTGTCGCTCGCCCGCCTGCGGGCCGCCGCGCTGGCGCGCGGCATCGGCGAGATCGTCATGAACCCCGGCCGCCTCGGGGGATCCCGCCAGCCGGTGGTGCGGGTTTCCCCGGTCGCCCTGCCGGCCAGTGCGCAGGTCCGGCTGAGGCGTCTCGCGCCGAATGCGACGTACCGGGAGAACGTGGGGCAGCTCCTGGTGCCGATCACGAACGGCGACTCGCCGGCCGACGCGGTACGGGGCGTCATAGAGGAATTGTTGCCCCCTGCCGATGTGAGTCCCGGAGGGGACACCTTGTAGCATGCCCGGCGCGTGAAGTGGTTCCTCGTCCTCCTCGTGCTTCTCGGCGGCGGCCTTGCCGCGGCCGCGTTCGCCGTACCCACCAACGCGGCGGTGGTCAACGGCTCGGCCATCAGTCAGCAGTCGTTCAACTCGGACATGAATGCCATTTCCAAGTCCGCGGACTACCAGTGCTACCTGAACTCACAGGAATACCTGTCATCGGGGGGCGGGCAACTCCCTCCCGTGACAGGTGCGGGCCAGGGCCAGAACGCCGGTGACAATCCCACGGCGACCACCGGGTTCGCCGCGACGTATCTCGACACCGAAGTCAACCAGGAGATCGTGCAGCAGCAAGCAACGTCGCACCACGTGACGTTGACGCAGGCCGATCTCACACGCGCTCGCAGCGAGCTCACAGGGGAAATCACGAGCGTGATGTCCGAGGTCGCGCAAACCGCCGAAGGGCAGAATCCGCACTACACCTGCAGCGTGTCCGGCCAGGCCATCACCGGCCAGCAGGTGCTGATGTCCATGCCGGCCTCGTTCGTCGACGAGCAGGTGCAGTTCGTGGCCAATGTCCTGGCGCTCCAAGACCTCCTGTCGGGCATGGGGTCGAGCACGGCGGACTTGCAGCACTATTTCGGGCAGCACCAGTCCCAGTTCGACACGGTGTGCTTCACCGTCGCCGCCTACTCCAGCGAGAGCGCGGCCCAGGCGGGGGCGGCTGCCGCGGCCTCCGGGACGCCGTTCTCCCAGGTGGCATCGCAGTCCACCCAGGGTGGCCCCCAGGGGTGCGCAGTGCTTTCGGACCTGGTGTCGGAGCTTCCGTCCAGCGCCAACGTCCAGAAGCTCGCCACCGGTGCCGTGTCGGCCCCCATCGATGACAACGGCACGTGGATCTTGATTCAGTTCACCTCTCGGGGACCGTCGTCGTTTGCGAAGGCGACGTCCGCCGTGTCCAGTGCCGTCGACCAGGTGAAGGCGACCATCACCCAGACCGCCTTGCGGGCGGCCGAGCGCCGCTCCTCGGTGAGCGTCGATCCGCGTTACGGCGAATGGGTGCCGAACCAGGGTTCGGTCTTCGTTCCCTTCACGCCGGCGCGTTCCGACGTCCTGAACGCGCCGGCGAACGAGGTGCAGTCGACCGCGTCGTCGGCGTCGTCCAGTCCCTTCAGCGGCTGAGCGTGGCGGCGCGCCCCCACGTCACCGTGGTGGGCCTCGGGCCCGCCGGACCCGCACTGCTCGGTGACCGCGTCGCCGCCCTCCTGGCCTCGTCGCCCCGCGTCTTTCTGCGCACGCGCCGTCACCCTGCCGCCGAGACCCTGGGGGAGCTGGAGGCGTTCGACGATCTCTACGAGTCCGCACCCACGTTCGAAGACGTCTATCGCGGGATCGTCGAGAGACTGATCGGGGTAGCGGTCGGGGCTGCACCGGATCCCGTCGTCTATGCGGTCCCGGGGTCGCCTCTCGTCGCCGAGCGCACGGTCGAGCTCCTGCGTGCCGATGAGCGGGTGGATATCACCGTGGTGCCTGCCTTGTCCTTCCTCGACCTGGCGTGGGCCGCCCTGGAGATCGACCCGCTGGCCCAGGGGGTCCTTCTGCTCGATGCGAGTGCACCGGGGTCCGCGCACCTCGGGCCGGGCCCGCTGCTCGCCGCGCAGTGCTGGTCGCGTCAAGTCCTCTCGAACCTGAAGCTGAGCGTGGAGGACACGGCAACAGCGCCGCCGCGTCCGGTGATCCTGCATCACCTCGGACTGCCCGACCAACAGGTGGTGACGGTCGACTGGTGGGAGCTCGATCGCACCATTGAGCCCGATCACCTGACCTCGGTCTACATCCCGGCCTGGTCGGGTGCGCCCCGGTGGGCCGCGGGCGAGCCCGCCACCGAGGTTGGACGCCTCGTCGCGCTGATGGAGACGCTGCGGACACGCTGCCCCTGGGACGGGGCACAGACACATGCCTCGCTCATGCCCCACCTCGTCGAGGAGTGCTACGAGGTGGTCGACGCCCTCGCCGCGCTCGATGGAGCGGACGGCCCGCGTCCATCCGGCGCCGGCGCCCCCGACGAGACCGCCGAGCACCTGCGAGAGGAGCTGGGCGACCTGCTCTTCCAGATCGTCTTTCACGCATGCCTGGCTGACGAAGAGGGCCGGTTCGACCTGGCGGATGTCGCCCGCGGCGTGCACGACAAGCTGGTCCATCGCCACCCCCACGTCTTCGCCGACGTCTCGGTCGACGGTGCCGAGCAGGTGGCCCAGAACTGGGAGGACATCAAGAAGGCGGAGAAGGGCCGGCACAGCGTGACCGAGGGGATCCCTTCTGCACTTCCTGCTCTCATGCTCACGACGAAGCTCGTGCGCAAGGCGCGCTCGGTCGGGCTGGACCCCGCCGCCGGGACCGACGGCTCGGCCACCGCTGTCCTCGCGGCGTTGGAGGAGCGTGCGGAAGCCAGCGATCCGCATCCCGACGCCCCGTTGTCGAACGAACCGGACGAGGCTGACCGTCAGGTCGGGGAGATTCTCTTCGCCGTCGCGAACCTGGCGCAGCGCCTCGGGGTGGATGCGGAACAAGCGTTGCGCGACCGCGCCTTGGCCTTGCGCGCGGGGATCCTCGAGGCCGAAGGCGTCCCCGATCAGGGGAATCGCAACCGCTAGTCTTTGTTCCTGGTGTCCCGCCAGGGGAGACGCCGAGGAGAGATGTCGTGAGCACCATTGAGCACGTGATCGGGCGCGAGGTCCTCGACTCCCGCGGGAACCCGACCGTCGAGGCCGAAGTGCTCCTGGATTCAGGCGCTCGCGGTCGTGCCATCGCGCCATCGGGCGCGTCGACCGGCATCCGAGAGGCAGTCGAGCTGCGCGACGGCGGCGACCGGTATTCGGGCAAGGGCGTGCTCCGCGCCGTGTCGCACGTGAACGGCGAGATCGCCCAGGTCGTCTGCGGCTTCGATGCACTTGATCAGCGCGCTGTCGACTTCGCCATGATCGATCTCGACGGGACGCCGGACAAGGGCCGCCTCGGAGCGAACGCCATGCTGGCCGTGTCTCTCGCATGTGCCAAAGCGTTGGCTGACGACCTCGAGGTGCCGCTCTACCGGTCGATCGGTGGAACCAACGCACATGCTCTCCCCGTGCCCATGTTGAACGTGCTCAACGGCGGCGTTCACGCCGACAACTCCATCGACTTTCAGGAGTTCATGTTGATGCCGGTCGGGGCCGCCTCGTTTCACGAGGCGCTGCAGTGGGGGGCCGAGACCTATCACTCGCTTCGCTCCCTGCTCGCCGCGCGCGGTCTCTCGACCGCCGTTGGTGACGAAGGGGGCTTCGCGCCTGATCTCCCGCAGAATGAAGACGCGGTGAAGCTGCTGCTCGAGGCGATCGAGTCCGCCGGGCGCGTCCCCGGTGAGGAGATCGCGCTCGCGCTCGACCCTGCCACCAGCGAGCTGTGGGAGGACGGTTCCTACGTGCTCGCGGGCGAGGGACAGACGCTGTCGTCGGCCGAACTCGTCGACTACTGGGTGGACCTGGCCGACCGGTACCCGATCGTGTCGATCGAGGACGGCATGGCGGAGGAGGACTGGGACGGGTGGGCCGCTCACACCAAGGCACTGGGCGGGCGGCTGCAGTTGGTTGGCGACGACATTTTCGTTACCAACGCCGAGATCCTCGAGCGTGGGGTGCGCGACGGCGTGGCCAATGCCATCCTCATCAAGCTCAACCAGATCGGAACGCTGACCGAGACGCTCGATACCGTGGCGCTCGCCAACCGCTCCTCGTACGCGACGGTGATCTCGCACCGCTCCGGCGAGACCGAGGACACGACGATCGCCGACCTCGCGGTCGCGGTGAACGCCGGACAGATCAAGACGGGAGCGCCGGCCCGCTCGGACCGGGTCGCCAAGTACAACCAGTTGCTGCGGATCGAAGAGGACCTGGGACAGTCGGCGGGCTTCCCGGGGGGTGCTGCGTTGTCGAGTCACGGGGGAACCCGGTTTGGCCCGGGCTAAGCCAGGCGGACACGCCCGGGCGAAGCCGCGCGCACACGCCCGGGCGAAGAGCCGGGTCCGCAAGCCGCACCGCGGCTCTGTCGAGCTTCGACGATCGCGATTGCTGCTCCTGGGTGCGGTGGTTGTCTCGGCCGTGGTCCTCTTCGCCTGGTTCCCGGCGACATCGCTGCTCGGTCAACGCTCCGACCTGGCGAGCACCGAGTCGCAACTGTCGTCGCTGCACCAGCAGGACGCGGCGTTGGCGCAGGAGCAGAAGAGCCTGAGCGATTCCGGCGAGATCGGGCGGATCGCGCGCGAGCAGTACCAGCTCGTGACGCCCGGCCAGCAGGCCTACGAGGTCCTTCCGCCAACGGGCTCGACGGCCGGCAAGACACCGTACGCGGGTGACCCCGGGACCAGCGGCCCGGTGATTCCCTCCGCCACGCCCGAGCTGCCGCCCGGCGACGTGACGACGACGACCACACCCGCGTCGTCGTCAGGTTCCTCGACGGCCACGTCTGCAGGCAGCGGCCCCACGGGTCACACGGCGACGGGGGGAGGAAACCAGCAGAGCGCAGGGTTCGTGTCCCGCATGGTCCACGCCCTCGAGTTCTGGCGCTGACCGATCGTTCTGGCCGACGGGCTCGGCTTCCCGCCTCATGTGACTCGGCTTTCCCGCCCGACGGGTCAGTGTCGGTCGGAGACCCTCGTCGCCCGGGGCAAACTGTGGCGCGTATGCAGGCAGAACCCCAGGATCCCGGTGTCCCTTCTGGTGGCGCGCTCGACCGCCAGACCGTGGCACGGTTGCTCGGGCGGGAGCCCGCCGGGGCGTACAAGGTGGTCGTGCGCCGTCGTGATGGGCTCCCGGCCGTTCTCGAGAACGCACCCTTTCTCAATGACGGACGGCCTATGCCGACCCGCTACTGGTTGGTCGACCCTGCGTTGCGTGATGCGGTCAGCCGACTCGAGGCCGATGGGGGCGTCCGGCGGGCGACAGCGGCGGTGCCGCCGGAGGCCGTCGCGGCCGCGCATGTCGCACATGGTGCCGCACGGGACCGGCTGATCCCGCCCGGTTACGGCGGCCCCGTTCCCTCGGGCGGTGTCGGCGGGACCCGCCGCGGGGTGAAATGCCTCCACGCCCACCTGGCGTGGTATCTCGCCGGCGGGGAGGACCCTGTCGGCCGATGGACGGCCGAGGAGCTCGAGGTGCACCGAGACCGCTTCATGGTGGATGGTGGTGTGGTGGAGCTTGTCCGCGGACCGGTGGCCGCGATCGATTGCGGTACGAACTCGACGCGCCTGATCGTCGTTGTCCCCGACGGCACCGTCCTGGTGCGGTTGATGCGAATCACACGCCTCGGAGCGGGTGTCGATGCGAGCCACCGCCTCGAGGCAGAAGCCGTGGAACGCACCCTGTCCGTCTTGCGCGAGTACCGCCGGGTCATGGACGAGGCCGGTGTCGTCCTGACCCGGGTCGTCGCGACCTCTGCTGTCCGCGACGCGGCCAACGCCGAGGAGTTCATGCGGGCCGCCGCGGCCATCACCGGCCAACAGCCCGAGGTGCTCAGCGGTGATGAAGAAAGCCTGCTCTCGTTCCGGGGTGCAACGGCCGACCTGCCGCCCGATGCGCAGACGAGCGGATCGGTCCTCGTCGTCGACATCGGCGGTGGGTCCACGGAATTGGCGGTCGGGCCTGTACCCGGCTCGGAGCCCCACGGCGTCGGTGATCCGACGTCGGTGGCGACCCGGTCGCTCGACATCGGGTGTGTACGCGTGAGCGAACGGTTCCTGCGTCACGATCCACCCCGGCCCGACGAGATGGTGGCAGCCCGTGGCTTCGTACGCGAGCAGATCGTCGCCGCTCGTGACGCACTGCCACCGTTTCCGCCCGAGGGCACTCTGGTCGGCTTGGCGGGAACGGTCTCGACGATCGCGTCGCTGGCCGGCGGCGTCACTGACTACGACCGTGCCCGCATCCACCATGCCGTCCTCGACCGTGACGAGGTCGCCCGATGGGTCGAACTGCTCGCCGCCGAGGATGCGGCGAGCCGGCTCCGCCGGCCGGGCATGGTGGCAGGACGAGAGGATGTCATCGTCGGGGGCGCACTCATCCTCGACGTGATCATGGAGGCGTTCGCACGCCCACGCTGCCTGGTCTCCGAAGACGACATCCTCGACGGGCTCGCCCAGAGCCTCCTGGGTCAGACCTCGGACGGGGAGTGAGCGGCGACGCCTCTGGGCGGAGGCGTCGCCGAGTTCATCCGTCGTTCGGGTCGGCACCCAGTGGGGGTACGCGGGGGGGCCAGGCCAAAGAGAAGTCCTCGCGGTGCAGTGAGAGGTTCGGGTTGTAGGCGGGGTCGTTGCGGAGCTGCATGCCCCATCGCTCCTTCATGTAACGAATCTCACGTGCGAACCGTTCGGCCCGCTCACCCTCGGTGTCGAGGCCTCGACTGATCGATTCGTGATGCGTCAGTTCTGCAAACGGCGTCCAGACGATACGCCAGCCGACTTCGGTCAAGCGGAGACAGAAGTCGATGTCGTTGAACGCGACAGCGAGATTCTGTGCGTCCAGGCCGTTGACCTGTTCCCAGGCTTCACGGCGCACCACCATGCAGGCGGCGGTCACCGCTGACATCGATCGTGGGAGTTGGATCCGCCCCGACCCGACACCCGAGAGCCGGTCGCCGGTTCGCATCCCGTGACCGGCGACTCCGCCGATCCCGAGAATCACGCCGGCATGCTGGATCTGGCCGTTGGGGTAGTACAGCATGGCTCCGACAGCCCCGACCCCCTCTTGGACGACTTGGCCGACCATCTCGTCGAGCCAGTCTCCGCCGAGAACCTCGGTGTCGTCGTTCAGGAGGCAGACGATCTCGCCGCGAGCTCGCTCGACGGCACGATTGTTGATCTGCGGGTAGTTGAAGGGCCCATCGTCCCGGATGACCGTCACGCTGGTCTCCGAAGCCCGGAGATATTCGAGCACTCCGTGTGTCTCGCTCCCGTTGTCGACGACGATGATCTCGAAATGGGGATACGTCGTGCGCTGACGGATGCTGTCCAGGCAGCGCTGCAGGTAGATCCCGTCGCGAGTGGGAATCACGATGCTCACCAGCGGTGGCGGGTCGGGAATCGCCCATTTGACTCGTGTCCATCCGCTCGATCCGGCCGGCACCACGCGCCCCGCTCGACCGGTCCGCTGAATGTGGTCAGCGACGGCGCGCTCCCCGGCCTGCGCGGCGTAGGACTTTGCCGAGAGCGCGCTTGCGGTGGAACCAGCATGGATCCGCCAGTGGTAGAGCACCCGGGGAATGTGGGCGATCTGACGAGGGGAGAGGCGTTCGGATGCTCGCAGCGCCAGATCCCAGTCCTGGCTCCCCTCGTATCCTTCCCGGTATCCACCCACGTCGAGAAGCAGCTCACGCCGGTACATCGACAGGTGGCAGACGAAGTTCTGGCCCTCGAGGAGGAGGGGGTCGAAATCGGGCTTGAAGAAGGGTTCACTTCGTTGCCCGCTGTCGTCGATCTTGTCCTCGTCGCTGTAGATGAACTCGAGTTCGGGGGCCTCGCTGATCGCCAGCGCGAACATCGCCAGCGCATGTTCCGTCAACGTGTCGTCATGGTCGAGCGTTGTGACCCATGAGCCAGAGGACATGGCCAAGGCCGAGTTCAATGCCGCGGAAATGTGGCCGTTCTCGCCGCGACGCTCCACGCGGATGCGCGGATCCATGCTCTCGACCTCCGCCAAATATTCGATGGTGTCGGCTTCAGTGGAGCAATCGTCCGCGATACAGAGTTCCCAATGTGGGTAGATCTGGGAAAGCACGGAGTTGACCGCGTCGGCCAAATACCGCCGTGGAGTGTTGTACGAGGGCAGCAGCACCGAAATCGTCGGCGGGTCGACCAGTTGTGACAGCCTCTTGACGAGCTGACTCCGGGCGTCATCGTCGATGGTGTCGTAGGCGGAAATCCATGATGCGTAGGACGGAACGTCCGGTTCGGGTTGGGGCACGAGCCCGGCCAACGTCCAGGGTTTTTGTCGACCGCGGAGGCCGGCGTACCCGGATCGGAGCTTGTGGGAATAACGGAACAGACGGGTCCGGTAGACGGCTTCGAGCTGAAAGATGGTCTCCTCCAGGCGCTCCTTTGCCTGCTCGAGTTGACGGCCCAATTCGAATTGACGCATGTCGGAGAACTCGAGTGCCCGAATGGCGGCGCCACGCTCGGCTCTCCTCCTCGCCTCGAGCTCGGCCAACTGTTCGTGAGACTGACGCACGCGGTCCGAGAGACCCGCCAGATCCTCTGCCATGTGCGAGGTGGTGGCGACGAACTCCTCCCGGACGCCAAGAAGCTCCGTCTTGAGATTCCACAAGGCGCGCTCGTAGCCAGAAATCACCCCGTCGAGATCGGGCTGGGAGCGACGGAAGACGATGGCCTGAAGGGACAGATACGAGGCGTCGACGTCGAAGTCACGTGTAAATCCGTGCGCCGCGAACAACTGTGCCCAGTACGACGCTGATTCCACATTGAGGTGCGTCGGCTCGTCGAAGTCGTCGGGAGTCGACGAGAAGAGGATCGTGTCCGCGTGCCGACACAGGTTGGCGATGGCGGCTGAAGCCATCGATCGAGGGAGGTGTTCGAGCACCTCGACACAGGTGATGAGGTCGTAGTGACCGCCGAGGTCCTCGGTGATGGAACCAACACGGCAATAAGGCCGTATCGATTCGGGAACCTGTGCGATGGCCCATTCCGAGATGTCCATGCCGCTCGCGTCGATGCCCTGCGATCGGAGAGCTTCGACCAGCATTCCGCTGGCACATCCGACGTCGAGGACGGATGTGGGTGAGAGTTGGTCGTGGATCTTCTTCGCGATCCCGGCGAAGAAGGGCATCCAGTGAGGCTCATCTCGACTGTACGGGATCCCACCACAATGAGATTCGTAGTAGCGGTCGTCGTAGACCGTGCTGAAGCCGAGGACAATGTCTGTGTTCGTTTCTTCGCTCGAAGAGAGCTGACTGGAGGTCAGGTCCTCGTACCGAGAGAGCAGCCCGTGGAGGATCCGAGCATGGTCTGGCAGTGGACCGACCAGCGCTTGGGTTGCGTGAGGGATCCCGGTCACGGGAAGCGCGTCCACGTCGACGTCGTTCTGCGTGTGCTCTTCCAGCCCGAAGCGAGTGACGAACGCTGCGAGCTTCTCGTATGCGTCGTGGGCTGAATCCCGGAGTTGCCGTACGCTCAGGACGATGGTCGGCATGATGTTCGTGACGGCCAGCGCACTACGGTTGTAATAGTCCCAACGACTGATTGCCGAGTCGATATCGGACGTTGACTCGATACCGCGGGAAATGTCGAGCTCGTCGGGTGCGTTGAACACGAGGACGCCGAGGGGATTTGCATCGAGAAGATCGATCCAAAATGGAGCCAGAAGACTGTTGCGCGGGTCGGCCCACACCCACGGCGCACCTGCGTCGATCGAATCCTGGTGCACGGCCATGAACGCCCGACGTGCCTCGTCGGCGCAAGGGCGCAGGATCCGGATCATCTCGGAGAGGGAGACCCTGGGAGGGTCGGCCACACTGCCCCCGAGCCGGTGCAGCAGGCTCTCGTTGAGCGCAGCCAGATCCTTCGTCGCCGTGACGTTTCCATGCTCGGGCTCGAGGTGCAGGAGCGCCCGGCAGGCTTTTCCGACAGTCACGAGAGACGCATCGGGAGACCCGAAAACGAAGATCCCATCCGGCGCACTCACCGCTCTCCCGGGAGACGTTTTGTTGTCCACTGTCACGAGCGTCAGGGTACCATCGTCACTCGAAATGCCAGCTCACACGCACTCTTTGTGGACCGTGGCCGCAGCCGGCGCATGCAGCGTCCGCCGCAGTAATTTCCGACCGGAGGCAGTCCGGGGCCAAGGGCCCCGGCGTACGTCAGTGTGGGGGTTCGCGTGACACGGCTGCCGCGTCCCGATCCGAAGTGACGGGGCGCCGACGGCGCCAGATAGGGAGCGCGATGAGACACGCCACGCCCAACAGGAAAGCCACGTAGCCGACGATGACGTACGGCGGCGTGAAGGTGAAGCGGACCACCGAGGTGCCGGCTGGCACCCGGATCTGCTGAAACACCCCGTCGGAGGCACTGACACCAACCGAGCCGCCGTTCAACGTGGCAGACCATCCCTTCATGTACAACTCGTGCCGGACGAGCGTCTGCGGGGTTGGGCACGTGACGGTCGCCGACGCAATGCTTTGAGACTTGATGGTGCAGGCACCATTCGGCGTGGTGAACATGGGACTCGGTGACGGAAGTTGATAGATCTGGGCAGTCCCGTCGGCGAACACTCTGTGCAGTCTTTCTTTGGGCGGCAGGATGGGCATCACGGTGCCCGTCGGAACGACCAGGTATTTGACTCCGGCCCGCTCGAAGGCGTTGAAATGGCGTGCGAACTCCGCCAGGCCCGTCGGACCCGTCGCCTCTTTTCTATTCGCACCGTTGAAGACATCCGGGATCGCGTTGGAATCGAGCTGGTGAGGTACGAAGTTCGACCAGAGCTTCGGCACAGGCAGATCGTTGACGTTGAGCGACGACAGCTCGAAGTAGGAACCGTAGTTCGGCTGAATCGGATAGATGGTGTAGAACCGGCTGTTCCCAAGGTGATTCTGAAGGAAGCTAACCGGCGCAGTGTCCAGCGTCACTGAGCGCGGAGCAGACAGCTCGGGGACCGCAAAGGCAACGACCGCGTCGATGGCGACCATGGAGACAAGGATCCAAATCTTCACTCGACGACGAGGGAGAACTCCGGCCAGGACCGTCAGTCCGATGATGGCGAGTGCCCACACAACAGACCCAACGGCCCACGCGTGGTGATGCGCGGCGTCAATCAGGCGATGGACCTCAGACCGAGAGCCGATCGTGATCAAGCCGAGGAAGACGAAAGAAGCAGCGCAGCCGAGAAGGATCCACCAACGCGGTACCTTCCCGCGCACCATGTCGTCCAAGCCAAAGGCTGCGAGGACTATCAGGGCAAATTCCCAGCTGGGGTTGGAATATCGAAAGAACGCGATATCGCCCATACCGGGTAGTGCGTTCACGATGTGCTGAAAGGGCTCTACGCCGTAGGTGCGCCCGAACGAGACAATCGTCCAGGCAAGCAATCCGAATCTGAGTGCGCGCATCCGGGACCCGTACAGACCGATCAGGGCGAGCACGAGCGCCGAGAACGTGATGTACCCGCCCACGCTGCCCCATATCGCGGTCAGCGTTCCCGTTGGATCATTCGAAGAGAAGCCGTTGATTGGTCCGTAGACGTAGGGCAGGAAGGCCTGGGAAAAGGCCGCGTTCGGCAATGAAGTCGTCGCAAACGCACCGCTATGGGCCCCCACGTAGGCCTGTGGCAGATAGTCGACAAAGGCAATGAGCAGAGGTGCCGCAAGGAGGACACCCACACCGATGCCCTTGGCAATTGTCGAGGAGGAACGCTCGCCGTGCCGCCCCGAGTTGTACGGCCCGTATGACCACCCACAGGCCGACCAGGACGCCGTCAATGTACGCGGTTTCTGGGAAGCCGGCGTACACGGAGAGTGCAAGCGCGACAGCGACAATTCCCCACGCCTTGACCGTGCTCGTTCTCTGGGTGTCTGCGGCGAACTCCACTCCGAGAAGGAGGAGGGGAAGAAAGGCCACCGGATTGGCCGGGGCGTGGGAGATCCACGAAAACGTGCCGTTCAACCCGAACGCGATCCCCCCGGCAATCGCTGCGGCCCTTCCGAGGGACAGACGTCGAAGGAGGAAGTATGTGCTGAGGGCCGCGATGAGCTCCACAGTCAGGTGGGACCAGATCTGCCCGTTCGGGAGCAGGAGGAAGGCGGTTGGCGGGAAGAAGCTCGCCGCCTGCATCTCTCCGGCCAACGGTGAGCCGAATCCTTCGTATGGGTTCCACCATGGAACGTGGCCGTGAAGCCAGTCGACCATTGAAAGGTGACCTAAGGCCTGAGCGGTGTATCCCACATTGGGATCGGTCGCGGTCGACCCGGTGAAGATGCCCCGCGTCTGGACAGTCCCGAGGCCTGAAAGCGTGTTGAGTGGATTGGGATCGAAGAGATGAAGAAGATACGGGAGATTGCCGATGATCACCACAGCCACGACAATCACGACGGGCCAGAAGTGTTGTGAGGTGTACGTCCTCCGCACGCGTGATCCCAGCCGCGAAGAGACACCAGACCGACGGAGGTGGTCCGGTGAGGATCGCACGGTGGTCACTGGCTATGGATCGTTGCGCTGGCGGCGGCGGGTGTCTGTGGAGCGGTGCTGGTGGCGGGAAGCCCACGAAGCTAGTCGGCCGGGCCATGCTCTGGAGCTCGCCTTTTTCATTGTCGACGCAGTGGTGTCGGACGCCCCAACCCGGGACGGTTTCACGTCTCTGAGGCGCGATCGCGGAGGTCATCCAGGTACTTCGCGAGAACTCGCCCCGTCACCGAGGGCGATCGTGTGCGAGCGATGTGCTCCTTCGCCCTCGTGCCCACCTCGCGGGCTCCGGTTGGATCCTCGTAGATCTGGCGAAGTGCGGCCGTCGCCGCTGCGACGTCCGGCTCGGCCCAATTGCCGATGCCGCCGTAGACCGGGACCCCTTGAGGGATCGGAGTCACCGCCGCTGGAATGAGGTACGACGTCTGCTCATCCATGAAGTCGAGGTTGCCGGACCACCCCGTTGCGACGACTGGTTTCCCAAGCGCCATAGCCTCCGCCATCGTCAGCCCGAACCCTTCTGATCGGTGGAGCGATATGAAGCAATCGCAGGCCTGCAGCATCGCCCAGATCGGTGTCCTGTCTGACGTGACCGTCAAGGAAATGGATGTCCGGTCGAGGTGAGCGGAGTCGCAAGCGTTCGGAGCGCGATTCGCCTCGGACTTCTCCGTGTGACTTGATCACCAGATGGGCGCCGTCTGTCGGGTCGAACGCCTCGGTGAAGGCATCGATCACGCCTTCGGGGTTCTTCCTCTCCAGGACGCTCAGCCACGAGAACATGAAGAACACGAGGAAGCCCTCGGGGAACCCAAGTTCATGACGAGTGAGCGAAGGCGCCGATCTGGGAATCGGAACCGGAAGAGGGAGAACGCGGACCGGTCCTTTGCCGGCCCGATCGAGTGCACCTTGCGTGAACGTACTGCCTGCCCACACTTCATCGACGAGGTCGAATGCCGGCAGCAGGTTCTCAGGAATCAGGTCTGTCTCCCAGAACCACAAGGAGGCGGACTTCCGGCCCTGCATCGCCCCAGGGGGTAGCTGTTCGATGGTCGGTCCGATGAGGTTGATGCCGACGCACAGGAGGTTGGTGTCACCGCTGAATTCCGATCCCGTCGAAATGTCCGGTCGATGGAACAGTGAGCTGGGCGTCGCCTTGAGTGAGTAGCCGGTGGAGGCGACTCCGGCCGCGGCTGCCGAAGCTGCGACCAGGCGGCCTGCTTGCCCGATGCCGTCCTCGGCATGGTGGTAGCCGATCACGTTGAGGCCGGCCCCGGACGGAGGCGGAACTTCGATCGCAGAGATCGAGAGATTGCCCGGCGGGAGCACAAAGGAGTCGCCGATGAGCGCCAGAGCTCGGGTCGCTCGAGGGTCGGTCCTGTTGTGGATCCATTGACAGAGGCTTGCCGCCGAGCGGGAATCGATCCGGTGATTGGGAAACGCGGCAGCAAGGTCCAGATTGGAATCGCACAACAGCGACAGGTAGGGGGGAACGCCGGTCGACCCAGACAGGGACCGGAGCCAGGCCTCGAACGCGGCCCCGCCGTCGTCGTCGAACGGACCGGGGATCGATGTGTCCTCGGCGACCCCACGGGTCAGCGCAGAGAGGTAGGTCGCGCGGATCGCCGGGCTGAGCTCGGTCCCGTACGGCGTGAGCTGCCATCCGTATGGGATTGCGGCGTCTCGCCGGTAGCCCGCCCCCAGGAGGGATTCGGCTCGCTGTCGACAGAGATCGGCCAGAAGGGGATGCTCGCTCAAGAGCACCCTGGCCGGTGTCTGCTGTTCTGCCGAGAGGAGTTCCGGACTCTCCGGGTCGAATCCCCTGAAATTGAAGAGACGCAGCTGGTGTCCCTTGATCGAGATTCGACCGCTGTCCTGAGAGAGTGGCCGACTCCAGGCGTTCCAAAAGGCGACGTCGTATGACGGGTCGTCGACCAGGGAGCAGGGGAAGCAATGGACGAAATCGAGCCACCGCTGTTCCAACAATCCCTCGCGTCGGTAGCAGTGCTCCTTCCAGAATTCGAGGAACGGGGCTCCTCGCGAGTCCGCCCCCACGGCGATGCATCCGGGGTCATAGCTTCCCCAGCGGAGAATCGCCTCCTCGTCGGGGAGCAAACCGTCGCGGGGGAGGGGTTCGAGCACGTGAGGGCTGACGGCCACCCCGTCATTGCTGGGAGTGCGCGCCAGAGGTTCGAGCGAACCGAAGAGCTCGCAGTAAGGATCGAGGAATATGACGGGTCGATCGGTTGTGGCGAGGCAGAACTCAACCAGCCACGGCCTCACCGCGTGCTCCAGCTCGACACGTGAGTAGATCCCGCGCATCTCTCTTCCGAGAGCGTCTCCGAGGCCAACATCAGAGAGCGACACGGTCTTGTAGGGCTCGCGATCGCAACCCTCGGGTCCGTCGACGACGAGAACGACGAAGTCGGCCTCTGGAGCGTGCCGCATCACGGATTCATCGAGGACCCGCGTCGACGCACAGTCCCTGTCGGGACACGGAGGTACAGATTGTGTAGGCCGTCACGTCATGTGGTCGCGATCAACGAAGCAATCGCTGCCTGTCTCGAGCCAAAAATCTTGGCCTATCCAGTGGATCTCCTTCATCGGACCCGGTCGGCCTCATTGCGTGATTGTACGCAGCGTCCCGGCTGGCCCTGGTCGGATCAGTGGTAGCCGAGACCATGGCAGGTTTGGGGGGTGATCACGAGAAGTCCCTGCCAGAGATCTGCTATGGTACCGTCCGTTTGCACCGGAACCGTGAAGGTTTTGGTCGTGTGCTGGCAGTGCGCGAAGTTGATTCGACCAACTCACGGTATCGTCGTGCCGCGAGAACGTTTGGGACAACGTCAACAGGGACATCACGATGATGACGGTGGCGGCGATGCGAGCCCAGCGGATCTCGGACGTGACCGCGATCATGAACAGCACCCAACCCAGGACCACATATGGAAGGAAGTAGTAGCGAGGTCCGGCCGTAATGGGTCGCGTAGCAACGGCGCTGGGAATGGCTGAGAGAACACCCATGACGAGTAGGCCGAGAACGAGCGCGACGAGTTCTACCGCATAACCCGAGTCGGCCTCGCAGGGCGCCGTAACAACCACGACGACAAGGGTGAGCAACATGCAGGCCCCGGCAAAGGCGAGAAAGTTGGAGTCCGTCGATTTCAGCCATGCAAAGGCATAATCAGAGAAATTGCGCAGCTCCTGGAGGAAGACACTCCGGGGATGCAGGGGCGTTCTGGCGATCGGGCCGACGTCAGATACGAGATGGCCTGCACCACGAGGATCACGGCGAGCACCGCGCGTGCCGACTGCTAGCGTCGTTGACGAGTCACGATGAGCAGGAACGCATAGGGCACGACGACCGCAGCGCCTGCCAGACTGCTCATTCCACCGATGATGAGTGACCGGAATCCGCAGCCACCACAGGTCCTTCGACCACAGGATCGAAATGAGCGGCCACAAGGTCGTCCACCAGAACGCATACACGGCGATGCCGAAGACCTCGGGATTTGTCGGGACAAGCACGAGCAAGACGACGAATCCGATACGCCAGCGCAGTCGAATGCGTGACGAAGGAATGAGGATGAGACACAGAGTCGCGATGAACCATGCCGTGCTCAGCCCAGTAGTCGATCAGGGGGAGATGCAGAAAGCTTGTCGCCGCAGCCGACGCCACCGTGAAAGAGGTCGGCCAGACGAAGTAACCCTGCACGGGTGCCAGCACCGCGTGGAACGAGACCTTGGCTCTGGTATCTGTTCAGGATCTGGTACTCCTCTACCCATACATACGGGTGCAGGAGCTGGTCCGGACGGCGAAGAACCACACGGCGAGGCCGAATCCGATCGTTGCAATGATCAGGCCGACTCCACCTCGGAGGTATCTGGCGGCTGTCCATCCCGAATCCGTGGTTCCCGCCCAACTGAGTTGCGATGATCTCAGTCGAGACTCTTTGTCGATCTGCCCTCGAGCCCGAGGCGACCCTACTGTGCGACCCGGTTCGTCTTCGATTGAGGAGTCTCGCCTCCTGTCGGGCCATTGCGCAGCGACTATTGCCTCGGACGATGTCATCGTGACTCGGAGTCCGCGACAGCGCTTAGATGGTTCCGTCTGCCATCGCTTGGCTGATCCATGGGATCACTTCGTCGAGCATGGCGGACAACGAGGTCGTCGCCTCGAACCCGAGGACGCGCTTCGCCTTTTCAGTCGATGGCACTCGACGGGCAACGTCATGCTCATAGGGATCGTCAGAGACGTAACGGAAATGGCAGGTCGCCATTGATCTTCTTCCAGATGGCTTCGCCAACTCCAATACCGTTGTGGAGACGGCTGTGGACAGGTTGAAGTCGTCGTTCGTGGCGTCTGGGTGCTCCATTGCGGTGACGATCCCTTCAGCCAGGTCGCCACCGTAGGTGTAATGGCGGATCTGGGATCCCATCCCCGAGGATGTGAAGAGGGTCCTGGCCCTTGGCGACCTTTTGCACGAGATCCGGCACGACGTGACTCATGGCCAGGGCAACATCGCCCGAGAGCACTTCGACGTCGCCCTTCGCCCGCCGTTCGCCGATGCCCACACAATTGAACGGCCGGACGATCGTGAAGGGGAGCCCGTACTGGTCGTACGCGGCCCTGGCGAAGTACTCCACGGCAAGCTTCTGGAAGCCATAGGAGGACAGCGGTGGCGGGATATGCCGCTCCTGTCCCTCCTCCGAAGGCCACGTCTCGGTCGACTCGTAGACCATGGAGGAGGACATGTAGGTCACTTTTTGGAGGCGGTGGGCACGATGCGCAGCGATCGCCGCGTCACACGATGCGGCGATGATCCGCTCGTTGGTCGCCAAGAGGTCATAGGCGTATGCGTGGAAATAGGAGATTCCACCGATCATCGCCGCTCCGGCGATGAGGTGGTCGCAGTCCTCGAGAAGCCGCGAGAGGAGTTCGACGTCTTGCGCGTCTCCTTCGACGAAGGTGTACCGCGGATCATCGTCGTAGGACTTCGATACTGGTCCGTACTTCGACAGATTGTCGACACCCACGACGGAATGCCCCCGCCGCAATAGCTCCTCGACGACATACCCGCCGATGAATCCGGCAGACCCGGTGACAAGGACGTTGCTCATCATGCTCCTCTTTGTTGTGGCGACGTGGCACCGGATGTCGGGCTCATGATGCCCGACCAGGATTGGTCGTTACGCCTCGGGATGTGCGATCGTGTCCGAGATCCTCGGACCGAACGCATAGAAATACCACCGCAGGTAGTGCGGGATCCATTTGCGCAGGTTGAAGTTCGACTGGCCGATCGTCCGCTCGAGCCAGATGGTCGGAACCTCGGCGACGGGCAACCGGCGCCGGCGGGCCTTGGCCACCAGCTCGAGCCCAACCTCGAAGCCGGCATCTGACTCGATGCCCACCGCCTGCACGAATGAGCGCGAGTACGCCTTGAAGGAATTGGTGGCGTCACGCGTGCCGACACGTGTGAGGAGGTGGAGCGATCGGCCGGCGAGACGGGACAGCGTGCTCTTGAGGAATGGTCCTCCTATCTGTTGACCGCCTCTCATGTAGCGGGAAGCCGCGGCGATGGAGACGCCGCGCTCGACGAGCCGGGTCAGATCGTCGATCTGAGCGGGATCGTCGCACCCATCCGCCATCGTGACGACGACGACGTCGGCAGAGGCATGATCGAAGCCGGATCGGATGGCGCGCGCTGGTCCTCGGCCGTAGGTATTGAGCACAGGGACAACTCGATCGTCGTTCTCGCGGTACTTCTCGACCCAGGGGGCAGTCGAGTCATCCGGCGAGTCATAGATCACGAGGATTTCGCAGGGGAGCTCCACGGACTCGAGAATGCGGTCCAAGCAGGTGACGATGGTCTCCCCCTCGTTGTAGGCGGTGACGACGACCGAGACACGAGGAGTGGTCACAGACCGCTGCCCTGTCCCCGTCGACCCCAGATGTCGATGAGAGGTACAGCCGTATCGATCTCGTCATAGACCCGGTGAGGGGTGGCGAGCAACAGAAGATCCGATTGCTCGAGCACCTCGCCAAGGGGCGCGAGTTCCGGGTCGCTCGTCACGTATGGATCGTGGCAGAGAACGCGTCTGGTCTTGTAGCGCAGGATCCGCTTGAGTTTGTAGCTCAAGCTCGAGCGAATGTCGTCGGACTCTTCCTTGAACGCCATTCCCAGGATGCCGACGGTCATTTCGGACAAAGGAAAGGCCTTTTCCAGTCGCGAGATCATGTACAGCGGCAACCCCTCATTGACGAGCATGGCCGCGTGACCGAGGACGAAGTTGTTGTTATTGAAGGCCGCCAGCTGCATCGTGTCCTTGAGAAGGCAGGGACCAGCGGCGAATCCGGCTCCGGGGAGGTCCGCTGCCCTCGGGTAGTCCAAAGTCACAGCGTGACGAATGCGGTCGTAGTCGAGGTCGAAATCGGTCGCCATCATGAACAGCTGATTGGCGGTTGCAAACTTGATGTAGCGCCAGGTGTTCGTGAAGAGCTTCGCAAGCTCCGCCTCTTCCGGAGCGAGCCGGATCATCTGTGATGCAAGATTACGAAAGAGTTTCTCTGCGCGGTCGAGCGATGCCTCCGATCGCGCAGAGACGATTTGCGGCAACTCGTAGAGCTCGGTCATCGCTCGACCTTCGGCGATGCGCTCGGGACAAAAGGCGACATCAATACGCATACCAAGCTCAGCTACCGTTCGCTCCACGAGGGCGGTCGTCCCCGGATACAGAGTGCTTCTGAGCACGAGGATCTGTCCATCGACCAGATAGGGACCGAGTTCGCTCACCGCCCGAGACACGGAACTGGGGTCGGGATTCAGGTGCTCGTCAACCGGGGTGCCGATGACGACCACAATGTGCTCGGATTCGGAGACGACGGCCGGGTCGATGGTTGCGGTCAGACGCGAACCATTGACTCGACTGAGCACCTCGTCTGCACCTTGCTCGTGAAAGGGCATCTCACCACGTGTGAGTTTCTCGACGGCGTCTGCGTTGGTGTCGAACAACGTGACGGCCAGACCCCTGTCGGCGAAGGCCAAACCGAGGGGAAGCCCTACGTGCCCGCATCCGCCGACGATCACCAGATCCCTGTTGAAATCCACCTGACCATCCTTTGTTTTGGACTGAATATAGCGCCCGCACCGTTGGGCTAGCCCAGCAACTTGGCCTACATCGTAGACCGGGGGCATTGCCGCAATCGTTCCATGGTGGGTCTGAGCGGGCCAAAAATCGCCTATGGGAGTTCCCTCCTCGAGAACCCGGGGCGGGGCCAGGCGGGCTTCGGCCGGCCTTGGGCGCGGGACCCTTCGACACGGTCCGGATTGCCTCCCGAGCTCGAACGTCACCGCCGGGACGGCCGCTCTTCAGCGAGGCCGTATGTGACAGAAATGCGACACGCCGGTCACGCGGTTCATCCAAGAACGTCGCTAACTTACATCGGAATGGAGAGTCGATGAGCGCTCAATGAGGGACCAGAAGTACGGCAAAAGGATCCTTCCGCCTTGGACCTGGTCGCCGTGATACCCCTCTCTTCGGCCATCTTCATCCTGGTCGTTCACGTCCTTCTGACGCTTCTCCCTGTCGTTGTGGCTCTCCTGATCGCGACGGCATTCGGGGTGAGGGATCGGCTGCTTCTTCTGAGTATTGGCCTGTGCGGTCTGCTGGTGACCGGCTATCTGACCTTCTGGATCTTCTGGGCGAGCGCGACCGCGGGTCGAATCTTCACGCTGGTCTTGACGCCGGCGCTCGTTGTGGCGGTCGTGTGGTTTGGGTGTTCCGAGGCGTAAGGACCTCAGGGCGATCGGCTCGATGTTTCTCCGCCCGTTCCTTCTGTGGGTGGCGAGTTCCCTCCTGATCCTTTCGTTCGGTGCGATGTACACGTCGAGTCCCAACCTCGCCACAACCGCCGACTCGCGGTTCCTGCCGTTGCCGATCGACAACGCCATTCCCGTCTTCACCGCCAACGCGCTCCAGAATGCTCATAGGTGGCTCGCGCACCCGCTCTATGGCATCTGGGACTCAAGCGACAGGCCTCCCCTTCAAGCGGGCATCTACCTTTCGCTGGAGGCCTTGTTACCCGGCTCCGATGCGCCCGACGTTCACTACGTGGTCGTCGAGATTTTGCTCCAGGGACTTTGGATCTTCGGCATCTGGGGCCTCCTCGATGCACTCAGAGCACGATCGCGACTTGTGGCGTTGATACTGACCGCCATCCTCTTTTCAGGGTTTGTCGTGGTGAACACGTTCTTCACGTGGCCGAAGCTCTTCGCCGCGGCGTACCTCGTCCTCCTCGCCGCCATGCTCTTCACGCCGAGTTTCAAACAATTCCAGGGCTCAGCCGTCGCTGGTTCCACGGCTGGTGCCCTGGCGGGCGTGGGCCTCCTTTGCCATGAAGGGAGCCTTCTCGCGATTCTTGCCTTTCTGATCGTGATGGTGATCCAACGCAGAAGGCCTTCGAGACGGTTCGTCCTGGGTGCGGTTGCCGTTCTCGTCCTCACCCAAGGTACGTGGATGGTCTACCAAAAGGTCATCGACCCGCCTGGAGATCAGCTGGCCCGATTGCAGATCGCTGATCAGGTTCATCTTCCTGGCGATCGACGACCGTTGCTCACCGTGATCGCTGCGACGTACGAGAAGACGCCTTTCGGCGCGATCGTGAGTGACAAAGCGACGAACCTGGAGTTGCCGTTCGACGACGTACCGAACTACATGGTCTACAACGCTCGCCTGATTGAGAGCTATTTCAAAGGTGGCAAGGCAGGTTCGGCCTTGCGGAACAAGGCAGCCGCCGGCCTCATTTCGGTGAACTTCTTCTACCTGGTGCCGAGCGTCGGATTCCTGGCTCTTGGACTCTTTGCGTGGATTGCGGTTGCGCTACGCGATCGGCATCGACGGGCGACGTCACTGATGCGATTTGCGGGCACGATTTGGATCTTTCTCTTGGTCAACATCGCCCCTGGGCGATCATCTTCTTCGGACCGTCCACCACCGTGATTCATCAGGGAACCTATGCCACCGAATTGCTTGCCTTCACCGGCTGCATCATCGGGCTCTGGGAGCTTTCACGGCGGTTGTGTGCCGCGATGGTCCTTTTGCAAGCATTCCTCACTGTGATCGTGTACGGCTTGAACGGCGTGTCATACAACGTCCGGCACCAGCTCGACCCCCAGATGGTGGGACTCACGATTGTGGCCCTGGCCATGACGGTGGGCGCCCTGTGGCACCTAGCGGCCGGACCGAAGCCGAGAGTCGATGACGCCGTCGGGGATGAATTGGTGTCCAGGACGTCCGGATCGGACCACGGAGTGAAGAACCCGGGGGGCGACAATTCTGCGGGCGAGGCAATCGTCCCGTCTGAGGTCATCGACGGCTCGGTTGTGTAGGTCGCATCCACAGCAGGAGGAAGGACGCCGGCGTCGGAGGGGCGAACGGCACCCTTCCAACGCAGCCAAATCGGAGGAGGCGTGCCGAGGGCTCCGGCGCGTTGGCGCACGCGTCCGCCGACCTGCCACGATGCGCCGGTGGGGATGTCCGACCGCCTTCTCATGGGACCGGGGCCTTCGAACCCGTATCCCGAGGTCACCATGGCGCTGGCCGGCCCCATCGTGGGCCACCTCGATCCTCAGTTCCTGGAGCTGCTCGACAGCACGAACGACCGCCTCCGCCAGGTCTTCGGGACCTCCAACGCCTTGACTCTGCCGGTCAGCGGGACGGGGTCGGCGGGGATGGAGGCCTCGTTCGTGAACTTCGTGCGACCTGGGGATCCGGTTGTCGTCGGTGTCAACGGGGTGTTCGGGGAGCGGATGTGCGAAGTCGCCTCCCGCCTTGGTGCCGAGGTGGTCCGGGTCGACGCCGAGTGGGGAGAGCCGCTCGACCCGGCCCAGATCCTCGGTGCCCACCCTGCCCCGAAACTGATTGCCGTCGTCCACGCCGAGACCTCGACCGGCGTGCGCAACGAGATCGGAGCGCTCGGCGCCGGCAAGGGCGATGCGCTGCTCCTGGTCGACACGGTGACGTCTCTGGGTGGTATCGACGTCGCAATAGACACCTGGGGCGTCGACATCGCGTACAGCGGCACGCAGAAGTGCTTGGGCGTGCCACCGGGTCTCGCACCGTTGACCGTCTCGACGCGCGCCTTGGAGCGGATCGTCGAGCGCCCCACGAGTTGGTACCTGGACCTGAATTTGCTTGCTCGCTATGTCAATGACGCGTCGGGACAGGGACGGGTGTACCACCACACCGCGCCGGTGGCCATGGTGGCTGCTCTACACGCAGGCCTCGGCGCGGTTCTCGATGAAGGCCTCAGTGCAGTGTGGGAACGCCACGCGACATGTGGAAAAGCTCTCCAGGACGGTCTGGAGGCGCTCGGCCTGGACCTCCTGGTGTCACTCGACTGTCGTCTTCCTCAGCTGACGACGGTCAAGATCCCCGGAGGGGTCGATGACGCTGCAGTGCGCCGGGCGCTCCTGAACACCTATGGGATTGAGATCGGCGCCGGTGCCGGCAAGCTGGCCGGGAAGGTCTGGCGGATCGGCTGCATGGGCAACACGGCTCGACTGCGCAACGTTCTCGCACTCCTCGGCGCGCTCGAGCAGGTGCTGGCACCATGAGCGCGGCCCGCGCGGTGCGTCATGCGCCTCTGGAGCTACGGGGCCGACGCGTGCTCCTGCGCTCGCTCAGCGAGGACGACTTTCCGGCATGGCATGAAGTCCGGACTCGGTGCGCCGACTGGCTGTTGCGTTGGGAGCCGAGACCCAAGGGAGCCCCGGTTCCCTCAGAGGACCGGCCTAGCTTTGCGGCGCGCTGCGGCATCCGGGAACGCGAGCGCCATCTCGGAACCGGGTACGGCTTCGGAATATTCGTCGGTGAACGCTTCGCGGGCGAAGTCACACTGTCGTCCATTCAGCGCGGCCCGTTCCAGAGCGCATTCATCGGCTACTGGATCGACGAGGCTCTGGCGGGCCGTGGCCTCGTACCTGAAGCCGTCGTCGTCACTCTTCGGTTTGCCTTCGAGGCGATATCGCTCCATCGCGTCGAGATCTCGATCATCCCGAGAAACGTGGCGAGCCGCCGGGTGGTCGAGAAACTCGGCATTCGCGAGGAGGGGGTCGCGCAGCGCTTCCTCGAGATCGACGGTGCCTGGGAGGACCACGTGCGCTACGCCATTACGGCCGAAGAGTGGGCCGTGCGCGAACCCGAGCTGGCCGCGGAGTGGCTGGACGCCTGAATTCTTCGGGTACCGGGCGGCTCTGCGAGCTACGCGTCGTTGGTGGTCCGCACGACCGACGGAGAGTGCCGGAAGAACTGCTCGACGTCGTGCTCGTAGGTGTACGACATCGGCGTGCGACCCGACTGCTTGCGCAAACGCACCGACCTGATGAACGTGCGCACCGCGCCCGCGCTGGTGGTGTGGCAGGAGAAGCCCTTCGTCCCAAACCGCCGGGTGTCGACGCCGCGGCCGTAGCGGAGCAGGTCCTCGAGCTCCTCGGGGAGGTCGAACAAGCGGGCCACGGGCCGGATCTTGAACACCGAGAAGGGCGAAAGCGGTACCAATCGCGTCCCGCAGATGGCCGCCACCTCACTCCACGGGAGGCGGCCATCCCCGGCGACGTTGTAGAGGCCGGGGATGCTGCCTCTCGTGACGTGCGTCAACGCGCGTACGACGTCTTCCTCCTCAATGAACTGGAGGAGAGGATCGAAACCGAAAATCGACGGGCACACGCGGCCGTGAGAGGTTTCGGCTGATCGGCGTCGTGAGATGAGTGCCGAGGACGTTCGCAAACCGGAGCACGGTGCACGCGTGTGCCCGGATTGTCCTCGGCGAAGTCGCGCACGAGGCCCTCGGCTTCGATGAGCGAGCGTTCGACGCCGTTCCTGACGGGGCTGGACCGAACGGTGTCCTCACTGAATGTGTTCGGGTCGCTTGCGGACGAGCCGTAGACGAGCGTCGACGACTTGATCACGATGTGGCGCACGGACGACCCGGCCGCGCCAGCGGCGGCGAGGAGGTTCATGGTGCCGATCACATTGATCTCGTGCATGACGCGCCGTCGGCACCGTGGCCGAGTTCGTGATCAGGAAGGTGTGAAGGATGGTATCGACCTGCGTCGCCTTTACGATCCGGTGCAACGATTGAATACGTCTGATCGGCGCGGACGAATTCGGCCCGCTCGAAGGGTACCGAGGGCATGTTCGTCCCCATGCCGAGAATGACGTCCATGCTGGGGTCTTCCTCGAGGGCCTGAATCATCCGGCCGCCCCAGAACGTGTCGGCCCCCGTGACGAGCACGCGCCTGCTCATCGGTCGCTCACCCGAACCAGATACTGCGACGATCGCGCAACATGTCGTACACCGCCTCCTGGAGCCGCGAGCGGATGAGCTCGGACTCTTCCATGATGCGGCTCTTCGAGTAGCGGTCCTGGTCGGGCGGCACGTCGAAGTGCACCGGATCGAGCACCCGCAGCTTGAACTTCGCCGGGAACGGGGTGATGACACCGAGGGGTCCGAAAGCGAACAGGTTCGCGGTGATGGGGAGGTAGGGGAGACCCAGCACCCGGGCAAGGCCGGGGAGGCGGAAGAGCACGGGCATCGCCTCTTCGGAGCCGACCACGGCGATCGGGATCACCGGCACGCCCGCCCGCATCGCGATCTCGACGAAGCCACCCCGGCCGAAGCGTCGCAGTTGGTAGCGATCGGTGAATGACTTGGACGGGCCCTTCGTGCCCTCGGGAAAGACCAGAGCGAGTTGATGCTGCTCCTTGAGTAACCGATAGGCGTTGGCCGGGCGAGCTGACACGCCACCAGAGCGCGCCCAGAGGGTGCCGACCACCGGCACGGTTCGGAAGAAGTAATCGGCCAATCCGTACACGGGGCGCTCGAGCTCCTTCTCGATCCCGTGCATGATGACCGGCGCATCCGAAGGAATCGCACCGGCATGGTTGGCAATCAAGAGGGCGCCGCCCTTCGCCGGGATCTTCTCGAGCCCCTCCCATTCCGTCCGGAACCACTTCGAGTACACGGGCTCGTAAATCGCCCGGGCGAGGGCACGAGTCCGCTCTGATCGTCCCCATTCGTCGACGTCGGAGAGGCGCGGGTCCTCCTGATCGTCATCGCCGGCGGCGACGCGGATGGGAACGATGGCGGTCGACGACCGGTCCTGCTCGCCGACTACCTGGCGCCCGCTGGCCACCGGGCCATGGTACTGATCGGGAGCGCAGTGCCTCCGAAGAGCTACGGGCGGGCCGCGCCGATCAGGCCGGCGGTGAAAATGGGGGAGTAGGACACCGTGGAACCGGTGAACGGCGCCTGAATCACGGTGTAGGTGCCGTAGGGCCCCGAGCCCGTGTACATCACGACGTGATCCACCTGGTTGTCGCCGTCGAGGTTGTAATAGAAGAGGAGATCGCCTGGCTGGAGGGCGTCCAACGACACGTGCGGCAGGGCCGGCCACTCCGTCTCGGTCGTCCGGGGAATCGACACCCCTGCCTGCGCCCACGCCCATTGGACCAGGCCCGAGCAGTCGAAGCCGGAGCCCGGGCTCTCCCCGCCGAACACGTACGGCACTCCGAGCTGGGACACCGCAGCCTGGACCGCGGCCATGCCTCCCGATCCCCCAGATGAGGAACCTCCGACCGGCCCGCCACCGCTCGCCTGATTGGCGGCGTCGGTGGCGGCGGCACCGCTGGCCGAGCCACCGACCGCTCCTGCCACCGTTGCAGCCGTTGCCGCGGCCGCGGCCGCTTCTTGCTGAGCTTCGGCGCTGGCTGCGCGAGCGGCGGCCGCCGCTTCTTGCTGCGCTTCGGCGATCGCCGCTTGGGCGACCTCCTGTGCCAGCTGACCCTGCACCTGGTTGAGGGTCGACCTGGTCGCCGCGGCCTCCGCTTCATTGGATTGCGCGAGCGACTTGGCCTGCGCCGCCTCTGTTTGCGCCTGCGTTGCCGCGCTCTGTTCTTGAGTCTCTTGACTCTGCAGTCGCGACTCTGAGTTCTGGAGCGCGAGTTCGTCCTTGGTCAGGTTGCCAACGATCGTGTTGGTGTACTGGTTTCGTGCCTGACTCAACGTTGCCGAATCGGAGAAGTAGGACGTGAACCCCGTCGCAGGTGTTCCGTAGATGTACGCGGCCACGGCATCGTTGGCGACGAGTCGCTTGTCGGCTGCCACCGCGGACTTGGTGTGGACCAGGCTGGCCTGAATCGCCTGCACTTGAGCCTGCGCGTCCTGAGCGTTCTGCTGTGCCGTGTTGTACTTGTCGTCGAGGACGGAGGTCTGTTGCTCCTCTTGCGCCAGCGTGCTCTCGATCTGCGAAACCTGCGACTGCGTCGTATTGATCTGGGACTGGTTCGGGGCCGGTCCGGGCAAGGTCGTTGGCGTCCCGCTTCGCGTTGCGCCTGCGCCACCCCCGATCGCAATGGACGCCGACGCACCGACGCAACGCGGCGACCTCAATCACTCGGACGAGTAGTGCCCGCCTGAGGACAGTGCTCCGACATTTCACTGTACCCACGACGACAAAGCGTAACGGCTTGACGGTGGCAATCTCGGCACCCGAACGTTTCGGTCAGGTTGCAGCCGGAGTTCGTATTCCGTTCACATTCGTCACGATTGACCGAGTCGCAGCACCCTCCCTAGGGTGCGAGTGCATGAAGGGTGTGGTCTCAGTCGCTCAGGGAAGGCTTCGGGGCGTCTGGCGTGAAGACCTGTGGTCCTTCTCGGGCATCCCCTACGCTCACGCACCGGTTGGGAATCTGCGCTGGCGACCACCGCGCCGAACCGGAGGCATGGAGCGAGATTCGTGACGCATCGACCTTCGGTCCCATCGCCCCGCAGGCGGCGGCCGTGCCTGGCATCACGAGCCCCTCCGATCCGGAGGCCTCCGAGCCGCACAGTGAGGACTGTCTCTTCCTGAACGTATGGACGCCTCGTGTCCCAGAATCGCCGGAGGCCATGGACGAGGCCGGAAGGCCGGTTCTGGTCTTCATCCACGGGGGTGGCTTCACCTCGGGCAGCGGGTCGGTCTTCCTCTACCGGGGCGGCGAGCTGGTCCGCAACGGCGACGCCGTGGTCGTCACGATCAATTACCGTCTGGGCGCACTCGGCTTCTTCGGGACACCGGGACTCTGAAAGATCCCGATGGCCTCGTCGGGAACTGGGGGATCCAGGACCAAGTAGCCGCGCTGTCATGGGTGCGCGACAACATCGCCGCATTCGGGGGCGATCCCGACAACGTGACGGTCTTCGGCGAGTCCGCCGGAGGCTTCAGCGTGGCCACTTTGCTCGGTACCCCGGCGGCCAAGGGTCTGTTCCGCGCGCGCGGTGATCCAGAGCGGCGGGGTCCACGTGCACACCGTCGAGGAGGCGGAGGGCTCGGCGGATCGTTTGGCCGCCATCCTCGGTGTCGCGGCTTGTCGAGAGGGAATCACTCCAGCCGATTCCGGCATCGGAACTGGTCGCTGCGACCGAAGAGATCGGTCGGCGGCGGCCCGATCCCGGGATGATTCCGCTTCCCTTCCTTCCCGTGGTCGACGGTGTCTTCTTACCGGCGAACCCCTTGGCCGCGGTGGCCAATGGGTCGTCAGCAGGGATCGACCTCCTCATCGGCACAAACCGTGACGAGCTGACGCTGTTCGGGCTGGGCAACCCCGCGCTGATGGCCTTGGACGAGGAGGGCATGGGGCGGTGGATCGCCAATGCGGCGCCCGACATCGAGCCTGGGGAGGTGATCGAGGCGTACCGGGGCGCCCGCGCTGCCCGGGGCGAGAAGACCGAACCGACGGATATCTGGGTGGCCGCCGGGACCGACTTCGTGTTTCGCTGGCCGAGCTTCCAGCTGGCCGCAGCCCATTCCGCCAGGGGCTCACGGGCGTTCATGTACCTCTTTGAATGGGAATCGCCGGCATTCGGTGGGATTCTCGGCGCGTGCCACGCGCTCGAGCTCCCGTTCGTGTTCGGGGCCGTGCACCTCCCCGTCGTCCAGGTCTTCTCCGGGAGCGGACCAGTCGTCGAACGGTTGTCGCGGGACATGCAGGACGCGTGGCTCTGCCTTCGCATCGCAAGGGAGCCCCGGCCATGACGGTGTGGGCGAGTGGCCGGCCTGGGACCCGTGCGGCCGGTCCACCATGATCTTCGGCGCCGAGACGCACCGCGAAGACGCGCCGCGGTAACGAAGAGCTCGCGGTGCTCGAGCGGACACGCCCGCTGATCTCCGGCGTCCCCGGCTGAATCGAGCGAAGGCGCCCCAAGCCGATCAGGCGGACACCGCGTCGGCGCGCACAAGGTGCAGGGGCAGGTGTCTGATACCGGTATGGCGGTTGCTGCGAGTCCAGACCGGATCGCCACAGAGCGTGAAGGAGTCGAAAGCGGCCAGGACCTCCTCGAGAGCAATCCGGATTTCGAGGCGCGCCAGGTGTGCGCCGAGACAGAAGTGGACCCCGTGCCCAAAGGTGAGATGTGGGTTCGGGTTACGGCTGAGGTCGAACACGTCGGGTTGATCGAAACGCTGTCGATCACGGTTGGCTGAGCCTTCCCAGACGACCACCTTTTGCCCCGGAGTGATCTGATGACCGCCCAACTCGCAGTCCACCGTCGCCGTCCGCCGCTTGGAGGGTGACGGGGTCGTCCAACGCAGGATCTCTTCGGTTGCGACGGCCATATCGACGGCACCACGTCGCAGCGAATCGACCTGGTCGGGCCATGCGGTGAAGGCGAGCATCGCTCCAGCGACCGCGTTGCGCGTTGTCTCAGCACCAGCGGCAAACAGCAGGGAGAAGAACGCAGACAGTTCGTCGTCGCTCAGGAAGGGCGGGTCTTCGTCTGGGAGCTCCGCGTGGATCACCATGGAGAGCATGTCGGCGCGAGGTGCAGCGCGCTTCTCCTCAATGAGCGCGGCGCCGTATTCGAAGAGCTGCTGGGTCGCCGCCTGTCGTTGCGGGCTCATCGACATGAAATCGGACTCGTCCGGGATGTCGAAGATGTGTTCCACGGCATCGAAGAGAAAGTGCCGATCGGATTCGGGCACGCCGAGCAGGAGGCAGATGGCCTGCATGGGCAGCTCTGCCGCGACGTCGACGAGAAAATCGCACATCGGCGGGCACCGCGTCGAGCAGCAGACGCATTCGGCTGCGGAGTTCGGCCTCGAGCGTGCGTACCGCATGAGGCGTCAGGCCCTTCGTGACCAGTCGCCTGATCCGGGCGTGGCGTGGGTCGTCCATCATGTTCAGCACGATGCCGGCGACGGGCAGGTCCTGAATGATGGTCCCGCCGTAGGGACGGTCACCGCCGGTCTCGGAGGAATAGGTCACGGGGTCGTGGAGCACCCGCAACACCTCGTCGTACGTGGCGACGGACCAGAACCCCTCCCCGTCAGGTGTGTGGACGGTCGGCTCGTGCCACCACACCGGCGAAACCTCCCGATGGACGCGGAATACGTCATGAGGGAAACCGTCGGCGAACGTGTCGAGATCGGTGAGGTCGACCCGGCTCAGGTCGTGCGTCACGGGGCCATCCTCACGGCGGTCCTTGCCGGGGTCAAGAATGGGGCGCCGGGGGCGTAGCCCAATTGGCAGAGGCAGGGCGCTTAAACCGTCCCCAGTGAGGGTTCGAATCCCTCCGCCCCCACCGCCCGGCCGCGCGACCGTTCATCCGGCGTGAGCGACCATGCCGTCGAAGTCGCGGTGCTCGGTCCGGTCGGGTACGAGGAGCGGCAGCGCATTTCGCCGCTCCGCCGCGCTGGAACTGATCGCCTACCTGGCGTTTCACCGCCACGGCGTCAGTCACGACGAGTGGGCACTGGCCATCTGGCCAGAGCGCCCCGTCGCGCCGTCCACCCTCCACGCGACCGCCTCCGACGCCCGGTGCGGGCTGGGCCGAGCCCCGGGCGGGCCGCCGCACCTTCCTCGTGGTTCGAGGATTTGCCTGCGGCAATTCGGTGGCAACTGACGTCGATCGGTTCGCCGCGCTCGCGGAGACAGACGATCCGTGGCGCATCCGCCAGGCGCTTTGCCTCATCAGGGGCCCGCTGTTTGCGGGCCTGCGCAGAGCCGATTGGGCGGTCTTCGACGGCACACGCAGCGCCATCGAATCATCCGTGGTGGACGCCGCGTTGCGCGGAGCGGCCACGCTCGTCGCCCAGGGACGCAGTGACGTGGCGGAATGGATGGTGCGCCGAGCGCTCGTGGTGAGTCCGTACGACGAGCGGCTGTATCGCAGTCTGCTCAGCGCGACGGCGGCACAGGGCAATCGCGTCCGCCTCCCTCTCACCATGGCCCAGTTGCCGGCGATCGCCGAAGAGGGGACCGTGCGTCAGGACCTGCTCCCCGACGCCAGCGGGCAGTCGGCATGCTTGGGGCGCCTCCACCCCCTGACCGCCTCTCTCTACCGTGACCTGCTGGGGGATCAGGCTGCCACCGAAGGGTTCCCCGCCAGGTTGTAGGGTTGCGTCCCGCCATGGCGAGAAGTTCCTCCGGGAGATCGGTCGCTCGCGCCGCCGCGACAGGCGGCGGCGCCACGTATCGCGGGCAGATGCCGGTGAACTGGTACGCCGCGCTCCTGGTTATCGTGCTCGTGGGCCTGGGATCGATCGCATTCGCCAAATACAACTACAACCAGAATCCACCGGTCGTCGAACCGACTGTGGGCACGACCTGGCACGCCGGGCTGGCCGTCGACATTTGCGGGGAGACGGAGCCGGTGCTCCCGGCGTCGCCGTCGAGCGCGAAGACCGGGCTGACTTCGGCGGGGAGCGGCGTCCTCAAGATCGCGCCCACGAGTTCGAGCGAGGCGGGGAACAACGCCACTCTTGGCAAGTTCGCCAGCGGGTACACCGGCTTCACCCTGACCAACACGAGCGTGAAGTACCCGTCGTCCTCGTCGCCCGAGTACAAGAACGGTCAGAAGTGCGCCGCAGGGACGCCTGACGCCGGGCAGGTGGGCGAGGTGCAGGCACGCTGGTGGATCTTGTCCACCAAGACGGGCAAGAACGGCGAGGTCGAGGAGACCGGCGGCGTGACCACGGTCCACCCTGCCGATCTGAAGTTCGTGGACCGCCAGCTGATCACGGTCGGCTTCGTGCCGGACAATGCCAGCCTGCCCAAGCCACCGACGTCGACGATCACCGTCCCTCCTCACGGTCCTGGCCGGAGGGGCCCAGCCCGCAACCGCCACCTCGACCACCGCACCGGGTGCGACGACATCGGTGCCTGCAGCCTCGACGTCGAGCGTGCCGGCGTCCACGACGAGCACGACGGCCCCGTCTTCGACCACCACGACCGCACCGGCCTCGACGACGACGTCGTCGGCCAAACCTCCGACGACCACGACCACCAAGTAATGCAGGCGGTCGTCCTCGTTGGGGGCGAGGGGACCAGGCTGCGTCCCCTGACGCTCTCGTCGCCCAAACAGATGCTTCCCATCGTCGGTGTGCCGATGCTCGAGCGTGTGCTCGGACAGCTTGGTGCCCACGGCGTCGATCGGGCCGTCCTGTCCCTTGGTTACCTGCCCGACGCCTTTCTCGGGGCCTATCCCGACGGACGGGTCGCCGGCATCGAACTGACCTACGCCGTGGAACCCGAGCCGCTCGACACGGCCGGTGCGGTCCGATTCGCCGCGTCCTTCGCCGGCATCGCCGAGACCTTCGTCGTGGTCAACGGCGACGTTCTCACCGATCTGGATCTCACGGCCCTGATTGCATTTCATCGGGACCGGGGCGCGGAGGGGACGATCGCCCTCCACCCCGTGGCCGACCCGTCTGCGTTCGGGGTCGTGCCCACCGATGACGAGGGCAGGGTGACCGCATTCGTCGAGAAACCACCTCGGGACGAGGCTCCGACCAACGAGATCAATGCCGGCACGTACGTGCTCGAGGCCTCGGTACTCGATCGCATACCCGAGGGTGGACGCGTGTCGATCGAGCGCGAGACCTTTCCCGCCATGGTGCGTGACGGGGGCCTCTTCGCCTTGTCCGACGATGGCTACTGGCTGGACACCGGCACGCCATCGGCGTACCTGCAGGCGAACTTCGATTATCTCAATCAGAAGAGAGGCCCGGTCGTCGCTCCGGGCCTTGTCGACAGGGGCGACGGGGTTCTCGTCGAGGGAGAGAGCGACGTGGAAGGTGACGTGGTGGGACCGTCGGTCGTGTTCTCCGGCTGCGTGGTCGAGACAGGCGCTCGAGTGGAGCGATCAGTGCTCGGCCGGGGCTGCGTCGTGGCGGAGGGTGCGGTGATTTCCGACTCGGTGCTCATGGACGGCTGCCACGTCGCGGCGGACGCAAAGGTGGGCGGCTCCATCATGGGTCCGCGCTCCATCGTCGGACAGCGTGGCGACGTACGCGCCGTCTCGGTGCTCGGTGCCGACGCGGTGGTTTCGTCGGGGACCCTGGTCGACGGCGAACGCGTCTCCGGCTAGAAAGCCCGGACATGCGGACGCTCGTCACGGGAGGGGCAGGCTTCATCGGCTCGAACCTGGTCGAGCGCCTGCTGGTCGAAGGCCACGAGGTCGACGTGGTCGATGACTTCTCGTCGGGCTCGCTGTCGAACCTCTCCGAGGCTCGTGGCAGCGCCGGACGGGCACTGACCATCCACCACCTCGACATCACGGCACCGGCGATCATTGACCTGATGGCTCGACGCCGGCCCGAGCTGGTTTTCCACCTCGCGGCACAGCCTGACGTCGCCCTCTCTGTGTCCGAGCCAAGTTTCGATGCCTTGGTGAACGTCGTGGGGTCGCTCAACGTCCTCGAGGGCGCGAGGCGGGCTGAGACCGAGCGCGTGATCTACGCCGCCAGCGGGGCGACGCTCTATGGGCAACCCTCGCCCGAAGACCTCCCCGTGCGCGAGGCGCACCCCCAACAGCCCACCTCGCCGTTCGGCGTATCCAAGAAGGTCGTCATCGACTATCTCGTGACATACCGCGAGCTCCATGCCCTCGAGTTCTGCGCACTCGCGCTCGGCAACGTCTACGGCCCGCGCCAGGTGCCCCACGGCGAGTCGGGTGTCGTGGCCATCCTGGCAGAGCGCATCGTGCGGAACGAACCGGTGACTGTTTTTGGGGACGGAACGCAGACGAGGGACTTCGTCTTCATCGACGACGTCGTGGATGCCTTTGTGCGCGGCGCCACGCGTGGAGGTGGGCTGGTCTGCAATATCGGAACCGGCCGGGAGACCACGGTCAACGAGCTCCTGGCCACGCTCAGCGCACTCAGCGGCGTCGAACCCCAACGGGTCGAGGCTCCGGCGCGGCCGGGCGAAGTGCTTCGCTCCAGTCTCGACATCGAGCGGGCCGCGATCCAGCTCGGCTGGCGGCCGTGGACGGAGCTGGCCGAAGGGGCACGGGCGGTGCTCGAGTTCGTGAGGGACCGACCGAGCTGACCTGGCAGAGCGCTCAGCGCTCAGCGAAACAGGTCCTCGTCAGGGGGTCTCACGATCTCGGTCCTGACCGAAGAGGCACGAAGCCAACTCGCGGGCACTCCGCGCACGATCGCCACTGGGACGCCTCTGTCCTTGCCCATGACGAGCTCCGCGGCCGAGGCCAGCTCGTCCGCCACGCATATCTCGGTTGCGACCAGCTCGCGGCCGCCCGCGTCGGGGCTGCCCTTGAGATCGAGCACGGCCGCCACGCCGGCACATCCGATGGCCACATCGGTGACGCCGCGGCGCCAGGGACGGCCGAAGGTGTCCGAGACGATGACGGCCACGTCGACGTCGAGCGCGTGCCTCAGGCCGGCCCGTATCCGCCGGGCTGACCGATCAGAATCGTCAGGGAGGAGAGCGGCCGTGCCCTCCGCCACGTTGGACAGGTCGACACCGGCGTTGGCGCAGATGAAGCCGTGACGTGTCTCGCTGATGACGAGGTCGCCGCGTCGGCGAAGGATCCGGGTCGACTCTTGCTCGACGAGCGCAAGTTTCGCTTCCATCGTGTCGTCGATCGCGACCAGCCGACCTTCGGCCTTGGAGACGATCTTCTGCGTCACCACGACGACATCGCCGTCGTGAAGTTGGTGGCCGCCCTCGCGCGAAGGCGCCAGGGCTGCTGCAATCGTGTCTGCCAGGTCTGCACCAGGCGCGACTTCGCCGATACCGGTGAGCGGGAGGACCAGGAGTCCGTCATCGTCCGGCATCGATCACCACCTCGGCCAATTGCGCCGCATGGTCAGGGGAGTGCATCACGGTGGGGGCGACGATGCAGTGAAGCCCTGCCGCCTCGACGGCCTCGGCCTGACCCGCGTCGGCGACATCGATGACGAGCGTGCTGACCCAAGGTGCGTACAGGCGGGCGACGCCCACGACGGACGGTTCTGTCCCGAGTTCCGCCATCAGCCGGTCGGCAGGCCCCTTGAGCGCGGCACCGGCCACGATCGGGGACACCGCGACAACCTGCGCCCGGCGCGTCGCCAGGGCTTCCAGCACGCCCGGCACCGCCAGCAGGGGGCCGATTGAGACGATGGGGTTCGAGGGGCACACGATGATCGTGTCGGCGCCGGCGATGGCTTCGAGTACGGCTGGCCCAGGGCTGGCGTCCATAGCTCCCTCGAATCGCACCGCCTGCACCGCCACGTCGTGGCGGAGTCGGACGAAATAGTCCTGGAACGGCACCTCGGTCCCGGCCGGCCCGAGTGGCGTCGTCTCGGCCAGCGTCAGGCGGGTGCGCAGCGGGTCGTCGGTCACCGGCAGCATTCGCACGGCAATCCCGCGGCGAACGCACAGGTCTGCGGTGACCGCGCTCAGGGAGTCACCTGCTCGCAGTCGTCCGGTTCGGAACAGGTGGGTCGCCAGGTCGCGATCCCCCAGCCGGAACCAGTCTTCACCCCCGAGACGTGCCAGTTCCTCCATGACCGTCCAGCTCTCCCCGGCGACGCCCCACCCTGTCTCGCGGTTGTCCATCCCGGCCAGTGTGTAGGTCACCGTGTCGAGATCGGGACTGATGTGCAAGCCGTGGAGGACCGTGTCGTCTCCGACGTTGACGATCGCCGTAATGTCCTCCGGGTCGGCGACGCGCACGAGCCCGGAAAGCATTCGAGCGGCCCCGACGCCGCCGCACAGGGCCACCAGCACGCCGCGAGCATAGGAGCGGCCGGCGGTCGGCCTGTCGAGCACCTCCTGGTACCATCGCCGCCCGCCATGCCCGCGCGCATCCCCGTGGACCGCCATCGCACTGTCGTCTCCGCACTCCGGGAGGCGGCCCAGGTCAACGGCAGCATCGAGGCCTACGTCGAGCCCGGCGCCGATCGTCGGGCCATCACCTTCGGCGAATGGGACCGGGCCGCCGACGGTGTCGCGGGCTACCTCGCTGGTCGTGGCGTGGCGAAGGGTGATGTCGTCTGCCTGTTGTTGCCCTCGTCGATCGATTACGCGGTGCTCTACGCCGCCGCCGCCCGGCTCGGCGCGATCACCTCGGGCATCAACCCCCGGATGGGGAGCGCCGAGGTGGCGTCGATCATCGAACGAACGGTGCCTGCACTCGTCGTGGTCGAGCACGATGGCGACGCGCTGCGGTCCGAGGTTTCGGCCGTGCCCGTCGGTGCTGCGGATGAGGTACGCGCGGCGTGGGACGGCCCACCTCCGCCCGTATGGCCGGAGTTGAGGCCCGATGATCCCGTTGCGGTCGTCTGGACCAGTGGCACCACCGGGCGGCCGAAAGGTGCGATCTTCGACCACACCAATCTGGCCGCGGTGGCGAGGGGCACCGATGTCCTCAGCCAGCCTGGTGACCGCAGGCTGTCGCCACTCCCGTTCGCACACGTCGGATATATGACCCGGGCATGGGACGAGATCGCCAACGTTGTCACCACCGTGATCACCCCGACCCCGTGGCGCGCCGACGAAGCCATCGACGTGATGGAGGCCGAGCGGGTCACCGTCGCGCAGGGCGTCCCGACCCAGTGGGCGCTCATGCTGGCCAGTGAGCGGCTCGACCGCGCCGACCTCAGCGCCCTCCGGGTGGCGGGCACGGGGGCGGCCCGTATGTCCGCGTCCATGGTCGCCGAGGTGCGGCGAAGGCTGGGTGTCCCGGTCGTCGTCCGCTACACCTCCACCGAGACCTCTCTTGGAACCGGTACCACCTTGACCTCGACCGACGATGAGGTCGCGACGACGGTCGGGCGCCCCGTCGCGGGGGTCGAGCTGGCGATCGTCGACGACGACGGACGGCCCGTCCCGTTTGGGTCCGTCGGGCGCGTGCTGCTGCGATCGGCGGCGGCCATGCGGGGCTACTGGGGCCACGGGCCGGCCCGGGGCCGCGCCCTCACCGACCTCGTCGATCCCGCGACCACCGAGAGCGTGCTCGACCCGGAGGGCTGGCTGACGACCGGGGACTTCGGGCGACTCACCACCGAAGGCAACCTGCAACTGTCGGGTCGTGCCCACGAGCGCTACATCCGAGGTGGATACAACGTCTATCCGGCGGAGGTCGAGCAGGTCTTGGCCGACCATGCCGCCGTGGCGAGGGTCGCCGTGTGCGGTGTGCCCGACGACGTTATGGGAGAGGTCGGTGTCGCCGTGGTGGTCGCCACACGTGGAGCGGCGCCTGATCTCGACACCCTGCGCGCGCACTGCCGGGGGGTCCTCGCCGACTACAAGGCACCCGACGCGCTCGTGGTCGTCGACGAGCTGCCGCTGACGCCCATGATGAAGGTGGATCCGGTCCGCCTGGGAGCCCTCGCCGAGGGGGCTGCGGCGGACCGCCGTGCCGCGGTCGCCCGGAATCGTCGGGAAGGGCCTGGGGTGCTAGGCAGTGAACCCACCCGGCCGGCGGACGACAAGGAGCGTGCATGAGCCCCACCACCAGAGTCGGTGAGTCCGACCCGAACCGCGGGACCGCGCCAGAAGCGATCACCCCTGCTCGCTACCGCGGGCATGTGGCGCTCGTGACAGGTGCCGCGTCAGGGATCGGCCGTGCAACGGCACGCCGGCTGGCCGCCGAGGGCGCTGCGGTGGCGTGCCTCGACGTTGCCCTCGAAGCAATCGACGCTGTTGCCGGGGAAATCAACGAAGAGGCCGCGGACGCGGGTGGCCGCGCCATCGCCGTACGGTGCGACGTCACCGACGAGGAGGTTGTCGCGGCGGCCGTGGCAAAGGCCGAAGCCGAGCTCGGGCCGATCACGAACTTGTGCAACATCGCGGGCATCGGCGGATTCGCGCACACGCCGCAACAGTCGTTGAGCGGCTGGGACAAGATCATCGCGGTCAATCTGACCGGCACCTTCTTGATGTGCCGGGCCGTGTTGCCCGGCATGATCGAGCGCGGAGGCGCCATCGTGAACACCGTCTCGACGGCGGGTGTCATCGGCCAGCCCTACTCCGCCGCCTATTGCGCTTCGAAGGGCGGAGTGAAGTTGCTGACCAAGGCGCTCGCGGTCGAGTACATGGCCCGCGGGGTTCGCGTCAACGGCGTGGCTCCGGGCGGAGTGGACACGCCGATCATCCACAACTTCGGGCCACCTGAAGACGCCGACTTCAAGTTGATCGAGCGGCTCATGACGCCGATCGGCTTTGCCTACCCGCACGAGATAGCCGGGGCTTTCGCCTACCTCGGCTCGCACGAGGCCGATTACGTGACCGGTGCGATCCTGTCCATCGACGGGGCGATCACGACCTGAGCGCGGCCGGCACCCCGATGATCTCCGAGCCGGCGCGACTGCGCGTTGCGCTCGATGCGACGCCGCTGCTCGGCCAGCGCACCGGCGTCGGGGTGTTCTGTCACGGTGTTCTCACTGCGCTCGCCGCCCGCCCCGGGCTCGACGTCCGTGCCTACGCCGTCAGCTGGCGACGCCGGGGGATGATCGCAGGACACCTCCCTGCCGGAGTCACGACCGAGCAGCGCCCCATGCCCGCCCGTCCGCTGCATGCCCTGTGGAGACGCATCGACGCACCGCCACTCGAATGGTTCATCGGACCGGCCGACGTCGTCCACGGTACCAACTTCGTCGTCCCGCCGACCGGCGACGCCGCGGCTGTTGCGTCGGTGCACGACCTCACCCCCCTGCATCACCCCGAACTGTGCGACCAGGCCACCTTGGCCTATCCGGGACTGATCAGCCGGGCCGTGCGCCGCGGGGCGTGGGTCCACACCGACTCGGCCTTCGTTGCGGCCGAGGTCGTCGAGGCATTCGGTGCGGATCCCGCCCGCGTGCGGGTCGTGAATCCGGGCGTCCCCGAGCTCCCTTGCGTGACCGAGGAGGAAGGGGCCGCGACCCTCGCACGCGTGCTGCCGCCCGGCAGCGGGCGCTTCTGTCTGGCGGTCGGCACTGCCGAGCCCCGCAAGGATCTTCCTGGTCTCGTCCAAGCGTTCACCTCGGTGGCCGAGGCGCACCGCGACGTCGCGCTGGTGCTCGCCGGGCCGCCGGGGTGGGGCGAGGATGCCCTCACCGCCGCGGTTGACGCGTCGCCGGCCCGGGCCCGCATCGTCCGTACCGGATGGCTCGACGCGGCGGACTTGGCGGCGCTCCTGTCGCGCGCGACGGTGCTTGCGTACCCGTCGCTCTACGAGGGGTTTGGTTTCCCCCCGCTGCAGGCGATGCAGGCCGGGGTGCCGGTTGTGGCGACGAGCGCCGGATCCCTGTCCGAGGTCCTCGGCGAAGGGGCGATGCTGGTCGAGCCACGGGACCACGACGCGTTGGCGATGGCCCTCGACGCCTGCCTCGGGGACGAGGCCGTGCGGACGCGACTCATCGCGGCGGGGGCTGCCTGGTCCACCCGGTTCTCCTGGGAGCGTTGCGGAGAGGGCCTCGAGGCGCTCTACCGAGATGCAGCTGGCGCACCTGGTGCAGCAGGTGCGACCCGTGCCTGAGCGTCCTCCGTCGGTCCTCTTTGTCGTCGAGCAGCTCCGGCGGCGCGTGCCCGGAGGGATCGGTGCACATGCGACCGGGCTCCTGGGCGGACTGACGCAGCTGTCCCAAGCCGGCGAGGACCTCGACCTCACCCTGCTGGCGAGCAGGGCGCCCCGGTCCACCGGCGGAGACGAGCTCGCAGGCCTCGGATGGCCACTGCGGGCGTCGCGCCTGCCGGGGCCGATGCTGACGCGCGCCTGGGACCACGGGGTGCTGCGCGCGCCCGGCGCCTACGACGTCGTGCATTCGGTCTCGATGGCGGCACCTCCGCCGGACCGCCGCAACGGCAGCAGACTCGTGGTGACAGTGCACGATCTTGCCTGGCGCCGTCATCCCGAGGCGACGACCGCACGAGGAGCCCACTGGCACGAGGCCGCGCTCGCTCGCGTCAGGGACTCGCGGGCGTCCATCGTGGTCCCGTCTCGATTCGTCGCAGCCGATCTGGGAGTTGCCGGAGTGGAGGAGGAGCGGATCACCGTGGTGCCGAGCGGCGCCGACCACTTGCCGCCTCCTGACGCTCCCGGAGCCGATGCCCTTCTCGCGCGTCTCGGGATCCATGACGAATTCCTGCTCGCCGTGGGCACGCTGGAGCCACGCAAGAACCTCGAGCGACTCGGTCGCGCCTACGTCGTGGCACGGGGATCCCTTCCAGAGCCGTGGCCGTTGCTGGTGGTCGGTCCGTCCGGATGGGGCCGCCAGCCCGCGGATGGATCGGAATCCGAGGGGATCGTCTTCGCCGGGGCCGTCCCTGCACCTGTGCTGGCCGACCTCTACAGACGTGCGCGCGCCTTTGCCTACGTCCCGCTCACCGAGGGGGCAGGTCTTCCTCCCCTCGAGGCGATGCGAACAGGCACTCCGGCCGTGGTGGCCACCGAGGTGCCGAGCGTGCGCGACCTCGGCGAGAGCGGCCCGCCGCCGGCGCTCCTGGTCGATCCGCTCGACGTCGACGACATCGCAGCCGGTCTCGCCTCCGTGCTCACCGACGAGGCGCTGCGCGTGGACCTCTCCAGCCGCGGTGCGAGCTACGCGTGGAACGGACCTGGCAACGCGTGGCCCGTCTGCACCTGGCGCTGTGGGAGTCACTGCGATGACGGAACCACTCTTGTTGGCGCTCGATGTCTCCGCCGTGCCCGCGCAGCCGGCCGGCGCGGGTCAGTACACCCTTGCCCTGGCGCGCAGCCTTGCCGCGCGAGATGACGTGGAGATGACCCTCGTGGCCCGGCGGGGCGACGAGGATCGCTGGCGCGCGTTGACCGCAGGCCGCACCGCCTCGGCGGCAGCCGCGCCGGTGGTGCGTGGCGCCGTGCCGGCATCTCGACCCGGCCGGCTGGCCTTCGAGCAGGTCGGTCTGGCCTCGGTGTTGCGCCGCCTGACGGTGCAGGTCCATCACGGGCCGCACTACACCATGCCCGCACGCTCGCCCGTGCCGTGCGCCGTGACCATCCACGATTGCACTTTCTTCGATCACCCCGAGTGGCATCTGAGGTCCAAGGCCGCGTTCTTCCGGAGGGCCATACGCCACGCAGCGCGCCACGCGGGAGCCCTGATCTGCGTCAGTCAGGTCACCTCGGAGCGTCTCCGGGCCGTGTGCGACGTGCGGGCGCCGGTGATCGTGGCGCCGCACGGTGTCGACCATGGCCGATTCGGTCCCGACGAGCCGTTCGAAGGCGCAGACCGGACCCTGCTCGACTCAATCGGCGTTCCGGCGGAGCGTCCGTTGATCGTCTTCGTCGGCACGCTGGAGCCCCGCAAGGGTCTGGTGCCGCTCGTCGCTGCCTTCGACCGGCTGGCCGCGGCACGACCCGACGCGGTGCTCGTGCTGGCCGGTCAACCGGGTTGGGGTATGGCCGAGACGGAGCGGGCGTTGGCCGATGCTCACCACGGCGACCGGATCGTCCGAACGGGCTACCTCCCCGACGAGGCGGTCCCCGCCCTGTTGCGGCAGGCGGCAGTGGCCGTGTACCCGGCGCTCGAGGAAGGTTTCGGGCTGCCTGCGCTCGAGGCGCTGGCGTGCGGCGCGCCCCTGGTCACGACCGAAGGCACCGCCATGGCGGAGCTGGCCGAGGGTGCGGCGATCTTGGTGGCTCCGGGCGACGCCACCGCGCTCGCCGACGCGCTCGTCAGCGCTCTCGACCAGGGCCGCCTCACCGATCGACGTGCGTGGGGTATCAGGGTTGCCGCCACCCGGACGTGGGAGGCGAGTGCCGCACTCCATCTGGGGGCCTATGAGGTGGCGCGGGCAGCGTCGCAGTAGGGTTCCGCGACATGCGGGCGCTCATCACGGGCGGCAAGGGCTTCGTGGGCCAGTGGCTGGCGGCGCACCTCAAGAGCTGCGGCGACGAGGTCGCAGTGATCGACGTCGAGACGGACGTCGCTGACGGCGCCGCCGTTCGACGGGTCATGGGGGACGTCTCGCCCGATGCCGTCTACCACCTGGCCGCGCTGACCCACGTCGGTGAGAGCTGGGAAAACCCGAGCCAGGTGCTGCGCGTCAACGTGCTCGGCACCGCTGAGTTGTTGGCCGCCGCCCGAGCCGAGCGGGCCGAGGCCAAGGTCCTCGTGATCAGCTCCGCCGAGGTGTACGGCGTCGTGACGCCCGAGCAACTGCCCCTGACCGAGGACACGCCCACCCGTCCGGCCAGCCCCTATGCGGCGAGCAAGTTGGCGGCCGAGGCGGTCGCGCTGCAGGCGTGGCGGGGCTACGGCCAGCCCGTCATCGTCGTGCGGCCCTTCAACCACATCGGTCCCGGTCAGTCACCGAACTTCTTCGTGCCGGCGCTGGCCAAGCGGATCGTCGAGGCCACGCGCTCGGGCGCGACCACCTTGCCGGTCGGCACGCTGACGACCCGGCGGGACTTCACTGACGTGCGCGACGTCGTCGTTGCATACCGGCTGCTGCTCGAGCGGGGAGAGGCCGGCGAGGTCTACAACGTGTGCTCGGGGTACGACGTCGCCATGTCCGAGGTCGCCGAGCAGCTCCTCGAGCTGGCCGGCGCCGATGTCAGCTTGGAGACCGACCCGGCGCTGGTGCGTCCGGTCGACGTCCCCGTCTTGCGGGGCGATGCGAGCCGGCTCCGCGCCGCGACGGGATGGGAGCCGCGGACCCCACTCGCGACGACGCTCGCCGACGTCCTGGCCTCGTGGGAGGCGGACTGACGGCGAGCGTCTGCCGGGTGTTCGCGGTATGCGCGCTCAGGCGGCGCGGACGCGCTGGCGGATCTGGACCCTGACCTCGCGGGCCTGCTCGCGCGCCTTGGTCGAGATCTGCGAAACCGTGGGCGGGAGCCGGTCCTCGAGCGGCTGCAGCGTCGACTCGAACAGCCGGACTGCCGTCTCGGTCAGGTCGTCGATCTGGCGGATGCCCTTGGCCACGCCCTGGCGGACGTCGTCGATGTGCTGGTCGAGCGAGAGATCCTGCGTGAGCCGGTTCTGGAGCTCGACCCGGTGCACCTGGACACGCTGGTAACCCAGCACGCCCAAGCCGACGGCCACATAGGCGGCGTCGCGAGCGAGGTCGGTGGCACCCTTGGAGAGGGTGTTGATGTTGCCGGTGACGTCAGGCATGGGAACCTCCTGTCTGATTTTTTCGTGTCGGTTGGTCCTGTCAGAGGCCCCCTACGGGCCCCTTCCTTTGTGTACTAGAGTATCACTTCTGTTAAACAGTAGCAAGCACTTGATGGCAATTGCCTGCCTGACCCGGTACTTCGGGGGACCCCTGCGGAGGAGGTCGGAGCCGATAGGGTCTCCCACCTGATGGACGCCCAAGTGCCCGCCGTGGTCGCGGTCGTGGTCACGAGCGGCCCTGGGACCTGGCTCGACGACACGCTCTCGTCGCTGGCGGCACAGGACTACGGCGAGCTCTCGGTTCTGGTCCTCGCGTCGGGGGACGAGGACCCCGAACTCGGCGAGCGGGTCGGGCGCGTCCTGCCGAATGCCTTCGTCCGCCGTCTCCCCGGGAGGCCGGGCTACGCCGCAGCCTCCAACGAGGTCCTGGGCATGGTGGAGGGCGCCGCCTTCTTCCTGCTCTGCCACGACGACGTCGCGCTCGATCCCGACGCTCTCCACCAGCTCGTCGAGGAGTCGTTCCGTTCCAACGCGGGAGTCGTGTCACCCAAATTCCTCAATTGGGACGATCCGGACGTCTTGCTCCATGTCGGCATGAGCTGCGACAAGACGGGTGCCGTGATCGACCGCATCCTGCCCGGCGAGGTCGACCACGGTCAGCACGACGCCGTGCGCGATGTCTTCGTGGCGCCCGGTGGATGCATCCTCGTCCGCAGCGATCTCTTCAGGGAACTCAAAGGGTTCGACGCCGGCATCGTCGCCATGGGCGAGGACCTCGACCTGTCGTGGCGCTGCCAGGTCGCCGGTTCCCGCGTCGTGGTCGCGCCGAATGCCCGGGTGCGTCACCGCGAGGCCGTGGCGAGCGGTATCGAACCACTCGTCGCCGGCGTCGAGACCGGTGCGAAGCATCCCGCCACCATGCAGGTGCTCCAGCGGCGACACGAGTTGCGCGCCGTCCTCAAGTGCTACACGCGACTCCACCTGATCCGTGTGCTCCCGCAGGCCGCCTTGCTGGCGATCGGCGAGATGCTCGTTGCGATGCTGGCGCGTGACCGTGACCGCGTCCGGGCGGTCACGGGCGCCTGGCGCTGGAATGCGCGGCATCTCACCGAGGTCTCGCTGCTCCGTGGCGAGCTGGCCGAACACCGCCTGTTCCCCGACGCCGAGGTGCGCCGCCTCCAGGTCCGGGGCAGCGCCCGATTGTCCAGCTACCTGAGCCGCCTGTCCCACCAGGGCTTCGAAGCGGCCAACGCGGTGGCGGCGAGTCGCGAAGCCCCCGAGGAGGAGGAGTACCACGCCGAAGTGGCCGTGCTGACGGGGAGCGTCGGTGCCGCCTTCAGCGAGGACGCCGATTTCGACGACCTCGACGACCTCGGGCGACGCGCCGGCCGGGACCGTTTCGGGCGACGGGTGCGCCGGCCGCCGCTCGGCTCGGGGCGCCAGCGGGTCTTGGCCATGGTCATCGCGCTCGCGGTGATCGCACTGGGCACGCGCGAGCTCTTCTTCGGCACCCTGCCGCTGGTCGGCCAACTGGCACCACTCCCGCCTTGGTCGACGACATGGCACCACTTCGTCTCCGGCTGGCAGTCGTCGGGCGTCGGGACGACGGCGCCGGCGTCGCCCGCGTTCGGCTTTGCCGGCCTGACCGGGACGGTGCTCTTCGGCGCCATGGGTACCTTGCAACGCGTCCTTCTCCTCGGGTGCATTCCCCTGGGCGCATGGGGGATGGCCCGTTTCATGCGTCCGCTCGTCTCGCCCCGGGCGCGCGTGGTGGCGGTGATCTGTTACCTCGGCCTCCCGCTGCCCTATGGGGCACTGGGCACCGGTCGATGGGATGGCCTCGTCGCGTACGCGGCCTTTCCCTTCATCGCGCTCTGGCTGGCGCGGGCCGCTGCGGTGGAACCGTTCAAGGTCACCACCGCGGCGCACTGGCGGAACCGGCCGGCGGGTCAGGTCGCCGTGCTCGGCGTGATCGTTGCGATTGCGTCCGGCTTCGCACCTGCGGTGGTCCCACTCGTCGTGGTGCTCGCGTTGGGATGGGCGGTCGGCTCGGTCGTGATGGGCGCGCCCGATGGCCGTTGGCGCCTCCTGGTCGTGGCGGTCGAAGCCGTCGGTGTGGCCCTGCTCCTCGCCCTTCCCTGGGTCGTGGGCACGGCGCTGGCGGGTAAGGCGGCGGTCGGGATCTTCGGTCTGCCCGTCGCCGGGCGCCACGGCGCCGGGATGGGGTGAAGTGGTCCGCTTCGCCGTCGGACCCGTCGCGCGTTCGCCGCTGGCGTGGTTGCTGGTTGCCGCCGCGGCACTCCCGTTGATGCTGGGCCGCGGCCCGCGGCTCGTGTGGGCGTCGCGCCTGTGGGTCACCGCGCTGGCGTCGTGGGGCCTGGCCTTCGCGGCCTACCGAGGCGACATGGGCTCGTTCGCTCCATCCGAGACGGTGGTGCTGGCGCCGGCGGCGCTCGCCGTTGCCGCCTGCATCGGCCTCGGTATTGCCGCCTTCGAGAACGACCTGAGCGGGCGTGAGTTCGGCTGGCGTCAGCTGACCAGCGTCGCCGCGCTGGCCATGGTCGTCCTCGGTCTGCTCCCCGTGCTCGGTGCGGCAGCCGGGGGCCGCTGGGGCCTGCCCGCCCAGGGGGTGGAGCAACCGCTCGGGTTCCTCGGCCGTCCGACTCCGGGCGTGGCCCGCGTGCTCTGGCTCGGCGACCCGCGGGCACTGCCCGTGGGCGGGTGGTCGGTCGAACCGGGCTTGGCCTTCTCTCTCACCCCCGAGGACCTGCCCGATAGCGCCCAGGTGCTGGCGCCCGCGGGCCCGGGGCCGGCGGCCTTGACGGGCGACGCGGTGCGGCTGGCGATCGCCGGGGGGACGGTGCACCTCGGGCGGCTCCTCGCGCCGGCCGGCGTTCGTTACGTGGTCGTCGTCGACGGCCTCTCCCCGTCCGAGGTCGGCACGGCGACGCCGTCGGTGGCCGCGCCACCGCCGGCGGGCCTGCAGGAGGACCTCCTCGAGCAGGACGACCTCGAGGTCGTCCCGGGCGAGGTCGGGGTGCAGGTGTACCAGGTCAGCGAGGGGATGCCGGTCACCGGGGCGCGTGGTGCGCCGCTGCCGCCGGTGCACACGTGGTCCTATCCCGCCGCTGCCGACGTGGTCGGCTGGCAACCGGTGCTCGGCGACCTGTCCCAAGGGGACCCCGCGACGGGGATCGTTCCGGCCGGCACCGTCTACGCCGGTTACGCGCCTGCCGGGAGCTTCACGCTCACCCGCGACGGCCGCGTCGCGCCGCGCCAGCCGGCTTTCGGATGGGCCGCCCAATACGGCGGTGTGACCGGGCACGCCTCGCTCACGTTCTCGAGCTTCCCCTACGTGCCGTTGGTGGTCCTCCTCGAGGTCGGCGCGTGGATGGTGCTGCTGGTCGCACTGGTCGGCCGTCCCCGCCGCCCCCGCACGGCCAGGCGCGTGGCCGAGGACGACGCGTGTCGCCGAAGAACCGGTGCGCGCGTGAGCCCGGCCCACCGCGCCCGCGAGTTGCGCTGGCGGATCCTGCTGCTCGTCGTCGTCGTCCTGACCGGAGTGGGGATCGTCGCCGCCACCCGGGGGACGCCCACCGCGCCGGCGGCGCCCGCGGCGCCCGGCGCGTTGGTCAGCGCACCCGACGCGGAGTCCTCGGCGTGGTACTGCACGGGGCAGTCCTCCGCCTCGGGCCCGGCGCCCGGTTTCCTCGTGCTGACCAACAGCCTGGCGCGTCCGGTGAGCGCGACGGTCGCGACGGTCAGCGACGGCGGTGCGTCCGCCCGCACGGCCGTGTCCGTCCCCGCCCACGGTGTCGCCACGCCGAATCTTCCGGCCATGTCCAGCGGTTCGTGGCAGGCCGAGGCGGTGACGGTCGACGGTGGTGGGGTCGCGGTGTCCCAGGTCGTGCACGGGTCGTCGGGCTGGGACGAGTCACCGTGTCAGAGCAACACGTCGTCGCACTGGTACATCGCGAGCGGGACGACGGCCAACGGGGACGGCCTCTATCTGTCGCTGTTCAATCCGACCGCCACGCCGGTCGTCGTCGACCTCAGTTTCGTGACGGAGGCCGGGTCCGTGCATCCCGTCAACTACCAAGGGATCGTGCTCGATGCAGATTCGGTGCTGGCTGAGAACGTCGCGTCGGAGATCCAGGACGTCGCCGCCGTCAGCACCGTGGTGACGACCCGGACCGGGCGCGTCGTCGCGTCCGAAGTGCAGAGTTTCGCCGCCCCGTCCAACGGGCTCTCGCTCGTGCCGGGCGTCGCCACGCCACAAGCGCACTGGACGATCCCCCAAGCCGAGGAGGCGACCGGCGCCACCACGGCGATCGAGATCTTCAACCCGGGGACCACTCCTGAGACGGTCACGGCACGAGTCCGTGTGCCATCGGGCGCGCTGGCACCGCTGAGCGACACGGTGGCGCCCGGCACGACGTGGAGCCTGATCACGAGCCAGCAGACGAGGATCCCGGTCGGGAGCGCCTACTCGACCGACATCGTGGCCACGGGCGGTCCGGGTGTCGTCGTGGGCCGCACCGTCGTCCTGTCCGCGTCGGCGCCGGCGGCCCAAGCCGGTATCGCGCTGGCCGTCGACGGCCTGAGCCAGAAGCCGTCGGGGGGTGCGTGGCTCGTGCCGCCTCCGGGGACGAGCGCCACCCCGGCCATCGCGAGTGCCGCTCCCACCTCGCTCGCCGTGACCAACACGTCGGCCGTGGCGCAGCGCTACAGCGCCCAGGCAGTGACGGCGTCGGGTCAGACGGCGCTGGCGGCGGGGAGCATTGCACCGGGCGACACCGTGTTCGTGACGGGGAGCGCCCTGGCGCAGGTTGCGTTCGATCCGATCGTGGTGCGCGCGGAGGGGACGCTGGCCGTGAGCGAGGACGTCGGCCCTTCGGGCGGCATCGGTGTGGTGACCATGCCGGGGATCCCCCTGGCCGGAACCATCGCCCTCTAGCTCAGAGGCGGTGCCGCTGGAAGCGGCGCCACAGCACTCGCCCGCCGACGAGGACGACGGCGAGACAGAGGAGCGCGAAGAGGAGCGGCCCCGCCACTCTCAGCGCTCCGTCGACGCCGGCGACGAAGCCCCCGATGCTGTCGTGCCACGCCTGAATGAAACCCGATGCCGGCACCGGGCCCGGGCGCGCCGGCAGCGTACTCTCGCTGACGTTCACCGTCAGGGTCGAGTACGACGTCTCGCTGCCGAGCACGTTCAATTGCCCTTGGAGTTGCTCGATCTGAAATTGAATCGTGTCGAGCTGCGACTGCACCGCCAGCACGTCGCCGACCGTCGTCGCCTTGGTCATGATGGTCAGGTACTGCTGGCGGCTGGCCTCGAGGGCGGCGACGCGTGCCTGCAGGTCGACGTATTGGCCGGTGACGTCGTTCGCCTTGGTGGTCAGGCTCGAGGTCTTGCCCACCGCCTGTGCCGCTTTGAGCACCGTCGCGAAGTTGTCCACCGGGACTTGCAGGGTCACCGTGCCGTTGGGCGCCCCACCCGCGTCCGCACCGGACTGGGTCTGCGAGTTGGCCACGAAGCCGCCGTAGGCGCCGGCGAGCCCCGTGAGCCGTGTCATGGCGCGGCCCAGCTCGCCGTGGCCGACGGTCAGTCCCAGAGTGCCGGTCTGCTCGATCTTGGCCGGCTGGCCGACTGCGCCTTTGGGGACGGCGGTCGCGCCCGGCGTCGTGCTCGGCGTCGCGCCGGTCGTCGTGCCGGCCCCCGGCGGGTTGGTGGGCGCGAAGGGTGCGGCGGCAAGACCTTGGGACGGGGTGGCGCTGTTGTGCTCCAGCGCCGGGCCCGTGGTCGTGGTGACCGGAGCGTTCGCCGCGGCGCCATGCCTCGGTGGGGGAGCGGTGGTGCTCAGGCGGGGGCGCGTCGAGGGCCCCGACGCCAGGGCACCGACCGTCCCCGCCGCCAGGAGGACGACCACGAGGCACGCCGCCACCGAGAGAACCCGGTGCCGCCGGGCGACTGCGACCACCCGTCGGGTCTCACGGGCTCCATCGGCGCCGCGAGGTGCGGCGGCTTCGTCGGTTTCCCCCGCGGTCGTCCCGGCTGCATCGCCGGCGCCACCCGCGTCGTGCACGCGTTCGTCCGCGGCGGCCGGCCCCAGCGCCAGGGCCAGGATGTCGTCGGGCCCGGTCGCCGGCACCTCGAACGCCGCGCCGGCGTTGGCGAGGAGCGAGACGAGGCGGTCGTCGTCGAGCATGGTCATGGTCGCGCCCCTTCGGAGACCTCGTCGGCCCCGTCGTCGGCTCCGTCGAGCCGCTGTCGAACCCGGCATCGGTCCCGGCCCCCGCGCCGGCGAGGGCGGACAAGGTTGGGTCGGCACCCAGACGGCGGCGCGCCTCGTGCAGGCGGGACTTCACCGTGCCCGGTCGCCGCCCGATGGCGAGGGCGATGTCACGTTCGCTCAGGTCGGCGTAGTAGCGCAGCACAACGGGGACCCGCAGCGACATGGGGAGCCGCTGGAGGGCGGCCAGCACCGTCTCGGCCACTTCGGACTGCTCGGCGCGGTCGTCGGGGCCGGCGCTCTGCTCCACCACGGAGGCGAGCGGCTCGTCACCGGCGCGGCGATCGCGGTGGGGGATCTCGCGCCGAAGCTTGGAGTAGCACGCGTTGACGACCACGCGGTAGAGCCAGGGCCGGATGCTCGGGATGGCCGAGAGCGAATCGCGGAAGCGCCAGGCCCGCAGGTAGGCGTCTTGGACCGCTTCCTCGGCGTCGGCCCGGTTCCCGAGAATCAGGCAGGCCGTGCGGAACGAGCTGACGTACCCCTCTTCGAGCCAGTCGGCCAGCCGCTGCTCCACCATCCCCCTCCATGACGCCGCGGCGCCGGGTTTGGTTCGCTCGGTGCGACGGGGGCCCTACCGGGGGCCGGGTCCCTCCGGGGCGCCCGTCGCGGGATCGGCCGGGGGAGGCCAGGGCGGCGGCGGCCACGACTCGGTCTCGGGCTGGCGAGCGGCTCCAGCCGAGGGTGCCGGGGCGGCGGGTGTGGCGGGCACGGTGACCGTGCCGTCGCTCACGTGGGGCCCGTGGCCGTTCGCGGCTCCGTTGGCTCCGTTGGCTCCGTTGGCACCGTTGGGAACGGGCGGCGCGATGGCGGCCTCGTGGAAGTGCGGCACCGACTTGGCGCCTTGGGTGTGCACGGGGGAGCCATGGGCTTCGTCGACCAGGCGGGCCACTTCGGCGCCGTCGATGATCTCGTTGTCGAGCAGTGCCCGTGCGATGGCATTGAGACCGCCGCGGTGCTTGCTCAGCACGTCCATGGCGCGCTTCTCTTCGACCCGCAGGATGCGCTCGACTTCGTCGTCAATGATCTTGGAGGTGTCCTCGGAGTAGTCCCGCGTGTGCATGAGGTCCTCGCCCAGGAAGACCTGGCCCGCCGATCCCCAGGCCATTGGGCCGATGGCGTCGCTCATGCCCCACTCGCGCACCATCTTGCGGGCGAGCTCGGTGTTGCCGACGAGGTCGTTGGCCGCACCGGTCGAGAGGTCGCCGTAGACGAGCAGCTCGGCGACGCGGCCGCCCATGCGCACGCAGAGCGAGTCCTCGATGTAGTCGCGGGGGTGGATGTGACGCTCCTCCATCGGGAGCTGGTGGGTCACGCCGAGCGCCATGCCCGTCGGCAGGATGGTCACCTTGTGCACGGGGTCGGCGTGCTCGAGCACGTAGGCCAGCACGGCGTGGCCGCCCTCGTGGTATGCGATGCGCTCCTTCTCGGCTTCGCTGAGCACCATCGACTCGCGGCGCTGGCCCAGCAGGACGCGGTCGCGTGCGGTCTCGAAGTCGGCCATGGCGATGTCCAGGCTGCCGCGGCGCACCGCGTGGAGCGCGGACTCGTTGACCAGGTTCGCCAGGTCGGCACCGCTCATGCCTGGCGTACCCCGCGCCACCACGCTCAGGTCCACGTCGTTGGCCATGCGCTTGCCCTTGCAGTGCACTTGGAGGATGGGCAGGCGCTCCTCGAGGTCGGGGAGGGGCACCACGATCTGGCGATCGAAACGGCCCGGCCGCAGTAGCGCCGGGTCCAAGATGTCCGGCCGGTTGGTCGCCGCGATCATCACCACGCCCTCGGCCGTGTCGAAACCGTCCATCTCCGAGAGCATCTGGTTGAGCGTCTGTTCCCGCTCGTCGTGCCCGCCGCCGAGGCCGGCACCGCGCTTGCGACCGATGGAGTCGATCTCGTCGACGAACACGATGGCCGGAGCCTGCTTGCGCGCCGTCTGGAAGAGGTCACGCACACGGCTGGCGCCCACGCCGACGAACATCTCCATGAAGTCCGAGCCGCTGACCGACATGAAGGGCACACCGGCCTCGCCGGCCACGGCCCGCGCGATGAGCGTCTTGCCGGTCCCTGGGGGTCCGACCAGGAGAACACCCTTGGGGATCTTCGCCCCGATCTCCTTGAAGCGGGCCGGCGTCTTCAAGAAGTCGACCACCTCGCTGATCTCCTGTTTGACCCCGGTGTAGCCGGCCACGTCCTCGAACGTGGTGCTGGGCCGGTCGCTACTGAAGGTCTTGGCCTTGGAGCGGCCGATCGACATGATCCCCGACATCTGGCCCCTGGTCTGGCGGCCGATGAAGTAGATGAACGCCGCTCCGATGGCGATGATGAAGATGTAGGGCAGCAGGTCGGCGAGGAGGTTCGAGGAGGGGGTGGGGAAGCTGACCTCGACCCCGTCGTTGCGCATGGTCGAGACGTCGTTGGGCAGGGACGGGGTGGGGCCCTGGACCTGGTACGTGGTGCCGTCCTTGAGGTTCCCGGTGATCTCGCCCGTCGAATTGGAGATCTTGGCGGTCGAGACCTGCTTGGCAGAGACGTCCTGCATGAACTTGGTGTAGGTGAGGGTCTTGGCGTTCGAGGTCTTGATCGTGCCCACGGCGAGCAGGATGGCGACGATCCCGATGGCCAGGACGCCCCAGAGCCAACGCCAGCTCTGTCCGGACGGCTGCCCCTGCGGGGGGTTGCCGTCGGGGCCTGCGGGCGCGTTCGGTCTGCTCGCAGGCTTTTCAGGGCGCTGAGGACTCACCTCTCACATGCTAGGCGCCGCCCCTGCGTGGTGGTGACCGCCCCGTCACTTTGTCACGCAGGACCTTCCTGCAGGTCCAGGGCCTACGGGGCGCCGGTATGGTTTGCCCGATGACCGACACCGAGCCCGGCGGGGCGGCTTCGGGGGCGACGGGGCCCCCGGCGCGGCCACCGGGGCCCGCTCCCGCCGGCTACCTGCCCAGCGAGTGGGTGCAACAAGGACCGCCGGCGGTGCCCGCGCCGCCGCCCGGACCCCCGGCCTATCCGCCGTCGGCCTATCCACCCTCGGCGAACCCGCCCTCCGTGTATCCGCCGTCGCCGTACGGCACATCGCCGGCCGGACCGCCGCCCTTCGGCACGCCGCCTTTTGCGGTCTCGGCCACCGGCGCCCCGCCACCGCCCGCCGTCGCCCTGCGCGACGCCCCCTTCCTCGATACGCCGTGGGTGCCGCCCCAGACCAAGCGCCAAGGCTGGATGTGGCTCGTTTACGCCGTCGTCGGCTTCCTCGTCGGCCAGGTTGCCGCGCTCTTGTTCGCGCTGGTCGCCGGCGCCATCGCAGGCAAGACGTCTGCCGAGATGCAGGCCATCGCCACCGCGACGGTCCCGCCCGAGTGGTACGTGGTGTCCACGCTGCTCGGCCTGTGGATCGGCTTCATCGGCGCGCCCTGGCTGGCCAGCCGGACCCAGGGCACGCGCCACTTCGTGCGCGACCTCGGCCTCCGGTTCCGCTGGTGGGACCTGCTCGGCATCCTCATCGGCTTCGGCGGCCAGATCCTCATCGGGATCATGTACGCGCCGTTCCAACACGACATCCACGACTTCAACGGGCCGTCGCAGCGCCTGACGGGCGCCTCACATGGCACCGGCTTCGTCGTGATCGCCATCGCCACGGTGATCTTCGCACCCGCCATGGAGGAGCTCTTCTTCCGCGGCCTCTTGCTCAAGGCGCTCGTGCGCATCATGACGCCGCTGCGGGCAGCCGGCGGCGCCCGGACCGCCGGAGTCGTCGTGGCCGTGATCGTCGACGGGCTCCTCTTCGGCCTGGCGCACGGCGAGTGGGTCCAGTTGGCGGGGCTGGCCGCGTTCGGCATCATCCTCGCCGTCATCTCGTATCGGACGGGACGCCTCGGCATGAACATGGTGGCGCACGCCAGCTTCAATCTGGTGGCCATCATCGCCATTGCGACGCAGAACGGGGTGATCCATTGACGCCATGGATGGAACGGGTCGTCCGGCCCACATCCCGTTCGATCGCGTTCTCGAACGTGCCCCCTGTCACTCCAGCCGTCATTTCAACGACTGCCCGGGGCGCCCCTATGGTGGTGACCCGATGAGCAGGATGCCCCGATGAGCAGGATGGATCAGGTCTTCAAGGCGTACGACGTGCGCGGCACCGTGCCGGACCAGCTCGACGCGGATATGTGCCTGGCCATCGGCCGTGCCATGGCCCGCTTCGCCGGAGCGCCCGAGATCCTCGTCGCTCGTGACATGCGCGAGTCGGGGGTGGGGCTCTCGGGCGCCTTCTCCGAGGGGGTGCGGTCCGAGGGGGTCGACGTCACCGACCTCGGCATGGCGTCGACCGACTTCATGTACTTCGCATCGGGACACCTGAATGCGCCCGGTGCCATGTTCACGGCATCGCACAACCCGGCGCAGTACAACGGGCTCAAGATGTGCCTCTCGGGGGCGCGACCCATCGGGCGCGACACCGGCCTGACCGAGATCGAAGCACTGGCCGAGAAGGTGCTGGGCGAGCCGGTCCCGCCGATCACCGGGGGGAGGCGAGAGCTCGACCTGTTCAGCGAATGGGCCGATCACGTGCTGTCGTTCATCGATGTCGGGGCCCTGCGCCCGCTGACCGTCGTCGCGGACACGGCGAACGGGATGGGCGGCCTCGTCGTGCCCATCATCTTCGACCGGCTCCCGTTCTCGGTCGAGATCCTCTTCCCCGAACTCGACGGGTCGTTCCCCAACCACCCGGCGGACCCGATTCAGCCGGAAAACCTGGTCGCGCTCAAGCGGGCCGTCCTCGAGAACGGCGCGGACGTCGGCCTCGCTTTCGACGGTGACGCCGACCGCGTCTTCCTCGTCGACGAGAAGGCCGAATCGGTCTCGGGATCGCTCACCACCGCGCTCGTGGCCGGCGTCCATGCTGACCAAGCACCCGGGCGAGACGATCCTCTACAACCTCATCTGTTCCCACGTCGTGCCCGAGGTCGTCACCGAGCTCGGCGGCACGCCTGTGCGCACACGGGTGGGGCACTCCATCATCAAGCAGGTCATGGCCGAGACCGGCGCCATCTTCGGCGGCGAGCACTCGGGCCACTACTACTACCGCGACAACTTCCGGGCCGACTCGGGCATCATCACCGCACTCGTCGTGTTGGAGCTGCTCTCCAAGAGCGACACGACGCTGTCCCAACTCCTCGAGCCCTACAAGCGCTACTCCGACTCGGGCGAGATCAACACCGAGGTGGCCGACCCGACGGCCACCGTCGCCGCCATCGCTGAGGCTGAGCGCGCGCGTCGGGCGCCTCCATCGACCTCTTGGACGGGCTGACCGTCGAACGACCCGACTGGTGGTACAACGTCAGGCCTTCCAATACCGAGCCCCTGCTTCGCCTCAACGTCGAGGCGAACACGCCCGAGGCGTGTGCGGCCCGCGTGGCCGAAGTCGAGGAGCTGATCTCTGCCAACGCCGGCGCCAGTGCCGGCCCGAACCGAGGAGCTTCCCGATGAGCCTCGATCCGTTGTTGCTCGACGTCCTGGCCTGCCCAGTCGACAAGGGTCCGCTGCTGTGGTTCGAAGACGAGGACGTCCTCTACAACCCGCGCCTGCACAAGAGCTACGCGGTGGTCGACGGTGTCCCGGTCCTCTTGGTCGACGAAGCCGTCGACGTCGGTGACTCCGAGCACGAGCGGCTCACGGCGAAGGCCGAGAAGGGCGGAGTGCGGGTCACCGGACCGTCGGAGGGGTGAACGACTGGGGGTACCTCGATACCCTCGGCGCGTGGCAGGCGGCCGCGGACCTACCCGAGCAGTTGATTCGGGCCCTCGAGACTGCACGGCAGAGCACCCACCATGCCGCCGTCGCCGGCTCGGCCTCGCCGCGTACCGTGGTCGCGTTCGCGCAGGGCACCGCCGCCACGGCGTGTGAGGCCGCCGCCGCGCTGACCGCCGCCCGCCTCGAGGTGCCGTTCGCGGTGCACCGGGGCCGTGACGTGCCGGGGTTCGTCGACGAGCACTCGCTGGCCTTCGCCGTATCGGTCACCGGCGAGACCGAGGAGGTGCTCGCCGCGGCCACGGGCGCGGTGGCGCGCGGCGCCCGACTCGCCGCGTTCGGGGCCGGAGACTCGGGTTCGTCGCTGTGCCGCGTGGTGGCCGAGAGCGGAGACGCCCGCTCCCTGTGGTGCTCACTCGGTCCGGTCGCCACACCGCGGTCGTGGCTCGGCGCCGCAACGGTGTCGGTGCTCGCCGTCCTGGCCGAGTCTGGCCTCATCGCCGACCCCGCAACATCCATCATGGCGGCCGCCGCCGCGCTGGCCCGCCGGCGGGACGCCTGGCTGTCGTCGGGCGCCGAGCCCGAGGAACTGGCGCGCCGGCTGGGGCGCACCATCCCGCTCGTCTACGGCGCAGAGGGCATCGCCGCCGTCGCGGCGCGGTGGTGGAAGTCCGGCGTGAACCTCAACGCGAAGGCGCCGTCGTTCGCGGCGTCGCTGCCCCCGCTGACCTACGACGAGCTGGCGGGGTGGGGACAGGGCGGTGACATCACACGCCAGACGATGTCCCTGGTGCTCTTGCGCCACGCTGGTGAGCCGACCGGCGCCGGGGCGCTGTTCGACGCCGTGCGCGCCGCCACCGACGAGATCATGGCGAACCTCTTCGACGTCGACGGTGAGGGCGGCGACGACCTGTGCCGGTTCTTCGACCTCGCGCTCTTCGGCGAGATCGTCACACTGCATCTGGCCGGGCGAGAAGGCGTCGACCCCGGCCCGGCGCCCGCCGTGGAGGAGAGCCACCCTGTGGGCGCGCTCCTCGACTCTAGCTCAGGCGCTCGACGATCATCGCCATGCCCTGACCACCACCGACGCACATCGACTCGAGCCCGAAGGTCTTGTCGGCGTCCTCGAGCCCGTTGAGCAGCGTCGTCATGATGCGGGCGCCGGTCTGCCCGAAGGGGTGGCCGAGCGCGATGGCGCCGCCGTTGACGTTGAGCTTGTCCCAGCTGATGCCGAGATGCTTGGCCGAGGGGATCACCTGCGCGGCGAAGGCCTCGTTGATCTCCACCAGGTCGATGTCGTCGATCGTCATCTTCGCCCGGGCCAGGGTCTGGCGGCACGCCTCGATCGGCCCGAGCCCCATGATCTCGGGGTTGAGGCCGGACACGCCGCTGGCGACGATGCGGGCGAGCGGCGTGATGCCGAGCTGCTTGGCCTTGGTGTCGCTCATGACGATGACCGCGGCGGCACCGTCGTTCAGCGGGCAGGCGTTGCCGGCCGTCACGGTGCCGCCCTCGCGGAAGACCGGCTGCAGGTTGGAGAGCCCCTCGAGGGTCGTGTTGGGGCGGGGGCCGTCGTCCTTGGTGACCACGGTGCCGTCGGCCAGGGTCACCGGGATGATCTCGCGCTCGAAGAAGCCGTTCTCCTGCGAGGCCACCGCCCGCGTCTGTGACAGCAGGGCGAACTCGTCCATCTCGTGACGGGAGACCTTCTCGTACTCGGCGACGTTCTCGGCCGTCTGACCCATCGCGATGTAGACGTCGGGCAGACCGTCGGGCGGGCTCCACGGTTCGGTCACGGCCGGGGCGCGCAGCTTGGTGCGCTCCTCGGCCCGGGCGAAATCGGGATTGTGCGGGCCGGTGTCCGACGCGCCGTGCATGTAGCGGCTGACCGTCTCGACGCCCGCCGCCATGAAGACATCACCCTCGCCGGCGCGGATGGCGTGCGCTGCCATGCGGATGGTCTGCAGCGATGAGGAGCAGTAGCGGTTCACCGTCACGCCGGGGACGTCCCCGAACCCGGCCAGGATCGCCGCCACTCGGGCGACGTTGTAGCCCGCCTCGCCGCCGGGCTGCCCGCAGCCGAGCAACACGTCCTCAATGTCGGCGGGGTTCAGCTGGGGCACCTTGTCGAGGACGGCGCGCATGACGAGGGCCGAGAGGTCGTCGGGCCGGCACTCGACGAGCGACCCCTTGTTGGCCCGGCCGATGGGGGTCCGACCGGTGGCGACGATGACGGCTTCAGGCATAGCGACGGCTCCTCTTTTCTTCGGTGTTTCTTCGGTGCCGGGGGTCCCGTACCCGGGGGCGGATTGGAGGTTACCCGCCGGTAAGCCAACCCACTTCCGGGATCCTCATTGGCCCCACGACCGAGGCGGTCTGTAACGTGTTCTAGCGCGCCGAGCCTGCTGGGAGGGCCGGTGACGATCGTGACGTTGCCGTGGCGTTCACATGGGCCCGTCGGGTCCCGCCACCACCCAGGAGGACACCGTGGAGATTGCCTTTACCGAGGAGCAGCAGGCGCTCAAGAGCGAGCTGCGCGCCTACTACCAGAACCTGCTGACGCCCGAGCTCGAGGAGGAGCTCTCCCACGCGGGCGGCATCGGGCCGGTCGTGCGCAAGGTCGTCAAGCAGATGGGCAGCGACGGCTGGCTCGGCATCGGATGGCCCACCGAGTGGGGCGGCCAGGGGCGATCGGCCATTGAGCAGTTCATCTTCTTCGACGAGGCGATGCGCAGCGGCGCACCGGTCCCCATGCTCACGATCAACACGGTCGGCCCGACGATCATGAACTTCGGGACGCAGGAACAGAAGGAGTACTTCCTGCCCAAGATCCTGGCGGGGGAGATCCACTTCTGTATCGGTTACACCGAGCCCAACTCGGGCACCGACCTCGCGTCGTTGACCACGCCGTGCGGTGCGCGACGGCGACGAGTACGTCATCAACGGCTCGAAGATCTTCACCAGCCTGGCGGGCGACGCCGACTACATCTGGCTCGCCACGCGTACCGACCCCAACGTGCCGAAGCACAAGGGGATCTCCATGTTCTTGGTGCCGATGGACACGCCGGGAATCCGCGTCGTCCCGATGAAGCTGCTCGGCGACCACAACATCAACTACACGTTCTACGAGGACGTGCGGGTACCCGCCACCGCGCTGGTTGGCGGCGAGAACCAGGGCTGGAACCTCATCACCAATCAGTTGAACCACGAGCGGGTGACCTTGTGTTCGCCGGGCATCATCGAGCGGGTCCTGGGGGACGTGCGGACCTGGGCCCAGGCGACCAAGCTGCCCGACGGCCGTCGCGTGGTCGATCAGGAGTGGGTCCAAGAGCACCTCGCCCGCGTCCACGCCGAGCTGGAATTCCTGCGCCTCATCAACTGGAAGGTGGCCTGGCAGGCCACGCAGGGCCACCTCGACGTGGCCGATGCGTCGAGCATCAAGGTGTTCGGGACCGAGTTCTACCTGCGCGCCTTCCGCCTCTTGATGGAGATCATCGGGCAAGCCGGCTATCTGACACGCGGCTCCCCGGCGGCGGTGCTGGCGGGACGGCTCGAGATGTACGCCCGCTCCATGATCATCCTCACCTTCGGCGGCGGTACCAACGAGATCCAGCGTGACCTCATCGCCATCTTCGGCCTCGGCATGCCGCGGTCGCTGCGCTGAGCCCGGTCGACCAGGAGAATCCAATGGACTTCAACTACAGCGAGGAACAAGAAGCGGTCCGCCAGCTGGCGGCCCAGATCTTCAGCGAGCGGTCGACCCACGACCGGCTCAAGCAGGTCGAAGCCGAGGCCGGTGACCACGGCCCGATCGACCGCGACCTCTATGGAGAACTGGCCGCGGCCGGACTGCTCGGCATCCACCTGGGCGAGGCCGTCGGCGGGGCCGGCCTCGACTTCGTGGCCGCCTGTCTCGTCATTGAAGCAGCCGGCCGCACTGCTGCCTATGTGCCGGTCGTCGAGACCATGGTCTATGGCGCGCTGCCCGTCGCCCGCTTCGGCACCGAGGGCCAGCGCAAGGAGTGGCTGCCGGGGGTCGCGGCCGGGGACATCATCTTGACCGCGGCGATGGCGGAGCTGGCCGGAGAAGTGATCGTCGTGGGCGGCACCGAGCCCGCCACGAGTGCGACGTTGCGCGACGACGGGTCATGGTCCCTCTCGGGCACGAAGGCGTGCGTTCCAGCCGCGTTGGTGGCCGATGCGATACTGGTGCCGGCGACCTGCCGCGGGGCGGACGGGTCGGTGAGCGGTGTCGGTGTGTTCGTCGTCGACGCGAACGCGCCCGGGCTGACCAAGACACCGCAATCGACGACCACGGGGCGGCCTGAGGCCATCGTCGAGCTCGACGGGGTGATCGTGGCGGCCGACCGGCTGCTCGGTGCCGGCATCGACGGTGCCGCGGTGATCTCGTCCATCACCGAACACGCCATCGCAGCGCTGTGCATCCAAGAGGCCGGTGCCTGTGCGGCGGCCCTCGAGCTCACCGCGGAGTACACCAAGACGCGAGTGCAATTCGACAAGCCGATCGCCACCTTCCAGGCGGTCGGACAGAGGGCCGCCGACGCCTATGTCGACACCGAGGCCATTCGCCTCACGGCATGGCAGGCGGCGTCACGGTTGGCGGCCGGGCTCCCGGCGACGGCCGAGGTGGCCATCGCCAAGTACTGGGCCGCCGAGGGCGGTCAGCGTGTGGTCCATGCCGCCTCGCACCTCCATGGCGGGGTGGGCGTCGACCGTGACTACCCGCTGCATCGCTACTTCTTGTTGACCGAGCAGATCGAGCTCACGCTGGGCGGTGCCAACGAGAGCCTGCGACGGCTCGGTCGGATCCTGGCCGACGAACCCGTCTGAGCGGCATCCCGTCCAGGTCGGTGCTGCGCATCGACCCTCCATTCCGCTCGATTTGTGGTCAACTTCGAGGATCATGGGGCGTGGGGCGTCGAGCGCAGCTCGAAAGGGACCGGGGAGCGCTGGTGAACTCACCGAGCCCGAAGGGCGCCATCGCAGTCCACTGACGGGCCCCCTCGGTGCGAGCTCCGAGCCATGACGCCACCGGGTCATCGCCGCAGGACCCCGCTGCGTCGACCCACCTATCATCCTGCTCATCCTGGCCGCCATGCTGGTTGGCTCCCTGGTCTGGGTCACCAGTCGCGGCGGTACGGGCCAACCTCTTGCGGCCACCGGGACGCGCTCGACTGAGCCGGTCGCGCACCACCAAGCCAAGACCACCCAGACGCCCCCTCGGGTCGCAGACCCATTCGACACGACGTCGACGTCGTACGCCGCCAGCCGGGAGGGCACCGTGACCGCGGCAGCCTATGACATCACGACCGGACAGACCTGGACGTTCGGAGGGTCCGCACCTCAAGACGAGGCCAGCATCGTGAAGGTGGCGATCGTGGAGGCGCTCCTGGCCAGGTCCGGTGGCCAGGAGCTGTCCAGCTCGGAGCAGACCCTGGCGCAGAACATGATCGAGATGAGCGACAACGACGCCGCCACTTCGCTCTGGGACATGATCGGCGGCAGTTCCGGCGTCGACTCCTTCGATTCGTCGGTCGGGCTGACGAACACCACGCCCTCGACGTGTGTGGAATGCCCCGGATTCCCATGGCCGGGGTGGGGGCTCAGTACCACCACACCCGAGGACCAACTGACGCTCCTCCGTCTCCTCGTTCAGCCCAACGCAATTCTGAGCACTGACGAGCGCGCCTTCGCGCTGAACCTGATGGAGCACGTCGAGACGTCAGAAGTCTGGGGGGTCAGTGGCGGCGTGCCCGCCGGGGCCATCTTGGCACTGAAGAACGGATGGCTCCCGCTCAATTCGACGGACACCGACTGGCAGATCAACAGCATCGGGTGGGTGTCCGGGGACGGTCGGAATTACCTGCTCGCCGTTCTCACGACGGGAGATCCGAGCGAGCAGTACGGCATCGACACCATCGACCGGCTGTCGAGCATGGTCTGGGCCGCCCTCGGCTGAATGCAGCGGCTAGAGCTGATTCCACTGGTAGGCGGTCAGGTTGTACTGCGTCGCAATGGGGTCCCACGACGCTGCGAACGCCATCTTGTTCTGCGTTGCCTGTTGGTTGGGTGTCGCTGCGGCTTGGTAGTTCGGGTCGGCGGTGTCGTTCGGTGTGCAGCCATGCGAGGACTCGTCGTTCGCCCAGCTGGCGTAGTCGTCGTCCACTTGTGCTGAGGCCTGCCACGCATTCGTCAGATCCTGGATCATCGTCGCCGGCAGCGTCGACACTCCCGAAAGCGCAGACAGCTGTGTGATCAGGTGCTGGCGGGAGCTCGCGGCATTTTCGAAGACCTGTCCGTCCTGGGCGAGGTTCGAGCCGCACGACGTGACGTCGTTGCTGGCCGTGTTGATGTCGCTTCGATCGGCAACGCTTTGGGTCAGAAGTGCGGCCAGAGCTCCGGCCGCAACCTGCTCGTTCGCAGGTGTCGTCGTCGTGGTGGCACGGTGCCTGGTCGACACCGTTCGTCGTCGGCGAGGTCGAGTGCGAGGTCGAGTGCGAGGTCGTCGAGTTGACCGTCGTCGCAGTGGCGGAACCGGCAGGTGTGTTGTTCTTCGACTTCAACGCATAGACGAGGCCACCCGCCAGGCCGAGCACGAGGATGGCGGCAACGACGACCGCCACGACCCATCCGCGGCTCGTACGGCGGGTCTGCGTCGGCGCCGGGGGAACGGGTGCGAATGCGGGGACCGTCTTGTTCGGATCGTCGTACGGTTGCCCGTAGTTGTGGGCTGGACACCGCCGAAACGGACCCCACTGCAACCGGAGGAGTCGTGTCGATATACGCCGGAGTCATCTGGGACAACCGCCGGAGTGTCGGGGACAACCGCCGGGGTTTCTGGGACTACCGCCGGAGCGTCCATCTGAACGGTCGCCGCATCCTCTCCGAGGTCGACCGTCGGAGACTCTGGGACGATTGCTGCGACCGCACTGACGGCTGGAACGGCAGCAGTGGCTTCGACAGATCCCGTCTCCATGGTGGTCCCGCACGTCGTACAGAACTTGCCGCTGGCCACTGACGTGTGTCCGTCGGGGCAGTGGCGCAACAGTGGCTCACCGCAACTCCGGCAGAACCTGGCATTGGTTGCGTCCGCTGGAACGGGATGTCCGTTGGGGCAGAAGACGTCGAGGAGTGGCATCAGGAGTCCTTGTCGTGTCGGGGGATGAGGCGCAGGGACTGGCGCCCCGGCGCTCACTGTCCCGCCACTGGATCTGAAGTCCCCGTCATCAAACTCTCACCACCCTTTTTGCCATTCGATGATGCGGCGCTTCACCTGCCCAGGCCACTGGCCTAGGAGTTCCCCGAGTCCCTGCGTTGCCGGAGCCCGAGTTCCGGTGTCCCCTGAATCGCCGAACACGCCCGAGTTCCCTGAGTTGCTGGAATCCCGAGTTGCCCGAGTTCCCTGAACTCCCCGAGTTGCCGAGTTGCTGACTTGCCCGAGTTTCCGGAGTTCCCGAACATGCCCGAGTTTCCAGAGTTCCCGGACTTGCCCAGAGTTTCCTGAACTACCCGAGCTGCCGAGGCCCCCGTTCGACCGTGATCGTGGGGCAGGCTGATCGGGCCGCATCCTGGATGTCGCGATCGGTTGCCGTCGTGCTATTGGCGTCTGCTTCGAACTGCTGCAACGTTCTGTTGTCCTGGAGCCAATCGAGAACGCAGTTGCAGTCGGAGTGCGTCGGGGCATGTCTGGTCCAGTATTGGTTTTCACATGCCCTTGAGAAATGCCTGCTGTATGGCTGGCGGATAGCTGGATGACCCACGGCCAAGAAGTAGGTAGAGGCCGCCACCCACGACGGCCAGAAGGACGATCGCCGCGGCGATCAGGAACGTTGGCCTTTTCAACAAGGGAGGTTTCTCCGGTGCCGAGCCCGGGACCGGAGTGGGTATGCCGGTGTACGCCGCCGTCGGAGGGACAGTCGATCCTGCGGCTCCAGGGATTGGGATTGCTGCTGCCGGGGGTACCAGGGTTGGGTCCACCGGTGCTTGCATCGCCGTCGCGTCTGCTGGCCCTGGTTGCGGCGCTGTCGGTGTAGTCGCTGCGGGCGGGGTCGCTTCGGGCGGGGGCGCTGCGGGCGGTGACGCTTCGGGCGGGGGCGCAGACGCTGCGGGTTCAGGCGTCTGCTGCGGCTGAGCTTCGGGCGGCGGCGCGGCCGACGGGGGGTTGGCCGGCGATGCCGCTGTTCCGCAAGATGCGCAGAACTTGTCCCCTGGAGTTATTGCAGCACCACAGTTTGAGCAGAACATTTGGCTCCCCAGCCCTCCGAGTGCCAGAGGTTTAGCAGGGAGGTCTTTCCTTTGCAACCGCGATTGATAATCGTGACGTGCTGGCGATCTAATCCTAAAATCCGCGGCGGGCGACGTCCGATTTGGGCCGAAAGCGCCGGGACGATTCGATGCGCCTCCCCCGCGGTGGAAGCGGCGTCCAAACGACGTATCCCCGGTGGACTCTCCCGCTAATCCGTCGAGGAGGACAGGCCGAGGCCGTAGCCGGCGAGGAACAACCCCGCGTCGTTGTGGCGTGGATAGGCGCCAGCCAAACGGTGGAAGGCCGGCGAATGATCCGGGTACGTCAGGTGAGCGACTTCATGGACGAGCACGGAATCGAGCACCCACTGAGGCACGGCCCGCAGACGGTGCGAGATACGGATCTCACCCGAGTAGTACGAGCACGATCCCCAGCGAGCAGTCTGGTTCGTCACCCATCGCACGGAAACGGGCCGGGCGCCGACCAGATAGCGATCGCTCAGCTCAATCGCCCGGTTCGAGAGATCCTCGTCGTCAGCCAATTGCGGGCGCTCGCGGGTGAGGAGCCGCTCTACCAGCCAGTCAACCGTTTTCTGCCTCGACTCAGCGTCGAGGTGCGCCGGTACCGACACGACGATGCGGCTACCCACCCAGCGCGCCTCCGACGTCTTCTTGCGGCGCGCGCTCGACGCGTACCTCGACGTCGGGGACCCGCGGCGCGCTGTCCTGGTAGGCGGGCGAACTCCTGTCGGGCGCACCATCAAGGCGCCTCCCACCGCGAAGACGCGGCTCACCGCTCCTGTCACTGCCGTTGCCAGGTGGCCAGTCCTCGAGCATCTCGGTCGGAGGGGCCGCAGCGCCGAAGGGGGAGACGTCGAACAGAGTCATGAACGGCATTGTGCTCGACCAGTGTGACTGGTTCGTGAATGCCCACTCGAGCTCGGACAAGCCCAGGTCGGGGCCTCGACCGTGTCCGCCAGGCGCGCGTTCCCCAACGCCGGTGAATCCCCGTTCGTGGGCCAACAATAGGAATACCCTTATCCTCATGACCAGTTCCTCTGTGACACCGGCGGCTGGCTTCCCGCTCCAGCTCGACCTCGATGCGCCTGACAAGATCGCCCGATGGCGTCCTCTCGTGCACTGGCTGCTGGCGATACCCCAGGTGATCGTGCTGTACGGGCTCGGGATCATTCAAAACATCATTTGGATTCTGTCCTTCTTCGCCATCTTGTTCACCGGGCGCATGCCGGAGAGTTTCTTCGGGTTCATGGCGATGACACATCGATACCAATACCGCGTGGCGACCTACCTCTTCTTCATGCGGGAGCCGTACCCACCGTTCGAGTTTCCGACGGTGGGACCAGACCCCGGCACGGACCCCGCTCACTTGTCGTTCGAGGAAGCTCCCACGCTGAACCGGGGCCTCATTTTCGTGAAATGGCTCCTGGCCATTCCTCACTACATCGTGCTGTTGTTCCTCTTCATTGCTGTCTACGTGGTCGGGATCATCGCGTTCTTCGCCGTCTTGATCACGGGAAGATGGCCCGACAGCCTGCGCAACTTCGTCATCGGCGTCATGCGTTGGGCCAACCGGGTCAGCATGTACACCTTCCTCATGACCGACACCTACCCACCCTTCAGTTTGGACTGAAGACACGATCTAGTTGTCGTGGACCCACCGCCTTGCATGCGCTCGATCGCCGAGCACGGGTACGTGACTCAGCAGAAGTTGAACTGCGGGTTGAACGACCACATCCCGTTCGAGTAGGTGGCGATGAAGGCCCCAGGCCCAGCTGTTACCGGTCCCCCGCTTGACCCGTCCCGCCTTGGTTGGGTGTGAACTGGCTCCAACTCACGGGATCGCACTGGGCGGGATCGTCGTGGGTGTGGCCGGGGGTGGATTACCCGGAGGGTTCGCCTCGCATTCGTCAGTACCATTGGCGTACCACTGAGCTGCGGCCGCGGTCGCTGCTGCCTGAGCCGGGATCGCTCGCCGCCGAGTGGGCGCTGTTGCCGTCGAGCTTAGGGGTGACGGTGCGCTCGTCGTCGATGGACGGCGATGTCATTGCGCCAGCGTCACAGTCGGGCAGTTGGACGGCGCTGAAGGTCGGCGGCGGGCACCCAGGCGCCGCTGTCCAGCTCGACCTTGCAGTGGCGGAGTCTGCGGGTCTCACAGACCGCGTTGACCGACTCTGCCCGCCGTGACCTGCTGCGACCGGTTGGTCGAGCCAAGCCGACCTTGTCAGGGGTTGCGCCGTTGATCTCCGCCGGGCAGTGACGGCCACGGTCACCATGATCTTGGTAGGCCGCGGTCTCGTGATCACGAGACGGGTTGGATCGCTTGCCGACAGGCTCCAGGTCGTCGTCACCGTCTCGTTCGGTCCCGGCTCGCATGTGGTGGCCCCCCCGCTGCAGTCGTCGGGTCCTGAGAAGCCCTCGAGCGCGATCAGCGAGTTCCCGGCCACGCGGACGTCCGTGATGTTTGATCCGACGATGCCGAAAGTGCCCAGGTTGTACGACCGCGCCGGTAATCGGCCCGTACGCGACGGTCGGATTGCTGGGCGTGCCATCGAAGACCCAGACCTGGCTGAACTCGAAGGATCCGCCCTGGGTACAGTTGACGTCGACCGCGAGACCGGCATGGCCTGACCCGAAGTTCACCTGTGCCGGCGTGCCCATGATGCCGGCGTACCAGTACCCCGCCTGCCCGCGGCCGTCGGTCATCGGTATGGGCTGCGAATCGTCGTGCCGCACGTGCCTGCCGGGAGAGTGGCGTTTTCGAACTGTGCTGCGGTCATGATGGTCGCTGGGATGGTCGGCGCAGCGCCCGTCGCGGTTGCCGGTCTGACGACGGCAGTCGGCGGAGGCGGCATCCCCCCGCCGCCACTGGCGGCGGCCACCCCGACGCCGACACCGGCAACGACGACGATCCCCGCCATTGCCGTCGCCACCAACGGGTGGGCGTGCAAGAGGTGTCCGAGTTTGGAGGTGCGCCGCGCAGCGCCCGCGCCGTTCGAGCTCGCGCCAAGCGGCGAGGCGGCACCGGCCTTGGCCGCCCCGATCGCGCTGACCGCCGCCGGTTGCGGCGGCCACAACGAGAGGAACGAGGAGGGCGCGTCTGCGCCAGTCGTCGCCACATCCCTCCTCAGCCGCCGCTCGCAGTTCGTCGAGGAAGGCACGGGCACTCTCCGGGCGGCCGGAGGGGTCCGGGTCGAGGGCGCGCCTAACCAGGGAGGCTACGGGCGCGGGAACAGAGTTGGCAGCGGCGGCCGGGTCGGCACCGACAGGCGTGACGCCGGCGAGGAGCTCGGAGAGCACGAGTCCCGCCGAATAGAGATCCGATGCCACGCCGAGTGGTTCACCGGCGGCGGCCTCGGGGCTCGAGTACGTGGGGCTGCCCGTCCCCGGTGCCCGCTGGGTGCCCACGGTGGCGGCCAGTCCGAAGTCGACCAACTTGGACTCGCCGGTCGTGGAGAGAAGGATGTTCTCGGGCTTGATGTCGCCGTGGACGATGCCCTGCTGGTGGGCGGCGGCCAGTCCGCTCAGTGCTCCTTCGAGGACCGAGAGAGCCTGCTCCACACTGAGCGGTCCCTGCCCGGTAAGTGTCCGCAAAGAAACTCCCTCGACGTACTCCATGACGATGGCTGCTGAGGAGGCGGTCTCGAGGTAGCTGTACACCGCCACGCAGTTGGGATCGTCCAAGCGGGCGAGCACCTGCGCCTCGTGGCGCAGGTGCTCGCGCACTGCCTGATTGCCCACCAGCTCCGGCGCGAGCTCCTTCAGAGCCACGAGCCGGCCGACCGAGACCTGTCGGGCGAGCCAGACGGTCCCTGTGCTGCCCACCCCAAGTCGCCCCTCTACGTCGAAGCCCTCCCAGTCGGCCACCGTCCGTCTCCCTTGCTCGCTCTTGGCACTCAGACCTCGAGCAAATGCCCCGTCCCGTCGATTCGGTCCGCTCATGGTAGGCAACTCCTATTGAGAGTGCTCGGTCCTGACGTCGAGCCGGTCAGTGGCTCTGCTGGCTGGTCGCCGTGACGGCTGCCTTCTTGCGGCGGACGGTCGTGACGAGGATGGTGCCGACCACGCTGGCGATGAAGCCGCCCACGGCCAGGTAGAACCCGATCGTCGGCGAGGCCGAAACGATGCCGCCGCCTTCTTGCTGCAGCTGGTCCGCTGCATGGAACAGGGCGACACTCAAGACGACGTCGACGGCGGCGATCACCCACAGGGCAACGTTGATCACCTTGGTGACCCTGCCCTGGAGGACGCGGGCACCGAAGTAGGCCAGGAGGCCGCCGATGACGAGCAACATCACCACGCCACCGCCGGACTGGTGGGTGGTCTCGACGCCCTCGATGCTGACCCATGGCAAGAAGGACGAGAGGACGACGGCGACGCCTGCGCCGCAGATCCAGTAGCCCGCCTTGCGGGTACGTCCTTCGGCCCGGATGAAGCCAGGCGTCTTGGTGGGCGTCGTGTTTGCCCCGGTTTGCTGTGGCTGGTTGGCCTCAGGCTGGGTGAAGGGTGTGTTTTCGGTGTTCATGATTCCTCCTCAGGTTGTGGAGGTGGCGACGGCGCTGTGTCCGATTCGCCCCCCGCTGCTGTCGTGTCTCAGCAGTGTGAGTGAGGAGCACCCCTGGCAACGAGGGGCAAGGATGACCAACCTGCAAGAGGAGCGTGGGCCGAACGACCCACGGAGGCAGCAAACGTCTGCGCCGCTGACTCAGCTCCGGTCGAGCTCCATGGCT